>CAZYYJ010000098.1:0-18816 GCA_964651595.1 uncultured Pseudomonadales bacterium | reverse complement strand
AAGATCCAGCTGCGGCGCATAGCGGGTTCTCAGCATGGCGATCAGGTGCTCGCCGTCGCTGACGTCCTCGCCGCTCAGCGCCGTTGTCTTGTAGTCGACAATCCAGCGCACGCCGTTGCTCACGAAGGTACGGTCGAGCACGACGTTTTTGATGCTCGCGTCGATGACACCGGTCAGCGGCAACTCCACCGCGTGATCCTCGTGTGCCTGCAGCAGCCAGCGACCCCGTTCACTTTCCAGCACGCGGCGAACCTGAGCCATGGCCGCCGCGGCAAGCTCCTGCTGCGCGTCTGGCTTACGTTCTCCGGGTGCCACACCGACCCAGCGCGCGAAGAGCGCTGTCAACGCGTGGACGGTTGGGTCAGGCAGCACGCCTTCCGCCGCAACCAGCTCGTGTTCCGCCAGCCAGGCCAGCGCTCGGTGCACGAGGTCTCCCAGCACAACTTCCCGGCGATCGGCGATGGCGTCCGGGGCCGGCGGCACTGGCGAGCGCGGCAGGCGCGGTAGCTCCGGGGGCTGCCACCGGTAGTCGGTGGGGAGCCTTGTCGCAAGGCGCGTTTCGAAAAGGTCACCCTGAAGATCGCCGGTGACAGCCGCTGCCGGGGCTGCGGCAACCGTGTCCGGTGCAGCCCCGGGCGTAGCTTCTTCTGTGAGCCAGCGTGCCAGGCCGCCCGGTCGTCGCCCCTCGCTGTCCGCCGTGAAGCTCAGGTGCAAGGTCTGTTGCGCCCGCGTTGCCGCCACGTACAACAAGCGCGCTTCCTCGTGCCGGGCACGCAGGCGCTCTTCGTAGCTGAGCCAGCGATGCACGGGATCGCTGCGCACACCCAGCAGGGTACCGCTCTTCGTCTGCCGGAACGCCAGCAGACGTGTCTCGTCAGCGCGCGGCAGCTTGTGCAGATACGGCACAAACACATGGTCGAACTCGAGGCCTTTGGCTTTGTGCAGAGTCATGATCTGCAGCCGCTCGGGGGTAAGCGATTCGGCGTATCGTTCGGCAGCGCGGGCGTTCAGCGCTGCCGGCATGGGCACGTTCGGCGCCAGCTCGTCCAGCAGCTCGAAAACCGCGCGGGCGTCCAGCAGCGCCGGGGTTTCGTAGGCATCGGGGCCCCCACAGCGCAGCCACATGCCCTCCAGCACCTCGCGTACCGGCTGTTCGTACAGACGCGATCGGGCCCACGCGAACGCCTCCGCACAGCGCGCCTGGCGGGGTTCGCTGCGGTCGAGGGCCTGGCCGATGTCGTCTATGGAGGCGAAGGCAGTAAGCTCCGTGAGCGTGAGCCCGAAGAACGGCGCTCTCAGCACGGCAAACCACGGAAAGCGCAGCTGCGGTTGCAGCAGGAGCTGATAGAGCGCCAGCAGATCCAGCACGACGGGTCGGTCGGCGAGGGTGTCGATGTCGCTGGCCTGCCACGGGATGCCGCGCGCGCGCAAAGCGGGCAGCAGATCCGCCAGATGATTGCGGGCACGGCACAGCACGGCCAGCGTCGTCTGATCGTCCGCGGCAAGGCGCGCTTCGATAGCGGTGACGAGCGCCTGGGTCTCGGACGCGTGGTCCTCATGTTGATGGCACGACACCTCCCCGGTCGGCGCATCGGGTTTGCTTGCCACTGCCGGTGCATAGGGCACGCCGCCTTCGTCTCCGGGGCCGCCCGCGGCCATCACCGCAGGGAACACGTCGTTGCACCAGCCCACTACTCCGGTGGACGAGCGGAAGTTCGCCTCGAGGCGCACGTATTCCAGCGGTCTTCCGGCAATACCGTGATCCCGGCATTCGCCGAAAATGGCCACGTCGGCGTCCCGGAAGCGGTAGATGGACTGCATCGGATCGCCCACGGCAAAAAACGTGTTGCCATCGTCCTGGGCCCAGCCTTCGAGCAGCATGGTGAAGAAGTCGAATTGTGACCGGGAGGTGTCCTGAAACTCGTCCACCAGCACATGGCGGATACGATAGTCAGTGGCCAGCGCGAGATCGGTCGGGCGTCCATCGACGTCGCGCAGCGCCTGCTTAGCGCGCAGCAGCAGGCCGGTGAAATCGGTGATCTGCTCCTGCTCGAAGCGCTCGTCCAGGTGAATGGCGGCCAGGGAAAGGCAGGCGCAGCAAAGCGCCAGGGTGTGCAGGTTGGCCGGGGTGACGTCGTTTGCCACCGGCATCCGCGCGAGCATGGCCAGGCCGTCAGCCAGCCCGCGCTCGTGCAGACCGGCAAGCCAGCTGCTGAGATGCCGGCGTACGGCAGCATCGGCGATGCCGGAGCGGGTATCCAGACGCTTGCGAAGCTCGCCGTCTGATTTCACCAGCTGTGGCAGCACCGCATCCCAGTCCGCGTCCTGATCGGTGAGGAAATGCTCTCCGGCGAGCCTGAGATTGTCGAGATCATCTGCAGTCAGGCGCGGCTGCAGCGCGACGATGAGATCGTCGCGCAGCGCGTTGACAGCCTGGCGCAGCAGACGGGCGACCGCGTCCGATGATTCGGCTGCAGCCTGCGCGGTGGCGCTGGCAAGCGCGAGCCCCTGGTCGCGCCGCGCCAGCAGGAAGCCGATGAGGCGGATGGCCCTATCGGCATCGTTATCCAGCAACGCGAGAAAATCGGCGACCACCCCGCCCGCCGGATCGCCCGGATCCGTGAGCCGGGCGAGAAGGTCTTCGGCGGCAGCCGCGTACGCCTCCCCGGCGCTTTCCTGCAACGCCAGTCCAGCTACGTTGAAGGGACCGGGGGTCTGGCTGGCAAGCTCCATCGCAAAACTGTCGATGGTCTGGATCTTCAGCAGATTCGGGTTGTCAGCGAGCTGCCAGCCGAGCGCTGTGTCCTGCGCGGCGACGCGCGCGCTGGCCGGGGAGCCGTCCGTCAGCATTGCCAGCACGCGATGGCGCATTTCCTGGGCAGCTTTGCGGGTGAACGTGATCGCCAGAACTTCCTGGGGTTTGGCAACCTCGCCGAGCAGAGCCACGTAGCGCTGGGCAAGCAGGGTGGTTTTCCCGGATCCCGCCGGCGCCTGCACCAGACAGCTCGTGCGGGTGTCCAGGGCGCGGCGCCGTTGAGCCGCGTCCACCGGTTCATTGCTGTGCGACTGGTTCACGAGGCGCGCAGCGTCTGGATGCGGCAAACCGCCTGCAGGTGGCAGTTTTTGCAGGCTTCCGGCTGTGGCGAAACCGACGCGTAGCCATGCCGGTAGTCGGTGGCGGTGCGCGCCAGCTCGTCGCGCCAGCTCGAGCGCTGCGGATCGAAGCCGCCATCGGGTATGCGGGTGCGGAGGGTGCGGCCGGCACCCACGAGCTCAGCACTGTCGCTGATGCCCACGAGCTGATGGCGATCGGCGCTGACCTGCGCAAAGAAAACTCCCCCCGCCGCGGGTTCTACGAGCGCATAGATCGGCAGCTGGGGAGCGGTCAGAGGAGATGTCAGGGCGCCGTTCAGCGATACGTTGCCGGACTTGTAGTCGATGATGATGGCGTGCTCATCGACGCGGTCGATGCGGTCGACACGCACATGAATCTGTAAGCCCCCGATAGCGAGCTGGTAGGCCCGCTCCGCCGCGACGAGCTCGAAAGGGCGTCGTTTGGCCTCCAGCTCCAGCCAGCCTCTCAGCAGTTCCTGTATGCGGTCCAGCTCATGTTCTGCGAAGGCGGGCGGCAGCGGTTTACGTACCGCGCGCAGGGCCCGCCGCGCGGCGGTGGCGAGGTCGTCGCCGCTGACGCCGGCAAGGGCTGTCTGGCTGGGGAAACTCTCCAGCAAGGCCTGCAGCGCCGCGTGCAGCACGATGCCTCGCTGCAATGCGTCCGGCAGGTTGGTAGGCCGCTCGGGCGGACGCAGAGCGAGGCGATGGATCGCATAGGCACGAAACGGGCACAGTGCCTGATCCCGCAGCAGGCCAACCCCGCCGCGCGTGTCGGTGGCTTGTGCCGGCGCCAGTGGCTCGCCCCGTTCATCCGCGTAGCGTTCCAGAACCAGCCCCGCCTGCGGCACGGCGTGGGGATGATGCGGGCTCGCTGTGCCTTCGTGCTCGGGGAGGCTGGCCAGCAGGGGACTGGCCTGAACATCGCCTTCTACGCTGTGTCGCACGTAACTGAACCTGACATGGGCTGCTGCCTCGCGCCAGCGCGCTACCTGGCGGCGCGCGAACACCAGTTCCTGCTCCTGCGTGCTGCGTGGAATACCGGCTTCTGCCGCCAGGCGCCTGGGCAGAAACGGCGGGCTCAGGCTGCGCTGCGGCAGGGTGTGCTCATCCATGCCGCAAACCCAGAGGTGGCTGAACGCGAGGCCGGTCGTTTCGAGCGCACCCATGAGGAGAATGTCGGCCGGAGCCCGGGCCGGGGCAAAAAACGTGGCATCGAAGGTTGCCTCCAGAACCGTCAGCGCCTGCTCGAAAGACAGCTGTTGCGGGACGCGGGGGGCCGCCACGCTACCCTGGCGCAGCACGGCCCGGGCGCGCTCTGCGGCCTGAAACTGCACGGAACCCAGCGCCGCGGTATGCGGCCATCCGGCGATGGCCAGCACCTCCTCGAGGCGTGCGAGCCAAATTTCGTAGGCCGCCGGGGCGGCGTCCGGCAGCGCGTAGGCGGCCAGTTGATGCCAGGTGTGACTATCCAGCGCACGGGCCGTCTGACTGGCGCTGGCGTGTCGGGGCAGCGCGGTCGGCCAGGCAGTCAACAGGCGTTCGAGCTCAGGTAGTGCGAGATAAGGCGACGCCGCCAGCCGGGCGACGCGCTCGGGCGTGACCGCGTCGCGCAGCGCTTCGAGCAGCGTGCGGGCTGCCTGCCACACTGGCTGTGCGGTCAGACGCATACCGCCCGCAATGTCGAAGCTGGTACTGGGGCTGCCGGTGGCCGGATCCAACACAGCGCCACATTGGGCAAGCACGGTTTCGTAGCGCTCGGTGAGCTGGGGAACGACGATGCCCACGGTGGCATGTGGGTCTTCGAGCTTGGCCGACCGTGCCCACTCGCAAGCAGCGGTCAATTCAGCCTGGAGCGTTTCGAACGATTGCACGTGCGGCTGGGCGGCTGGGACGAAGGTGCCGGTCGGCGCAACGTGCTGCACGGCACGCATTTTGTCCGCGAAAGCGAGATAGCGTTGCTGCGGCAGCGTTAACTCTTCGGCGTGAGCAACGAGCAGGTCGTGCGCCGGTGCGACACCCAGCTCGACCAGGTGATCGCCGAGGCACACCTCGGGTACCGCACCGGCCGGCAGAGCGGCTGCAGCCCGCGCCAGCCAGTCAGCAAAAAAGCGACTGGCGGAACGTTTTGCGATGGTCTCGGCGTCCAGGTCGTACGCCAGCCCCAGCTCCCAGGCACGGACAAATCTCGCGACGATGTGCGGCGCGGCCTGCTGGCGGGTGCTGACCGCCGCGTGCAGAAGTCCCGCGCGGGAGATCAACGGACTCTCGCTGCCGGTACGTGCCAGGGCCCGTTGCAACTCGGCACGCAGGTATCCGTCCAGACTGAGAATGCGGGGAGTACGCCAGCTCGTCGCACCGGTGCGCTGCCGGGCGAGCGCGTAGCTGCGGTGGTACTCGCGCGCCAGCCGCTCGTTCGGGGTGAGGAGCGTGGCGGAGGGCAGACGCTCGAGGAGGTCGGCGGGCATGGGTGCGATGGGCTGAAGCACCGGCGCATTGTAGCGCTGCAATTGCGCACGGCTACCACTACACTTGCCCGCCCTGAAAGATCGTGAGAGCTGAACCGTTGAGCGAACGCGCACGCGTGGGCCTGTTGAGCCTCGGCTGTCCGAAAGCCCTGGTGGATGCTGAGCATATCGTCACCGGCCTCGCCGCGGACGGCTACGACATCGTCAGCGCCGAGGAAGCGAGTGATGTGCTGGTGATCAACACTTGCGGCTTCATCGAAGCCGCCAAAGACGAAAGTCTGGACGCCATCGAAGCGGCGCTTGAAACGGGCCGGGAAGTGGTGGTTACCGGGTGCATGGGGGCCGATGCGGCAGCGTTGCGCAAGCGTTTTCCCGGTCTGCGGCACGTCAGTGGACCGGCCGATGTGGCGCCGGTGCTCGATGCCGTGCAGCAGTTCGTACCGGCCGGACCCGCCGACCGACCAGCGGGTGCGGAAGGTCTTTTCGGCGAGGCGCGCGTGCGGCTTACACCCGGTCACTACGGCTATCTGAAAATTTCTGAAGGCTGCAACCACAAGTGCCGCTTCTGCATCATTCCGCAGATGCGGGGGCCGCTGGTATCCCGCGACGTGGCCGAGGTACTGGTTGAAGCGGAGGCGATGGTTGCTGACGGCGTGCAGGAGTTGCTGGTGGTCGCGCAGGACCTCAGCGCGTACGGGCTGGACATCGGCTACCGGGACAGTCGTTTCCAGGGCCAAGCCGTGGTGGCGCGCCTGGAGACCCTCGCCGTCGAGCTGGGGGCCATTGCGCCTTGGGTGCGCTTACACTATGTCTATCCGTACCCCCACGTGGATCGCCTCATTCCGCTGATGGCCGACGGCGTGCTGTTGCCGTATCTGGACATGCCGCTGCAGCATGCTTCTCCCCGTGTGCTCAAGGCCATGCGCCGGCCGGCCGCAAGCGAGAAAACCCTCGAACGGCTGCTCGCCTGGCGCGAGCAGTGCCCGGATCTCTGTATCCGCAGTTCTTTTGTGGTGGGTTTCCCCGGCGAAACCGAGGACGACGTGGGTGAGCTGCTGGACTTCCTGGAGGCCGCACAGCTCGACCGGGTGGGCTGCTTCACCTATTCCGACGTCGACGGTGCTGCTGCCAATGCCCTGCCGGACCAGGTGGATGAGCGGGACAAGCTGGATCGGCAGGAAATGGTGTACGAAACGCAGGCGTCGATCAGCCGCGCACGCCTTGCGCGGCATGTCGGGCGCGTTCTGCGGGTGCTGGTGGATGATACGGAACGGCTTCCGGACGGTGGCTGGCAGCTCACGGCCCGGTCTCAATTCGATGCGCCGGAGATCGACGGTGTCGTCCATGTGCGGGCTGATACAGCCGTGCCCGTGGGTGAGTTTGCGTGGGTTGCCGTGGAAGATCATGACGATCACGACCTGGTGGGCAAGCTCGCGGGGCAGCCGCTGTCGCTCACGTGACTGTCCGGCACGTGCGCTGGCCCTCTGTTGCCGGCTGCCTCGAGTCGTTAGAATAGCGGCTCCCTCAGCAGTGGAAGCGGACGACAAGACGCTATGTGGCATCTCATCGAGGATTTTTTTGACCAGCCCCTGATCATGAAAGGTGTGCTGGGCCTGGGTTGGCTGTGCGTGCTGATCATGCTCGCAAGCCTCGTCAGCACCCTCGGAGGTTAGTGAGTGTGGTTGTCGTCGCTGAGCGATGAGCAGCGCCACGCGCTGCTTCGCCTGGCCCATAACGTAGTTGTCTCCGATGGTCTGCTCGATCCCAACGAGGAGGGCATGCTGGCCGAGTTTCGTCGCGAGATGGAGCTGTCTGCCCTGACCGAAATCGAGTATCTCGAGCTCGATGGCATTTCGGACGTGTTCGATACGCGATCTTCGCGGGTGATAGCGTTGCTCAACCTGCTGAAACTCAGCTACGCCGACGGCGCTTTCGAAGTGGAAGAAGAGTGCCTGCTGAAAGAGATCTGCAGCTCTTTCGACATGGATGCAGAGTTTCTACTGCTGGACAACTGGATCCGCCGTCTCAATGCGCTGGAAGAAGAAGCGCAGCAATTGATCCGTAAGGCGGTCTGACGGGGCGCGTCAGCCTGTGGCGGGCAGATCCTGACCCGCGAAACGACCTTCCAGCTCAGCCAGCACGCGTTCGACCTGGCCCTGATCTTCCTGCAACTGCGAACCCGTGCGGAACTGCACACCGCATCGGTAGCCGTTTTTCTGACTGCTGCAGTTGTGCACGATGCCAATCACGTTGTCGAGGCGGTGACCCGCGCCCAAGAGGGAGACGAAGACGGTGGCGTCTTTCGGCAGCGGCTGGTCCAGCACCAGGCCCAGCCCGTGGCGGTTGAAATCCACGGCCAGGCCCTGCAGGCGGGCGAGGCGGCCTTTGCGTCGCACGATCACCAGCAGCCCTTCGGCAGGGCTGCGGGGCGTAGCGCGTCGATCTGTTACAGCGATGGTGCGCATAGCTGAAAAATTAGTTGCTGGCGAGCGATTCTGCTGTGAAACGCACCGCAGTTTGCCGTTAGTCTTACAAAGCCGTACAAATGTTGGCCAAACACCGTAAGATGCGCGCGATGTCCGTCACAGCCTCCTAAGCCCGATTTGGACCCCACAGAATTACAAAGCTGGCTGGACGCCCTGCGCGTCGAACACCGCGATCTCGACGTCGTCATTGATCACCTCATCGAGAGCCATCATCACGACGCCATGCGCATCCAGCGATTGAAGCGACGCAAGCTCAAGCTGAAAGATATGATCACCAAACTGGAGAGTGGTCTGATACCCGACCTCGATGCGTGATCCCGTAAGCAATCCGGACAACAACGCGAACGTTCTCACTGTCGCGATCTCGTCCACCGCACTGTTTGATCTCAGCGAATCGAACGAGCTGTACATGACGGAGGGTCTGGAGGCGTACCGGCGCTACCAGATCGCCAACGAAGATACCGCTCTAGAGCCGGGGGAAGGGTATAACCTCGTCAAAAAGCTTCTTAATATCAATAAGTTGCTTGATGTTTCTCAGGTAGAGGTGATTCTTCTGTCGAGAAACTCGGCAGACACCGGTCTGCGCGTGTTCAATGCCATTCGCGACCACGAGCTGCAGATCACACGGGCGGCGTTCTGCGGTGGCGAAACGCCTTATCGCTACATCGCGGCGTTTGGCTGTGATCTGTTTCTGTCCACCGACGCGGAGGATGTCGGGCAGGCGCTCGAGCAGAACGTTGCGGCGGCCATGTTGCTGCCGCGCAGCCGCAGCGGTACTGCGCGTGCACCGGCTGCGGCCAGCGAGGACCCGGAGCGGCTGAACATCGCCTTCGACGGCGACGCGGTGCTGTTCTCGGACGAAGCGGAGCAGATTTTCCAGGCTGACGGCCTGCAGGCGTTCAGTCGCTCGGAGACTTCCCAGGCGCAGACGCCCCTGGGCGGGGGGCCGTTCAAAGCGTTCCTGGCGGCACTGCATCGGCTGCAGCAGCAGTTTCCTGCGGGCCAGAGCCCCATCCGCACGGCCCTGGTGACGGCCCGGGGCGCGCCGGCCCACGAGCGGGTCATCCGCACTCTCAGGGAGTGGGACATCCGGCTGGACGAGTCGCTGTTCCTCGGCGGCATTCACAAAACCGAGTTTCTCCGCGCCTTTGGTGCCGACATCTTCTTCGATGATCAGGCATCCCATTGCGAGCGCGCTGCTCCCCATGTGCCTGCCGGCCACGTGCCCCACGGCATCACGAATCAGCGTCCCGATCCCGGGGAATGAACGCTGTACGTCGAGTTATGTAGATGGTAGTTTTTATAACTCTTTTCTCATAACCCCAGCGCATGAAACTGCAGCAGCTGCGTTACATCTGGGAAGTCGCGCACCACGACCTCAACGTCTCGGCAACGGCGCAGAGCCTGTTCACCTCGCAGCCGGGCATCAGCAAGCAGATCCGCCTGCTGGAGGACGAGCTGGATGTGGAGATCTTCGCCCGCAGCGGCAAGCACCTCACGCACGTCACCCAGGTGGGGGAAGTCATCATCGAGATGGCCGGGGAGATTCTGCGGCAGGTGAACGCCATCAAGCAGGTGGCGCAGGAATACTCCAACGAAAAAGAAGGCAGCCTGTCGATTGCCACGACGCATACGCAAGCCCGTTACGCGCTGCCCGGCATCATCAAAGAATTCCGCGAAACCTATCCTGACGTGTCGCTGCATATGAATCAGGGCTCTCCGGAACAGATTGCGGAGCTGGCCGCCTCGGGGGAGGCAGACTTTGCCATTGCAACGGAGGGGCTGGAGCTTTTTGCAGACCTGGTAATGATGCCGTGTTACCGCTGGAACCGCGCGGTGGTGGTACCGCAGGGTCATCCGCTCACGGAGGCCGGGCCGCTCACGCTGGAGGCCGTGGCCGAGTACCCCATTGTCACCTACGTGTTCGGCTTCACAGGCCGTTCGAAGCTGGATGACGCTTTTCGCGGTGCAGGTCTCGAAGCCAACGTCGTGTTCACCGCAACCGACACGGACGTGATCAAAACCTACGTGCGGCTGGGTCTTGGTGTGGGCATCATCGCGCAGATGGCGCACGATGCGGAGCTCGACCCGGACCTGGTGGCGCTGGATGCGGGGCACCTGTTCGAGCCGAGTGTCACGCACATCGGCTTCCGCCGCGGCACGTTTCTGCGCCAGTACATGCTGGATTTCATCGAAGCCTTTGCGCCGCATCTCAACGCGGACGTGGTCAGCCAGGCGGTCAGCGCCAGCACGCGTGCTGAGCGGCAGGCGCTCTTTGCCGATACCGCGCTGCCGGTGCGCTGAGCATCACCCACTTTAAGAGCGATCAGGAGCAACCTTGGACGTACTTTGCCTGGATCTGGAAGGGGTGCTCGTGCCCGAGGTGTGGCAGGCGGTAGCTCGGGAGACCGGCATCGACGCGCTCAACAAAACCACCCGGGACATTCCCGTCTACGACGACCTGATGCAATACCGCCTGGACGTGCTGGCACAGCATGACGTCACCATGTCATTGATTCAGGGGGAGATCGACAAGCTCGACCCGCTGCCGGGGGCGGTCGACTTTCTCGCCTGGGCGCGGGAGCGTTTTCAGGTAGCGATCATCTCCGACACGTTCTACGAGTTTGCCGCACCGCTGATGCGCAAGCTCGGCCATCCCATGCTGCTGTGTCACAAGCTGGAAATCGACGACGACCGCATCGTTGGCTACCGCATCCGCCAGCCGGATCCCAAGCGCCAGTCGGTACGGGCCTTCAAGGCCCTGAAGTACCGCGTGCTCGCGGCCGGGGATTCGTTCAACGATGTTTCCATGCTGGAAGAGGCAGACCGGGGCGTGTTCTTTTCGGCGCCCGAAAACGTGACCGCACAGTTTCCTCAGTACGCCACCACGCAAAGCTACGCCGAGCTGCAGGCTGCGCTAGAGGCGTAGAACCCGCAGCTCCGGATCGGGCTGAGCTTTGCGCCAGGCGGTCTGGAAGGTTTCGCGCAGCCGTTTGGTGGTGACCGGATTGTAGAGATCAGCGACCCCCTGGTACTCGTCGTAACCGGGCAGCAGCCAGTAGCCGTCATGATCGGCACACACGAAGCTCGACGTTTTGCTGTCCACCGGTTCGGACAGCTTGCGTATTTCGATTTTTTGATCCAGCCGTCTTGCCAGATCCAGCAGCCGGTGTCCGCGGTCGACGATGAGCTTCGAGTCCAGCACGAGAATCTGCACGTGCGATCGTGAGGCCAGACGCGCCATGGCCGACACCGCCTCCACGAGCGCTTCGGTGTCGAACAGGCTGTGATCCAGATACGGGCTGAAGATCAGCAGCTCGCGCCGGGCTGCTCTGACAACCGTCTCCAGGCGCTCGGCGGCGTCGCTGTGTGACGTTACAGCCAGCGGCTGGCTTGCCGGCGCCTCGTCCTCGGTTGCGGCTTGCGGATTGGCGTCCGCAGGACGCGTCGCGGCAGCATCCCGTGGTATGTCCGCGGCCGCGAAGGCGACGGGCAGCTTCATCTCCATGCCGATGTGCGGTATGCCAGCTTCTTCGAAGACCTCTCCCGTCGGCAGAAAGCCTCCGCGGCGGTAGAAAGACTCCGCATAAGCCTGGGCGTGCAGAAACACCCGATCGTCCCCACGGGTCTTGGCATGCTCCACAGCCGCTTGAAGCAGCTCCATGCCGATACCGGTGCCGCGGTGTTCCGCGAGCACCGCCATACGGCCGATTTGTCCCGTCGGCAGCAGGCGGGCACAGCCAAGATGCTGTCCGGCGCTGTTGATCGCCAGAAAGTGCTCGCTGGTTTCGTCGAGGCCGTCCCACTCCAGATCTTTGGGGATCTCCTGCTCTTCGATGAATACGCGGCGGCGGATCTCGGACAACACCGGTTGCTGCTCGCTCCAGGCGACGTGCACGACATGCACTGGCAGGCCCTGGTTCACGCGTGAGGACCCGCTTTGCGTGCCAGCACCGCGGCGAGGCCCACGTAAGCCGCTGGGGTGAGCGCCGCAAGCTCCGCGCGCGCCGCGTCGGGGAGCGCCAGGGCGTCGAGGAGGGCAGCAAACCGTTCTGCTGTCAATTGCTCACCGCGGGTGGCCGCCTTGAGCTGCTCGTAGGGCTCAGGCAGCCCGTATTTGCGCATGACGGTTTGCACCGGCTCGGCCAGCACCTCCCAGCTGTCATCGAGATCGCTGCCAATGGCTGCGGCGTTGACCTCTAGGCGCGACAAGCCTTTCAACGTGGCCTGGTAGGCGATGAGGCAATGTGCGAGGGCCGTACCGACGTTCCGTAACACGGTCGAGTCGGAAAGGTCGCGCTGCCAGCGCGACACCGGCAGCTTGTCAGCCAGGTGGGCGAGCAGGGCATTGGCGACCCCGAGATTGCCTTCGGAGTTTTCGAAGTCGATGGGGTTCACCTTGTGCGGCATGGTCGAGGAGCCTGTCTCACCCTCGACCTTGCGCTGCTTGAAGTACTCGATGGCAATGTAGCTCCACACGTCGCGATCAAAGTCGAGGACAACGTGGTTGAAGCGGGTGAGGCAGTGACACACCTCTGCCATGTAGTCGTGCGGTTCGATCTGGGTGGTCCAGGGATTGTTCGTCAGCCCCAGACCTTCGACAAACTGCGCTGTAGCGGCGGGCCAGTCGATGGTTGGATACGCGCTGACGTGCGCGTTGAAATTGCCCACGGCGCCGTTGAACTTGCCCAGAATCTCGCAGGCGCCCAGTTGCGCGAGCTGGCGCCGGCAGCGGGCAGCAACGTTCTTCAGCTCCTTGCCCAGCGTGGTGGGCGACGCAGCCTGGCCATGGGTACGAGACAACATGGCAAGCTCAGCGTGCTCGCTGGCCAGCGCTTCGAGCTGGTCGATCAGTTGCTGCATCAACGGCGCCATGTGCTCATCGCGGGCGGTTTTCAGCATCAGCGCGTAGGCGGTGTTGTTGATGTCCTCGGACGTGCACGCGAAGTGCACCCACTCGATGTGGGCAGCCAGCCCGTCGATTGCGGCGAGGCGATCTTTGACAAAGTACTCCACCGCTTTTACGTCATGGTTGGTGGTAGCTTCCAGCGCCTTGATACGGGCACCGTCGTCCTCGCCGAACTGTTCGTAGACAGCGCGCACATGTGCCGTTTGTGTATCGCTGAGCGGGGGCAGCTCTGCAACCCCGGGCAAGGTGCTGAGGAACACGAACCACTCACATTCCACCTGTACGCGGCAACGCAGCAGGCCCAGCTCGCTGACCACGGGCGCCAGGGCGCCGACCTTGCCGCGATAGCGGCCGTCTGCCGCGCCGATCGCGACCAGGGGAGAAAGAGAAGAGTTGTTGCTCATACAGCCTGCTCTGGTGGTTGAATCGAGGGCGCCCGGGTGCCGGGGCGGGCAGCGATACGCGCGCCGCCCAGCAGCTGCGTCCCGTCGTAAAATGCGACGTACTGGCCCGGTGCGATGGCCCGCTGAGGGATTGCGAAGCGCACCAGAAGCTGGCCGTTGGCCGCCGCGGTGACACGACAGGCCTGGTCGGCCTGGCGATAACGGATCTTTGCCGTGCAGTTGAGCGGCAACGCCACCTCCTGCAGCCAGTTCGGCGCCTCGGCGTGCAGCCAGCCTTGCAGCAGCGTGTCGGGATTCTGGGTTACGACCAGTTCCCGAGGCTCCTGGCGCTTGTCGACGACGTACCACGGAGCCTCGACCCGTCCGGCAATACCGCCGATGCCAAGGCCCTGGCGCTGTCCCAGGGTGTAGAGGTGAAGACCGCTGTGCGCGCCGATGGTACGGCCGGTGGTATCGACGATGGGGCCGGGCTCTTCGGGAATGAAGCGCTTGAGAAAATCAGCGAAACGGCGTTCGCCGATGAAGCAGATGCCGGTCGAATCCTTGCGGTCGTGGTTGTGCAGACCCTTTTCCCTGGCCAGGGCGCGCACCTCGGGTTTGGTGAGGTGCCCGAGGGGAAACAGGCAGCGCGCCAGTTGCGGAGCCGGGACCGCCTGCAGGAAATACGTCTGATCTTTGCCGTCGTCGACACCTTTCAGGACCCGAAAACCCTCGTCGTGCACGGCGCGCGCATAATGTCCCGTGGCAATGAAATCGCCGCCGAGGCGACCGGCGTAGTCGACAAACTGTTTGAATTTGATTTCACGGTTGCACAGCACGTCCGGGTTGGGGGTGTGCCCTGACCGGTATTCGAGCAGAAACTCGTCGAACACGTTGTCCCAGTATTCGGCGGCGAAGTTGGCGGTGCGCAGCTCGATACCGAGCTTGTCCGCCACCCGCTCGGCGTCCGCAAGATCTTCCAGCGCCGTGCAGTATTCCGTGCCGTCGTCCTCTTCCCAGTTTTTCATGAAGAGGCCTTCGACTGCGTAACCCTGCTGGATGAGCAGATGCGCGGCAACCGCCGAATCGACGCCCCCCGACAGGCCCACGATGACCTTGGCTCCGGGGAAGGGCGCGCGAAGGGGCTGCTTGGGCGTTGGTTCGACGGTGGCCATGAGCGTTGCTGAAGGCTGGTTGCAGTGGCGGCGAGCCGCGCATTCTATCATCGGCGGTACGCTGGCTGTTGGGGCATAATGGCGTTTTTCAGCCAGCACCCAGCCATGCCAGACGCCGACTCCCAGCACGAGCTTACCCACATCGACGATGCGGGCCGTGCCGCGATGGTCGACGTATCGGCGAAAGCGGCCACAGAGCGGGTCGCCACAGCCGAGGGCTTTGTGCACATGGCCCCCCACGTCGTGGACGCTGTGCGCGAAAACCGCGTCGCAAAAGGCGAGGTGCTGGCTGTAGCGCGCGTGGCGGGCATCCAGGCTGCGAAACGCTGCGCCGACCTCATACCGTTGTGCCATCCGCTGATGCTCAGCAAGGTAGCGGTGGATTTTGCCGTGCGCGATGACGGTGTGCATGTCACCGCCATGTGCAAACTGAAGGGACAGACCGGCGTAGAGATGGAGGCGCTGACGGCCGTGAGCGTTGCGGCGCTGACGATCTACGACATGTGCAAGGCCATGGACAAGAGCATGACAATCTCCGGCGTGAGCCTCCTGCGCAAGGAAGGCGGCAAGAGCGGCGTCTGGGAACGCGACTCGTGAGCGTGCGCGTGCTGTTTCTGGCATCGTTGCGGGAAGCGACCGGGACCGGTGAGCTGGCCGTGGACGCGGCAGATCTGGCTGGTCTCGTGAGCGCCCTGCGCGAGGCGTTGAGCGCCGAGGCGTTCGAAGCAGTGACCGCAGAAAACGTGCGCATTGCCCATAACCAGACCCTCGTCCCGCCCGGGGCAGACACAGGCGGGCTGGCTCTGGCAGCCAACGACGAAATTGCTTTCCTGCCGCCGGTGACCGGAGGTTAGCGTGGCTCAGCCGCAGATCGACATTCGTGTGCAGACGGAAGATTTTGATCTCGCCGCCATGTACGCCGCTGTCCGGGCTGCAGCCGGTGCCGACGGTGGCGCCGTGGTTGCGTTCACCGGCCTGGTACGCGACCGCAATGCCAAAGCCGGTGATGGCCACGAGGTGAACACGCTGACGCTGGAACACTACCCGGGCATGACGGAAAGCAGCATGCAGGGAATTGTGTCGCAGGCCGTCGAACGCTGGCCGCTGCTTGCCGTGCACGTGGTGCACCGGGTCGGGGAGCTGTCGCCGACGGAGCAGATCGTGGCGGTGGTGGTTGCCTCGGCCCATCGTGACGCGGCGTTTGCCGCTGCCGAGTTCGTCATGGATTATCTGAAGACCGACGCGGTGTTCTGGAAAAAGGAAACTTCAACGGCCGGCACGCAGTGGCTGGAAGCCACCGGGGACGACGTCGACCGGTCAGAGAGCTGGCGCGGCGCCGACGCTTCCGGCTGAGGCCGGGCGCTCAGGCGGTGGTGGCGTCCGGTCGGGCTTCGTCACCGTCGTCGTGGTGGCCGTCATGCGCGTTCACATCCAGCTCAACGGAAACATTCACCGACGTGACGTCGTCATCCTGGGCGTCGGTGGTTGCGCCCTCGGCGGCGCCGTCGTCGATGTCCTGGATGTTGACCGCATGCAGACCCTTGGGCCCTTCGACGATGTCGAAGGCCACCGACTGGCCTGCCTTGAGGGTTTTGTAGCCGTCCATCATGATCGCGGAGTAGTGTACGAACAGATCTTCGTCACCATCCTCCGGCAGGATGAAACCGTACCCCTTGGCGTTGTTGAACCACTTAACCTTGCCGATCGCCATCGATCATGCCCTCCCAAGCAGATACTACACGGTGCGATATACGCGGGCGCCGCGACTCGATGAGGTGCGCGGACAAAACAAGCTCAAGGTCGTGAAGCGCTCTGTCTTTGGAGTAAAACGGAACGCAGTCTCCCCGCTGAGTTCACTGCCCCAATTCAGGGACTTTGGGCAAATTCGCAGAACTAGTCAACCCCGGTTCGGCGGTGGCCGAGGTGCCTTGAAATCGGCGCGATAGCCCCGAAATAGCTACCTGGGTCGAGCAAAGACACGCGCCGTGAAATCCGGTTATCATGCCGGCGACGCCCTCGACGGCACCGGAATGTTCCAAGGGCGGTCAACGCGAGCCCTGTGACCATGGGGCTCCGAACGGACCCGAAGGGTCAGGATGGACTCCAAGGGTCAGGATGGAAGGAACGGCGCGAGGCGCTAACCTTAAGAAGCACGACGTGTCGGCATGAATGATGATTTACAACGGCGCCAGCAGACTCTGGCGTCCAGCGAAGGCGGTGATGAAGGCGGCAGCGAACGCGACGAGGACCAGGATATCGGGCTGGCCACCGCCGAGGTCAAACCGGCGCTCAAGCGCCCCCCGATGTACAAGGTCATTCTGCTGAATGACGACTACACGCCCATGGAATTTGTGGTGCACATTCTGGAGAAATTCTTCGGCATGGACCGCGAGAAGGCGACGCAGATCATGCTGACCGTGCACACGCAGGGTGCGGCAACCGTGGGAATTTACCCCCGCGATGTGGCAGAAACTAAATCCGAGCAAGTGAATCTATATGCTCAGGAGAACAACCACCCGCTGATGTCCACGGTGGAGATGACGGATACTGAATAGGCGCACGAACTTGCCAGGAGTTGTTGATTAGATGTTGAGCAAAGACCTAGAGGCGACGCTGAATGAAGCTTTTCGTGTAGCGAAGAGCAAGCGCCACGAGTTCATGACGGTGGAACATCTGTTGCTGGCGCTCCTGGATAACGATTTCGCCGTGGACGTGCTCGAGAAGATCGGTGCGGAGATCGACAAGCTGCGCCAGGAACTGGAGCAGTACATCGACTCCACCACGCCGCTGATTCCGGCGGGGGATACCGACCGTGAGACGCAGCCTACGCTCGGCTTTCAACGGGTGCTGCAGCGCGCGGTTTTCCACGTGCAGTCTTCCGGGCGCAAAGAGGTCACCGGGGCAAACGTGCTGGTGGCGATCTTCAGCGAGCAGGAAAGCCAGGCCGTGTTCTTCCTGAAGTCGCAGAACATTGCCCGCATCGACGTCGTGAACTACATCTCTCACGGTATCAGCAAGGTGCAGGGCGACGAAGAAGGCGGTGAGCCGCTGCAGGACGCAGACGAGGAAGCCGGTGGTGAAGGCCAGCAGCAGAGCCCTCTGGAAGCGTACGCCACCAACCTGAATGAAGAAGCCAAGGCCGGGCGTATCGACCCGCTGGTGGGCCGCGACGGTGAACTCGAGCGTGTGGTGCAGGTGTTGTGCCGGCGGCGCAAGAACAATCCATTGCTGGTCGGCGAGTCGGGGGTGGGAAAGACCGCCATTGCCGAGGGCCTGGCCAAGCGCATCGTGGACGGCGACGTGCCGGAAGTGGTGGCGGAAAGCGAAATTTTTGCCCTGGATCTGGGCGCCCTGCTGGCCGGAACCAAGTACCGCGGAGATTTCGAGAAACGCTTCAAGGCGGTGCTGGGCGCGCTGAAAAAGAAAGAAGGCTCGATTCTGTTCATCGACGAGGTGCATACCATCATTGGTGCCGGCGCCGCGTCGGGGGGTGTCATGGACGCCTCCAACCTGCTCAAGCCGCTGCTGACGTCGGGCCAGATCCGCTGCATGGGCTCCACCACGTATCAGGAGTACCGCGGCATCTTCGACAAGGACCGGGCCCTGTCGCGGCGCTTTCAGAAGATCGACGTCATCGAGCCGGACGTGGACGACACCTACAAGATTCTCAAAGGTCTGAAATCACGGTTCGAGGAGCACTACGGGCTGCGCTATACCGACAAAGCCCTGCGGGCTGCTTCCGAGCTCGCGGCCAAGTACATCAACGACCGGTTCATGCCTGACAAGGCGATCGACGTGATTGACGAGGCCGGGGCCGCACAGCAGCTGCAACCCACGAGCCGGCGCAAAAAGAGCATCGGCGCAGGGGACGTGGAAGCCGTGGTGGCCAAAATCGCGCGCATACCTCCGGCACAGGTATCCACCAACGACAGACGCGATCTCAAGGATCTGGATCAGAAGCTGAAGATGGTGGTGTTTGGGCAGGACGAGGCGATCGACCAGATGTCCAACGCCATCAAGATGTCCCGTGCCGGCTTGAAGTCGGGCGAGAAGCCCATCGGCAGCTTCCTTTTTGCCGGTCCTACGGGCGTGGGCAAAACCGAAGTATGCCGGCAGCTGGCGAACATCATGGGGGTCGAGCTGCTGCGCTACGACATGTCGGAATACATGGAACGCCACACGGTAAGCCGGCTCATCGGCGCACCACCGGGATATGTGGGTTTCGACCAGGGTGGTCTGCTCACCGAGGCGGTGACCAAACACCCGCACTCCGTGGTGCTGCTG
>CAZYYJ010000097.1:0-18903 GCA_964651595.1 uncultured Pseudomonadales bacterium | reverse complement strand
GCTGCTGTCGAGAGTCTTTGTTGTCACCGCGGCCACGGCCGAGGACGCGACGGTGCGCGACGAATCGGGCGTTATCGAAGAGATCATCACCACAGCACGTAAGCGGTCGGAGCCGCTGCAGGACACCCCTGTTGCATCTACGGTGCTTGGCGGCCAGGCGCTGGATCTGCAGTTTCACGGCGACCTGAAAACGCTGCCTTTCCCGGCCCCCAACGTGAACATTGCCACGGTGAGTGCCTTTCAGAACGCGGTCTCGGTGGCCATCCGCGGCATCGAGAACGCCGAGATCGACTCCACCATCGACCCGGTGGTGGGCATCTTCGTCGACGGGGTGTATCTCGCGCGTCCGGTAGCGAGCAGCATGGACCTCTTCGACGTGGAGCAGATTGAAGTGCTGCGCGGCCCCCAGGGCACGCTGTTCGGCCGCAACACATCGGCGGGTGCGCTGCAGATCCGCACGCGCCGCCCCAGCGGTGAGTTCGGCATGCGGGGCAAGATCACGGCCGGAGAATTCGGTCGCACCGACATCCGCGCGGCGGTAGATCTGCCCATTGTGCAGAATCGCGTGAACGCAAAAATTGCGGTGATGCAGCAGCAGATGGACGGCTACTTCGACAGCGCCATCAACGGTCGCGACCTCGGCGCAGAAGACATTCTTGCCGTTCGCCCCATCATCGAGTTTACGCCCAACGATCAGCTCGACATCACGTTGATCGGCGAATACCACCGCAACAAGAGCGAGCCGCGTCCGCAGCAGAACGAATCCCCCCCCAGCAGGCTGCTGTGCGTGCTGCATGGCTTCTGCGGCTTTCCTTTTGGCGATGGCGACGAGTTCGAGGTGGAATCGGTAGACGTGGGTTTCATCGATGCCACCATCTGGGGCATTACCGGTGAAGCCAACTACGAAACCGACAACGGCATCTGGACGGTGATTGCGAACTACCGCGACACCGAAGAAGACGTGGTCTACGACCCCGATGCGGTGCTCTATCCGATGTTTCTCGTCGACCGCAAACAGCCTCACGAGCAGTGGTCCACGGAGATCCGCTTTGCGTCCACCGGTTTCGAGAACTTCGAGTTCATCACCGGCGTGTACTTCTTCCACCAGGAATACGAGCTCGAGCGCAACACCACGCTGGGAATCACTGCGCCAGACCCGTTGACGCGGCTGCTGAGCTTCACCGGTCAGGACCACGACGCCTATTCCATCTTCGGTGAGGTGAACTACTTTGTGAACGATGCCCTCACGGTGACCGTGGGAGCGCGTTACAGCGACGAGGAAAAAGACTTCTTCCAGGAACCGTTCGGGCCCGCGCCCAACGCGGGACCGCGCACCACCAACAGCGAGTCGTGGAACGATTTCGGGCCGAAATTTGGTCTCCGCTATCAGTTCAACGACGACTTCATGACTTACTTCACTTATCAGAAGGGTTTCAAGAGTGGCGGCTTCAACGGACGCTGCGGGCAGACAGCCACGTGTCTGTTGTCCTTTGACCCGGAAGAGGTCGACGGCTACGAGATCGGCTTCAAGGCCGACTGGCTCGACCGGCGCCTGCGCACCAACGTCGCCATCTTCCATTCGGAATACCAGGATCTGCAGCGCACCGCCATTGTTCCGCTGCCTCCGGGCGCTGCGAACCCGCAGGAAACGGTTACCGACAACGCGGCAGGCGCAACCATCCAGGGCATTGAGCTCGAGCTCACGGCGCTGATCGGCGATCTGCAGCTGGACGTGAGCGTCGGTGCGCTGGATGCCGAGTACGACGATTTCTGTGCCGACATCGACGGCGCCGAAGCGTTTGCCACCATGCCCGTGTCGGATTGCGGCGGCAGCGTCATCCAGACCACCAATCTGGGTGATCCAGGTGGTGCCGCGTCCTACCTGGTGGACGAAGACCGTACGGATTTCGACCTGGGGCGCGCCCCGGAGCTGAACTACTCCGTGAACGCCACCTACGATCTGACGCTCGGCAACGGCGGCACCGTCGTGTTCAACGCCCGCTACACCTGGGTAGACGATCTTTTCACCGACGACTCGGAAGTGAGCCTGCGCGAAGACACGGAACTGCTCGATGTCAGCGTCAGCTACGAAGCGCCGGACGGTCAGTATCGCATCAGCGTCTACGGCAAGAACATCACCGACGAGCTGTACGTCGATTCGCGCACCATCGTACCGCCGCTCTTCGACACCCGGGCCGTGAGCCCGCCCGAGCGCTGGGGTGTGGAGTTTGCCTGGGATTTCTAGGCCGCATCTTCGAAGGGGACGTCAGTCCCCTTTTTTACGCTGAGGGGGTGTCAGGCGTGCCTGCAAAAACCGTCTGCGCGATGACGTTGTGCTGGGTGGCCGGCACCTTGTTTGCCGCCGAGCCGCCGGCTTCCTACGCGCCGGGCTTGCATCAGCATCATCCCACCCGTCTGCTGTGGGGTGACACGCACCTGCACACCAATCTGTCGGTGGATGCCGCCGCTGGCGGCAACAGCAGCTTTGGTCCGGACGAGGCCTATCGCCTTGCCCGCGGGGAGGTTGTGCAGGCCCACAACGGCATGGCCGTGCGCCTCAATCGACCGCTCGACTTTCTGGTTGCGGCCGATCACGCCGAAACCATGGGGTTGTTTCCGGGCCTGGCCACCGCCGATCCTTTGCTGCTGGCCACCGAGACCGGCAAACGCTGGTACGAGATGTACCAGGCAGGACCGGCGGAGGCCTCCAAAATTCTCGTCGAGTTCGGCAATTCCCTGCGCGATCAGAAAGACCTGCTGAACAGTCCGGCGTACACAGCGGGTGTGTGGCAGCGGGTGACGGCAAATGCAGACAAATACAACCAGCCGGGAAAGTTCACTGCGTTCATTGGCTACGAATGGAGCTCCAGCCGCGGCGGCGGCAACATGCATCGCATCGTGATGTTTGCAGATGGCGCCGAGCGGGCCAACCAGGTGGTGCCGTTCAGCTCCTACGACAACGACAGACCGACGGCGCTGTGGCGCTACATGGCCAGCTACGAGGCCGCTACGGGCGGCCAGGTGCTGGCCATTCCCCACAACAGCAATGTCAGTGCAGGCCTGATGTTTGCGCTGAGCGATTCCGACGGCAACGACATTACCGCAGCCTATGCGCGGGACCGGGCGCGCTGGGAACCGCTGCTGGAGGTGACACAGTTCAAGGGTGACAGCGAAACGCACCCGTATGTGTCGCCGGACGATGAGTTTGCCGACTACGAGTCCTGGGACCGATTTGCGGGTTTCAGCAACAGTCGGCCCCACGAAGACGTGATGTTTGCCGGCGAGTACGCGCGGCCGGCCTTGCGCCGCGGCCTGGCGCTGTTCAACCAGGTCGGCGCCAACCCCTACAAGTTCGGCATGATCGGCAGCACCGACTCCCACACCGGCATTGCCTCGGCAGACGAGAACAACTTCTGGGGCAAGTTCAGCTGGCACGAGCCGAAGGCCGGGCGGGCCACCGAACGGTTTGTGAACATTCCCGACATCATCCAGCTGGAGTGGGAAATGGCGGCGTCGGGCTACGCGGCCGTGTGGGCGCAGGAGAACACCCGCGCGTCGATTTTTGCCGCGCTGAAACGCCGGGAAACCTACGCCACCACGGGGCCGCGCATGAACGTGCGCTTTTTTGGTGGCTGGCGCTTCGGCGCGGACGCGCTCACGAAGCCCGACTGGGTAAAGGTGGGGTATGCCACCGGGGTGCCCATGGGCGGGGATATGCCCGCCCGCACAGAGGAAGACGGGGCACCGTCGTTTCTCATCAGCGCCATGAAAGACCCGATGGGCGCCAATCTCGATCGCGTTCAGGTTGTCAAAGGCTGGGTGGCGCCAGACGGCAGAACCATGGAGCGGGTCTTTGACGTGGCGTTGTCTGATGGCCGGCAGGTGTCGCCGGTCACCAACAAAGCACCGGCGCTGGCGAGCACCGTCAACGTCGCGGACGCGTCCTACACCAACACCGTGGGGGCGGCGTCGCTGCAGACCGTGTGGCGCGATCCCGAGTTCGATCCGTTGCAGCCGTCGTTCTACTACGTGCGCGTCATCGAGATCCAGACGCCCCGCTGGCCGGCCTACGATGCCAAGTTCTTCAACGAGACCATGCCTGCAGACGTGCCCATGACGACGCAGGAGCGGGCTTACACCTCACCGATCTGGTACACACCGCGCTAAACGCAGCATTCGACCTCACGGCAAAGGCCGGGTAAAAAGAGCCTTCGGAAAAGGGGGAGAACGGCGTGAGCCCACCTGGTCATGCGTGTCTGGTGCTGGCATTGGTTACGTTATGGGTGACCGCCGCGTTTGCCGAAGAGCGCCAGCGCGGCGGCATAGCGACGGTCGAGCAGATCTTTCAGGACAACTGCGCCATCTGTCATGGCAACCGGATGCAGGGTACGCCGCAGGGGAGTGCTCTGGTCGGCCAGCCCCTCGTCCATGGCGACAGCAACGCCGCGTTGATGGCGAGCATCAGCAGAGGCTTCCCGCAGGAGGGTATGCCTGCCTGGGACGGGCAGTTCAACCAGGAGGAAATCAAAAGCCTGGCCCTGTGGATTGCCGAGAACCGTGACGGTCTGCTGTATTCCAATTTCAGAATCTCCGGCGAGCTTACGCTGCCCGATGCGCCTCTCGAAACGGCCCTCGCCACGTTCAACGTGGAGCAGGTTGTGGCAGACCTCGATCCGTTGCCTTACTCCATTGCGGTGATGCCGGACGGCGGCATTCTGGTGTCGGAGAAGATGCGCGGGCTGCGCGTGGTGTCCCCCGACGGCAGCGTGTCCCCCCTGGTAGAAGGCACGCCGGACGTGTACGACGACATCAAAGCGGCCGGCCCGGAGCGCCTTGCCTTCGGCATGGGCTGGGTGCTGGAAGCCGACGTGCATCCAGACTTTGCGGAGAATGGATGGGTGTACCTGCACTACACCAACCGCTGCGAAAACTGCAACGAGGTGGCCAGGGCCACGAAACGGCCGGTGTCCATGAACGCCCTCATGCGCGGCCGCATCAAAGATGGCGCATGGGTAGATCAGCAGATTCTCTGGCAGCCCGGCGAAGCCTCTTACGGCCCCATCACAGACGTTGCCGCCGGCGGCCGCATTGCCTTCGACCCCGATGGCTTCGTCTTCATCTCGGTCGGCATGAAAAGCCGTCACGGCACGCAGGATCTGGCCTGGCCGGGCGGCAAGATTCACCGTCTGCACGACGACGGGCGCGTACCGGCAGACAACCCGTTCGTAGACCATCCCACGGCGCTGAAAACGATCTGGACCTATGGCCATCGCAGCCCGCAGGGGCTGGAGTTCGATGTGGCGTCGGGCCAGCTGTGGGGTACCGAGCACGGCCCGCGCGGCGGCGATGAGATCAACCTGTTGAAACCCGGCCGCAACTACGGCTGGCCGTTGTTCTCCAGAGGCCAGAATTACGACGGCTCGGAAGTTGCCACCGGCCGGGCAGAAAGTGAGGTGGCGTTGAAAGACATCGAGCAACCCGTGGTGGACTGGACGCCGTCGCCCGCCATCTCGAGTTTCGTGTTTTATGACGGGGACGCCTTTCCCGCGTGGCGGGGCGATCTCATTGTGGGGTCGCTGAAGGCGGCGGATCTGTACCGGGTGCGCATCCGCAACGGCCGGGTTGTGGAGCAGGAAAAGCTCATCGAGAACCTCGCACGCATCCGTGACGTGGAGATCGACGACGCGGGCGAAGTTCTCCTGCTGCTGGAACACGCCTCCGGGGGACAGATCGTGAAGCTGGTGCCCGAGCGCAACGGCGCGGTGGCCACGGTGAGCAACCCGTGAGCGCCACTGCGCTCTCATCGTCTGCGGCAATTCGCAGCCAGCTGGGCCACCCGGTCATTGATGCTGACGGCCACACCATCGAGTACATGCCGGCGGTTCGCGAGCATCTGAAAGACGTGGCCGGCGGCGAGCTCGTGAACAAAGTGTTCTCGCACCCCACCGGCTTTCCTCACGGCTGGTACAAGGTGTCGGCCGAAGAACGGCTGGCGACACGGCGCGTGCGCCCTCCATGGTGGGGTATCTCCAGCGAGAATACGCTCGACCGCGCCACGTCCATGCTGCCGAAGCTGATGCACCAGCGGCTGCCGGAAACCGGGGCCGACTTTGCCATTGTGTATCCCACCATCGGGCTCATGGCCCTCGGCACACCCATGGACGAGGTACGCCTGGCGTTGTGCCGCGCACTGAACAACTACCATCACGAAGCGTTTGCGCCTTATCGCGATCGTTTGAGTCCCGTGGCGGTGATACCCACCAACAGCCCCGGGGAAGCCATTGCCGAGCTCGACTACGCTGTGGGAGAGCTGGGTTTCAAAAACGTGTTGCTGTGCGGATTGATCCATCGTCCGCTGCGTGGCTCGGAGAGCCGCCAGGCCACTTACATCGACCATCTCGGCATCGATTCGTTGTACGACTACGACCCGGTGTGGGCACGCTGCCAGGCGCTGGGCGTGGCGCCGGCGTTCCATTCCGGCGGCATGGGCTGGGGTTCGCGCAATTCGCCCAACAATTACATGTTCAACCACGTCGGGCACTTTGCGGCGGCCTGCGACGCCACCTGCAAATCGCTGTTTATGGCCGGGGTGACGCGGCGGTTTCCGGCCATGCGCTTTGCCTTTCTGGAAGGCGGCACCGCGTGGGCTGTCACGCTGTACAACGACCTCATCGGCCACTGGCAGAAACGCAATCGGGAAGCGGTTCGCCGCTACGACCCCCGGCGCCTCGACGTTGCGCAGCTGCAGACGCTGTTTGCCAGTCACGGGGACGATGTGTTTGCCCGCATCGAAGACCGCGAGGGTGCGCTGGCGCGGCTGGAAGAGTTCTCCGTCAACAGCGAGCTGGAAGAGATGCTCGACGAATGGGCGCCCATCGGCATCGAGCGCGGCGAGGACATCCGCGACCGCTTCGTGCCCAGCTTCTACTTCGGCTGTGAAGCCGACGATCCCATGAACGCCCTGGCGTTCGACGCACGCCTGAACGGCTACGGCGCGAAGCTGCAGGCCATTTTCTCCTCGGATGTGGGCCACTGGGACGTGCCGGACATCCGCGAGGTGCTGGAAGAAGCCCATGAGCTGGTGGACGATGGTTTTTTGAGCGAAGCCGACTTTCGCGATTTTGTGTTCGGCCATGCGGTGCGCCTTTATACGGCCCTGGACCGGGACTTTTTTACGGGCACCGCGGTCGCTGACGCGGTGCAGGCAGAGCTTGGCGATTAACGTGTCCACGACCGCTGCTGAAGAAGACCTCCCTGCCGCGCTGCGCGATGATGCGGCGGGCGTGGCCCGTGTTGCGCCATGGATGTTCGGCGCAGGGTTCTTTGTGGAAGCTTTCTCCCACAGCGGCGCCCCGACGGTAGCGTTCTTTGTGGCGCCCCTTGCGGCGGGGGTTGGGCTGCTGCTGGCAGCAACGCTGATTCACAGGAAGGTACTGCCGCTTACCTGTCCTTCGTGGATGCTCATGTCGATCTGGGCCCTGTCGCTCGGCTCCATGATCCTCCACGGCAACTTTGCCGATGGTGAACTCATACCGGCGACGCTGGTGTTTCTGGCCAGCACCATGATCGGCTCAGCGGCTCTGATCATGCCGCGCGGTCCGGCTGTGGTGGCGATCGGAGTCACTTGGCTGACCATGCTTTATTTTTCTCTGAAGACCAGCGACGACGTCCTCTCAGGCATCGTGCTGCCGTTGCTGGTTCTCGTCGTTGCGCTGCTCATTCACCTGACGCGGCTCAACGCCATCAAGCAGACGCTGGCGCGCAAACGCCTGGCGGTGGAAGTGGAAGCGGCCAGCACACAGCTCGACTACGCGCGCAAGCTCTCGCGCATGAGCGGAAACATAGCGCATCACCTCAACAACCAGCTGCAGGGTCTGCTTCTCGCCACCGATGGCCTGCGTGCCGCTGATACCCGGCAGGACCCGTCCCAGGAGTACCTCGACATCATTGATCAGGGCATCGCCCGGCTGACCGCGCTGAGCGCGGCCCTGGAAGGTTACGCCCAGGCGGGCGTGCTGGAAGAGCGCAGCCGCTTCCCGGCGCATACCGTTGTGCTGCAAGAGGAGCTGGCCGGCCTGATCCCGCAGACCGTGGCGTTCGATGTTCAGGCCGAAGCCACGGCCGCGTTCCTGCGTGGCAATCTGCCCGCGCTGCGGCAGCTTCTTGCCGAGCTCATACAGAACGCCGCCGAAGCGGTGGATCCGCTGGATGGCCGTATCACGCTGCGTGGCGTCGTGGACGGCGAAACGTACGTGCTGTCGGTCACCGACAATGGTTGCGGTATTCCCGAGCAGCTGCTGGAGAATGCGGTGGAACCCTTTGTTTCGGCAGATCCGCTGCAGCATTTCGGCCTGGGCCTGTCGTTCAGCGACGGCGTGGTACGCCAGCTTGGGGGTGTGCTCAGCCTGCAGCGCCTGGCCCAGGGCACCCGCGTTACGGTAACTCTGCCCTGTGAGGTGATTCCGCTGTACGAGCACTGACGCTCTGCGGCGGATCGTCCAGCGCGCCCAGCTCGGCCAGAGCAGCCGTCAGCTGCGCGGTAGAGAATGGCTTGCGCATGGTCCGCACAAAGTCGTCACGGGACAGATGGGGGGCGTGCACATGGTGACCGCTCATCAGCACCACGGGCAGACGTGCCGCGCGTTCGCGCAGCTGTGCCAGCGTGCTGATGCCGTCCAGCCCCGGCATGGCAACGTCCATGATCACCGCATGCACGGCTTCCTGTTCGAGCGTGCTCAGGGCCTCGAGGCCGTCCCCGGCCAGCAGCACATCTATGCCTATCTGGGCGAGCTTCGCCTGCAGCACTTCGCGCACCAGCACCTCGTCGTCCACAACCAGCACTCGCCGGCGGTCCCCCGGCAGCACGCTGGCCACCAGCGGTTCGACCTTCTCGGTACCCTGCGCCTGGGGCAGCAGCACGCGCACGGACGTACCTTCCCCGACCCGGCTGGCGACGTGGATGCCGCCGCCGTAGCTCGCCACGATGCCGGACGCGGAAGCCAGGCCCAGACCGCGCCCGTCGGCACGGCCGGTTACAAACGGAGCAAAGATGCGGCCGATGTCGCCCGCCGCTATCCCCTCGCCGTCGTCTTCCACGGCAATGGCGACGTAGTTACCGGGCGCCAGCGGCGTTGCCGGGTTGTGGCATTGAATGGGTTCGCGGCTCTTCAGCACGGAAACCGCCACCCGCACAGGACGGGGCGGCCCCTCGTAGGCCTGGCCCGCGTTGCGCACGAGGTTGACGATCACCTGGTCGAACTGCACTGGATCCACGTCCACAACAAGCTCGTCGGGACAATCCAGCGTGGTCTCCAGCGGTTCTGCAAAGCCCGCGCTGGCAACGTTCAGCGCCTTGTCGATGCGTGCGGCGACGGGTACCGGCTGCGCCGGCCTGCGCGCTGTGCCGGAATACTCGCGCAGGCTCGAGGTGAGGCTGCCGGCACCTTCGGCGGCGTGCATGAGGGCAGAAAGATGCTCTGCGGTTTTTGTGTAGTCCGCCTTCTCCAGGGAGTGGCTGGCCAGAGATGCGCTGCCCACCACACCCATCAGAAAGTTGTTCAGATCATGGGCAATCCGCCGCGCCATGGATTCGAGGCTTTGGGAGTGTTTTTCTGCCAGCACGCGACTTTCCAGCTCTGCCTCCTTGGCCGCGCTCATGGTGAGTTCCTGGCGCGCCGCCCGCTCGCGCTGCAGAGCGTCTTCCCACACCTGACGGTGCAGAAACATGCTCAGCAGCGTGGGCACCAGCACGGTGATGCCCGCAGCCAGCGTTACCCACGGGGGCATGGCGGCAGCCGAGGTGGCGGGTTCTGCGAACATGCCCGCTGCCAGCGCGCTCACCATCACAGCCGACCAGCCGAGGGCCGCGCGACGGGAGCAGATCATCACCGACAGCAGAGGTATCGCGGGGGCGTAGATGGCAGCCAGGGGAAAGTGCCCCGCCATGTAGATGGCGGAAAATCCGCAGGAGCAGACCAGGCTCGCCGGTATGCAGTTGTGTGCCAGCGTTACAGCCCACGGCCGCGCGCGAAACACCCGGTACACGACGATGGTGCTGAGAAACAGGACCGTCGAGATAGCGGCAACCAGGCGCAGGGGTACCGAAAACCACGGCCAGGCGAAGACGAGAGACGTACAGGCCGCAATGGCGCCGAGCAGCGCGGTCATACAGGCCAGTACGGCCTGCTGCCGGGCTGTATGGTCGAGGCTCTCCCAGACCGGCGTGCCCAGCAGCCGGGCGCAGAAACGCGCTGTGCGTCCGTAGGAGTTTTTTCCGGCGCGGTGGTTCAAAGTCTTCCTCTAAGGCCCTTTTCTAGATTGCCGGCGTAGATCGCGCCGCGTCGGCCAGCTCGTGCAGATCGGCGTTGCGGTCCCGCGCCAGCAGCACGTAGACCGCGGGCACCACAAACAAGGTGAACAACGTGCCGAGCCCGAGGCCCGTGAATATCACCATGCCCATCTGAAAGCGGCTCACCGAGCCCGGGCCGGTGGCCAGCAGCAGCGGCACCATGGCCATCAGCATGGCCACGGTAGTCATCAGTATCGGTCGGTAGCGGGTGGCGGTGGCGCGGGCCACGGCCGCGCGCTTGTCGAGGCCTTCGGTCACCTGCAGGCGGTTCGCAAAATCCACGATCAGAATGCCGTTCTTGGCTATCAAGCCGATCAGCGTAATCAGCCCGATCTGTGTGTACAGGTTCATGGAGGCGAAGCCGAGGTAGATGAACAGCATGGCGCCGGCAATGGACATGGGCACTGAGACCATGATGATGAGCGGGTCGCGCCAGCTCTCGTACTGTGCCGCCAGCACCAGGTAGATCACCAGCAGCGACAGAAAGAAGGTGTACAGCAGCGCGTTGCCCTGCTGCATGAGCTGGCGCGATTCGCCGGTGTAGTCGTAGCCGATGTTCTCCGGCAGCAGCGCCTGCGCGGATTGCTCCATGAACGCCATGCCGTCTCCCAGCGACACGCCCGGCGCCATGAGGCCGCTGATGGTGACGCTGTTCAGCTGTTGAAACTGCGCCCGCTGCGTGGGCTCGATCTCGTGCGCCAGCGACACGAAGCTGTCCAGCGGAATCAGCTCTCCACCCGTGCCGCGCACGTGAAAATCTTCCAGCAGCGTTTCGTCCAGCCGGTAGCGGCGTGCCACCTGGGGAATCACCTCGTAGCTGCGCCCGCCCTGGTTGAAGCGGCTGACATAGCCACCGCCCAGCAGCGTAGAGAGGGTGCTGCCGAACTCGTCCATGTCCACACCCAGATCGCCCGCGCGGTCGCGATCGATGAGCAGGCGGGTAAGGGGCAGCGCAATCTCGGCAGATTTGCGCAGGTACACGAAGTTGCCGCTGCCGTAGCCGGCGCCGATGAGCTGGTCAGCAGCGTCCACGAGCTGATCATAGGGAGCGTCGCCGGTCAGCACGAACTGCAGCGGCGTGCCGCGGGACGCACCCGGCAGAGACGGAAAGGTGAACACCGCCACCTGGATACCGGCTATCTGGTTCACCAGCTGCTGTGCCAGAGGCTGCAGCTCCATCTGCGAGCGTTCCCGTTCCGCCACGGGCACGAAGCGGAACCCGCCGAAGCTGGTCGCCGGGGTGCCGCCGCCACCCAGCAGCAGAAAGCTGCGCAGGTATTCGGGGAACGTTTCGAACGCCTGCACCACTTTGGCGGTGTGCGCTGCGGTGTATTCCAGCGTGGCGGTTTCGGGCGCCGAGATCTGCACGTTCAGCACTTCGCGGTCTTCTGTGGGCGCCAGCTCCCGCGTGCTGTCGGCGTACAGGAAGTAGATGGACCCGGTGACCGCCGCAGCCACGAGCAGCGGTACGGGCAGAAACTTCAGCGCATCGCGCAGCAGCCACTGGTGCACGCGCACCTGCAGGGCAAAGGCTTTGTCTACGAAGCGCTCCAGCGCGTTGCCGTGTTCGCGGTCGGGTAGTATCCGCGCAGACAGCATGGGTGCGAGGGTCAGGGCAACGATGCCGGACACGATCACCGTGCCGGCCAGGGAATAGGCGAACTCGGTGAACAGGGAACCGGCCAGCCCGCCCATGAAGCCGATGGGCGCGTACACGGCCACCAGCGTGGTGGTCATGGAAATGATGGGCAGCACCAGCTCCCGGCCGCCGGCCAGGGCCGCCTGAAACGGCGTTTTGCCTTCCGTGATGTGCCGGTGCACGTTTTCCACCACCACGATGGCGTCGTCCACCACGAGACCAATGGCCAGCAACATGGCCAGCAGCGTGAGCAGGTTGATGGAGAAGCCCATCAGCAGCATGAGAAACGCGCCGCCCACCAGCGACAGGGGCACGGCCAGCGCGGGAATTACCGCCGCCTGCCAGGTGCCAAGCGATAGAAAAATTACCAGCAGCACGATGGCCACGGCTTCGATCAGCGTGGTGTACACCTCCTCGATGGAGTCTTCGATGTAGAGGCTGCCGTCGTACACGAGATTCAGCGTCAGGCCCGGTGGCAGCTGAGCGATGATGTCGGGGATGAGGCTGTTCACCTTGGCCGACATGGTCAGCGGGTTGGCGCCGGGGGTGGCCGTGAGGGCCAGCATCACGGCCGGACTGCCGCTGAACCAGCTTTCCTGGTTGGGGTTGCTGGTGGACAGGCGCACGTCTGCCACGTCTTTCAACCGGATGACGGAGGTGCCTTCGGTGCGCAGCACCAGGTTCTCAAAATCGGTCACCGTGGTGAGATTGGTGGTGGCCGACAGGTTGATCATGACGTTGTCGCCCTTGGTCTGCCCCACCGCCGACTGCACGTTCTCTTCCAGCAGCGCCCGGCGCACCTCGGCCGCGGTCATGTCCAGCGCCGTGAGGCGCACGGGGTCCAGCCACACCCGCAGCGCCATGGACTGGTCGCCGTTGATGCCGGCTTTCGCAACGCCGGGCAACGCCTGCAGGCGCGGCACGATGCTGCGCAGCGTGTAGTCGGTCATCTGCGCCGTGTTCATGGTTTCGCTGGTGAGCGCCAGGTACATCAGCGCCCAGCCGTCGCTGGTGGACAGAGAGATCACCGGGTCCAGCGCCTCGCGCGGCAGCGTGTTGCGCTCGCTCGCAATCTTGCCCTGAATCTCCGCCAGCGCATCGTATGGGTCGTAGTTCAGCGCCATGTACGCCTGAATGATGGACACACCCTGGCGGGAGTTGGAGGTCACATAGTCGATGCCTTCCGCCTCCGCAGCAGCGCGCTGCAGGGGCTCGGTGATGAACGCCTGCACCAGATCCGCGTCGGCGCCGGGGTAGGCGGTGGTGATGGTCACCAGGGCCTGCTCGGTTTTGGGATATTCGCGCACTTCCAGCTCCAGCAGCGCGCGGACGCCCAGCAGCAGAATCAGCAGGCTGATGACCGAAGCCAGCACCGGCCGCTGAACGAAAACGTCCGTGAGCTTCACTGGTCCTGCACCCCTGCCGGCATCACTACCCCTTCCACCACGGTCACGGGCTGGCCCTCCCGCAGCTTGAGATGCCCGGTGTGCACCACGCGCTGCCCGGCGCTGAGCCCGGCCAGCACTTCCACGCGCTCATCGCGGGTGCGCCCCACGGTGATCTGTTGTCGATGTGCCGTAAGGCCGGTGGGAGATTCTCTGAGCGTGAACACCGACTCGCCGTAGGCGAAGAAGCTCACGGCGGTGCGTGGCAGGGTCAGCACCGCCTCGGCGCCACTGAGGATGAGGTGCACCGTGGCAAACATGCCGGGCTGCAGGCGCTGGTCGCGATTGGTGAGCTGTCCGCGCAGTTTCAGGGTGCGGGTGCGCAGATTGATGTCGGGGCTCACCACCAGCAGCTCACCTTCGAACACCTCGCCGGGCCAGGCGGCGACGGATATCTCCAGCAACTGCCCGGGACGAATCTGTCCGCGATGCCGTTCGGAGACGGTGAAGTCGACGTAGATGGGGTCCAGACTCTGCAGACGCACAATTGGATCGCCGGGCGCGACGATGGTGCCCAGGCTCACCTGGCGGATGCTCAGGGTACCGTCAAACGGGGCGCGCAGGGTCTTGCGCTGCACCAGCGCCATCTGGCGCTCCACCTGGGCGGTAAGGCTGGCCTTTTCCGACTGAGCTCTGTCCAGCAGCGATTGTGAGAAGGCCGGGGTCTGGCGCAGCCGGGTGATGCGCTCGAGCTCCAGCTCAGCCAGCTCCAGCTGCGCCCGCAGCGCATCCAGCTGAGCGCTTTCTTCGGTGGCGTCGAGCTGCACCAGCACCTGCCCGGCTTTCACTGACGCGCCGGAATCGAAGTTGATGGCGGCGACGGTGCCAGGCACCTCCGAGGCGATGTTCACGTCGTCGATGGCGTTGAGATCGCCCACCTCTTCGATGCGCTGCACCCAGGGCGTCTCGGCAACGCGGGTTTCGGTGATGGTGGCAGGGGGCGGGCCACCACCCATGACTGACCGGCGTGATGCGTCCTGGTTCTGCCTGAGCGCGTAGATGCTGCCCGCAACCAGAGCAATCACAATCAGCGTAAGGGCAATTCTAAGCAGCAAAGGTCTTATCGCGTTGTCGGGCAGTCCGCCAGTGTACTTGCTGAGCCGGGTGGTGCCTCACTCCGGCGGAGTGAGGCGGTAGGCCCTGGCCGCCGTGCCGCTGAACACCGCACGTTTCTCGGCGGCCGACAGCCCGAGCTTGCTGGCCAGCTTCTTGAACAGGTTCCACAGGGTGCGGTACGAGATACAGTCTTTGTCCACCGGAAAATTGCTTTCGAACATGCAGCGCTCGGGACCAAACGCCTCCAGGGCGTACTGGTAGCGGGGTAGAAGCGCGGTCATGAACTGGTCTGAGCTCCAGGGCGTTGAACTGCGGTGCATGTGGTACGGCGGCTCCCAGTCACCCACGCGCATCTGTGCGCCGCCCAGCTTCATGACGGTGTTGGAACACGCGGCCACCGCGTCGATGGCGCGCTTCCAGGCGCTGAGTTCCGCCTCGTCCGCGTCCGGATCGATTCTGCCGCCCAGGTGGTTCACGATGACCGTCACCCCGGGAAAGCGGTTGGCCAGATCAGCCAGCCGGGGCAGCCGGGAAAAGTCGGGGGACCAGTTGTCGTAGCTGAGGTTGTATTTCTCCAGCAGCGCAAAACCCTCGAGAAAGTCATCGTTCAGGTCGGAAGGGAAGGCCGTGCGCACGCCGCGAAAGTACTCGCTGGCGTGGAGGTGGGCTTCCAGCACCGGTGCCGCACGGTTGCCCACGCGCAGGTCTGCGGTGCTGAAGATGCCGGTGCACAGGCGCGTGGGGCCGTAGATGCCGGAGCGGCTCATGGCGGCAATGCCGTGCACAAACTCCGTTTCGCCCACGCAACGCATGGCTTGCGGACCGTCGGCGCGATAGAACGCGCCGCACTGCGCAAATACGGTCTGCACGATGTTGTGCCCGCTGTCGGCAATGTCACGGCTGATTTCTTCGCACAGATACACTTCCTGTCGGAAGCCCAGCCCGTTGCGGCTGCGCAGGTCCCACAGGTGGTGGTGCGGATCGATGATCGGCAGATCCGGCTCCAGCACGTCCTCCGGCGTCTCCTGCGCAATCCAGTGTTCGATATCGGCGTTTGCTTTGATGCTCATCGGCGTTGTCCCCGCGTCCGTCAACCTTCGTGGTAGGGCTCGTGAAAGCGCTCGCCTTCAATCTCTCTGGCCATGGCAGCCACTACCTCGGCTGCTGTGCAGGACGAGCCTGCAGCGGCGCTGATGGCTTCGAACGCCTCGTTGCCGGTTGTACGTACCTTCTCCCGCAAGGCGGCATCGCTGCGCAGTCGACGCAGGAAGCGCGCACCGTTTTCAATGCTCATGATTCACTCTTACACTTGTCCCCCTGGGGAATCCTAGGTTACTCATCATGGGGGAGCAAACATGAGTGTCATACGGCATCCGATCTGGCAGTACGCGTACTTCGTGGAAGACATCGATACAGCCTGCCGCAAGTGGCATCAGATGGTAGGCGCCGGCCCCTTTCACGTGGTGCGCAATCATGTGGCGGAGACGTTCCGTTATCTGGGTGAACCGGTGGAAGCTGATGTGAGTTATGCCTTCGGGCAGGCGGGACCGGCCCATATCCAGTTCATCGCGCAGCACGACGACACGCCGTCCATCTACCGGGACATGTACAAGCCGGGTGAGTATGGCTTTCACCATATCGGCCTGCTGGTGAGCGATGTCAGTGGCGAGATAAAGCGCTTCAACGAGGCCGGCTACGAAACCGCCTGCACGCTGTGGGGGGGCGACTACGTTGCCTACATGGACTGCCGCAAAGACATGGGCTGTTACGTGGAACTGCATGGTGATGCGCCGCTCATCCAGGATCTGTTTGCGGGCTGGAAACGGGACCACGAAGAATGGGACGGGGTGACCGATCTCATCCGGGAAGCGCGATAACGTTTCAGCCGGCACCATGACCGGAAGGGTGTTGCGCGTGCTGTCCCGGTTAACCGTGTTCTGTGCGCTGCTTGCACCGTCGCTGGTGCATGGGGCCGTAAATCTCCTCGAGCACGGCCGATTACAACTGGCCACACTGCCACCGGACGAACGAACGCAGGCGCGCGCGCTCCTGGATGGCGCTACCGACGTCGGTGCAGCGGTGTTTACCCAGCCCACAGAGCTTGTGGTGGCCTTTGATCAGGTGGTGAGCGCCGAGCGCCTGGTGGTGCATCTGGTGCCCGGGGAAGGCCGCGAGCTGGCCGCCGAGGTGGAGCTGCTGGGCTCCATCGCCTCTGACAAAACAGGCTTCCAGCTGTTGCGCGCCGCTGCTGTCGATCAACATCAGGCGAACCGCAGCCTGCGCTTTCGACCCACGGGTGTGCAGTGGCTGCTGCTGCGTATCACCCCCAATCCCGAGGGCGCCGGTGCGGCGCTGTCTGAGATCGAGGTGTTTGGGCAGCGTGAGCCTCCGCGCAGCACCTACGAGTTCAAGGAGTCGCCCGCCGAAGCCTTTGCGGTGCTGGAGCAACTGCGTGGGCTGGATGTGGGCATCAGCGCCGACGAAGCTTCGTTGTTTGCGGATGCCGCCGACGGGTCGCTGGACGAGTGGCGCCTCGGGGACGCGGCGCTGCTGGCGTCGGGCCTTGGGGAGGCTGGCGCCAGAGCCGGGTACGCCGCACGTCTGGACGCGCTGGAAGCAGCGGCACTGGCTGCGATCGGCGAGCAGCCCGACGCCATGCTGCGCGGTGAGGAGCTGTTGCGCTGGCTTCACGCGAACCCCATGCATGCAGGCTACGTCAGCGCGCAGACCAGGCTGTCCACACTGCTCGACGATGGCACCTACAACTGCGTGTCATCTGCCGTGCTGTTCAGCGTGCTTGGACAGCGGCTGGGACTGGATACCCGTGGCATCGAGGTGCCCGACCACGCCTTTGCCATTGTTTACGATGGCGCCGAGCATGCCGATGTGGAAACCACCACCGAAACCGGCTTCAACCCCGCCCGCGATCGCGGCGCCGCGGAAGCTTTCACGGCGCGCACCGGCTTCGCATACATTCCAGACTCGCGACCCTCACAGCGGCGTGAAACCAGCGCGCTGGGGCTGGTTGCGCTGATCTACTACAACCAGGGGGTGGCGCTGAGCGAGCAGGGCCGTCACTACGAGGCGGTGCTGGCTTACTTCCGGGCGCTGAGTCTCGACCGGGAAGCGCACTCGGCCACCAAGAATGCCCTGGCGTCGTTGTCCAACTGGGGCCTCGCGCTCGCCGACGAGGGCGACTACGACAGAGCGCTGGCGGTGCTGCGCGTGGGTCTCACGCTGGCCCCCGACGACCGAGCGCTTTCGCACAACCGGAAGGCGGTCTGGCAGCAACGTATCAACCTTGCCATGGACACCGCGTCGCTGGAGGCAACGCTGGCGCTGATCGACGCGGCCCATGAGGACGAACCGGACGGGGGTTTCGACGAGCAGCAGGCCCACATTTTCATCCGCAAGGGTGAGGCTCTGGCCGACGAGCAGGCGTGGCTGCCGGCGCTGGCCGCGGCTGACGCCGGGCAGGACCGTGTCAACGACGCGGCGCGGGCGGAACTCGACCGCTATGCGCGCAATCTGGTGTTGAGGTGGTCTTCGGCCGAGATGGCCGCAAAGCGCTGGGAAGCGGCCGTCGACGCGCTGGCTCATGGCTTGGACCGCAATTCCGATGAGTATCGCTACCAGCGTAACCTCGGCTACGTGCTGCAGGAGTGGAGCGAAGAAGCCCATCAGGCCGACCCTGATGCCGCGACGGCCATCGTGGCGTCGATGCTCACGCGCTTTCCCGACGTGCGTGCGGTGCAGCGCGCGGCGCGGAGCTACGTGGTGAGACGCATACAGGCGATGAGCAGCGCCGAACAATACGGGGCAGCGCTGGATGCCATAGACCGCTTCGGGCACCTGCTCACCAACGATCGCGATCTGGCGAAGTTGACGCGCTCCATTTTCGACGCTCAGGCGCAGCTTTACCTCGATGCGCAGAACTGGCGCGCTGCGCTGGAGGTTTACGCCAGCGCGCGGGAAACGCTGCCGGAAGAACGCAGCGTGTCGCGAAACATCGCCTTCGTGGTGCAGGAATGGCTGGCCACGCTGGCACTCTCCGACCCGGCCACCGCAGCACTTGCGGGAGAGCTTCTGGCGCGTTTCGGGGACGTGCGCAAGGTGCCCGACGTGGTCGCCGGCAGATACATGAAAGAAGTCTCGGCGCTGCAGGACGCCGGAGCCTTCGCAGCCTCAGCGGAGGTTGCCCGCACCGGGGCGGAACTGCTGGCGACGAACAGGGCCGGAACGAAGCTGGTGCGCTTTGCCTTCGACGGCTGGGCGTCTCACCACGTGGACGCGCGTGAGTGGCAGGCTGCGGTGGATGCCTACGCGGCAGCGCTGCTCGTTCTGCCTGACGACAGACATCTGAAGCGTAACGCCGTGGCGACCTGGCACGCCTGGGCGGAGAGTTTCATGGACCG
>CAZYYJ010000096.1:0-19012 GCA_964651595.1 uncultured Pseudomonadales bacterium | reverse complement strand
GACGCATTCCATGCCGGTGGCAGCGAATTCGATATCCACATCGCGTATCTGGCCGCATCGCAACAGACCGACAACGATCTGCCCTACGGCAACATCGTTGCCCTCAACGAACACGCGAGTCTGCTGCACTACCAGCTTCAGGAGCGCGTGCGACCGGAAACGCCGCGCAGTCTGCTCATCGACGCCGGCGGACAGCACCGCGGGTACGCCAGCGACATAACGCGAACGTACGCGGCCGAAGGCGATGCGCATGGGCCGTTTCAAGAGCTGATCACGCTCATGGCGGCGCACCAGGACACGCTGATCGACGCCATCACTCCCGGGCAGTCCTATGCGGGTTTGCACGATGCCATGCACCGGAACCTGGCTGAGGTGCTGGTGACCGCGGGGCTGGTTACCTGCTCGGCCGATGCAGCCTTTGCCGAGGGCATCACCCGTGCCTTCTGTCCCCACGGTCTCGGCCACCTGCTCGGCCTGCACGTACACGACGCGGGCGGACACCTCGCTGACGAGGACGGCGTACCGGCCCCGCCGCCGGAGGCCTACCCCAGCCTGCGTTTCACGCGCACGGTGGAAGCGGACCAGGTGTTTACCATCGAACCGGGGCTGTATTTCATCGAGCCGCTGCTCGCCAGCCTGAAGCGCGATGGCAAGGCGGTGGACTGGGCCCGCGTGGATGCGTTGCGGCCTTACGGAGGAATCCGTATCGAAGACAACGTGCGCGTTCTGGCGGATGGCGTGGAAAACCTCACGCGCGATGCGTGGGCCGCTGTCGCGGCATCGGCCTGAGCTCGGCACGCATGCCCGTACTCACGCCGGGACGCCTGTTCGCCAACCCGCCCCTTTTCTCCAGCCCGCCGGCGGACCTGCGCTTTTCGCCGGACGGTCGCTGGATCACGTATCGGGCAAGCTCCGACGCTGATCGCGAGCAGTTCGACCTCTACCGCGTGTCTGTCGAAGGCGACGCCGGCGCAGAACCCTGGCTGCGCGCCACCGACCTCGGCGCAGCCTCGGCGGACGTGACCGCCCTGACGGCAGAGGAGCGCGCAGAGCGCGAGCGCCGCAGGGATTTCAGCTTCGGCGTAACGGCCTATGCCTGGCGCCCCGATGGTGATGCGCTGCTGTTGCCCGTGAATGGATGCGCTTACCTGGTGGGTGCGCAAGACGAGGGGCGTGCGTTGCGTGCGGCGTACGAGCGGAGCGGCCGGCAGAGCGGTTTCAAGTTCTCCCCCACCAGCACGCATCTCAGTTTTGTGGAAAGCCGGGATCTGTACGTGGCGACGCTGCACGATGGCAGCGTCGTGCGGATCACGGATGACGCGACCGAGACGGTCAGCAACGGCCTCGCCGATTTTCTGGCCGCAGAGGAGATGCATCGTTTCGACGGTCACTGGTGGGCACCTGACGGGCAGGCGCTGGTTTACTGCAAGGTTGATGAAGGACCTGTGGCGGTAAGTCACCGCCTGGAGCTCGACGCTGATGGCGCGCGGACGGTACCTCAACGTTATCCCTTCGCCGGTGCGGTCAATCCCACGGTGTCGCTGTGGCGTTACGAGCTTGCGTCGGGGACGAATCGGTGTCTCTGGCAGTCGCAGCCCGGGGACGACTATCTTGCCCGCGTACATTTCTGCGGCCGGGAGCTGCTCGTACAGGTCCAGAACCGGCGCCAGAACCGCTGGTCGTTGCAACGCTTTGCCGGCTTCGAGGACGGTGTGCCCGCCTGGACGCCACTCTACGAGCGCGAGGCCGCCACCTGGATCAACCTGAACGACGACTTTGCGGTGCTGGCGCCTGCCGCTTGTCTGATCAGCGTGGAGGACGGAGACCGCCGCCAGCTGGTGCGCGTGGATTTCAGTGCCGATACCGTCCAGCTCGATGACATTCCCGGACCCGGCTACGTGAATCGACTGCTTGGCGTCAGCGACGGCGCGGCAGCCTGGGTGACAGGCTGGGATACCGATCCTACGGAAAACCACCTGTTCCGGGTGGCCTTGGACGGCAGCGGGTGGACGCAGGTGACGCAGGGCAGAGGCTGGCATGATGTGGTGATGCACGCCGCATCGCAGCGCTTCATCGACCATTGGAGCGCGCCGGAGACCCCTCCCCGCATCGAGGTTCGCGACGCCAGCGGCACGGTGCTGAAGACGCTGCACGCGGATACCGTCGACACTTCACACCCTTACTACCCGTATCTCACCACTCATCAGACCGGCGCCTTCGGTGTCGTTAGCGCGGCTGACGGGCAAGCGCTGCACTACCGTCTGACCCCTCCGGTGGATCAGCAGCATCCCGCGCCGGTCATCGTTTACGTGTACGGCGGGCCGGGCGCACAGAAGGTGCGCCGACACTATGCACCGTTATTGCTGCAACTCTTCGCTGGTGCCGGCTTCGGTGTGCTGGAGCTCGACAATCGGGGCTCGGGCAATCGCGGCGAGCGCTTCGAGGCGCCGCTGCATCGCCGCATGGGCACGGTGGAAGTGGACGACCAGGTTGCGGCGCTGACGGTGCTGGAAGACGTTGCGTGGGCCGACCGCGGACGCGTCGGCGTGTTTGGTCATTCCTACGGGGGTTACATGACCCTGATGTGCATGACTCAAGCCGCTCCGCATTTTCAGGCCGGGGTTGCCGTAGCGCCCGTGTGTGACTGGCGCCTGTACGACACGCACTACACGGAAAGGTACATGGATCTGCCGGCGTCCAACGAAGCGGGCTACGTCCACGGCAACGTGCTGACACATCTGCACAAGCTGGAGGGGCCGCTGTTGCTTATGCACGGCATGGCCGACGACAACGTACTGTTCACCAACAGCACCATGATCATGGGTGAGCTGCAACGCCTCGGCAAGCCGTTCGAGCTGATGACCTACCCGGGAGCGAAACACTCAATGCAGGAACCGCATGTCAGTGTGCATCGCTTCGAGATGATTCTGGATTTTTTCACGAGGCACCTCGCCCCGAAGCGTGGCGGAGCCTAGGTCTCCCGCGTTTTCGTAAACAGCGCGAAGAAATTCCGCCGGGTCATCGACGCGAGGGCCTCCACGTCTATCCCTTTCAGTTCGCTGAGAAAGGCTGCCGTGTGCGGCAGCAATGCCGGTGCGTTCTGCGTCCCTCGGTGGGGCGCGGGGGCCAGCCACGGGGCATCGGTTTCGATCAGCAGGCGCTCGTCAGGAATGCGCTGCGCCACATCCCGCACGTTGGCGGCGTTTTTGAACGTGACGATGCCGGAGATAGAGACGAACCAGCCGAGATCGAGGGCAACGCTGGCCAGCGACCAGCTTTCCGTGAAGCAGTGCAGTACACCGCGTACGCCCTTGTGCCGCTGCAGAAGCTCGCGCGTATCCGCCTCGGCCGCCCGGGTGTGCACCACCACCGGCAGATCGGCATCTGCGGCAATCGCCAGGTGCGCATCGAAGCTTGCGTACTGCGCTTTGCGGCTGTCCGGATCTTCCGCATGCAGATAGTCGAGACCGGTTTCCCCCACCGCGACCACCCTCGGATCGGTCAGATGCTGCGTCAGCCAGGCCGGGTCGCCGCTGACCCCGTCGGGATGCTCGCCGAGCGTTGCCCAGATGCCGTCGTTATCCGCGCAGGCGAGCACGTCCGGCGCGCCCGCTTCGTTGACGCCGATGCACAGCATCTCAGTCACGCCTGCGGCGTGCGCATCGCGGATCGCCCGCTGGGGGTCATCGAGGTAGTTCAGATGGCAATGAGAATCAACCAGCATGTATCGCGCTGTGCTCTTTGTTCAGGACGTTGATGTCGAGGCCCGGAGCGCTGCTCGCGGGCGAATCCGGGGTCGCTACATTGTATGGGTGTGACGGTCCGACTGTAGTGCCCCGGCCAGGTAGGTCTCGATCTTGCTGCGGGCCATGTCGTCATGGTCGTTGAACTGCACGCCGATACCCGCGGCACGGTTGCCCTGCGCCCCCTTCGGCGTTATCCAGACGACCTTGCCGGCCACGGGAATTTTTTCGGCTTCGTCCATGAGGTTCAACAGCATGAACACCTCGTCGCCGAGTTCGTATTCCTTCTTGGTGGGAATGAACAGACCGCCGTTACGCACGAACGGCATGTAAGCAGCGTACAGGACGGCTTTGTCCTTGATGGCCAGGGACAGTATCCCGTTGCGCACGCCTCGTTTTGGTGCCGACATCGACTATGAAATCCTGTTCATACCCTTTGAAGCTTAATGTTCCGCGGCGTCTGTGTCGCGTGTCAATGCACAAAGCTTGACTCAGCGCACAGTTCCCTGGTGAGCAGAGTGTGCGTCAACGCCCCCGCGAGGCGGTGTCGGCTCCCGGGAGCCGCTGCCAGCCCAGGATGAGGTACTCCAGCAAGGCCTTTTCGTTGGCGGCATTGGAAGTTTCCAGCTGGCGCCGTGCGTCCAGCAGGCGATCAGCGAATTCGAAGAGCGGCCGATGTTGCGAAGACGGCTCTGTGCGCAGCGTCTGCAGCACGAAGCGGTACCACTGTGCCAGCCAGTTCACCGCTCCGGCCGCCTGGGCTTCTTTCACGGCCGTCTCCAGCGCCGCCGGCCCAGCGTCCAGCCGGGTGAGCCAGGCAGGAAACGATGTTGCGGGTTCTGCCAGGGCCGCCGCCAGCTGCAGCGGTGCGTTGCCCAGCAGCGCAAGCTCCGTTGTGCCCGCTTCGTGCCCTTGCGCTTCGAGCCAGGCCCGCGCCAGCGCTTCGTCCGGCGCAACGGCGCGACGCTGCAGGCGGCTGCGCACCGTCGGCAGCAGACGCGTCCAGTATTCAGTGGCGAGCAGCAGATGGGTATTGGCCGGTGGCTCCTCGAGGGTTTTCAGAAGCGCGTTGGCCGTGTTCACGTTCATCGTGTGGGCAGCATCGATAGCAACCACTTTGCGGGGACCCAATTGCGCAGTCTGCACGGCAAACTCGCCGACGGCGCGGGCCTGCTCCACCTTGATGGCTGCGCCGTCAGGTTCCACCCAGCGCAGATCGGAATGTGCAAGCTCGCGTGCCGGCCGGGGATCTTCGATACCCAGCAGCAGCTTTGTTGACCGGTCCAGCAGTTCGGTGAGACCCCAGCCGGGCGGAGCGGTCAGCGCGATGGCGTTGGCCAGGCGGTTGTCGGTAAGGGCCTGCGCGAGTTGCGCCAGCACGGGCGCATGCCAGGGCAGTACGCTCATGGCGCCGCCGCGTCGACATAGTCCGCGACCAGGCCGCGCACCACACCGTGCACCGATTCTATGGGCGCACTCGCATCGATCACACGGAACCGCGCAAACTCGGCAGCCCGCTGGCGGTAGCCTTCGCGGACCGCATTGAAGAACGTTCTCTGTTCCTGTTCCATGCGGTCGAGATCGCGATTGCGGATACGGGCGCTGCCGATGTCTGGATCGAGATCCATCAGCAATGTCAGATCAGGCTGCAACCCGGGGTGGGTCCAGGCTTCCAGCGCGGCAATCGCGTCCAGCGGCAGACCGCGGCCGAAGCCCTGATAGGCGTAACTGGCGTCCGTGAACCGATCGCAGACCACCCATGTACCCTCCGCCAGCTGCGGCTCGATGGTTGCCGCCACGTGCTGCGCACGAGCGGCAAACACCAGCAGCAGTTCGGCCATGGGCGCAACGGTTTCGGTCCGCGGGCGCAACAGACATTCCCGCAGCTCCTCTGCGAACGGTGTGCCGCCGGGCTCGCGGGTCTGGTGCACGGTGATGCCACGCGCTGCCAGCGTCTCGAGCACAACCTGAAGGCACGAGGACTTACCGGCGCCTTCGGACCCTTCGATGGTGATGAAACGCCCGCGGTGTGCCCCCGCTTCTGTTCTGCTCATCGGTCTCAGCCCTCCCGGCCGCCGAGCTGGAAGCGACGTACGGCCGCGTTGTGCTGATCGAGCGTGCGAGAGAACTCGCTGCTGCCGTCGCCCCGTGCGACGAAGTACAGGTACTCCCCCGCCGCCGGATTGGCGGCCGCCCGCAGGGCCGCGGCGGAGGCCAGCGCGATGGGGGTTGGTGGCAGACCCCGTACTCGATAGGTGTTGTACGGCGAATCGATGCGCAGGTCGCGACGACGTATATCGCCATCGAAGCTTGCTCCCAGCGCGTAGATGACCGTGGGGTCGGTCTGCAGGCGCATGTTGCGGGCCAGGCGCAGATGAAATACCTGGCTGATCTGACTGCGGTCGGCCGCCACGCCGGACTCCTTTTCGACGAGCGACGCCAGCGTCAGCAGCCCGTACGGCGTGGTGACCTCAACGTCGGGCGCACGCGTCTCCCAGGTAACCTGCAGGATGTCTGTGAGCGCTGCATGCGCGCGCAGCAGTACCCCTGAAAGCGAATCGCCCCGCTTCACCGCATAAGTCTCCGGCAGAAACAGGCCTTCCGCGTTCGCAGGCCAGCCGCCTGCGGTCCATTCCGGCAGCATCTGGAAGGCAGGCTCCGTCTTCAGCGCGCGGAGCAGTTCTTCGGGCGTTGCGGCGCCGATATCGTCCCGCAGGTATTCGTAGCTGCGGAGGTGGGCAAGCAATGCGGGTACGGTGATGCCCTCCGGCACCCGCACCTGGTACAGCGCAACGTCACCGGTTGCGAACTGCTCCAGCATCTGCCGCGGCGACGTGCCGACAGCGAGCCGGTATTCGCCGACGTGCAGGCGTTCGGCATAGCCTGCCCATTGGCCATACGACGCGAGCCAGCGCTGCCGCAGCGGCACGTTCCGGGCCGCAACGGAGCGCAGAACCTCTCCGAGCGAATCGCCGGGTTCGATACGTACGATCGTTTCCGCTTCCAGCGGGAGGGGGTTGTCCAGCCATGCCCAGGCGCGCCACAGATAGATTGTCAGAGCAACGCCGGTGAGAACAAGCAGGAGGCCAGCGACGGCCAGGCGCGAGAATCCTCGCACCGCCCTAGACGGTGCCGAACAGCAGTGTGCCGTTGGTGCCACCGAAACCGAAAGAATTGCTTGCCGCGGCACTGATGTTGACGTCGCGGGCCTCGTTGGGCACGTAGTCGAGGTCACAATCGGCGCTGGGCGTCTGCAGGTTGATGGTGGGAGGCAGCACCTGCTCCTTCAGCGCCTTCACGGTGAAGATTGCTTCGACCGAGCCGGCCGCCCCCAACAGGTGACCGATCATGGATTTGGTGGAGCTCACCGCGAGCTTCGTGTCTGCCCCGAACACCGATTTGACGCCACGGGTTTCAGCCACATCGCCCAACGGTGTGGATGTGCCATGAGCGTTCAGATAGCCGAGGTCGCCTGGATTGAGCTGAGCGTCTTTGAGCGCATTGCGCATCGCCGCCGCGCCGCCTTCGCCGTTTTCCGCCGGGCCGGTGATGTGGAAGGCATCAGCGCTCATGCCGAAGCCGAGCACCTCCCCGTAAATCTGGGCGCCACGCGCAGCGGCCCGCTCGTACTCTTCCAGCACCAGAACGCCGGCGCCGTCCCCCAGCACGAAACCATCGCGCCCTTCGTCCCAGGGGCGGCTGGCCGCCTCGGGGTCGTCGTTGCGGGTAGACAGCGCTTTCATGGAGTTAAAGCCCGCCACACAGATGGGAGACGTGGCAAACTCGGAACCGCCGACGATCATCGCGTCCGCCTCACCATACTGAATCATGCGCGCACCGAGGCCAATGTTGTGCGTGCCGGTCGTGCATGCGGTGACCACCGCGATGTTGGGCCCGGTGAAGCCATAGCGAATGGACACGTTGCCGGAAATCATATTGATGACGGAACCGGGAATGAAAAACGGCGAGACCCGTCGCGGGCCGCTTTTCAGCAGCGTCGAGTGCGTGTCGGTGATCATCTGGATGCCGCCAATGCCCGAACCGACAGCCACGCCAATCCGGTCCCCGTCGTCAGGGTGTTCAGAGAGGCCGGCGTCGTTGATCGCCTGGATGCTCGCAGCCATACCCAGCTGGATGAAGGTATCCAGGCGTCGGGCTTCCTTGGCACCCATGTACTCGGTGACGTCGAAATCTTTGACCGTCGCGCAGATCTTCACGCCGTAATCTTCTGTATCGAAATACGGGTTCAGACCCACGCCACTGCGGCCTTCTACAGCGCCCCGCCAGGAGCTGGTCACGTCGTTGCCGAGGGGCGTGATCATGCCGAGCCCGGTGATGACTACGCGTCGTCTACTCATATGTTGCTTCAGCCAAGGTGCTAACGGCCGACGATACCTCCTTGCCTCGCGCTACGCCAGCCGACACGAAAGCCGACCCGCCCCGCGCTGTCAGCGCGGTGAGCGAATCGGCAGGTATCTTTCGAGAGGCGTCGCCGCTACGGACGGCGAGTGCGCGCGAAGGTTCGCGGGGTAAGGGGCCTACTGGTGGGCCAGGACGTAATCGACGGCTTCTTTGACGGTGGTGATCTTCTCGGCTTCTTCGTCCGGGATCTCCGTTTCGAATTCTTCTTCCAGCGCCATGACGAGTTCGACGGTGTCGAGGGAATCGGCGCCCAGATCTTCGACGAAGGAAGCGTCGTCTTTGACTTCTTCTTCCTTCACGCCGAGTTGTTCACAGATGAGTTTTTTTACGCGTTCTTCAACACTGCTCATGCTAAAGATGTCTCCCGAAGTGGTTCCTGGGTGGCAGGGCGAGCGAATTCTATAGAGCGCCTATGCGTAACGCAAGCAAACGCCGGCGACTCTCAAGCCGCGTGCAACCCCCCGTTAATGTGCAGCGTTTGTGCGGTTATGTACGCCGCTTCGTCGCTGACAAGATAAGCCACGGCGGAGGCAACTTCTGCGGGTGTGCCGACACGTCCCAGTGGTATGCGCGCCAGCATGGTCTCCGTTTGATCTTCTGTCAGCTCCTCTGTCATGTCGGTGGCGATGAAGCCCGGCGCAACTGTGTTGACTGTTATGTTGCGCGACGCAACCTCGAAGGCGAGAGAGCGGGCAAAACCTTCCAGGGCCGCCTTGCTGGCCACGTAGTTGGTTTGTCCTGGATTACCCATACGTGCAACAACTGAACCCACGTTCACGATTCGTCCCCAGCGGGCTTTCATCATGCCGCGCAGCACAGCCTTGCTGACCCGGTACGCACCGTTGACGTTTGTCTCTATCACGCGGGACCACTCATCTTCCTGCATGCGAAGCAGTAGATTGTCAGCGGTAACGCCCGCGTTGTTGACCAGAATGGTGGGTGCGCCGCTGCGCTCGGTAATCTCGGCGACAGCGTTGGCAACAGAGTCTGCATCGTCCACGCGCAACGTCGTACCGTAGCCGGCGTCGCCCAGCGCCTCGCTGATGTGCTCCGCCCCGGCGTCGGTCGTTGCCGTGCCCACAGTCACGTAGCCTGCAGCGGCAAGACGCTCCGCGATGGCAGCGCCAATGCCCCTCGATGCGCCGGTCACCAGCGCGGTTCTGGGTGTATCCATAGTCGTTTCCGGTGAGAGGCTCAGCTGCGGGCGACAGCCATGGCATCAGGTGTGGCGAGTCCCTGCGTAGGGGTGGCTTTGCTGATGCGGCGGATCAGCCCCGCCAGCACGCTGCCGGGGCCACATTCGACAAAACGGTCCACGCCCGCATCGACCATGGTCGTGACCGAGCTGGACCAGAGCACGGGGGCCGAGAGCTGAGCAAGAAGTTTGTCCCGCAGAGCCGTCAGATCTTCGGCGACACCGGCATCGACGTTCTGCACGAGTGGTATGGCCGGCATACGCAATTCGACATCGGCAAGGGCGGCAGCAAACTCATCCCTTGCCCGGGCCATGAGCGGCGAGTGAAACGGGCCGCTCACATCCAGCAGCACGGCTCGCTTGGCCCCTGCCGTTTTACACGCATCTGCTGCGTTGGCCACCGCGGCGGCTTCACCTGCTATCACAACCTGCCCCGGCGCGTTGAAATTTGCCGCCACCACAACGCCATCGGTGGCATCGCAGCAGGCCGAAACCTCTGCATCTTCCAGCCCCATGACTGCCGCCATGGCGCCCTGGCCTCGCGGCACGGCTGCTTCCATCAGCTCTCCACGTTTGCGCACGAGCGCCACGGCCTGTGGGAAGTCGATGGCGCCTGCGCAGCACAAAGCGGAATACTCACCAAGGCTGTGCCCGGCAACAAACGCCGGGGGCTCAGCCTCCTGCTGCCACACGTCCCAGATCGCTGCACTGGCCGTGAGCAGTATCGGTTGTGTGTTCTCGGTGGCGGACAGTACTTCCGCAGGGCCATCCTGCACCATGCGCCAGAGGTCGAACCCCAGCACCTCGGACGCTTCGGCGAAGCGGGCTTCGACACTGGCGAAATCGGCCGCCAGCTCAGCCAGCATGCCAACGCTCTGCGCCCCCTGGCCCGGGAAAACGGCAGCAATGGTCATGAGCGCTAGTCGTCGCGGTCAGCGATGACCTGGCGCCCGCGGTAATAGCCGTCCGCGGTTACATGGTGGCGACGGTGCGTTTCACCGGTGGTGTCGTCCACGGACAACGTGGGCTTTTTCAACGCGTCGTGGGAACGACGCTGTCCGCGACGGGCGCGGGTGACTTTGTTCTGTTGCACTGCCATGGCTGGCTCCTCTCACTCGTTGGGTGGCTCGGGGCCACTTGTTACTCCCGGTGGCGGCGGGTGATCCTGCCGGCGCCTACGGGTCTGTTCCAGATGCAGGCGTATCGTCGCCTGCATTCTCCGTCGCTTCGTTCGCCTGTGTTTCTCTCACAGCACCTTTGAGGGCCGCCAGAGCGGCCGCGAACGGTCTGGTTCTTTCGCCTTCAATGGCGCTTTCTTCGGAACGCTCTTGCGGCCCGAACGCGGCAGGTGGCCGGCGCTCGCACGTTGCATCCACGCACAGCTGTGAGGGCAGTGCCGTCAACAACTCGTCTTCGACCAGCGCAGCTACGTCGAGCTGCTCCTTCGCCACCACCAGGATGTGCTCGGGTTGATCGTCTGCCCACCAGCGCTGTGCCTGCTCTTCGCCCACCGCGATCAGCGCACGAAGCTCGGCAGTCAGTTTCAGCTCGACCGGCTCCAGGCACCACTGGCACTCAGCGCGCACGCTTGCCTGCGCGGTCCCCGTCACACGGGGTCTGGCACTGGCATCCAGATCGAAGGCGAGATCGACCTGGATGTCGGTCAGAGCGTCCAGCGTTTCCCGCAATCTCGGCACGTCTGCGGCAGCGAGGCTGCCGCGAACGGCGCTGGTGCCGCGCGCCAGATCTGCGTAGTTGCGCGCTGGAAACTTGCGTCCCGTCATGAGGGCGGCAATCATAGGTATCTCGCACAGGCCTGTAAAGCGCTTAACTCACTGAATCAGCACGGATTTTGACGTCCTCGCAAACGGCTGATCACACGCATGCAGATTGTTCTCGCGTCGACATCGCAATATCGCGCCACCGCTCTGGAACAGCTGCGCATCTCCTTTGACACTGCAGCTCCAGAGGTGGACGAGCAACCGCTGCCTGGCGAGCGGCCCGCCGCCCTTGCGCTGCGTCTGGCTTCGGCCAAGGCCCTGGCCGTGGCTGAGCGTTTCCCGGAAGCGGTTGTGATCGGCGGGGATCAGGTTGGCGAGTGCGACGGCGTCGTGCTGAGCAAGCCCGGTACTGCGGCGGAGAACGTCAGACAGCTGCTGGGCTGTGCCGGGCGTTCTGCCCTCTTCCACAGCGCCCTCGCCGTCGTGAATCCGCGTGAGCGCACATGTACTTCCGTGGTGGTCCCCACGCGACTCGAATATCGCGCGTTCAGCCGGACAGAGGTCGAAGCATACGTTGCTGCAGACGCCGCCTATGACTGTGCAGGCGGCTTCAAGGTGGAGGCATTCGGAATCAGCCTGTTCCGGTCGGTCAAAGCGGATGATCCCACCGCGCTGGTGGGTTTACCGTTGATTGCTCTGACGGGCATGCTCCGGCGTTGCGGGGTGCTCATGCCCGCTCTCGAGCCCTCCGCCTAACGTCGTCCAGAAAGACTGCATGTCTTCTGGCACCGGGCTGCTGGCCTGAACCTCCCGGTCCGCCGTGGCGAAGCGCAGCTTACTGGCGTGCAGGCACATGGGGGGCGACCAGGCGCTGTCGATCTCGCGGAAGCGCGTGTTCACGTATTTCTCGTCACCGGCAATGGGATGCCCCTGGCTGAGCGCGTGTGCGCGGATCTGGTGCGTGCGTCCGGTGTGCAGAGTTGCGCGCAACCAGGTGGCCGGCGCTTCGCCCACGCACGCATGCAGCACTTCAAAATCGGTACGGGCGCTCTGCCCCGTCGGGTCTGGCTTGACGCGCCGCTCTCCCCAGTCGGTGGTCGTTCGCTTCAGGCGCGTCTGCACCGTGCGAACCCGCGGCGACCAGGTGCCCCACACGATGGCCTCGTAGACTTTTTTCGTCCGACGGGCGCGAAACGCGGCCTGCGCGGTACGCAGCGCCTGATTGTTCTTGGCCATTGCCAGACAGCCGCTCGTTTCCCGGTCGATGCGGTGCACCAGCGACAGGCGCCCGTTGCCGCTGAGATCCCGCATGATCTCGATCACGCCGCTGGCGCTGCCGGAGCCGCCGTGCACGGCCAGGCCGCGGGGCTTGTCGATGACGAGGTAGTCGTCGTCTTCGTACAAGGTGGCTTGCGTAAGGTTGTGCGCCAGAGCGTTGCTGTATTGCACCGGCAATTCCGCGCGCGTGTGTACGGGCGGTATGCGTACGATGTCGTTCAACCGGAGACGATAAGGCGCTTTGACACGCGACCCGTTCACGCGCACTTCGCCTTTGCGCAGGATCTTATAAATGTGCTGACGCGGGACACCTTTGAGCATTCTCATCAGGTAGTTGTCCAGACGCTGCCCCACGTCGTCCTGTGAATCGATGGTGATTTTCTGTACCGGCGAAGGCATCGGGACCCCGTATCAGAAAAAATCGTGGTGTTTGAAGGAGTTAGCTTTCACTGTTAACATCGGCGTGGAATGTTGCGCTGCACGCGAGTGTACGCGAGCGCAACGCAACTGGCACGGAAGTCCTCGCTTGACGAGCTCGAGTGCCGAAACGGAAAGCCACCACCGCTAATCGCTACTCACGCGCGCGCAGCGTCCAACCGACGGCTGCGGCGCGGGCCCGAAGGGTGCTGAAGTGCACCTCAACGGCTGATCGCATCGGACGACCGGATCGTTTCGAGCGGCACCCGGCGCATGACGACCTGGTGGCTTTGGACAACCTCCGCTCATGGCCGGCTACGCGCCGGAGAGTTTGACAGAGGGATTAACCACGAGAGCAACTCGTACAGCGTAATTCGAACGCGCATCGTCCTCGATCGTTCGCCCGCCTTGTACTACCCGGGCAATGCTGAGACACGATGCGTTACACCCGGCACCGCACGCTGAGGCCTGCAACCAGCCCGGGTTTGACCGCCGCCATCAAGTGTCTGAATTCGACATCACTGATACGGCCGCGGTGACAGCCAGAACGCCGACACGCCGCCCACGGGTGGCCACGCGGTCTTCCGGCGCCCTGACCAGACCTGCCCTTCACCGGCAGGCAGCCCAGTGGGCCGGCATTCAGCGGATGTCGAGCGTCGTCAGTGGTTTGTCGCGTGCGCGGCGCGAGTTGCTCTCATCATATGAGATGAGAACTCCATGAAGAGAATGCTGATCAATGCATCCCACCCGGAAGAGGTGCGAATTGCACTGGTTGATGGCCAGAAACTTTATGATCTGGACATAGAAAACCGCTCCCGCGAACAGAAAAAATCCAACATCTACAAAGCGCGCATCACGCGCGTGGAACCCAGCCTCGAAGCTGCCTTCGTCGACTTCGGCGCCGAGCGGCACGGCTTCCTCCCCCTCAAAGAAATTGCCCGCAGCTACTTCAAGAAGAAGGCGGGCGATCGGGCACCGATCCAGGAACTGGTCGAAGAAGGCCAGGAAGTGATCGTTCAGGTCGACAAGGAAGAACGCGGCAATAAAGGTGCAGCGCTCACCACGTTCATAAGCCTTGCCGGTCGCTACATGGTGCTGATGCCGAACAATCCGCGCGCCGGAGGCATATCGCGCCGCATCGAAGGCGACGACCGGGACGAGCTCCGCTCGGCCATGGGGGAACTGAAAATTCCGGACGGTATGGGCGTAATCGTTCGCACCGCAGGGGTGGGTCGCAGCGGCGAAGAGCTGAACTGGGATCTCGACTATCTGCTGCAGGTCTGGCAGAGCATACAAAGCGCCGCTGAAGAGCTGAAAGGCCCCGCCCTGCTCTATCAGGAAAACAGCGCCGTGCTGCGCGCCATACGGGACAACCTGCGCCGTGACATCGGCGAAGTGCTCATCGAGGGGCCCGAGGCCTACGAGGAGGCTTCGGCCTTCATAGCGCAGGTCATGCCGAACTACAAAGACAAGGTGAAGGCTTACAGCGATCAGATACCGCTGTTCAATCGCTATCAGATCGAAAATCAGATCGAGACCGCCTTCAACCACAGTGTGAAGCTGCCTTCAGGCGGGAGCATCGTCATTGATCCCACCGAAGCGCTGGTGAGCATCGACATCAACTCGGCCCGCGCGACCAAAGGCTCGGACATCGAAGAGACCGCGCTGCAGACAAACCTGGAAGCGGCAGACGAAATCGCCCGACAACTTCGCATACGCGACATTGGCGGTCTTGTGGTGATCGATTTCATCGACATGGTGGCGCAGAAAAACCAGCGCGCTGTGGAAAATCGTATGCGCGACGCCCTGGATGCTGATCGCGCCCGCGTGCAGGTGAGCCGCATATCGCGCTTCGGGCTCATGGAAATGAGTCGCCAGCGGTTGCGCCCCAGCCTGGAAGAAATCACCACCGAGCTGTGCCCGCGATGCAACGGTCAGGGCCGCATACGGGATGCCAAAACACTGGCGCTGGGCATTCTCCGGGTCATGGAGGAAGAAGCTCTGAAGGAACGCAGCTCCATGGTGCGCACACAGGTGCCGCTGGCGGTCGGGGCGTATCTCCTGAACGAAAAGCGCCAGGACGTGGCAGACATAGAGCGGCGCACCAAGACGCACATTGTCATCATTCCCAATACCAACCTCGAAACACCCCACTACATCGTGGAACGGCTGCGGGACGATCACGTCGCTGAGGAAGGCGAGGTGTCGAGCTTCGTGCTCTCGGACCTTGCCAACGAGGCACAGACTCCCGAGCTGCCGCAGGATCAACCGCTGCCCAAGCAGCAGCAGGCGGCTGTACAGACAATACAACCGTCACAGCCGCCGCCGGCGCAACCCGAGCGCGCACCGCAACCGGTGGCCGAGACTGCACAGCCGGTGCCCCCGAAAACGGGCTTCTGGTCGCGCCTGGTCAAGGGTCTGTTCTCTGACGAACCCGCGACCCCTGCGGAAACACCAGCCGCCAAGCAGACGGAAAGCAGACCGGAGAAAGGCCGCCGCAAAGATCGCAACGGGCAGCGAAACCGGGGCAAAGGGAACGACGGAGAGCGTTCGCGTCAGCGGAATCCACGCCGCGACGGAGAAGAACGCGGCGGACAGCAGCGCCAGGAGAAAGCCGAGAAAGCCGAGAAAGGCGACAAGGGTGGTGAGGGCAAAAAACGCGGCCGCCGCGGCGATCGCGATCGCCAGGGCGCCCGGGGGCCGGACAAAGCGCCCGAGAAGCAGACCGATCGCAGGGAAAAGGGCGAGAAAACCGACAAGAGCGACAAGCCCCGGCGCCAGCGGGGCAAGGGAGACGGTGCGGGCGAGCGCGGTCAACCCAGGGCGGAACGGGCTGAGAAAGCGGCAGACTTCACACCGGTAGATCCGGAAACGCGCAAGCCGTCCGAAGAATCGCTGGCTGCCAGCAAACGCATGCCGCCCCGCGATCGCAACGCCCGCTCAGAGCGCAGTGAAACTCGCCGGGCTGACGACGGGCGTCGCGGGCCCCAGGCAGTGCCTGCGCAGGCATCCAACGCACCCGCCGAACAGGCCCAGGAGGCAGAAGCCAAAACGGCTCCGGAAGCCCCGGTCAAGCCTTCGCGGCCGCGCCGCACAGGCCGGGCTGCCAACGATCCACGCAACCGCAAACGCGATGCCGCTGCAGCCGAGGCAACGCCCGATGTGAGCGAAACGCCCGAAGCTGCAGACGCAACGGCGCAGGACAACGCGCCCACGCCAAGCGCATCGGCCGCCAGCGCCGATGCCGTCACAGCATCGGCAGGACCCGAGGCAGCGGTTCCGGCCGCTGGTACCGCCCCGTCGGAGACAGCAGACGCTAGCGATGCGCCTGAGGTTGCAGAACCGGCAACCGGCGCGACTGTAGCTGCTGCGGACACGGCCGTCGCGGCGGCAGACGACGTCGCGGAGGCAGAGGACAACGCGGCAGAGGACAACGCGGACAGTACCGCTGAGGCGGTTGCGGCCGTGGAGGAAGCCACTCAAGCTTCCGAGGTGCCTGACGCAAGCGATGCATCGGCAGCCGAAACCGGCAGCGTCGACGACACAGCGCCTGTTGCCGCTGCAGCGGTCCCGGACGAATCGGCGAACGCTGAGGCCGGGACGGAAGAGCCCGCGGAAAATGCTGAACCGCCTGCGGCTGAACCGGCGTCGGTGCGTCCGGCGAGAGCGGCAAACGACCCGCGCGAGGTACGGCGGCGTAAGCGGGAAGCGGAACTGCGTGCGCAGGGCGTGATCGGCCAGAATCCCGCGCAGGACGATCAATCGAGCACGCAGGGCTCCAGTTCCAGCGACACGCCGTAGCGCGTCGCCACATCGGCACGAATGGCATCCGCGAAGGCGACAACCTCTGTCGCCGAGCGGGCGCCATGATTCACCAGCACGAGCGGTTGGCGGTGCCAGCAAAGCACCGGCCCTGCTGATTTCTGCTTCCACCCGGCCCGGTCGATGAGCTGGGCCGCGCTGAGCTTGATGCCGGTCGGGGTGCTGTGCGTCGTCAGATCGGGAATCTGCGTTTCCAGGATGGCTGCCTGGGCCTGCGTCACAACCGGGTTCTTGAAGAAGCTGCCGGCGTTCGGATCAATGGCTGGATCCGGCAGTTTTTCGCGGCGGATCGCACACACGGCGCTGGCAACCTCCTGTGGCGTTGCATTCTGCGCGACGCGCCTGGCCAGCTCGGCATAGCTGAGATTGATGGCGGGAGTTTTTCTGAGCCGCAACGTCACCGCAACGATTGCCCAGTCGGGCCGGGTCTGAAACACGCTGGTTCGATAGCCGAAGCCACAGGCCTCGGACCCAAGCACCCGTTCGCTACCGTCGCTGTCCACGACCCTCACCTCGTGCACGAAGTCGGCAAGCTCGGCACCGTACGCACCGATGTTCTGCACCGGCGCAGCGCCCGTTGAGCCGGGAATGAGCGCCAGGTTTTCGAGTCCATAGTAGCCCTGCTCGAGGGTGTGCATCACCAGCCCGTGCCAGTCCTCACCAGCACCTGCCTCGATCAGCACCTCGTCATCCGCGGCGGCAACAACCTGGATACCCGCTATGGCCACAACGCAGACGAAGGCGTCTACCCGCGGCATGGGCAGCAGGTTCGAACCGGCGCCTGTGTAGCGGATCGTCAGCCCGGCGGCGCGGGCCGCGTTCTGCGCCGCGACCACCTCCGCTGCGCTGCGTGCGAAGCAGCCCGCGGGTGCCTGGCTTTCCAGCCGTAACGTGTTCGGCACGGCAAAGCTCATCAGGCAGCGTTGCGTTCAATGAGACGGAAGGTCAGATTCACACGCCGCCCCACGGCCCGCTTCGTCGGGCTGAGGCGGTGTCGCTCGAACGCGTTGAACACCACCAGCGAGCCGTGGTCCAGATCCACGCGGTGGGTCTGGTGACACTGCTCCACGTGAAAGCGCCGTCGGGCGCCGAGGCTGAGCGAAGCTACCGTTGGCTGGCAACCAGGTTCGTTGTCGCGGTGCCAGCCCATATGTTTGGAACCATCGTCGTAACGGTTCAGCAGCACGAAGTTGAAGCAGACACCAGCGCGGGCGCGCACGCGTGCAAGCGCTGCCTCCAGCGGTGCCGGCCACCCGCTGCACTCATGCTCAAGGCCCGTGTAGCGGTATGTCACGCCCGCATCTCCGCACCATGCCGTCAATCTGGGCACCGGCTGGGTGCGGCCGAAAATCCGAAACGTCTCCTGTGCCCACGCGACGTTGCCGGGCGCGCTCAGCCAGGCGAGCATCGCATCGGCTTCGGCAGGCGGCATGAACTCCGCGTCGTAGTCCACGTCAGGTGTCCGGGGTTCCCGGCGACGGATGCCTGCGCAGCGCATCGGCAACGCGCGCAAGGTCCTCGGCGGTGTCCACCCCCGGTGGCGATGGTTCGGGCGCTTCGAGCACGCGTATGGCGTGCCCGGCCTCCAGCCAGCGCAGCTGTTCAAGGCGTTCCGTCCGCTCCAGAGACGATTCTCCCATGATCGTGAATGCGCGCAGCGCACCCACACGGAAGGCATAGACACCCACATGACGCCGCGCGGCGGGATCCCTGCCGGTATCGCGCGCGTAGGGAATCGGTGCGCGCGAAAAGTACAGCGCATCTCCCCGTGCGTCGCACACGAGCTTCACAACATTGGGATTTGCCTGCGTTGCGCTGTCCAGCGGCTCGCTCAACGTGGCCATCTGCACCGACGGCGTCGTCTGCATGAGCCGGATCAACGCGTTGATGTTGGCCACGGGAATCATGGGTTCGTCGCCCTGGACATTTACCACCACGTCGTCATCGCCCAGCCGTTCCTGCCTAGCCACTTCCATGACCCGATCGGAGCCCGACGGGTGACTCGGGTCGGTCATGACGGCCGTAAACCCTGCGTCGTTGACGGCGGCTGCCACACGCTCGTCGTCGACAGCCGCAAAAACGACATCCGCGGTGGAAGACGCACACCGCCGCAGTACGTGCACGATCATCGGCTCTCCCGCCAGCAGCGCCAGAGGTTTGCCAGGCAGGCGCGTGGACGCGTAGCGGGCCGGCACCACGACGGCGCAGGTCATGAGCCGGGGTCCCGGGACGGCAGAATGGCTCTGTCAGACAGCAGCTCCACCAGGCGTTCCTCCGCTTCTGCTGGCAGCGCGACCGCGATGCGCAGCATCCAGACATCCTGCGGCAGAGGTAACAGCGCCTGCAGCTTGACGGCGTCTTTTTCCGTGACGACGAGGGGCGATGCGTCGTCAGCCACGGGCAGATCTTCTTCC
>CAZYYJ010000095.1:0-19453 GCA_964651595.1 uncultured Pseudomonadales bacterium | reverse complement strand
ATGATCACCGGCAGCCACAACCCGCCCGAGTACAACGGCCTGAAAATGATGATCGCCGGCGAGACGCTGGCGGAAGAACGCATCCAGAAACTGTTGAAACGCCTGGAGCAGAACGACCTCGTCGACGGTGACGAAGCCGGCGAAGTCGAGGAGATCGACCTCAACGACAGCTACATCGATCGCGCCCTCGAAGACATCGGCCTCGCCCAGTCGCTGAAAGTTGTCGTCGATTGCGGCAACGGGGTCGCCGGTGCGATGGCGCCCCGTCTGCTGGAGGAAGCCGGCTGCGAGGTGGTGCCGCTGTACTGCGACGTCGACGGCGATTTCCCGAATCATCATCCAGACCCCGCCGATCCTGCAAACATGGAAGATCTGGTCACCGTGGTCAAAGCCGAGCAGGCCGACCTGGGGTTGGCGTTCGACGGCGACGGGGACCGCCTGGGCGTGGTTACCAACGAAGGCGAGATCATCTGGCCCGACACGCTGCTGATGCTGTTTGCCCAGGACATCGTGGGACGCAACCCCGGCGCCGACATCATCTTCGACGTGAAATGCAGCCGCCATCTCAATCACCTCATCGCCGATCTCGGGGGCCGGCCCATCATGGGGCGCACCGGGCATTCGCACATGAAAGCCAAGGTCAAAGAAACGGGTGCGCTGCTCGCCGGTGAGTTCAGCGGCCACATCTGCTTCGGCGAGCGCTGGTACGGCTTCGACGATGCGCTGTACTCCGCCGTGCGACTGCTCGAGATCATCAGCGGTGAAAGCCAGCCCGTGAGCGAGCTGTTCGGTCAGTTTCCGAAGACCGAGTCCACCCCGGAGATCAAGGTGCCCGTGTCCGAAGCCGACAAGTTCGAGGTGGTGGAGCGTCTGAAAATCGATGGCGAGTTCGGCGATGGCGCCATGACCACCATCGACGGACTGCGCGTCGACTTCGAAGACGGCTGGGGTCTGCTGCGTGCCAGCAACACGAGTCCCGTGCTCACGCTGCGCTTCGAGGCCGATACAGCCGATGCGCTGGAGCGCGTGCAGGTTGTGTTTCGCGAGCAACTCGCGAAAATCGATCCGCAACTGACTTTCTGATTCCACCCTAACCAGCCTGGTGCCATGAACGAAGCAGACGCCCTGACCACGGCGGAAGTGCTGACGGAAGCGCTGCCGTACATCCAGCAGTTCCACGGCCAGACCGTGGTGGTGAAATATGGCGGCAACGCCATGACTGAGGAGACCCTCAAGCAAGGTTTCGCCCGCGACGTGGTGCTGATGAAGCTGGTGGGCATCAATCCGGTGATCGTCCACGGCGGAGGCCCGCAGATCGGCGAGCTTCTAGAGCGGCTGAACATCGAGTCGCGCTTCGTGAACGGCATGCGGGTAACCGATGCGGCCACCATGGACGTGGTGCAGATGGTGCTGGGGGGTCTGGTCAATCAGGAGATCGTCTCGCTGATCAACCGGCACGGCGGCCGGGCGGTGGGCATCACGGGCAAGGACGGGCAACTGGTGCAGGCCAGAAAGCTCGCCCTCGCCCCGCAGCAGGGGCCCGAGTTCAACGCTCCGGAGATCATCGACATCGGCCATGTCGGGGAGATCACGCACATCAACGCCGAGGTGCTGGCCACCCTCACCGAGGACGCGTTCATCCCGGTGATTGCGCCCATCGGCGTCGGCGCGGACGGTGAGTCGTACAACATCAACGCGGACATCGTCGCAGGCCGCATCGCCGAGCAGCTCGACGCCGAGAAATTGATTCTGCTGACAAACACGCCAGGCATCCTCGGCGCAGACGGCGACACGCTCGTCTCGGTAACGCCCGCCGAAGTGCAGCAGCTCATCGAAGAAGGTGTCATTGCCGAGGGCATGCTGCCCAAGGTGCAGTGCGCCCTGGACGCTGTCGCCGGCGGGGTGACCAGCGTGCAGATTATCGACGGGCGGGTACCCCATGCCCTGCTGCTGGAAGTGTTCACCGATCAGGGCATTGGCACGCAGATCCTCGCGCATGCGGGCGCGCAGGCGTGACCAGCAAGGTCAACCGCCGCGATCAGATCCTTCAGTGCCTGGCCAGAATGCTGGCAACCCGGCCGGGCAGCCGCATCACCACTGCGGCCCTCGCAGCGGAGGTGGGGGTCAGTGAAGCTGCCCTGTATCGCCACTTCCCCAGCAAGGCGAAGATGCTCGAAGGCCTCATCGTCTTCGCCGAAGAGACGCTATTCAGCCGCGTTACCGTCATCCTCAAGGAACACCGCGACGCCGAGCCCCGGTGCCGCACGATCGTACTGCTGCTGCTCAGCTTCGTAGAGCGCAATCCCGGCTTTGCGCGGCTTTTCGCCGGCGATGCGCTGCAGGGGGAAACCGAGCGGCTCCGTGCGCGCATGCACCAGTTGCTGGCGCGGCTGGAAACGCAACTCAGACAGGTGCTGCGGGAACACAACGCGGCCCTGCCCACCACCCCGACAATTCAGATCAATGCTGCCGCCAACCTGCTCATGGCATACGCCGAAGGGCGCATCGCGCAGTTCGTGCGCTCGGAGTTCAAACAGGTGCCCACCGAAGGCTGGGAGGCCCAGTGGGACATTCTGCGCGGTGCGGTGTGGGGAGAGACCAGAACCCTGTCGCGCCCGGCCTGACGCGGTCGCGGCCGTTTATGCTTCGGGGCGGACGTTCTGCTTTGCCAGCCTGAGCTCTGCGGAGAGACCGCTGTCGCAGCTCGAGACCCCGAACACGCTGCGATCGAACGCATAAGAACTACGCACCTGTAACTTCTCTTCGTTGCGCTTGTCGATCTGCTCCAGCAGGTTGTCTTCCTGCGCGCGGGCACTCGCAATGTTGTCCAGCAACAGGTTGGAGATGGCTTTGCCCGCAATGTCGAGCTGGGCCGCCTGGGCCTCCAGTTCCGTGCGCTGGCTGCGGATGTGCGTGAGGTTGGCTTTGTTGTTGGCGATGAGCTTCTCGATGGAATCCAGCGCCTGCGCTTCCGCGTAGTCGATATCGGGCACGGACCGATACAGGCTGTGCACGCGATCAACGGCTTCCTCGCACTCTTGCTGAGCCTCTTCCCGGGCGAGCTTGGCCTGATACTCGGCCTCCGAGAGCTGCGGATCGATGGTCTGGATGAGCCGCGCGTTCTCGTCGACGATCTCGTAGCCGAACTTCACGCGGTCGTTGGGAATGGTGTGCGAGATGACGAGGCGGCCGGTGTCGTCCTTGTAGCGGAAGAAGCGCGCGCCCCAGGCATCGATGCTCGTCAGCAACAGCGCGAGCACTGTGAGAATCGCCGCAACGAATCGATGAGCCATCATGTCCTTGCCTTCCTAGTCTGTCTTCCTGGTCACGTCTGCGTGCAGCTGCATTACAGCACGCAGTATTCAGCCTGATAGTGACGCATACGGGGCAGAATTCCGTCCTGCGTGTCCGCGCCGGAGGCTCCGGCCGGCCTGTCAAGATAATCGATCAGGTCCTGCATGGTTGCGATGCTGATCACAGGTGCCGACAGCTCTTCCGCCAGACTGGCCACCGCCGTGCGACCCTGCTCCATCTCGCCGGCCGCCGCTACTTCCTGCCGGTCCATGGCGATGATCGCGCCGGCAATCTCCACATCCGTATCTTCAAGCAGCGCGAGGGCTTCGCGAATGGCCTTGCCCGAGGTCAGCACATCGTCGATGAGCACCACGCGGCCGGTCAGCGCCGCGCCCACGAGCTGGCCGCCTTCCCCGTGCGCCTTGGCTTCCTTGCGGTTGTATGCCACCCCCACGTCCACGCCCCGTTCGGCAAGGGCAATGCCGGTGGCCACCGCAATGGGAATGCCCTTGTACGCCGGTCCGAACAGCACGTCGCAGTCGAATTCGGCGGCGATCAGCGCATCCGCGTAGGCCTGCCCCAGCGTCGCGTAGGCGGCGCCGTGGCTCACCTCACCGAGATTGAAGAAATAGGGGCTCAACCGGCCCGATTTCAACGTGAACTCGCCGAACTTCAGCACGTTCTGGGCAAGGAGAAACTCGATGAAAGCGGTTTTGTCCGTCACCTCACTCTCCCAGAGCCGCCCGCTGCATGGCCAGAAGCTCTGTGGTGCCCTTTTCCGCCAGGGCCACCAACGCGTTCAGCTCGGCGCCGGAAAACGGTGCCGCCTCCGCCGTGCCCTGCAGCTCGATGAAGCCACCGGACGCGACGCGCACGACGTTCATGTCCGTCTCGGCGTTCGAATCTTCCGCGTAATCCAGATCCAGCACGGGCTCACCCTGATAAATTCCTACGGATATAGATGCCACAAGCTCCTTGAACGCTCCCTGAACAGGCAGCGTGGCCAGGGCGTAAGCCAGCGCCACCGCGCCCCCTGTGATGGAGGCTGTGCGGGTTCCGCCGTCAGCCTGAAGCACGTCGCAATCGATCCGCACGGTGCGCTCGCCCATGGCCTGGAAGTCCACCATGGCCCGCAGCGAGCGGCCGATGAGCCGCTGAATCTCGACCGTGCGGCCGTTCTGCTTGCCGCGGGCGGCTTCCCGGTCGTTACGGGTATGGGTGCTGCCAGGCAGCATGCCATATTCGGCAGTTACCCAGCCCACACCTTTGCCGCGCAGAAAACCGGGCACCGACTCTTCCACCGAGGCCGTGCACAGCACTCTGGTGTCGCCGAACTCCACCAGCACGGACCCCGCCGCATGACTGGTAAAGCCCCGTGTGAAACGCACCTCGCGCAGCTGATCCGCCGCTCGGCCACTTGGTCGCATAGATCCCCGTCGAATATCCGTTCGGCACATTATAAGTGGAGCGGGTAGAATCGCACTCGTTGTAAACAATTTATACAGGCGTCACCGCGCTCATGATGTACAGCATGACAGCTTTCGCCCGGGCGGCCGACGATGTGCGCGGCCGCCACCTCGTGTGGGAGCTGAAATCGGTCAACCACCGCTATCTGGAGACGCAGTTCCGCATGCCCGATGCCCTGCGGGGCATGGAACATCAGATGCGGGATCTCGCCCGCAAGCACCTGAAGCGTGGCAAGCTGGATTGCACGCTCAAGCTCGAGACCATTCCGGGCAGCGACGGCATCACCATCAACCGTACGATCCTGGTGCAGGTGATGGCGGCAATCGAGCAGGTGAAACGGGATGCACCGAACATCGGCAACATCAGCCCCATGGAGCTGATCCGCTGGCCCGGCGTGCTGGACGACGTGCCGGCAGACGACGATGAGCTGCGCGAAACCGCGGGCACGCTGTTCGAAGCAGCCCTGACCGATCTCATCGAGGTGCGCCGCCGCGAAGGGGTGCAGCTGCAGGACACCGTGCGTACGCGGCTGGATCAGATCGACGAGATCATCGCCACCCTCAAACCCATCGTGGCCAATCTGGCCGCCCAGCAGAAGAACAAGCTGCAGCAACGCGTTGCCGAGCTGCAGGTAGATCTGGATCCAGGCCGCCTGGAGCAGGAGGTGGCCCTGCTGGCCCAGCGCGTGGATGTGGCCGAGGAGATCGACCGTCTCGGCATCCACGTGGAAGAGGCCCGCTCGCACATCGAAGGCGCCGGGCCGCACGGGCGGCGCCTCGACTTTCTCACCCAGGAGCTCAACCGCGAAGCCAACACCCTGGGCGCGAAATCGGTGATCCCGGAAACCTCACAGCGCGCCGTCGACCTCAAGGTGATCATCGAGCAGATCCGCGAGCAGGTGCAGAACATCGAATGAGCGAGCCGGGCGGGGCCGCCGACGGTGGCCTGCTGATTCTCATCTCCGCGCCCTCGGGCGCCGGCAAGACCAGTCTGGTCAGCGCAGCGCTGGAGGCCGATGCGCGCCTGGCCGTGTCCATCTCCCATACCACGAGAGCACGGCGGGCGAACGAAGCCGATGGCGTGAATTACTTCTTCACCGACGAGGCGGAATTTCTCGCCATGATCGACGCGGGCGAGTTTCTCGAGCACGCCCTGGTGTTCGGCAACCGTTACGGCACCGCGCTGGCCAGCGTCCAGACCCTGCGCGATCAGCAACGGGACGTGATCCTGGAGATCGACTGGCAGGGTGCCGACCAGGTCCGCCGGCTTGCACCCGAGGTGCTGTCCATCTTCATCCTGCCGCCGTCGCTCGACACACTGCGCGAACGGTTGACCAAACGCGGGCAGGACACTGCAGAGGTGATCGAAACCCGCCTGGCGGAAGCGCAGCGCGAGATGGCCCAGGCAGGGCGCTACGACTACCTCGTAGTGAATGACGACTTCGACCGGGCGCTGGCCGACCTGCTTGCAATCATCCGGGCAACCCGCCTGCGTGCCGACAACCAGCTTGCGCAAAACGCCGCCCTTCGAACGATCTTGTCAGAACCGTAACCGGTCGCTAGAATTCGCGGCCCGAAATCCACGGCTGCAACCTATGGCCCGCATCACCGTCGAAGACTGCCTGGAGCACGTCGACAACCGTTTCGAGCTCGTCATGCTCGCCACCCGGCGTGCGCGCGGCCTGCGCCGCTACGGCAACGATCCGCTGGTGCCGGAAGAGAACGACAAGCCCACGGTCATTGCGCTGCGGGAAATTGCAGACGGCCTCATCTCCCACGAAATGCTTGACAGCCAGGAAGTGTCTACAGAGGATGAGGAAATTGAAGTCAATTTTAGTCTGAGCGGTTTGCGGGACGATCGGCTCGGAGGGAACACCTTAGGAGATGACGAGCCGTAGGGCAGAGCCCAGCACGCAGTCCTATTTTGTCGGCCAGCTAGCCGCCTACGCCAAACAGCCCAACGTTGCCGCCCCGGCGGACCTCGCGCAGCTTCAGGACAAACTCACCTACCTCAGCCCCGAGCAGATCGAGCAGATCTGCGACGCCCACGCTTACGCCGCGCAGGCCCACGAAGGCCAGTGGCGGCGTACCGGGCATCCCTACATCACCCACCCCACCGCCGTGGCGTCCATCCTTGCCGACATGCGCATGGATCATCAGACCCTCATGGCCGCGCTGCTGCACGACGTCATCGAAGACTCCGACGCGAGCAAAGCCACCCTGCGCAAGCGCTTCGGGCAACCGGTCGCGGAGATTGTCGACGGCGTGTCGAAGCTGTCGAAAATCTTCTCCAGCCGCGCGGAGGCTCAAGCCGAGAACTTCCAGAAGATGGCGCTGGCCATGGCCAAGGACATCCGCGTCATCATGGTGAAAATGGCCGACCGCCTGCACAACATGCGCACCATCGGCGTGATGTCGGACGCCCAGCGCCGCCGCATCGCCCGGGAAACGCTGGACTTCTACGCGCCCATTGCCAATCGCCTGGGCATCCACAGCGTGAAAACGGAGTTCGAAGAGCTCGGCTTCAAAGCGCTGTATCCGTTGCGCGCCGACCGCATCGAGCGTGCCGTGCAATCGGCCCGTGGCCATCGTGAAGAGCTGATGGATGAGATCGCCTCGACCATGACGGCCGCTTTGAACCGCGACGGTATCGCAGCCACCGTGCTCAGCCGGGAGAAGCACGCCTATTCCATCTACCGCAAGATGAAAACCCAGCACAAGCCGTTCAACGAGATCATGGACGTGTTCGGCTTCCGCATCGTCGTGGAGCAGGTGGACGCCTGCTATCGCACGCTGGGCGTGGTGCACAACCTGTTCAAGCCCGTGCCCAACCGGTTCAAGGACTACATCGCCATTCCCAAGGTGAACGGCTACCAGTCGCTGCATACTTCGCTGGTGGGCATGCATGGTGTGCCCATCGAGGTGCAGATACGCACCAAGCAGATGGAGGCCGTGGCCGAGAACGGCATTGCCGGTCACTGGCTGTACAAGGACGGTGGCGACTTCGAGCCCAGCCAGCGGCGCGCCCGGCGCTGGGCACAGGACCTTCTGGAGCTGCAGCGCCAGGCCGGTAACCCGCTGGAATTCATCGAGAGCCTGAAGCTCGACCTCTTTCCCGACGAGGTGTACGTATTCACCCCCGAAGGCGACATTCTCGAGCTGCCGCGCGGGGCCTGTCCCATCGATTTCGCCTACGCGGTGCATACCGATATCGGCAACCGCTGTGTCGCGTGTCGCGTGGACCGCAACCTCGCACCGCTGTCCTTTCAACTGCAGTCGGGCCAGAGCGTCGAGATCATCACCTCCAACGACGCCCGACCGCACCCGGACTGGCTCACGTTTGCGGTCACTTCCCGGGCCCGTTCTGCCATTCGCGTGGCGCTGAAGAATCAGCAGGGCACGGAAGCGGTGGCGCTCGGCCGCAAGCTGCTCAACCGCGCGCTCGGCAATGCGGACATGAGCATCAACGACCTCGATTTCCGGCGGCTGCGGCGGGTGTTCACAGAGCTGGGCGTACGCCGCCTGGACGAGCTGCTGGCTGCCATCGGCAACGGCAAGCTCATGGCTTACGTGGCCGCGCAGAAGCTGCTGGCCTTCGACAACCCGGAGTACGAAGCAGTCACCGTGGAGGGCGGCGGGCCCATCGCCATTCGCGGCGGCGAGGGCCTGGTGATCAACTACGGGCGCTGCTGCGGGCCGGTGCCGGGAGACCAGATCGTCGGGCACATGACCGCCGGCAAAGGCCTGGTGCTGCATATCGAAACCTGCCGGAACATCAACGATATCCGCCGCCGCGCGGCGCGCGAGATCATTCCCGCCCGCTGGACCACCACCACCGAAGGTGAATTTCTCACTACCCTGTGGGTCAACGTGAGCCGGCGCAAAGGCATTCTTGCGGAGATCGCGGCAGAGGTAACCGCAGCGGACGCGGGCGTTGACAACATCAACGTCGAAGAACGCAACGCCGAGGTCAGCACCATGGTGCTGGGGGTTACCGTGCGCGACCGTACGCATCTTGCCCGGGTCATGCGCCGGCTGCGCAACGTGCGCGCGGTCATCAACATCACCCGCAGAGGCAACTGAACCCATGGCTAACCAGGCAACTCACACAGAAGCAGCCCCCGCTGCCATCGGCGCCTACTCGCAGGCGCTGACAACCACGTTCGCCAGGACCACGTTCATCTCCGGCCAGATTCCCCTGGACCCGGCCACCATGGAGATGGTCTCAGACGACTTCACCGCCCAGGCCCATCAGGTGTTCCGCAACCTCGCAGCGGTGGCCGAGGCTGCCGGCGCCTCGCTGGCAAGCGCCGTCAAACTCAACGTGTACCTCACCGACCTCGGCAACTTCGCGGCCTTGAACACCGTCATGGCCGAATACTTCGACGAGCTTTTTCCCGCCCGCGCCGCCGTGGAGGTCAGCGCGCTGCCCCGGGGTGCGCAGATCGAGATCGACGCAATCCTCGCGCACGCGTGACGGAGCTCGCCAGCCGGAGCGTCACAACCCTGAAAGGGGTCGGCCCGAAGCTGGCGGAAACGCTCGCGCGCCTGGGCATTTTCCGCTACGTCGACCTGCTGCTGCACCTGCCGTACCGCTACCAGGACCGCACGCGCATCACCGCCGCCATCAATATCACCCCCGACCAACCATGCCTGGTGGAAGGCCGGGTGGTGGGCTGTCACGTGCTGTTCGGCAAGCGGCGCAGCCTGAAAGTGACGCTGCAGGACGAGACCGGGCGCATGCACCTGCGCTTTTTTCACTTCTCCCGCTTTCAGCAGAAAAATCTCGAACGAGCCGGCTACGTGCGGGCTTACGGCGAGTTCCGTTTTTACGGGCGCGAGCTGACCGCGGCCCACCCGGAGTACGAAACCTTCGATGACGCTCTGCCTGAGCCGGACGGCACCCTCACGCCCGTATATCCCACCACGCAGGGTCTGGGCCAGGCGCGACTGAGGCAAATTGTCGGGCAGCTGCGCGCCATGCGCTGGCCGGACGGTCCGGGGCGTCCTTTCACAAAGCTCCTCTACCTGCACGAACCCCCTTCAGGCACCACGCTGGAGGAGGTTGCCGACGTGCAGCTCGAGGTAGCGCTGGATGAACTGATCGCCTACTACCTGGTCATGAAAGGTCGCGCGCTGGCACGGCGGCAGGCCAGCGCCACACCCCTGCCCCCCAGCGGGGGCCTGGGCCGGCAGCTTCTGGAGCGATTGGGCTTCCGGCTCACGCGCGCCCAGGCCCGGGTGGCAAAAGAGGTGCTGACCGACCTGGAGGCCAGCGTACCCATGTTGCGCCTGGTGCAGGGCGACGTCGGCTCCGGCAAGACGGTCATCGCCGCCTTCGCCGCAATCCGTGCCGCCGAGCACAATCGTCAGACCGCAGTCATGGCGCCCACGGAACTGCTGGCCGAGCAGCATTTCTTCAACTTTCAGCGCTGGCTCGAGCCCCTGGGCATTCCCGTGGTGCTGCTGACCGGGCGCATGAGCGCTGCCGAGCAGCGCGCGGCGCTGGCCCGGGTGGCGGAAGAACACGCCGCGGTAGTGATCGGCACGCACGCGTTGTTTCAGGCCAAGGTCGCCTTCACAGCCCTCGCGCTGGTGATCATCGACGAACAGCACCGCTTCGGCGTGCACCAGCGCATGGCCCTGCAGCACAAATCGGGCGAGGCTGTGCCGCACCAGCTCGTGATGACCGCCACCCCCATACCGCGCACGCTCACCATGGCGCTGTACGCGGACATGGCCGTATCCGTGATCGATGAGCTGCCCGCCGGGCGACAACCCATCACTACCCACACCGCCGAAGAAGGCAAGCGGGACCAGGTGGCCGCGCAGGTGGCCGCCGCGCTGGCCCAGGGCCGGCAGGCCTACTGGGTATGTCCGCTCATCGAGGCTTCGGACGAGCTGCCGGCCATGGCCATCGAGACCGTGCTGCCGCTGTTGACCGAGCTGCTACCGCACGCGCGTATCGGCGTGCTGCACGGCCGCATGAAGAGCGATGAGAAGAGTGCCGTCATGCAGAGCTTCAAAACCCGGGCCATCGATCTTCTGGTGGCCACCACGGTGGTGGAGGTGGGCGTGGACGTGCCGAATGCAACGCACATGGTGATCGAGAACGCCGAGCGTTTCGGCCTGGCACAGCTTCACCAGCTGCGCGGCCGGGTAGGGCGCGGCGACGCCGCCAGCCAGTGTTTTCTGCTGTTCAAGGCGGGCCTGGGCGAAGCTGCCATCACGCGCCTCACTGCCATGCGCGACAGCCAGGACGGTTTCGAGCTGGCCGAGCAGGATCTGAAGCTCCGGGGCCCCGGCGACCTGCTGGGCACGCGCCAGTCCGGCGATCAGAGTTTCCGCGTGGCGGATCTGACCGAGCACGCCACGCTGATCCCGGAAGTCACCAGACAGGGTGATGCGCTGCTCGCCGCGTCCCGGGACAGCGAGGAGCATCAGCGGTTGCTGGGCCTCCTGCACACCTGGGCGCCGGCAGATTCGGGCCATCTCACAGTCTGAAAGCCGCGCCACCCCGCGCACGTTTCGCGACCGGCGCCCGCTGCACCTGTCAGGCTTTTCTATACTGAACGAACGACACCGCTGCGGACCCGGAAGCGTGAGCATCGAAGCCAAGAACCTGCCCAGATTCGACAATCCACCGGCAGCCCTGCGAGTGCGGGGTCTGCTGTGCACCGACAGCGAAGGCCGCGTGCAGGTGGTGGCGCCGGAAGAAGCCATCGTCGACCCGGAGCCCATCCGCTGTTCCACCGAGCGTAACCTGCGGGGCTTACCGCCGGGTCTCGACGAGAGCGTCTGCGCAATCCCGGGCTTTTACGGCCTGCCCTCGGTGGTGCACGCGGCTCTCAAAGAGGCCCCCGAGCTTGCGCTGGCAACGGAAGCGCCGGGCGAGTACGTGCGCGCGACCGGCGCCGAGATCCGCGCGCTGTGTGCCAGCCACCGGTCGTACGAAGCAACCTTCTGTGAGCAGCTTGTGCCAACTCCCCCGGACCCGGCCGACGACGAGGACAATATTCTCGCAGCGTTGGACGAGTTCACCGCCCGGCGCATCGAAGCACGCCTGGACGAGACTCTGCACATCCCGCCTCTGCCCGAAGCCGCCCGACGCATGATTGCCCTGCAGGCGGATCCCAATTACGACCTCTCGGATGTGGTGCAGATCATCGAAACCGATCCATCCATGGCCGCGCGCATTCTCGGCTGGGCCAACTCGGCGCGCTATGGCTGCACCACGCCGGTGACCACGCTGGACGACGCGATCATGCGCGTGCTGGGTTTCGACATGGTGTTCAACATGGCCCTCGGCCTCGCCGTTGGCGGCACGCTGAACCTGCCTGCCCATCACGTGAGCGGCGCCAGTCCCTACTGGCTGGACGCGGTCTACGCTGCCGCCACGATGGAAGCCCTGGCCCACCAGATGCCGCCTGCGAGTCGCCCGAATCCGGGCTTGTGTTACCTGATCGGGCTGCTCAGCAACTTCGGCACGCTGGTGCTCGGGCACGTCTTCCCCCCGCAGTACGAGACCGTCTGTCGCCTGCAGGAAACCAACCCGCACCTCAGCCATACGCACGTCGACCAGCACGTGCTGGCGGTAAACCGGGAAGTACTTGCAGCCACGTTGCTGGAGCAGTGGGATCTGCCGGACGAGCTGACGACGGCGGTGCGCTACCAGCACGTGAGCCGCTACAGCGGCAACCACGAGACCTACGTCACCCTGCTGCGTCTGGCGCGGACCCTGTTTCCCTGCACCGACGCGCCGCCGCCCGGCGTGCTGGCGGCAGCCGAGGAGTTGGCCGTGGATACAAGCGGGCTGACAGACGTGCTCAGCGTGCTGCGCGCATCGCACGACGATCTGAAAGACCTGTCGCTGGCAATGGCGCGCTAGCGCTCGAGGACCGCGCCCGCCTCGGGATCTTCGAAGGTCTCACGATCGAGCTCCCCTTCACTGGCAGCAACCACTGTCGCCACCATGCCGTCGCCGGTGACGTTCACAGCCGTGCGCATCATGTCCAGCAACCGGTCGATGCCGATGATCAGGCCGATCCCTTCCACCGGAAGACCCACCTGATCCAGCACCATGGCCAGCATCACGAGGCCCACGCCGGGCACTGCCGCAGTGCCGATGGAAGCCAGCGTGGCCGTGAGCACAACCATGAGAAAGTCACCGGCGGTCAGCGCGATGCCGAAGTACTGCGCGATGAACACCGTCGCCACACCCTGCATGATCGCGGTGCCGTCCATGTTGATGGTAGCGCCCAGCGGCACCGCAAACGACGCGACGTTGTTGTTGACGCCCACACGCCGCTCCACGGTGCGCAGGGTCACCGGCAGCGTGGCGCCACTGGACGATGTGGAGAACGCCACCAGCATGGGCTCGCGCATCTTCTTCAGATACGTCAAAGGATTGAGGCCCGACAGCAGGTACATGAGCGTGGGGTAGGTCACCGTCATGTGCAGCAGCAGCGCCAGCACCACGGTGATGAAATATGCCAGCAGCTTGGTGATCTCGTTCCAGCCCACCGTGACACCGAGGCTCACCATGAGGCAGAACACCCCTAACGGCGCAAACTCGATGATCATGGTGATGAGCTTCATGAAGATCTCGTTGAGATCGTTCATGAAGCTGAGCACCCGCTGGCCGGCTTCGGCTGCCTTGTGCAGGGCAATGCCCAGCAGCAGGGCAAAGAGAATGATCTGCAGCATGGCGCCATCCGCCATGGCCGAGACCGGATTGCTCGGCACAATGTCCACCAGCGTGTCTTTGACGCTTGGCGCTTCGCGGGCCGTGTAGGTTGAGCCTTCCTGCACCACCTCGTCCGCCCCCAGCCCCGGATCCACAATGAGCGCCAGCGACAACGCGAGCGACACGGCAATGGCCGTGGTGAGGAGATAGAAGCCGATGGTTTTGCCGCCCAGGCGGCCCACCTTGCCGGTGGCCCCCAGGCTCGCCGCGCCACAGGTCAGCGAGACCAGCACGAGGGGCACCACCATCATGCGCAGCAAAGCGATGAACACCTCGCCGCCCGCAGCGATGATGCCGTCAGTGAAATAAACGGTAACGAAGTGCGTGGCGGGGAGGTCGATCCATTGCAGCAGCAAGCCGACGAGAAGCCCGGCGCCCATACCGATCAGAATGCGGTAGGTCAGGTTCATGCGCTTGTTGTCCGCCGTGTAGACCGGATGCTCAGCCCACCTCGATCATCTCGAAGTCTTCTTTCGACACGCCACATTCGGGGCATACGAAGTCTTCCGGAACGTCTTCCCAGGCAGTGCCGGGCGCAATGCCCTCTTCCTCGCAGCCTTCGGCTTCGTCGTAGATCCACCCGCAAACAATACACTGCCACTTCTTCATTGGCTTCGATTTCTCGCTTTTTTCAGTGTCACAAGAGGCGCGTAAACTACTTGTGTGCCCCTTGAAAATCAATGCCTTATAGCCCCGGCAGGGTGCGGCTGGCGGCGACATTGACTACACTGGCCGTTTGCCGCCGGACGTCCTCCCGCCCCCCGCTGCGACCATGAAAAACGCGTATAGAAAGCCGCGATGAACGACACGAACGCTACCCTGCGCAACTACCTGGTGCTCATGCGCCTGGACAAGCCTGTGGGCAGCCTGCTGCTGCTGTGGCCGACGCTGGCCACGCTGTGGATGGCCGCCGAGGGTTTTCCGGGGCTGTTGCTGGTGGTGGTGTTCACTGTCGGTACCGTGCTGATGCGCTCTGCGGGCTGTGTGATCAACGACTACGCCGACAGACGCATCGACGCGCACGTGCATCGCACCGCCGAGCGGCCACTGGCCACCGGCCGCGTTACGCCGAAGCAGGCGCTGGGCCTGTTCGCTGCCTTGGTTGCGTGTGCTGCTCTGTTGCTGCCACTGCTCAACTGGCCGGCCCGGTGGCTGGCCGTGGCAGGGCTGATCATCGCCATGATCTACCCTTTCATGAAGCGCTGGACACACATGCCCCAGGTTGTGCTGGGCGCCGCCTTCAGCTGGGGTATGCCCATGGGCTGGGCGGCCGTCACGGGCAGCCTCGACCCGGTTGTGGGCCTGATGTTCGTCGGCAGCCTGGTCTGGATCGTGGCCTACGACACGCTGTACGCCATGGTCGACCGCGAAGACGATCTGCGCATCGGCGTGAAGAGCACTGCCATTCTCTTCGGCTCCCTCGACCGCCTGATCGTCGGGCTGCTGCAGATCATGGCGCTGGCGGCGTTTGCGCTGGCGGGGCAGCGCCTCGGTTATGGCGTGTACTACCTGGGGGGGCTGGCGGCCATGGCCGGCTGCTTCGCCTATCAGCAGTTTCTCATCCGCAAACGCGAAGGCCCCGGCTGCTTCGCCGCTTTCAAGAACAACGTGTGGGCCGGCTTCTGCCTCTTTGCCGGCACGGTAGCGCAGACACAGGCCCCTGCGCTGTGAAAGCGCTGGTCAGCGCCATCGACGCCGTGAACGGCGCCATCGCCCGCGCCGTGCGGTGGCTGGCGCTGGCCATGGTGATGGCAACCCTGGCCGTGGTGGTGCTGCGCTACGGCTTCGCCGTCGGCGCTATCCCGTTGCAGGAAGCGGTGATGTACATGCACGGCAGCCTGTTCCTGGCCGGCATTGCCTATGGGGTGCAGCAGAACACCCACGTGCGTGTCGATCTGGTGTACTCCCGACTGTCGCCGTCACGTCAGCGCCTGGTCAACAAGCTGGGCCACGGCCTTTTTCTGCTGCCGGTGGCAGCCTTCATCGTCTATACGAGCGTGCCCTACGCGGCGGCAAGCTGGCGGGTACTGGAGGGCTCTTCCGAGGTGGGTGGTATCCCCGCCGTGTTCCTGCTGAAGTCGCTCATTCCGCTGATGGGCGTGCTGCTGTTTCTGCAGGGTGTGGCGGAACTGTGCAGAGCGCCCGGAGACGCCGACTGAGCATGGATTTCACGCCGCTCATCATGTTCGCCGCGGTGTTCGCGGCGCTCGCAGCAGGCTACCCGGTTGCACTGACCCTGGCTGGCGTTGCCCTGCTGTTCGCGGGTATCGGCATTGCGCTGGGTATTTTCAACCCCGGTGACCTGGGTTTTACGCCCGGGCGGCTGTTCGGCATCGTCACCAACCAGACGTTGATTGCCGTACCGCTTTTCGTGTTCATGGGCGTGGTGCTGGAAAAAACCCGCATCGCCGAAGGCCTGCTCGCCGGCTTGTCGAGCCTGCTGCGTCAGGTACGTGGGGGCCTCGCGATCACCGTGGTGCTGGTCGGCATGCTCATGGCCGCAAGCACGGGCATCGTGGGCGCCACCGTGGTGACGATGGGCCTCATGGCGTTGCCCAGCATGCTCAAGAACGGTTACGAGCCGGGTTTTGCCACGGGCACCATTGCCGCCACCGGTACGCTGGGCCAGATCATTCCTCCGTCCATCGCGCTGGTGCTGCTGGGGGACGTGCTCTCCAACGCCTACCAGCAGGCTCAGCTCAGCATGGGGGTGTTCGCGCCGAAATCCGTGTCCGTCGGCGACCTTTTTGCCGGCGCCATTGTGCCGGGCCTCATTCTCGTTGGCCTTTACCTCGCCTACGTGATGGTGCAGGCCTGGCGGCCCGGTTCCACCGTACCCCGGCAGGCCACCGCCGGCGACGCGGAGACCACGCTGACCGACACGCTCAAGGCCCTGGTGCCGCCGCTGGCGCTGATCATAGCGGTGCTGGGCTCGATTCTCGGCGGCATCGCCACGCCCACCGAAGCCGCGGGCGTGGGCGCCAGCGGCGCGCTGTTGCTGGCCTGGCTGTACCGGCGCATGAACACCGCAACCCTGCGCGAGGTGTGCGAGTCGACGCTTTCCACCACGTCCATGGTGTTCTTCATTCTCATCGGCGCATCGTTGTTTGCGCTGGTGTTTCGTGGCTACGGCGGGGACGAGCTGGTGGCCGGGCTCTTCGAGCAGATGCCCGGCGGCATGTGGGGCGCGCTGGCGGTGGTGATGCTGGTGATTTTTCTGCTCGGCTTCATTCTCGACTTCATCGAGATCACCTTCGTGGTGGTACCCATCGTCGGTCCGGTGCTGCTGGCCATGGGCGCCGACCCCATCTGGCTGGGCGTGCTGATTGCCGTGAACCTGCAGACCTCGTTCCTGACACCACCCTTTGGTTTTGCCCTGTTCTATCTGCGCGGGGTCACGCCGCCAACGGTACCCACCACCGCCATGTACCGCGGCGTGGTGCCGTTCATCGTGCTGCAGCTCGCGCTGCTGGGTATGCTGGCGCTGTGGCCGGAGCTGGCCACCGGCCTGCCCGCGCTGCTGTACGGCGCACGCTGAGAAGGGAGACCAACATGCCTGTACTCACCAATCTAACCATCTGGGACGGCGTGCGCACGCTCGACGCCGATACCGTCGTGTTCGAGCACGACAAGTTGCTGCACGTGGGTGAGTGTCCCCCTGAACGCCGGGCAGAGGCTGTGGACTGCGCAGGGCTCACGCTGGTGCCCGGTCTCATCGACGCGCACGTGCACCTGGAGCTGAATCCCGACCACAGCGGCCCGCCCGAAGCGCTCACCGAAGCCATCGTGGACCTCATGGAAGAGCGCGCTGCCGGCATGGCCCGCGCCGGTATCACCACGGCCCGGGATCTCGGCGGCGGCGCCTGGCATGAGCTGGCCCTGCGCGATCGGATCGCGGCTGGTGAGGTGATCGGTCCACGTATGCTGTGCTCCGGCCAGCCCATCACCTCACCGCACGGCCACTGCCACTTCTGGGGCGGCGAAGCCGAGGACCTTGCCGCCGCCAAGGTGGTGTTGAAGCGACAGCTCGAACACAACGTGGATCTCATCAAGGTCATGGCCACCGGCGGCAGGCTCACGCCCGGCAGCAGGCCAACGGACGCGCAGTTCAGCGAGGCGACGCTGGCCGGCATCGTTGCCATGGCGCACGAACATGCCAAACCCGTTGCCGCCCATTGTCACGGCACCGAAGGCATCCGTCGCGCCGCCATTGCCGGCGTAGACACCATCGAGCATTGCAGCTGGGTGGGCGCCGACGGCTGGGCCAGCGACTACCAGGCGGACGTGGCAGAGCTCATTCTCGCGCAGGGCATCTGGGTCTCACCCACCGTCAACAAAGGCTGGCAGCGCATGCTGGACTCGCAAAGCGGCAAGGTGCTGGGGCGCGTGCGCGAGGCTTACCGCGCCATGCTGGCCATGGGCATCCCGCTGGTGGCCAGCACCGACGCGGGTATTCCCGGTGTGTTTCACGCCGATCTGCCACACGCGCTGGTGGTATTCGCGCAGATTGCTCAGCTTTCCAACGAGCAGGCGTTACGCAGCGCCACCTCGGATGCGGCTCGCGCGCTGGGGCTGTCAGGGATCACCGGTAACATCGCCCCGGGCAGCAGCGCCGATCTGCTGGTGGTGGACGGAAATCCGCTCGAGGAGCTTCAGGCGATTACCCGGCCCGTGCACGTGTTCTGCCGCGGGCGTCAGGCGCTCTGAGCCGCTATTTCAACGAGGGCCAGTCGGGCGGGCGCTTCTCCACAAAGGCGGCGACCCCTTCGCGGTAGTCGGCTTCACCCATCATCTCGTCGAGCAACGCTTCGGATTCCCGCACCGAGCTCGCCACGTCCCGATGCAGATCGCGATAGATCTGCCAGCGCGTCTGGCGCAGCGAGTTGGGAGACACCGTGTCCAGCATGCGCCGCACATAGGCATACGTTTCGGGCAGCAGCTCGTCAGGGTCGAAGAGCGCATTGACGAAGCCCAGCGTGAGCGCCTCGTCAGACAGAAACACGCGGCTGGTCAGCAGCAGATCGTTGGCCCGGCCGAGGCCCATGATGCGCGGCAGCATCCAGGACAGGCCATACTCCGCCGGCAGGTTGAGCTTGCCGTGCGCCGTGGTGAACTTCACTCCCGGGACGGCAAAGCGCAGGTCGGCAAAGCACGCAAGCGCCAGCCCTACCCCGGCTGCGGGGCCGTTGATGGCCGCCACCACGGGTTTGCTCAGGCCGAAGTGATAGGCAAAGGCTGCATCAAAACTACCGCTGACCCCGTAGCCGGGCTCAGCCAGCTCTGGCCCTGTGCCCGCGTCGTAGCTGCCTCGTTGCGAATGACCTTCCAGCGCCTGCGAGTCACCGCCGACGCAGAAACCCCGGCCCGCACCCGTGACCACAATCGCGCGCACGGCCGGGTCTGCATCGGCTTCTGCCAGCAGGTGCCGGTACTCGGTGTGCAGCCGTCCCGTCCACGCGTTCATGCGGTGCGGGCGGTTCAGCCAGATGGTGGCAATGCCGTCGTCCAGCTCGAAAGCCGTGTTCTTCAGTTCCAACGAAACTCTCCTACCGCGCGTTCAGGTAGGCCTGCTCGCTGATGCGATGATAGTCCCGCACATCGGCGAGAAAGCTCATGTACGACGCGTAGATCCGCTGCGCCAGTTCGCTCGACTGGGCCGTTTCGCGCACCACCTCTTCAGACGCGCGCTTCAGCTCGGCCAGCACGTCGTCCGGCAGCTTCCTCAGCTCGACGCCGTGGTCGTCGATAAGTGTGCGCAGGGCTGTGTTGTTGCGCGCCGTGAACTCGCTCAACATGTCCTCGTTGATGGCGCGCGTGGCCATCTCCACCATCACCTGCAGGTCTTCCGGTAATGACGCCCAGGCCTGTTCGTTGACAATGGCTTCCAGCGTGGGGCCGGGCTCGTGCCAGCCCGGGTAGTAGTAGTACTTCGCGGCCGTATGTAAGG
>CAZYYJ010000094.1:0-20124 GCA_964651595.1 uncultured Pseudomonadales bacterium | reverse complement strand
CCTGGACTTTCACATCGAGAACCTTGCTGAAGCCCATCCCCGCTACCCCGAGTCGAGCATGCTGGTGGGCGATGCGCTGCGACTGCACCAGGTGCTGGTCAATCTCATCGGCAACGCGCTGAAGTTCACCGAAAGCGGCTCGATCACGTTGACCGCCGAGCTGCTGGAAACGAAGAACGAGCGCTACACGCTGGAGTTTGCCGTGGCCGACACCGGCATCGGCATCGCCCCCGAGCAGGTGGCCCGCCTCTTCGATTCTTTCGAGCAGGCTGAGAGCTCCACCACCCGCCGTTTCGGCGGCACCGGTCTGGGCCTGACCATCTGCCGCCGCCTGATCGAGGTCATGGGCGGCACGATCAACGTCACCTCCAAACCCGGCGAAGGAAGCTGTTTTTTCTTCAGCATCGTCTGCGGCACCGCCGACGCGCCTTCCACCGATGGGCGTGCCCGCGGCGGCACCGATGCCTCCATCCTGTCGGGCAGACGCATCCTCGTGGCTGAAGACAACCCCATCAATCAGCAGCTTGCGCTCGAGTTTCTGCAGAGGGCCGGCGCCGTGGTGGACATTGCCGAGACCGGCGATCAGGCGGTGCAGAACGTGGCAGACACCAGCTACGACGCAGTGCTGATGGACATCCACATGCCCAAGAAGGATGGTCTTGCGGCAACCCGGGAGATCCGGCAGCAGGGCTTTACAACGCCCATCGTGGCGGTGTCGGCAGATGCCCTGTCCGAACGTAAGGCCCTGGCGCTGGACGCCGGCTGCGACGACTACGTCACCAAGCCCATCGACTTCGACGTGCTGCTCACCGCCCTCGAGCGGCTGCTCCCGGAACCGGCGGCCAAGCCCCGGCGCCGGGCTTCGGACCGCATCGTCTCCGACGCCGAGCCCCTGCCCGCCAACAGCCACGAGGTGGCGCTGAAACAGCTCGGGCGCCTGCCCGGCATCGACATCGGCATCGCCATCAAGAACCACAACGACAACATCAAGCTCATGACCAAGCTCATGGGCGACTTCGGCAAGTACTACGGCGACGCCGGCGCCAAGATTCGCGAGTACATCACCGAGCGCAACTACGAGGAAGCCGAGCGTCTGGCGCACAACCTGCACGGCGTTGCGGGCAGCTTCGGCGCTGCCCGGCTCAAGGACGCCGCCAAGGGCCTGGAGCTCGCCCTCATCGAACGGGAAGATAAGAACCTGTTCGGCCTGGCCCAGAGTTTCGAGATTGCGCTGGCCGAGGTGTTGGAGTCCACCGAAGCGCTGGCCAACAACGAGATCCAGTTCCGCGCGACGGACTTTGCGGCGAAGCGCAGCGGCGCCGAGCCCGCTGCCTAGGTAACTTCCACCACTTTCAGCAGCTGCTCCTGCGGTGCGCCGCCTGCAAGGTTGACGAAGTCGAACAGCCGCCCGTCGCCGAGGTGCGAGGGCGTGACATGGCCGAGGCTGCGGGCAATGTTCTCGACACGGCCAGGCTGTTCCCGGTCCCAGGTGCGCAGCATCTCCTTGATCATCTGACGCTTCAGGTTTTCCTGCGAGCCGCAGAGGTTGCACGGGATGATCGGATACTGCCGATGCTCCGCCCAGCGTTCGATGAGCTGCTCGCGGCAGAAATACAGGGGCCGGATCACCACGTGGCGGCCGTCGTCGCTGCGGAGTTTGGCCGGCATGGCTTTCAGCCGGCCGCCGTAGAACATGTTGAGAAACAGGGTTTCCACTACATCGTCGAGATGATGGCCAAGGGCAATCTTGGTAGCGCCGATACGCTCAGCGTGCGAGTAGAGAATGCCCCGGCGCAGCCGTGAGCAGACAGGACACGTCGTCTTCCCGGCCGGCGTCAGCTCCTGCACGATGCTGTAGGTATCCTCCTCGAGGATATCGTAAGGCACGCCCGCCGCGTCGAGATAGGCCGGCAGCACGTCCTCGGGAAAACCGGGCTGCTTCTGATCGAGATTGACCGCCACGACCTCGAAAGGCACCGGCGCGTGCTCTTTGAAGCTGAGCATCAGATCCAGCAGCGTGTAGGAGTCTTTCCCGCCCGACAGGCAGACCATGACCTTGTCGCCAGCCTCGAGCATGGCGAACTCCGTGAGCGCGCGGCCCACCAGGCGGCGCAGCTTCTTGTGGGTTTTGTTGGCCTCGTACTGGCGCTTGCGGGAATCCATCGGCGCTTTTTACCGGGGTGTCCCGGGCAAGTCCAGCGCCCGATCGTCTCAGCCGGCGGCCGAGTCCACCTGTTGCGGGTCGCCCAGCACGAAGCGGGCAAATTCGTCCACGGGCAACGGCTTGGAATAGTAGAAACCCTGGATGAAATCGCAGCCGATCTGCTTGAGGCTTTCCACTTGATTGGCCTCCTCGACCCCCTCGGCCACAATCTGCATCCCGAGGATGCGCCCCATGGCAACGATCGCTGCTATCAGCCCCAGCTCACGGCTGGAATCGCACACCCCGTCGATGAAACTCTTGTCGACCTTCAGCACGTCGAAGCTGTGGTCGCGCAGATAGCCGATGGACGAGAACCCCGTGCCGAAATCGTCCAGGGCCACTTTCACGCCGCGGGCTTTGATACCTTCCAGAAACACCTGCACGCCGGGGTCGCCTGTAACCAGGGCCGTTTCCGTGAGCTCGGCTGTCAGTGCAAGCTCACCGTGCTGTTCGAGGGTTTCCAGCAGCGCCTCAGCATCCGCCACGCTCGACAGCTGCGCCGGGCTGACGTTGAAAGACACCCGCAGCTCGGGCCAGTCGGCGTGCTCGCGCCAGGCGGCCAGATCCTCACAGAGACGTTGCACCACCCACTGACCGATCTCGACGATGAGCCCCGAGCCTTCCGCCACCGGAATGAACTCCCCGGGAGAGACGAAACCCAGCTGCTGCGAGTTCCAGCGCAGCAGCGCTTCGGCGCCGTACACCTTGCCCGTATCTACGTCGATCACAGGCTGATAGTGCAGCGCCAGCTCGCCCGCTTCCACCGCGCGACGCAGATGCGTTTCGATGGCCATGCGCCGCGCCGCTGCGGAGTTCATGCTCTCCTCGTAGAACATGAGCTGGCCGTCACCATCTTCTTTGGCCCGCTGCCGGGCAGCGTCAGCCTTCTGCAGAATCTCGCCTTTCTCACAGCCGTCCTGCGGAAAGATCACGAGCCCTGCGCTGGCCGTCACAAAAATCTCTTCGCCGTCCACGAGAAAGGGCTGGCCAACGCTGTCCAGCGCCGCCCGGGCAACACGTTCCGCGTCTCCGATGCTCTCCACCTCGTGCATGGCGATGACAAACAGATCTCCGCCCATGCGTGCCACGGTATCGGTCTCCCGCGCACACATGGCGATACGCAACGCCGCATCGGTCAGCACGCGATCCGCGTTCTCGTAGCCGAAGGAGTCGTTCACACGCTGGAAGCGATTGAGATCGATGCTGATCAGCGCGCCCCGTTTGTTGTCCTGTTGAGCCGCCGCCAGAGCCCGGGCCAGACGTTCGTGCAACAGGTTCGCGTTGGGCAGCTTCGTGAGATTGTCATGATGCGCCTGCCACAACATCAGACGCTTTTCGTCGTCGGACACAACGGAATCGAGGGCAATGGACAGATAGGCATCCGGATTCGTCGGGTCCTTGCCCACGCCTACCCAGGTCAGCTTTTCCGACAGCACCGAGCCGTCCCTGTGACGCAGCTTCTGCTCGCCCTGCCAGACGCCGCTGGAATGCACGCCGGCGTAGGCCTGTTCCGTGGAGGTCCGATCGCGCGAGACGGGGTCTACCCGCCCTTCCGTTTCCTCACGGCTGTAGCCTGTCAGCCGTGCAAAGGCTTCGTTGACGCGCAGAGCGCTGCCGTCCGCACCCGTGAGCATCAACGGTACCGGCACGTGCGGAAACAGAAACTCGTCCCGCATCAGGGCATCGACGGCCGCTTTGTCGGCTACGGCGTCGCGGCGCGTGAACAGCATCACGAGGCTCAGCAGGAAGCCGATGAGGCTCCAGTAGAAAAACTGCGTGTAGCGGCCGTGGGTGCGCACGAGACGATCAGCCCCGAGCCGCAGGCCCACCAGCGTTTCCGTCAGCCGCCGGCTCAGCTCTACCTGATCACCCGGCAGCAGCCGGCCCTCGGCACCGAAGCGCTCGGTCAGGTAAGACAGCAGCCCGGCAACCTTCGCTGACACCTCTTCGTCGTAACGACGCATGGAAGGTACGCGCTGGTGAGCGTCGATCAGCCAGCGTTGCGGATTGTCCGCGGCCGTCGGCGGACCGTCGTAGAGGTTGCTGACCGCTTCGATCAAGCGCATGTGCGCCAGCTGATCCCGCTGCAGCGAGTGCATGGTCAACGACAGGTAGCCACACACGCACGCCAGCCCCAGCACAACCCACACCTGCCACTGACCGAGGGCACGCGGCAACCCGGGCGTGCGCGGAAGACTGTGCAGCTGCGAATGCGTACTCATGAATTAAATCTAGACGCCGGCAACCGTGTTGCAACGAGGAAATCGCTTTTTCCGATGACGGCACATGCGGGCCGGGCAAAGCGCCGGAAAACCGACGCCCGCTGGCCTCAGGGCCGGCGAAAAGCCGTTGCAGGCGGCTCAGTTCAGCCCGCGCAGCACCAGCATGGGAGGAGAATTGACGAGGCTGCGGGCGCCGATGATGCCGACAATGACAATCACTATCGCGCCGGCGATGGGTCCGACCGGCCAGATCCACGGATGCAGCTGCACGCCGAGCTCGAAGACCTGATCCTGCAGCACGGCCACGGTCAGCTCAGCACCGAAGACGGCAACCACCCCGGCGAAGGATCCCAGCACCAGAAACTCTGCAAACAACGAGCCGCCAATGAGTCTGCGCGTGCCGCCAAGCGTGCGCACCAGAGCATGCTCTGCCATACGCGAATCACGACTCGCCTGGATGCTGGCAAACAGCACCAGACAACCGCTCAACAGCACCAGCGCCAGCACCAGCTCCACGGCCTGCGTCACGCGATCGACAATGCTCTTCACCTGTGTGATCAGCGCGTCAATTTCGATCACCGTGATCGTCGGGTAAGCCGACAGCAGCGTATTGAGAAACTGCTTGTTTTCGCGCGGCAGATAGAAACTGGTGAGATACGTCGCCGGGTACTCCCGCAACGCCGGGGGCGAAAGAATGATGAAGAAATTGGGACTCATGCTCTCCCACTCCACGCGCCTGAGGCTAGAGATGCGGGCGTCGAAGGTCTGGCCGCCGACGTCGAACGTGAGCATGTCGCCGATCGTGAGATCGAAGGTTTCTGCGTATTCGAGCTCGAGGCTCACCTCCGCTTCGGTGGTATCTTCCGCCCACCACTCGCCGGCGACGATCTCGTTCTCTCCCGGCGCTTCGGCAATCCAGGTGAGGTTGCGCTCGGAACGCAGCCGCGGACCACCGTCCGGGCCCTGCATGTAACGCTCCTGGTACACCTTCGAGTCTTCCCCGTTCACCCCGGTAATGCGGCCCCGGATCATGGGATACAGGAACTCGCCCGGTACCGGCATGGCATCGCCGCCCTCTGCGGCGCGTGCCGCGGCAGTGCCTTCGTCGATGAGCGCACGCACGCCGTCGACCTCGTCTTTGCCGACGTTCATGACGAAGTGATTCGCCGCATTCTCAGGCACCTGCGAGCGCCACTCGGACACGAGCTCGGTACGCAGCAGCACCAGCACCAGAAGCAGCATGATGGACAGGCCGAAAATCAGTATCTGTGCCGTGTTTTCGCGGCGCCGACGCTGCAGGCCGGACAGCGCCAGGCGCCAGCCGCTGCGCGCCTGCATGCCAACCACCCTGCCCCCTTTCAGCAACAGGAAGGCCAGCGCTCCAAAGACCACAACCACGCTCGCCGCACCCACGATGGTCCAGAAGGTGAGAAACAGGCTCTTCGTGTACCAGATCAGCAGCAGCAGGCTGCCGCCCGCCGCCGCACCGTAAGACAACCACTGGCTCAGCGGCGCCACGCCCAGATCGCGCCGGATCACCCGCATGGGGGACACGTCTTTCAGATGTATGAACGCCGGCATGGCGAAAGACAACGCACAGATGAGTCCGGTGGCGGCACCCAGCAGAAACGGTCGCGCGCCCGGCGGCGGCAGCGAGACGGGAATGAGCGATGCGAGCAGCTCCACGATCACCACGTGCAGCACCGCGCCGATGGCGAGACCAAGGGCAATGGCGACAGCGCCTACCAGAAGCAGAATGGACAGATACCCCAGGAGAATCTGACGTGGCGTTGCCCCCAGCGTCTTCAGCACGCCGACATGATCGTAGTGTCGCGCCGCGTAGCGGTGCGCGCTGAGCGCGACGGCAATGCCGGCCAGCAACACACCCAGCAGGCCGCCCAGCAGCAGAAAACTCTCCGCGCGATCCAGCGCCGAGCCTATGCGCGGGCTGCTCTCGCGAATGCTGACCCAGCGGTAGTTGGCGCCGAGATCGAGCTCTGCCTTCAAGCCCTCGAGATCGGCTTCAGGCCCCCGCAGCAGGAGGCGGTAGCCGATACGACTGCCGGGCTGCACCACCTCCGTGGCGGGCACGTCGCCGATGTTCATGAGCAACCGCGGGCCGAGGTCGAAGAACGACCCGCCTCGATCGGGCTCGGTAACCAGCACCCGCGTCACCGTGAGTTCGGCCAGGCCTACTTCCACCACGCCACCCAGCGCCACGCCCAGCGCCGGGAACAGCCGCGAATCCAGCCACACCTCACCGGGTGCGGGCACATCATCGGTGGGATAGCCGCGAATGAAAGGTTCGTCCGCGACAATGAGCTCGCCCCGCAAGGGGTAGTCGCCGCCCACCGCTTTCACGGACACGAGCTGATTGTTGTCGCCCACGAACACCATGGAGGGAAACACCATGGTCTGTGCAATATCCAGCTCCCGTGCCTCGGCGGCGGCAACGAAGTCGTCAGGGATGGGATTGGAGCTGGTGATCTGCCGGTCGGCAGCCAGGAAGTTGGCTGATTCCAGCAGCAACGCCTGATGCAGACGGTCGACGAAGAGGCTGATGGAGGTGACGGTGCCTACCGCAACCACCAGCGCTACGAGCAGCAGACCCATCTCCCCGGCCCGCAGGTCGCGCTGCGCCATGCGGCGTACGAGGTGAAAGTTCATGCGTCGGCTGCTGCCGCCGGTGTATCCGGAGCGTTGTGCAGGGGCGCCGCCGCTACCGGTGCATCGATGCGTTCGATACGCCCTGCAGCGATGGCAATGACCCGGTCGCAACGTTCCGCCAGCGTGTTGTCGTGCGTCACCATGACCAGCGTGGTGCCGAACTCTTTGTTCAGCTCGAACAACAGCTCCGTGATGCGCTCACCGGTGTGGGTATCGAGGTTGCCGGTGGGCTCGTCGGCAAACAGCACGCTGGGATCCGACGCAAAGGCCCGGGCAATGGCTACACGTTGTTGCTCGCCACCGGAAAGCTGTCGCGGATAGTGGTCGGTGCGGTCGCCAAGGCCAACTTTATCGAGGATCTCGATGGCCTGCGCCTGCGCCAGCGACTCGCCGCGCAGCTCCGCCGGCAGCATGACGTTCTCCAGCGCAGTGAGGCTTCCCAGCAACTGAAAACTCTGAAAGACGAAGCCGACGTGCTCGCCCCGGACCAGCGCGCGCGCTTCCTCGTCGAGGGAGGTCAGCTCATTGCCGGCAAGGGTGATCTGTCCCCCGCTGGCAACGTCCAGACCGGCCAGCAGACCCAGCAGCGTGGTCTTGCCGGAACCGCTGGCACCGACGATGGCAACAGATTCTCCGGCATTGATTTCGAGGTCGATGCCATCCAAGATCACCAGCTCGCCTGCTGCGGTGGGCACCCGTTTTTCTACGCCTAGGGCGCTAACGACCGTATCTGTCATGCCATTCCACTACTCGATCAACGTATCAGCCAGACCAGCGGTCCAACCGCGTGAAGCCAGCACAACCCCGGCCGACGGGCGCCGGCGGCCTGTCAGTCGCCTGCGGCCAAGAACTGGATCGCGGGGAACCCTGGCCGGCCTGCTGTGCCTGCTCTGCGGCGTCTGGTGGACCGCTCTGGCCACCGCAGTAGAACCGACCACGGATGAAGGGACCGTGAATATCGCCACGGACCGGCCGCAGACGGTTGTGGTGCTGGGCGACAGTATCAGCGCGGGCTACGGTATTCAACGTGAAGAAGGTTGGGTAAATCTGCTGGAAAAGCAGCTGGTGGCACGGGAGCTCGGCTGGCGTACCGTCAATGCCAGCATTTCCGGAGAAACAACCGGCGGCGGTCTGGCACGGCTGCCGGGGGTACTGGCTGAACACCAGCCCGACGTCGTGGTGATCGAGCTGGGTGGCAACGACGGCCTGCGAGGCTACCCGGTGAAGCGCATGCGCGAGAACCTTACGCGTATGGTCGAACTCAGCCGCGGCGCGGGCGCTGCGCCGGTGATCATGAGCATGCAGATTCCGCCGAACTACGGGGCCCGCTACACGCAGGCCTTCCACGAGTCGTTCGCCACCGTAGCCGAGGCCACGGAGGCTCTCTACGTGCCGTTTTTCCTGGAAGCCGTGGCCCTGGAAGACGGCATGATGCAGGACGACGGCATCCACCCTACCGCGGCCGCGCAACCGGGCATGCTGGCTTTCGTGTGGCCTTACCTCGCGCCGCTCTTTGGCGCTGACACGGGCATCGAGCTCAGCCTGCAGGCGCGCTGAGGCCCGCTTACTGCGGTTTGCCGATGTGCTGCTCACCGCGCGCTTCGGCAAGCGCCACCTGCCGCTGTCGTTCGCGCAGATTGTCGGTCCGCGTCGCATCGCTTGCGTCGATACAGTGCGGACAGCTCACCCCCTGCTCGTAGTCCGGCGAGGCGGCATCCGCCTCGCTGAGCGGATGGCGGCAGGCAAAACACTGCTGATACGCGCCCTGTCCAAGCTCGGCGTTCACCGATACGCGCTGGTCGAACACGAAACACTCGCCCTGCCAGCGGTTTTCGTCCGGCTCGGCATGCTCGAGGTAGCGCAGAATGCCACCGTCGAGCTGGTAAACCTGGTCGAAACCTTCTTTTTTCAGGTAGGCCGATGCCTTCTCGCAGCGGATACCGCCGGTACAGAACATGGCCACGCGAGGCTGCCGGGCAGGATCCAGGTGTTTCGTCACCCATGCGGGAAACTCGCGAAAGTTGGTGGTCTCCGGGGATACCGCGCCGGGAAACGTGCCGATGGCAATCTCATAGGTATTGCGCGTATCGATCACCACCACGTCCGGATCGTCCAGCAACTCGTGCCACTGCGCCACCCCCACGTGCTCACCGGTATCCCGGGCATCTACACCCTCCACCCCGAAGCTGACGATCTCCGGCTTCACCCGCACCTTGAAGCGGTAGAAGCCCGCGTTGTCCTCGTCAAGGCTCGACCGCTTGAACGGCAGTTCGCCACAGCGCTGCTGCAGCAGGTGCGCAAGCGTAGCAAGCGCCTCCGGTCGGCCAACCACGGTACCGTTGATGCCCTCAGCGGCCAGGAGAATGGTGCCCTTCAGGTCCAGACGTTCCCCCAGCGGCGCCAGCTCGTCACGCAGCCCTGCCGGGTCATTCAGCTCGAAGAAACGGTAGAAAGTGAGCACCACGCGCTCATGCGCCGAGCCGGTCATGGCGTCAGGCCGTCTTCGCGCAGGGCGGGCTCATGGGCGCCTCGCCAAAGCGGCGTCGCCATTCGTCCTCGGTATAGGTATGCAGTGCCAGCGCGTGCATGCCCATCTCGAATTCTCCGGCCAGCAGCGCGTTCACCGATCGGTGCCGTTGCACGCGGCTCTGCCCCTCAAAAGCGCCCGCTACGGCCACCACCTTGAAATGACTCTCCGCGCCATCGGGCACCGCATGATTGCCACTCTCATCCAGCACCTCGAGATGCTGCAGCTCGAGGTTGTCGCTGAGGGTCTGCTCGATTCGTTCTCGTCTGCCTGCCATGGTCTCTGCCTGCGTTGAGCCGCGGCTTTGCGGCGCCGTTTTCGGGGCGCGTATTGTACGCTACGCGTCGAGGTCGACCACCACCACGGTGACATTGTCGCGGCCACCTTTGTCCAGCGCCGCCTTCACCAGCTCGTGCGAACACGCCTCGAGATCGTCGAGCGCCAGCAGCTCAGCGATGCGCTCATCTGCCACCAGGTCGGACAGACCGTCGCTGCAGAGCAGCAACCTGCCGGCAGTGGGGGTGGTACCTGATTGTGGCCGGGGCGGTCGGGAAATGCCGAGGGCCTGCGTCAGCACGTTCTGTTGCGGCGCCAGGTGCGCTTCTTCGGCCGGTACCACGCCCTCGTCAACCATACGCTGCGCAACCGTGTGATCGACGCTGAGGCGGGTCAACGACCCACCGCACAACGCGTAGATACGCGAGTCGCCGATGTGGGCAAACTGCGGCACCCCGTCACACCACAACCAGACGACCAGCGTGGTGCCCATCTTGCCCAGGAAATTGCGTTCCCGCGCTGCGTCGGCAACCGCATCGTGGGCGGCCAGCACCAGCTCTGCCGCATCCGTGACACCGCCTCCCGAGGCGTCGACAACCTCGCCCACGGCAACACGGCTGGCTACCTCACCCGACATGAGTCCGCCGATACCATCAGCCACGACAGCCAGACCAGCCGTCGCATCCGCATGTACGGCGTCTTCGTTCTTGAGCCGCACCAGGCCCTGATGTGTCAGGCAACTCATTTTCATGGCGTCACCAACTTACCGTTGTTCAGGTAAACTCGCCAGTTGCTTGATCTATATGAGGTACCCATGCTGGCGATCCTTTCACCGGCCAAGTCTCTGGACTTCGAATCGCCGCTGGCGACAGCCAAGGCATCGACCCCGGCGTTTGTCGACGAATCGAAAACGTTGATCCGACGACTCCGCAAGCTTGCCCCCGCAGAAGTTGGCTCGCTGATGAAAATCAGTGACAAGCTGGCCGAGCTGAACCACCGGCGCTACGCTGAATGGCGCCCGGAGTTCGACGCGACAGAACCCGCCTTCACCCGCCCCGCGATCCTTGCCTTCAAAGGCGACGTGTACATCGGCTTCGATGCCGGCTCCCTCGGCGAGCGGGACTTCACCTGGGCACAGAAACACGTGCGCATCCTCAGCGGTCTGCACGGGCTGCTGCGGCCGCTGGACCTCATTCATCCCTACCGCCTGGAGATGGGTACGAAGCTCACCAGCGGCAAGACCAAAGACCTGTACGGTTTCTGGGGTGGCAAAGTCACCGACGCGCTGAACCAGGCCCTTGCCGATCAGGGCGATGAGATTCTCGTGAACCTCGCGTCCAACGAATACTACGGCGTGCTGCAGCCGGAACGCATCAACGCACGCATCATCAACGTGCAGTTCAAGGAATGGCGTGACGGCAAGCTGCGCTTCATGTCGTTCTTTGCAAAGAAAGCGCGCGGCAGCATGGCCCGCTACATGGTCGATCACCGCGTGAAGACGCTGAAGGCGTTGCGCGGCTTCGACAGCGACGGCTACAGCTACGACGCCGAGCTGTCCTCCGGCAACAACTGGGTATTCACCCGCTAGCACCCGCCTCAGGAGCAATTCATGACAGAGCAACTCACCGCACAGCAGACGACGGAGATCGAAGCCGCGGCCTTCCGGCAGCTTCTGGCGCACCTCGACGAGCGCAAAGACGTGCAGAACATCGACCTCATGATCCTGGCCGGCTTCTGCCGCAACTGCCTGTCGAAATGGTACAAAGCGGCCGCCGAGGAACAGGGGGTTGCCATGGATATGGAAGCCGCACGGCAGCACGTCTACGGCATGACGTACGACGAATGGAAAAGCAATCACCAGCAGCCCGCATCCGCGGAGCAACTGGCCGCTCTGGAGGCCGCCGAGGCCCGCGCCTCGAGCTGACATCCAGCGTGGACCGTATGCCGCAGCACCGGGGCCGCACGGGGCGCTTCTGGCGGGAATGGCGGGGTTTCGTGGCGTTCATCGCCGTGATGCTGGTGTTCCGCTCGGCCGTGGCCGACTGGAACCAGGTACCCAGCGGCTCGATGATTCCGTCCATTCTGGAGGGGGACCGTATTGTTGTGGACAAGCTCGCCTACGATCTGCGCGTGCCGTTCACGTTTATCCGCCTGGCACGCTGGTCCAACCCGCAACGTTCCGACGTGATCACGTTCGAGTCTCCCACCGATGGCAAGCTGCTGGTAAAGCGGGTGATCGGCATCCCGGGCGATACGGTGGCTCTGCTGGACAACCAGCTCTACATCAACGACGAAGCAGCCAGCTACAGCACGGTCTCACGGGAGGAGCTGCCAACCGGCCTGATGCCGGTGACCCCGTACCAGGAGATCGCCCGCGAGGAGCTGCTGGGCGAAAGTCGTACCGTGCTGCTGCACACCCGCCGCACCGCGGATCAGGAACGGTCTTTCGAGCCGGTCGTGGTTCCGGAAGGCTACTATCTGGTGCTGGGAGACAACCGGGACAACAGCGCAGATTCCCGGGCCATCGGCTTTGTGAGCCGCGAGCTCGTTCTCGGCAAGGCCAACACCATTGCATTCTCCCTGGACTACGAGAACTTCTACGCGCCCCGCTCCGACCGGTTTCTCAAGCCACTCCTCTGACAGCACGCCGGCGGGTGCGGATCAGGGCTGATCGCCATCCGACCGCCCGCGGCTGACCAGCCAGCGCACCGACAGCAGCACCGCTGCCCCGGCCAGCCCCAGCAGCGCCAGCACCCCCACAAACAGCAGGGTCGTCGCGGCGTAGGACAGCATCACGTCGCGTTCGATGCCGTACTGCTCGCCCAACCACACCAGAGCGGCGAGCGTAGCTACGGCACCCAGCACGATCGTGCGTACGAGGCGCAGGCTGGCAGCCCGGCGTGCCGTGTTGCGGGACACGGCGTGAGTGATCTGGCGGCGCGATGGGCGTTTCATGGGCCCCCAGTCTACAGCGTCTGGATAATGACCCGCAGCACACCGCCTCCGGTCGGACAAAGCGTTTCAGGGCAGTCGTCCGGATCGAGCGGGTCCAGTCCCTGGTCCACCTCCGCCCCGTCAGCGAGGCCATCGGCATCCGTATCCACCTTGAACGGATCGGTGCCGTGCACGTTCGTCTCGTCTGCATCGCTGAGCCCGTCGTTGTCGTCGTCCGGATCCGCATTGTTGCCGATGCCGTCCGCGTCGTGGTCCGCCGTCTCCGTGGGATCGTCGGGGAAGGCGTCGCGGTTGTCCCCGACACCGTCGCCGTCGCTGTCGGACTGCTCGTCAGCATTGTTGGGGAAAGCGTCATCGGCATCGGCAACCGCGTCGTTGTCGTCGTCGTTGTCGCACGGGTTCCCCACCCCGTCCCCATCCGTATCCGTCTGCACGGCACTCGCGAGGATGGGGCAGTTGTCGCCGGCATTGGCCACGCCGTCGCCGTCATAGTCGCCGGGCACGTTGCGAATGTCGCGATGCACGTCCACGCTCGCGGTCACCTCCGCCGAGCCACCATTGGCATAGAAAAGCCTCAGCGCCGACGGCGGGGCAATGGCATCCGCTGCCTGCGGCAGCGCCGCGGGCAGGGCGTCCGAGCTGAACAGGTCGCCAAAGCGCAGGAACACGATGAAAAGCTGCGGCTGCCAGGCGCCAATCACGGGCGCGGCGAGTGATGCGGTGGCGTCGAGGCCATCGCCGCCGAGATCGAATATCCCGAAGGCGAGCGGCGACGCCGCGGGCGCCATGGGATAGGCGATGCCATTGACGTTCAGATCTTCAAAGGCGATGAGATCGTACTGGCCGAGCGTCGCGTTACCCGGATTCAGATCCGGGTTCAACGCGGGGTTGCGGTCGAGCACGTACACCGTCGACAGCGTCTGTCCCACGGTGAAGGGACCTGAAGCCAGGGCAGCGTCCACCGAGTCCACCGTGCCTTCGACATACACATAGACAGGCCGCGGTTGCGGGATCGAGCGTTCGTCGTTCGGATCCGAGCCGCCCAGAAACTCCTGCAGGCTGGTGAACGTATCCTGGTCCAGATCCAGCCCCGCATCCGACGGGTCGCGGGGATCGAAGCCGTTGCCTGCTTCGTAGCTGTCAGGCATGCCGTCATTGTCGTCATCCGTATCGGCGTTATCACCGGTACCGTCGCCGTCAGCGTCGGCGTCTTCGGCCGCGTCGAACGGGAACGCATCGTCTCCGTCGTTTACTCCGTCGTTGTCGTCGTCGGCATCACACACGTCTCCCTGGGCATCACCGTCGAAGTTCGCCTGCTCCGCGTTCGGCAGCAGCGGACAGTTGTCCTGCCCGTGCGGCACGCCGTCGTCGTCCTCGTCCGGATTGAGCGGGTCGATGCCTGCGGCGACTTCCGTGCCATCGTCAACGCCGTCGCCGTCGGTATCGGCCAGGAGCGGCGAGGTGCCGTGAATACTCACCTCGTCCACATCGCTGAGGCCGTCGTTGTCATCATCGGCATCCGCGTTGTCGCCGGTACCGTCACCGTCCGTGTCCCGCCACTCGGCCGGGTCGTCAGCGAATTCGTCACGGCTGTCGGGGATGCCGTCGCCATCGCTGTCCACCGGCGTGGCGAGCACCACGGCCAGATCGTCGATGAACTGATTCGGCGTGAAGAAATTGGCCCCCTTCGTGCCTGCCTGGAAATCGACGAAACTCGCGGAAGACTGGTTACCGAAGATACCGTCCGTCATCACGTAGGCCTGCCTGCCCGCGCCGCCGCCTACGGCAAACGCGCGGTCGACCGCGATGGACTGCAGCACGGCCCCCGTGTCGGGGTCCATACGCACGGCCTGATCGTCGGTCCAGTCGCTCACGACGAGGGAACCGTCCGCCGTGAACGCAATGCCGGCTGCCACACAGATGTCGCCGTTCTGACAGCCGCCGCCGTGCAGCACGCTCACCACACCGGTGGCCGCGGTGTACTTCAGCACGCGACCCAGCACGTTTGCCGGTGTGCGGATGCCCTCCCCCGCCAGATAGACGTTGCCGTCCGCATCGGCGGTGATGCCGCGCACGCCGAAACCGAAGCCGTCCCAGCGGAACGTGAACAGCGTTGTCTGCGCCAGCGTGGTCAGGTTGATCCGTGTCACGGAGAGTTCGGAGGCGGACAACGCCTCCACCACGTACAGACGATTGTCCAGACCCACGTCGAGCACCTCCGGAAGCCCTGCGTAGAGCTGCTCGCCGCTGCCGCTGCCGAGGTTCAGGCGATAAGCCCCCGGGCCGAAGAAACCCCCGAGATAGATTTCGCCGTCTGCATCCACTGCGACCCCTCGGGCCGAGCCCCAGGTGTTGCTGGCCAGCAGCAGGTAGGACCCGCCGCGCCGTCGATAGAGCCCCGCGCCACTGATCAGCAGATCGCCCGCCGCGATCCCCAGCTCGCAGGCATCGCCCACGCCGTTGCCATTGCTGTCCTGCTGCCCGGCATTGGCAATCAACGGACAGTTGTCGGCGCCGTCGAGGTCACCGTCGCCATCCGTGTCCGGGTCCAGCGGATCCGTGCCGGCGCTGATCTCGGCGCCGTCTGTCAGGCCGTCGTCGTCGTCGTCGTTGTCTGCATTGTTGCCCGTGCCATCGCCATCAGTGTCGAGCCACTCGGCGGGATCCCCGGGGAATGCATCGTCCGCATCAGGCACCCCGTCGCCGTCTGTATCGGGCGGCGGATCGGCACAGGGGAGTTTGTTGCCCGACGTGCCGGAGCCCAGCACCGCCCCGGCGCCGTTGACGGTGGCGATCATGCGGAAACAGTAGAGCGACGGTACGCCGCTCAGCACGGCGGGGTTACCGTTGTCCGTGGGTTCGGAGGTGGAAAACTGCGGCAGCCACTGGGTACCTCCGCCCACGTAGAGCTGCAGCTCGAAATCATTGGCGCCGGCGTTGCGCGCGGCCTGGCCCACATCCCAGGTAACGGCCACATTGCCCGGCAGTGCGGTGGCCCTGACCCGCAGATCTATGCCGTTGTCGACATCGTCCGCGAAAGCGGGCGCAGCGCCCAGACTGAGCAGTGCCGCACAAGACAGCACCCACCTGACCCGACACAGCCTGCTCATGGCCATCTCCCGCCTCCCGCGCTCGATCCCTCCTCACCATGATACTCGATGCAATGCGCGCGTCACACCGACGAGGTGCTTCTGCGGCATCGACGCTTCGTGACACACTGTGACGGACGACGCTGTCCCGCGAGGCGGGTATGATGGCGCGCTCGCATCGCCAGCCAGGATCGCCCGTGAAGTTTGGACTCTGCCTTCCCAGCCACCTGTGGCAACAGGACCTGCCCGAACGCCAGGCAACGCTGGCAGCGATCGCCGATGCCGGCTTCGACCTCGTTTACATGGCGGATCACGTGTCGTTCCGCAACGGTGCGGGCACCGACGGATTCGTCGCCGCCGCCGGTCTGTCGCAGCTGCACGCCACGCTCGGCGTGATGATCAGCATCTACCTGCTGCCGCTGCGTCATCCGCTGCCTGTGGCACGGCAGCTGGCCACCATGGCCGAGCTGGCCCCGGGCCGGTTCACGTTCGGCATCGGCGTGGGCGGCGAAGATCGCCACGAGGTGGAAGTCTGCGGTGTGGATCCCCGTACACGCGGCGCGCGCACCAACGATGCGCTGGCCATCATTCGCGAGCTCATGGGCGGCGCCAATGTGACTCACCATGGCGCACATTTCGAGCTGGACGAAGCCCGTATCCGCCCCACCCCGAAAGCCGCCATCCCGATCATCGTCGGCGGTCGCTCGGATGCGGCGCTCGCGCGCGTGGCGCGCTTCGGTGACGGCTGGATCGGCGTGTGGGTGTCACCCTCGCGCTACGCGGCGGCGCTGGCGTACATTGCCGAGCAGGCCGACGCTGCCGGGCGCGCGGCGACGCCCTGGCAGCACGGTTATCAACCCTGGGTCGGCGTCGACAGCACGTCTTCGGACCGTGCCCGGCAGGTGGTTGCCGAGCAGATGGAGCGGTTCTATCACGTGCCGTTCGAAAAGTTCGAGCGCTACACACCCCACGGCTCACCCACCGAAGTGGCTGAGCAGCTGCTCGCCTACGCGGCAGCCGGCTCACAGCTGTTCAACCTGAAAATCTGTGCACAGCACCCTGAAGAGGAGGTGGCGCTCGCCGCTGAGGTGCTGGCGGAAATGCGCCGCATGCAGGGCGCCTGACACTCGTGGCCGAGCAACTGGAGCAGCCCGTTCGCAAAGACGCCATGGACGCCATGGGCACGTCGCTGCTGGTGGGCTTCAGCGTGCTGCTGGGGCTGAACCAGGCGCTCGTGAAGATTGTGAACGAGGGCTTCTCGCCGTTGTTTCAGTCCGGGTTGCGTTCTGTGTGCGCCTTTCTTCCGGTGCTGCTGTTTGCGCTGTACATGCGCCGCAAGCTGTCGGTCAGCGACGGTTCACTGCCATGGGGATTGCTGAACGGGATCTTCTTCTGCGCGGAGTTCGGCCTGCTGTTCGTCGCGCTGGACTACACCACCGTCGCCCGGGTATCACTGTTCTTCTACATCATGCCCGTCTGGGTGGCGATCGGTGCCCACTTTCTCATCCCGGAGGAGCCGCTCAATCGCAACAAGATTGCCGGCCTTGCCATCGCGCTCGCGGGCGTGGCCCTGGCACTCACCGCCGACCTCGGCGACGCGGGCCCGCAGGCGTGGCTGGGCGATCTTCTCGCGCTCGCGGGTGGTCTGTGCTGGGCCGGCATTGCCCTGCTCACGCGGCTGAAGCTCAGCGGCTGCTCGTCCGAGATGAACCTGCTGTATCAGCTGGCTGTGTCGGCCGTGGTGCTCACGCTGATCGCGCCGCTGTTCGGTCCCGTGCTGCGTGAGGTGACGCCGCTCATTCTCGGGGTATTTGCCTTTCAGGTGATCGTGGTCGTCGCAATCGGTTTCGTGGTGTGGTTCTGGATACTGTCGATCTACCCTGTCTCCAACATGGCGTCGTTCGGCCTGCTTTCACCCGTTTTCGGGGTGTTTTTCGGCTGGCTGATCTTCGGCGATCCGTTGACACCCGCGTTCCTGGCGGCGCTGGTGTGTGCCGGCATAGGCATCGTCCTGGTCAACCGGCCCGTCCGGCAGCGCTGAGATGATCGCGTGGCGTCAGCGGGCCTGGGTGGCCGTCTTCTGCCTGCTGGTTGTACAACCCGCGGCAGCCCGCTACGACGTGGTGATCTCCGGCGGGGTCGTCTTCGACGGGTCCGGCGCAGCACCGCGCGTGGCGGACGTCGCCGTCACCGGCGACCGCATCGCCGCTATCGGACAGCTCGCCGATGCAGTCGCCGCACAACGCATCGACGCAACCGGACTGGCCATCGCCCCCGGCTTCATCAATGTCCTCAGCTGGGCAGACGAGGCGCTGATTGCCGACGGCCGCAGCCAGGGCAACATCCGCCAGGGGGTCACCCTGGAAGTTTTCGGCGAAGGGCGCTCCCGGGGGCCGCTGAACGATGCCATGCGCGCGGAGGCGCTCACGAAGCAGGACTACGGTGCCTACCCGATTGCCTGGACGAGCCTCGATGAGTTTCTGCGCTGGCTGGTGGACCGCGGGGTGAGCGCAAACGTCGCCTCCTTTGTGGGCGCCACCACCGTCCGGGTGCATGCGCTCGGCTACGCTGACCGCGCTCCAGATGCCACAGAGCTTGCGCGCATGCAGGCCCTGGTGCGCCAGGCCATGGAGGATGGGGCTCTGGGTGTGGGCAGCTCGCTCATCTACGCACCCGGCGCCTACGCGGCAACAGACGAACTGGTTGCTCTCGCCCGCGCAGCAGCCGCGTACGGCGGCACGTACAGTACCCATCTGCGCAGTGAAGCAGGTGGCGTGCTGGATGCGGTGGACGAGTTTCTGCACATCGTGCGCAGCACCGGGATCAACGGGCACGTGCATCACCTGAAGGTAGCGGGCCGCGAGCACTGGCAACTGCTGCCGGCAGTGCTGGCACGGCTGGAAACGGCTCGCGACGCCGGCCTCCCGGTAACTGCCAACATGTACACCTACACCGCCGGTGCCACCGGTTTCGACGCTGCCATGCCGCCCTGGGTCCAGGCCGGCGGCGACGCCGCCTGGTTCGAACGCCTCACCAACCCCGAGGTGCGCGCCCGTGTGCTGGCGGAAATGCGCGCGGCTCCAGACGGCTGGGACAACCTGCTGCGCGCGGCGGGCGCAGAAGGCACCCTGCTGACGGGGTTCCGCAACGAGGCCCTGCGCCCTCTCATCGGGCAGTCGCTGGCCGCGGTGGCCCGGGCGCGGGGTGTCAGTCCCGAAGAGGCTGTGCTCGACCTCGTGGTGGAGGATCGCAGCGAAGTCGACGTGGTGTATTTTTTCATGGACGAAGCCAATGTGGCGCGCAAGCTGCGCGTGCCATGGATCACCTTTGGTTCCGATGCGCGCTCGATGACAGCCGGCGGGGTGTTCCTCAGCCACAGCACTCATCCACGTGCCTACGGCAATTTCGCCCGCCTGCTGGGCCGCTATGTGCGTGACGAGGGCCTACTGACCCTTCAGGAAGCCGTTCGCCGCCTGACCAGCCTGCCCGCAGAGATTCTGGGCATACAAGGGCGCGGCGCCTTGCGCCCCGGCTACCACGCCGACATTGCCGTGTTCGATCCCGAGTTGATACAGGACCAGGCAACCTATGCGGACCCGCACCGCTACGCCATCGGCATGCGTCACGTGCTGGTGAACGGCACGCCCGTGCTGCTCGACGGGACCCATACCGGCGCCTTGCCCGGACGCGTTGTCCGCGGCCCCGGCTGGCGCGGGCGCCGCCGATGAGCGCCCGCGAAACACCAGCCGCGCTCGATCCCCAGACACTGCGCTACAGCCGCGTCATTCTGCTGATCAGCCTGGTAGGCATGGGCTTCGGCTTCACGGTGCTGTTCGCAATTCTCGCGCCGCTGGGTCGCGAGGTGGGTTTCTCGGAGCTGCAGATCTCCAGCATCATTGCCGCGTCCTCGCTGACCGTGTTTCTCGCCAGCCCCCGCTGGGGGCGCCTCAGCGACCGCTGGGGCCGTAAGCGTGTGCTGCTGCTCGGCATCTGCGGGTACGTGGCAGGCACGCTGCTGTTTGCCAGCATGTTCCAGATCACCCTGATCGGCTGGGTGCTGCCAGCAGTGGGTTTCTACCTGCTGCTCGTCTCCCGCGTGCTGCAAGCGTCGATCATGGCCGCCCTGATGCCGGCAGCGAGCGCGTACATGGCTGACATCACCACGCTGGAAGGCCGCACGAAAGG
>CAZYYJ010000093.1:0-20437 GCA_964651595.1 uncultured Pseudomonadales bacterium | reverse complement strand
TAATGCGGGCACTCGACACGGCCCCCGGCCCGGACGCCACATGGCGCTCCGACGCGCCAGACCCGGCCAGCTCGAGCGCCCCGTACCGGCTGTACAACATCGGCAGCAACAACCCCATACAGCTCTCCCGCTACATCGAGGTGCTGGAAGAAACCCTCGGCGTGGAAGCCAAGCGCAATCTGCTGCCCATGCAGCCGGGCGACGTGGCCGACACGTTTGCCAACGTGGACGATCTGGTTGCCGATCTCGGCTACCAGCCCGCTACGCCCATCGAGGTGGGAGTTGCCGAGTTTGTGAAGTGGTACAAGGCTTACTACCAGCTGGATGACGTCGCGCACAATCTGAACTGATGGAGCCCCTAGTCACAGCGAGCCTCTGGATCGGCATCGTCGCCTATCTGGGGTTTGCCGTATTCTGCTTCGTCAACCTGCTGCGCGGCATCACCGGCCGCGCGCTCATGACCGCGGCGCTGGCCACCTTCATCTGGTTTGCCACCGAAGCCGCCGTGCCTGCCGCCAGCAGGCTGCTGGAAGCCGGCGCCACCGTGGCCTGGCTGGTGCTGCTGGCGCGCGCGATTGGCCTGGACACCTTTGCCTTCGGCAGTCAGCAGGGCAACGTAGCCACCGTGAGCGTGGTTGCCATCCTTGCCTGCGCGTTCACCGCGCTGGTGGAGATCGCTGCGTGGATGAACCTCGCCAGCCTGCCCGTCGCTTCTGCCCTGGGGATGGTGGTCGCCAACGTGGGGGGGCTGGTGCTGATCGAGCAGCTCGCCCGCAACACCGTCCCCGATCATCAGTGGCGCCTGCGCTATCTCAACATCGGCGTTGGCCTGGGCTTCGGCTACAACCTGGTGCAACACGCCCTCGGTCTGGCGCTGGCTAACGAAGTGGCGAGCCTGGTTGCCCTGCAACCGGCAGTGATGGCGCTGATGATTCCCTTTCTCATCATCGCGAGCCTGCGCAACCGCGCCAACCAGCTTCGTTTCAATCTATCGCGGGAATTCGTGTTTCGCACCAGCGTGCTGGCAGCCACCGGCGTGTTCCTGCTGTCGCTGTCGCTGCTGGGTTACCTGGCGCAGATTCTGTCGGGAGACATTGGCCTCACCATTGCGCTGTTTGCCGCCATCGTGGCCGCAAGCGCCTTCGTCACGGTCATCAGCTCCACGAGAATCCGCAACACGCTGCGTGTAGTGCTGGCAAAAACGTTCTTCGCATACCGCTACGACTACCGGGAGCTGTGGCTGTCTGTCACGGCGCAGCTTACCGAGGAGAGCGCCGATTTCGACCTCACGCAGCAGGTACAGCGCAGCCTCATGGGGCTGATGCACGCCGGCTATTCGTGTTTGTGGCGCCTGGACGACACCGGCCACATGACCCCGGTATCCAACGTGTCCGCGGCCAACTGGGACGTGCGGCTCGACAGCGCTACCACACAGGTCATGGTGGATTTCTTCGCCACGCGCAACTGGGTTCTGGACCTGCGCGACCTCCCCGAGAGCGCCGCGGAAATCGGCGCTCAGCTGGCGCGCAATCGCATCTTCGACGATGCCCGTTTCGTGGTGCCGATGTTTGTGCGTGAAGGCCTCACCGGCATTGTGCTGGTGGGCGATTCTTCCGTGCTGGACAAGCTGTCCTGGGAAGACTACGACGTGGTGAAACTCGTTTCCCGGCAGGGCGCCGCCTTTCTGGCCCTGGAGGAGGCCAACCAGCAACTGATCGAGCAGGAGCAGTTCACCGCCGTCAATCAGATGTCCGCCTTCCTGCTGCACGACATCAAAACCATCAACGCCCAGCTCAGCCTGCTGGTAGACAATGCCGAGCAACACAAGCACAACCCGGCCTTCATCGATGACATGCTCGCCACCACACGGAACAGCGTGTCGCGGACCCGGCGCATCATAGAAGCCTTACGCGACGAAACCCCTCTTCCCGACGACAACGACAAGTTAACGAACAGTCTGGACCTCGGCGCCACGCTAGAATCCTGGCTGAGGGACGTGTTTCCGGCATCAACGCGCGTCACACTGACCTGTGACGAGCCGGTGCTGGCTGCTGCAGGCACCGACGACGTGCTCACGCCGGTCAACCACCTGGTTCAGAACGCGCTGGAAGCCAGCAACGACACGGATATGGTCAGCATCACAGTCTGCAGAGATCCCAACTGGGCTTACATAGAAGTCACAGACACCGGCCATGGCATGACGCGAGAATTCGTAGCCAGCGAACTGTTCAAACCCTTCAGCTCGAGCAAAGGTGTATCGGGCATGGGGATTGGGGCCTACCAGGCGCGAGCTACCGTGCGCAAGCTCGGCGGGGACATTACGGTTCAGAGTGAGGTGGGCAGCGGCTCTACCTTCTCGATCAGCCTGCCGCTCGCAACATCCACGAGCGGCGCATCCCCGCAGGAAGCCTAGCGCCTGGTACGAGTTGTTAGCTGGCAGTGATGGACACAGATACAGGCATGGCCGAAAGCACACAGACACTTCTCATCGTTGAAGACGATCCCGGCTTGCAGAGCCAGATGCGCTGGTGCTTCGAAGGCGTCGACGTTCACGTCGCCGACGATGCCGTGAAAGCCGAGACTCTGCTGGTTGATCATGGCGTACAGGTGGTGACACTGGACCTGGGCCTCCCGCCCGACCCTGGCGGCACCAGCGTAGGTTTCGAGCTGCTCGAAAAAATCCGCCGCGACCATCCGGCGATCAAGGTCATCGTGGTCACAGGCCGCGAGGAGCGCGAGCACGCGATCGAAGCCATTGCGCTGGGTGCGTACGATTTTTATCAGAAACCCGTGGACGCCAGCACGCTGCGATTTGTGGTCAGCCGTGCTTTCAACCACGCCGAGCTGGAAGAACAGCACGCGCTGCTGCGCAGAACATCCCGCGAAAACATGCCCCTGGACGGCATGATTGCCAGCAGCCCGGCCATGTTGACGCTGTGCAATCAGATCAAACGTGTGGCTGCCAGCGACATCAATGTGCTGATCACCGGCGAGACCGGTACCGGCAAAGAGATCGTGGCCGCCAACCTGCACGCCTTGAGCGAGCGCGCCGAAGGTCCTCTAGTGACAATCAACTGTGCAGCGATTCCTGAAAACCTGCTGGAAAGTGAGCTGTTCGGCCACGAAAAAGGCAGCTTCACCGGCGCCCACGCACGCAAGATCGGCAAGGTGGAAGCTGCCAACGGCGGCACCCTGTTCCTCGACGAGATCGGCGACATGCCCCTCGTGCTGCAATCCAAGATTCTGCGCTTTCTGCAGGAGCGGCGTTTCGAGCGTATCGGCTCCAACACCCCCATCAACGCTGACGTACGGGTCGTCTCTGCCACGCACCGCGATCTCACCGGCATGATCGGCGCGGGCGAGTTTCGTGAGGACCTCTTCTATCGTGTCGGCGAAATCAGCCTCGAGGTTCCCCCGCTGCACACGCGCGGCACCGATGTGCTGATCATTGCCGAGCGCCTGCTCGCTGAGCATCAGATGGACCGCGAGCTTCGCTTCAGCGACGACGCCGTGGCCGCCATGCGCGCCTGGCGGTGGCCCGGCAACGTACGCGAGCTGGAAAACCGTGTGCGCCGCGCAGCGATCCTGTCTGAAAACAATCTCATTACGGCCCGTGATCTTGAGCTCGAAGAGCAGGACGCAGCGCCTATCCGGCTGTTGCGGGAAGTGCGCGCCACTGCCGAGAGCGAGGCGGTGCAGGCCGCCCTCGTGCGCACCAAGCAGAACATCAGCGAAGCATCACGACTGCTGGGCGTCTCGCGGCCCACGTTGTACAGCCTCATGGAGAAGTACGACATCTCGGCTGTGCAGGAGTCCGAATCGTCCCCTTGACGGACAAGGCTCCCAACGTCCTGGTTACCGGCGGCGCCGGCTTCATCGGCTCACACACCTGTGTAGAGCTTCTGCAGAGCGGCTACAAGGTAGTGGTGCTGGACAACCTCTCCAACGCCTCCCCAGACAGCCTGGAGGCCGTGCAGCGCATCACACAGAAGAAGCTCACTTTCGTGGAAGGCGACATCCGCGACGCGGCCCGGCTTGCGGATGTCTTTGCAACCCATGGCATTGACGCGGTGCTGCACTTCGCCGGCCTCAAGGCGGTAGGCGAATCTAACCGCATCCCTCTCAAGTACTACGACAACAACGTGCAGGGCACGCTGAACCTGCTGGCCGCCATGGCCGATGCAAACTGCCGTACACTGGTGTTCTCCAGCTCGGCCACGGTCTATGGCAACGCCGAGACGGTGCCGCTCACCGAAGACGCCCCGCTCTCGGCCACCAATCCCTACGGGCGTTCCAAGCTGATGGTTGAAGAGCTGCTGCGCGACCTACACGCTGCGCAGCCGGACTGGCGCATTTCCCTGCTGCGTTACTTCAACCCCATTGGTGCGCACGCCAGCGGCGAGATCGGCGAAGACCCCCGCGACGTGCCCAACAACCTGCTGCCCTACATCAGCCAGGTCGCCATTGGCCGACGCCCGCATCTCAACGTGTTCGGCAACGACTACGACACGCCGGACGGCACCGGCGTGCGCGACTACATCCACGTGGTGGACCTTGCCCGCGGTCATCTGAAAGCGCTGGAGTATCTGGCTGAAAATCCCGGCCTTGCCGTTCACAACCTGGGCACGGGGCGTGGCTACTCCGTGCTGGAGGCCGTGCACGCCTTCGAGAAGATCAGCGGTCGCAAGGTGCCGTATCAGATCGCCCCGCGTCGCGAGGGCGACATCGGCACCTGCTACGCCGACCCGACACGGGCCCACACCGACCTCGGCTGGCGCGCCGAATACGATCTCGACCGCATGTGTGCAGACGCGTGGCGCTGGCAGAGCCAGCATCCGGAAGGTTACGGGAAATAACCCGGTCTGCTTCTTTTCGGTAGCCACCCAGTGCTAGAATTCCGCGCCCGCGGAGGGGTGGCTGAGCGGTCGAAAGCACTGGTCTTGAAAACCAGCGAAGGTAACACTTCCCAGGGTTCGAATCCCTGCCCCTCCGCCAGATCTCGATCAGGTGCGCACGTTGGTTACGCAGCACATCCGGCGTTGTCGGGAACTCAGACCTGCGCCGGGGTTCTGTTCACCTGGACCTTCAAGGCACGCCTTCGACACGGACGATTTGCGTATAGACCCTGTACGCTGCGTCGTTGACGACGCTGCTCGATATCCCCCCTCCGCCGCTCGGGGCTTCGTCGCCGTTGGTGGGCCGGGCGGCCTGCTGTTGATTCGCAGAACCCGAGGCTCCCGCAAAGCGCTGAAACTCGGCAGGTACGTGGGCCTGCCTTGGGGCCGATTGCCCCGGTGTCTTGCAGACGTCGGGGAAAGCTATGGTGAGGTCGATAGGCTGGCCTGGGGTCATTGCTTGAACCCCTGCATGCTCGCGGGCACATCGTGCAGCGGATTGGCACCAGGGCGCCGGATGAATGCGGCCAGCAGATCAGCTTCATGCTCACTGAAGGGCCCGCCGGCATTCAGTTTTGCGGCCATCGCCTGAGCCACCGTTTGCGCGACGGCGTTGTCGACCCCGGCGTCGGTCAGGAAATGTTTCCACGCGATTACGTCAGCCACCAGCCCCTCCCTCTATTCATGTTCGCAAGAAATTCATGTTCGCAAGAAATTCGTGTTCGCAAAGATGTCTGGTCGAAAAGAATAGCATGCCTCAGGTATAGCCAAAATCCCGGCAGCCTTCCTCCGGCAATCTACCGAAACACTAATCTAACCTAGTCGCGAAGTAGCTTCTAACCAGCGTTATCAGGTCGCGATGGGACTGCAACCGCGATACTCCATCGCGATCAACACACAACGGAACGCCGTTCGCTTCGATCTCCAAGCCACAGATATTGAGATAAACAAAGTGCCCCTCACCTCCGGCTAGCCAATGCCATTCAACGTCGGGTAGTAAGTTCGCAATCCGCCCGGCATGGCTTTCGAACGGTAGAAAATCATTGTCTGTAGACCCTACGACCAACAGTCCGGTATCTGAAGGTAAGCCACCGAAATCCCGGAAACCCGGTCCGAGCGCGGGATCCAGGATCGCGAGCGCCTGGACTCTATCATCACGATAGTTTTGGTCCTCGGGTGCTTTGACCTCATCGTCCACTGTAGTCTCCGCGTAGTCGCATCCCCTGTCCGCGCGAGCCTCTGGAGTTTCGCAGTAAGCCGCCATCTTCTCGGCATCGAACGTTCCTCCTGCCAGCAACAGGCCCGTCGCCCCGCCTGAAGAGTGACCAACAAAGCCGATACGATCTCTATCGATGGCAGCCGACAACGGACTGGCGTCGATCATGTAGGAAACCGCTGCGCTCACGTCCAGAGGCCGCTCCCAGAAGCGCAGCACAGCGCCGGGCTCCACCGTATGCGCGCCATAGACATACGACTCCCCAAAATGCGACACCCCAGCCACCACATACCCCGCGCGTGCGAGCGGTTCGGCAATCCAGCTGTAGTTGCGCGCCGCGCCCAGGGCGCCATGGGAAAGCATGATCAGCGGAAACCGCCCGGCCGCAATCGCGCCAGCCTCAACCACGTGCCCCCTGCCCAACCCGTAGTTGTACGGCTCTGACGTCCCGTCGCTGACGGGATACCACACGTCCACCATCACCGGCCGTGCCCTGGCTGCGTCCTGGAAACGTTCTACGGTAAATCCGGCCTCCAGCGCGCTGGCTGTCTGGCCTGCCAGGGCCCACGTGATCGCTAGCGCCAGAATGGCTGGTGTTCTTCTACTCATGGACGAAAGATAACCGGCAGGCCGCCGTTCACCAGCCGTTGCGATGAAACCGCACCAGGCCCGATAGAACGGCACCGATGCCGCGCCAGCGGGTGGTGGCTGCGCGTCAGACCTTCTCTTCCAGCGCTCTGAGCTCGAGCTTGGACATTGAGCTGCGGGCGTTTTCGAACCACGCCTTCCCGCCGTTGGTTTCGAGAAACAGGTATCGGTAGTTGGCGACAAAGTGCCTGGACAACTCCGGAGCAACCGAGCGCGTGTGCATGTGGCGCACAATGGTCGCAAACGCGCCGCGTTGACGATCCATGAGCAGCTTGAAGACAAATGCCTCGTCAGCGCTCAGCTCAGCCGGCGTCTCGAGGCCCCGGCGGAAGATCTGCGCGTTGCTGCCTTCGTAAACCGGGCTGTACGCCTCGAAGGCGCGCGACTGGATGTTGTCTTCAGCCTGAGATTCGAGATGCAGCCGCGTTTGTTTTACCTGCGCCGCCAGGTAGATGATGGAGATGATCACTGCGACAGCACCCGCCAGCTCGGCAATCGCTCCGATGGCATCCCAAGACATGTCGTCTCCCCTTCAACGCCTGCGTCGGAGACGATGCTGCCATACGTCCTGCACGAGGGCCAAGGAGCGCTCAGGTCCCAGAAACTCCTTGCGTCGCGAAGACCGCCTGCAACACCATAGACCCGAGCGACCGCCCTACCGACAATAGCTGCTTGAGCACCGCTTCCACACACTCACCGTTTGACCCGGCAATGCCGTGCACCGCGTTCCGCGCCGGCACCGAAGAATCCCGTCGGGACGCACAGTTGCGCTTCGTGGCCCAGAACGGCCACCGCTTCGTCATCAAGGCGTACCAGCCGCCAGGAGCGCGCAGCGCGGAGCCAGCCGTCGCTGCCATTGCACGGGAGCAGGCCGCGCGTCACGCGTTTGGCCAACTCGGTATTGCCGTGCTGCAGCCGGTGTTAGGCCCGGTGGAGCAGCTCGAGATCAGCGTGAACGGCACCCGTGAGCGGTTCAGTCACGCCATGGTTTTTCCCTACCGGGTCTCAGGCACCCTCGACACCCGCCTTGCGCCGTTCGGCGCTGCTGCCCTCGACACACTGAAAGAAGCCGGTACGCGCATTGCCGCGCGCCACCGGGCCGCCACCAGCCTGGCAGCCATTCACAGCGACGGTGCCCCGCACAACATCTTCGCAGACTGGGTGTGGTTCGACTTTGCCACGGAACATCGCAGCAGCGAGCTCGCCAGTGCCAGGGCGCACGAGGTATGGCGCTTTCTATGCGGCACGCTCGCGGTGCATCCGGGTTTGGCGCACGACGACAGGCTCGTTGCCGCTTTCTGCGAGGGCTACGGTGACCGGGAGATACTCGAATTACTGCTCACCGAACGGCACGACAAACCGCTCTGGCTGCAGATGCTGCTTCACCCCATCCATGGGGTCCGGCTGCTATGCGGGGATGGTCGTCGCCTTACCCGCCCCCGAACGTGGCGCGCGCTGCATCGTTGGTTGAACGCAACCCGCTAGTACCGGATGTCAGCGCGAGCAGAGCAGCAGCTGGCGCTTGCTTTGGCCCGGATCGTCATCGGACGTGGCGCTGCACAAAGCCACCGTGCCGTACACGCTCTCCAGAAAGTCGATCTGCTCTGCCTGCTGCTCGGCCCTGCCGTTGGTCTCGAAAAGCAGATCCGGCGCGGCCGCATGGCAGAAACGCACGACATCCCGCCAGTTACTGATCCACATGGCCACCGATAGCAGAAAGCAGATATCCACGCCCTGGTCGGGCAGCAGATCGAGAATCACCTCCAGGCGTTCCTCTTCCAGGTTGAACACGTAAAAGTCCGTGTTGGTGGCGCCTTTGTAAGCACGCACGCGGTTGGCGACGTTGATCATGCGGCTGTCGTAGTCGATGCCCACGCCATGGGCTATGACGTCACCGATCTCGTGGATCATGCCGCCCTGATTGCAGCCGATGTCCAGCACCGATTTGCCGACAAAATCATAGTCGACGTTGGCAAAGCGCATGGTGGGGTCGCGCTGCCCGCGAAAGCGATGGTCGCCAAGCTGGAACGAGTGATAACCCACGTCGAAGCCCGACCCATCGTAGGCAGCCCCGCTCTTCTTGGTGTAGTTCAGCAGATTGAGGATCTTCCGCGTGCCCCGGTCCATGCCGTCCACCACGTCCGCATCGATATCGAGACGCTCGATCGCTGCAACGGCCTGCTCTTTCTTGCGTTTCCTCAGCAATTTCCTCAACGCCATGCTCTGCTCCGCGGCTGGTGCGTAGAATTTCACGCGCATGATACTGATTTCCCCAGCCAATGCTCGGCCGACGCGGGCACAACCGCTTTGTGGTAGATTCCCGTCCCGTCTCAATCACCCGCTCACACGCCGGCCTTCGCACCGGCACCCCGACGCATGAAGTTTGCTCTGGCTGTTCACGGCTCCCCATACGGCACTACCGCCCAGCAACACGCGCTGGCGTTTGCCCGTGCCTGCCTGGCTGAAGGGCACCAGGTTTACCGGGTATTTTTCTACCATGACGGCGTCTATGCCGGCCTGGCCACGCGGGTTGCCCCCCAGGATGAAGGGGACGTCACCAGCGACTGGCAGGCCCTTGCGTCCGAACATGGCGTCGAGCTCGCCGTGTGTATCGCCAACGCGCTGAAACGTGGTGTCGTGAACGAAGGAGAGCGGGACCGTTACGAGCTGACGAGCGCCAATCTCGCCGAGGGTTTTGAACTGGTGGGTCTCGGTCAGCTCATCGAGGCCATCGCCGAGGCCGACCGCTATGTGGAGTTTCCCGCATGAAACGCCTGCTCTGCGTTCTGGCTGCTCCTCCTTATGCCGGCAGCAGAACCGTGGAAATGCTCGAAGCCGCCATGGTGGGGGCGGTATTCGATTGTCGGGTCGCTCTGCTTGCGCGCGACGAAGGTGTCTGGGCCCTGTTCAACGGCCAGGACGGCGCAGCCCTTGGCGCTCGTACAGTGAGTCAGGTCCTGGGCGCCATGCCTGCTTACGAGGTGGACGAAGTGTATGTCTGCGCCGCATCGCTGCAGGCTCGCGGTCTGACGCCAGAGCAGCTCGCGTTGCCAGCGACGGTGGTCGATCACCTCGAGCAGACCGCGTTGATCGCCGCCCAGGATGCGGTGCTGAGCGCCGGCTCATGAGTCTTCACCTGGTATTTTCAGCCGCGGGCCTGCGTGCCTGTCAGGAGCGCATCGGCGCAGACGACGAGCTTCTGCTGCTTGGCGACGGCGTGTATGCCGGTACCGGCAGCGACGCGAGGTGGCCATGCACCGTGCACGCGCTCAGCGACGATGTGCTTGCGCGCGGCCTCGCCGAGCAGATGACCGTACCGGTGATCAGCTACGCCGGTTTCGTCGCCCTCTGCACACGACACACGCCGGTCGTAAGCTGGGCCCGATGACACCCGACGTCGAAACCGACAAGCACGGCCACCTCGTTGATCTCTCCACGTGGAGCGACGCGGTGTGCGAAACGCTTGCCGCGCGGGAGGGTCTCGAGCTCACTGACGCGCACTGGGAAGTGCTGCGTCTGTTGCGCACGTTTTACGCCGAAACGCAGGTTTCGCCGGCCATGCGGCCTCTGGTACGTCTCGTGCGAGAGCGGCTGGATAGTGAGAAAGGCAGCAGCATCTATCTCATGACGTTGTTCGGCGACAGCCCCGCCAGAACTGCAGCGCGGCTTGCGGGCCTGCCGCGCCCCACCAACTGCCTTTAGGGCACCAGCGTTTCCCGGAGCGCCACCACTTCCCCGACGATGGCCACCGTAGGGCCGCTCAACTCGCTGGCGGCCGCCGTGGCTGCCGCAGTTTCCACCGTGCAAACCAGCACGCGCTGTTCCGGCATGGTGGCGTGCTCCACCAGCGCCACAGGACGGTCCGGCGGACACCCGAAGCTCATCAGCCGCTCCATGATCCGGGGAAGACCCACGAGGCCCATGTATATCACGAGTGTCTGATTGGGTTTGCCCATCTCCGGCCAATCGAGGTTCACCGTATTCTCGACACGATGCCCCGTCACGAAGCGAACCGATTGCGACAGCTCGCGATGTGTCAACGGAATACCGGCGTAGCTCGCAGCGCCCAGTGACGCCGTGATACCCGGCACCACTTCCACCTCGTAACCCGCTTCGGCCAGCGCGGCCACCTCCTCGCCGCCGCGGCCGTAGATGTACGGATCACCGCCTTTCAGGCGCACCACGCGCCGCCCCGCGCGGGCATGGGTCAGAATCAGCTCGTTGATGTCACCCTGCTGGTTGGAGCGGTTGTCGGGCCGGGAGGGATCCTGTCCGGGCTTGGGGCCCTGCTTGCCAACGTATATGCACTCCGCATCGCGCCGCGCATAGTCCAGCAGCACGGGATTTGCCAGTTTGTCGTAAAGCACCACGTCGGCCTGCTGGATGCGTCGCAGCGCTTTCAGCGTGATCAGCTCTGGATCTCCCGGACCGGCACCCACCAGCGCCACGTGCCCGCGGGGGCCCGCCTCTTCCGCCAGCATCGCATCCAGAGCTTCCCGCGCACCTGCTTCATCGTTCTGCAACGCCTTGTCTGCGACGGGTCCGGCCAGCGCCCGGTCCCAGAACGCCATGCGTTCCTCCACCGAGCCGAAGCGCGCTTTTACCCGCTGACGATAGGCAGACGCTGCGCGTGCCAGCACGCCGAGATGCTGCGGCAGCCGCTGTTCTATCCAGCCTCGCACCACGCGCGCCAGAGACGGTGCCTGTCCGAGACTGGAGATTGCCACGAACACCGGCGCCCGATCGACAATGGCAGGAAAAGTCACCGTGCAGCGCTCAGGGTCGTCTACGCAGTTCACCGGCACGTTGCGCTTCACCGCCTCGTCGTACACGAATTGATTCACTGTCGCATCGTCCGTGGCCGAGAGCACCAGAGCCAGCGCGTCACCCTCGAAATGCCTGCGCTCTATGCGCTCTTCCACCAGCGTGAGCAGGCCTTCTTCAGCCCAAGCACGGACGGCGTCGGAAGCTTTGTCGGCAACGACCGTCAGCGTGGCTTCAGTGCGTACCAGCCAGCGCAGCTTCCGCGTCGCCGTTGTGCCCGCGCCGATCACCAGCACGCGCCGGTTGGCCAGCTTGTGAAACAGCGGCAGAAAGAACATGACCGTTACAGCTCGATGTACGTGCGTCCGTCCATGTACGGCACCAGCGCATCGGGCACCGCCACCCGGCCATCGCCGTCCTGGTAGTTTTCCAGCACGGCCACCACCGTGCGGCCTACCGCCAGACCGGAGCCGTTCAACGTGTGCACCAGCTCGGGTTTGGCACCGGCTTCGGGCCGGTAGCGCGCCTGCAGACGACGGGCCTGAAAATCCAGGAAGTTACTGCAGGACGAAATTTCCCGGTAAGCATCCTGTCCCGGCAGCCACACTTCGAGATCAATGGTCTTGGCCGACGCAAAGCCGAGATCACCGCCGCACAGCACCACCGCGCGGTAGGGCAGCTCCAGCGCCTTCAGCACCGCTTCGGCGTGCCCCGTCAGCGCGTCCAGCGCCTGCCAGCTCTCTTCCGGACGCACCAGTTGTACCAGCTCCACCTTTTCGAACTGGTGCTGGCGGATGATGCCGCGGGTATCGCGTCCATAGCTGCCGGCTTCCGAGCGGAAACACGGCGTGTGGCAGACGTGTCTGATGGGCAACTGGTCCGCTTCGACAATCTCGTTACGGTAGATGTTGGTTACCGGCACTTCTGCGGTGGGTATGAGGTAGTTGCCGCCATCCACGGCAAACTGGTCCTCGGCAAACTTGGGCAACTGACCGGTACCGTACAGACTCTCCGGGCTCACGATGTACGGCACGTACACTTCCTGATACCCGTGCTGCTGCGTATGCATGTCCAGCATGAACTGCGTCAGCGCCCGCTGCAGACGGGCGACGGCACCGTGCATCACCACAAAGCGCGCGCCGGAGATTTTCGCGGCTGCATCGAAATCCATGCTGCCGTCGGCAGTGAGATCCACATGATCCTGCGGCGCAAAATTGAACGACGGCAGGCTGCCCCAGCGGTGCAGCTCCACGTTGTCCGCTTCGTCTGCGCCACTCGGCACGCTGGCATCGGGCAGATTGGGAATGCCCAGAAGCAGCTCGTTCAGCTCCTCCTGCAGAGCCGCAAAGTCCGTTTTGGACGCCTCCAGCCGGTCACCGAGGTCGCCCACCTCGGCCACGAGCGGCGCAATGTCCTCACCCCGCGCCTTGGCCTGGCCAATGCTTTTGGACTTCGCATTGCGCTCGGCCTGCAGCTGCTCTGTCGCCTGCTGCAGATCCCGGCGCCGCGTTTCCAGGGCCACGTAGCGTGCCACGTCCAGCTTATATCCCCGCCGCTCCAGGGCGACTGCGCAGGCCTCGGGGTCCTCACGCAGTTCTCTGATATCTAACATGCCTCACTCATCTCAATAGTTCACCGAGCCGGTACCCGGCGCCCGCGCCGGCAATGCACAGCAGCACAGAGCCCGCGGCGTAGCCCGCAACGGCCAGGTAACGCTGCGCCTGCAGCATGAGAAGTGCCTCCAGCGAAAACGTAGAAAAGGTGGTGAAGCCACCGAGCACGCCGACGACGAGAAACAATCGTCCCCACTGCTGAAACCACTCCGCGCCCGCAACCCATCCCCACACGAGGCCTATGGCGAGCGAGCCGGCGATGTTAATGCCAAGCGTCACCCAAGGGAACACATGGCCACCCGCCGACAGCGTCGCCGCCAGCAGAAATCGTGCCGCGGCGCCCAGCGCACCACCGCCCGCCACCCACAACGAAGAAACCAGCAGGCTACTCATGGTCCCGCTCACCGTCCGCCGCGGTGTCCAGCGCAGCAAGCCGTGCCAGACGCGCGCGGATCTTGGCTTCCAGCCCCTGATCGGTGGGCGCATAGAAAGCGGCCGGCGGAGCGTCGTCGGGCATGTAGCTTTCCCCGGCCGCGTAGGCGCCTTCCGGGGTGTCTTCGTTGTGCGCGTGGCGATAGTCAGCGCCGTAGCCATGGGCTTTCATGAGGTTGGTGGGCGCATTGCGCAAGTGCATGGGCACCGCCAGCGAGCCGGTTTCGCGCACGTACGCCATGGCCGCATTGAAGGCCTTGTAGGCGGCATCACTTTTCGGCACCGATGCCAGATACAGCGTGAGCTGCGCCAGGGCCAGCTCACCTTCCGGGCTGCCGAGGCGCTCGTAGGTAGCCAGGGCCGCCTGGGCCATCTCCAGGGCGCGCGGATCGGCGTTGCCGATATCTTCGCTCGCCATGCGCAGAAGCCGCCGGCCCAGGTATCGCGGATCAGCACCGCCGTCGAGCATGCGGCAGAACCAGTACAGCGCCGCGTCCGGCGCGCTGCCCCGCACCGCCTTGTGCAGAGCAGATATCTGCTCGTAGAAAACGTCGCCGCCTTTGTCGAAACGCCTCACCTGATCACCCAGAGCGGCATCCACAGCACCCGCCGTGATCGCACCTTCGGTGAGCTGATCTGCCAGGTCCAGCACGTTGAAGAGCCGCCGCGCATCGCCGTCCGCAGCCTGCTGCAGACGCTCGCAGCCATCGTCTGTGAGTTCCCGGCCGAGGTGGGCAGCACCGCGGCGGGCAAGCTCCGCGAGATCTTCTGCACGCAACGCCTGCAGCACGTACACGCGCGCCCGCGACAGCAACGCTGCGTTTACCTCGAAAGAAGGATTTTCCGTGGTTGCGCCGATGAAGGTGACCAGACCGCTTTCCACATGGGGAAGAAACGCGTCCTGCTGTGCCTTGTTGAAACGATGCACCTCGTCGACAAACAGCGCCGTCCGCCGGCCCTGCGCCCGTTGCTGCTCAGCCTGGGCCACCGCATCGCGGATGTCTTTCACGCCGGCAAGCACAGCCGACACGCTGATGAAGTGCGCGTCGGCCTGCGCAGCAAGCAACTTTGCCAGCGTGGTTTTGCCGGTACCCGGCGGCCCCCACAGCACCATGGAGTGCAGGGGCGCGCCCTCGGCGAGCGCCGCAAGGGGCTTGCCCGCCTGCAGCAGGTGGCGCTGGCCGACGTACTCTGCCAGCGTGCCGGGGCGCAGACGCTCGGCAAGCGGACGAAAGTCCGCCGCCTCGCCTGCGAACAGGTCACCCCTGGACAATGTCAGTGCCCGCGGGCACGTCGAGCTCCAGCGTTCCCTGCTCGATGGTCACACCCAGCGTCATGTCCCGGAAGGCAATCACGGTCTGCTGACCCGCATGATCGACAATGCGAATCTCCCGTATCGCGCGTTCGGAGAAAGTCACATCGATGTGCTCGAACAACACCTCGTCGGAACGCGGACGCAGCCGGAAGGCTTCAGCAACCTCATCGGCGCCCGCCTCCGCGTCCAGGCTGGATACCAGAAACGCATCCGCGACATCGCCCTGCGTGAGCAGCAGCAGCGGCGCCTGATTGGCCTCATCCGCAACCGCGCGTTCGGTAACCTGTTCAAGGTCCGGATCGAAAATTCGGATACGAGCGGCGTCTACGGTGATCGTCTGCGGAAACGGCGCCAGCGTTTCCCACTTCAAACGGGGTTTCGCCAGCCAGAAGCGACCTTCGGAGGTTTCCAGCATGCGGCCGTAGCTGTCGATCAGCACCTGTGTAAAGCCGGCTACCACACCGTCGGCAGCCGCGAGCCGCTGTTGCAGCCGCTGGGCGCTTGCCTGTTGTTCGGCCACCAGCGGTCCGGCGGCCGTCGTGGCGAGCGCAGGGCCAGCCAGAAGCACACCCACCAACCCGATGACGAGACAGTGCCTATTCACGGTTGGGCACGAGAATGTCGCGGCTGCCATTGCTGTTCATCGGGCTCACCACGCCGGCAGCTTCCATGGCTTCGATGAGGCGCGCGGCACGGTTGTAGCCGATTCTCAGCTTACGCTGCACGGAAGATATGGACGCACGCCGTGACTCCAGCACAAACGCGACGGCTTCGTCGTACAACTCATCGTCCTGCTCGGTATCGCCGCCGCTCTCACCGTCCAGCGCCGGCAGGTCGCCTACGTCGCCGCTGACGATCTCCTCCAGGTAGGCGGGCTCACCCCGCTGCTTCCAGTCGGATACCACCCGGTGCACCTCGTCGTCGGACACGAAGGCACCGTGGATGCGCTGCGGCAACGCCGTGCCGGGCGGCAGAAACAGCATGTCCCCGTGTCCCAGCAATTGCTCGGCTCCGCCCTGATCCAGAATGGTGCGCGAGTCGATCTTCGACGACACCTGAAAACCGATGCGCGCCGGTATGTTCGCTTTGATGAGGCCGGTAATCACGTCCACCGACGGCCGCTGGGTCGCCAGCACCAGGTGTATACCTGCGGCGCGGGCTTTCTGCGCGATGCGGGCAATGAGCTGCTCCACCTTCTTGCCGACAATCATCATCATGTCGGCAAACTCGTCGATCACCACCACGATGGTGGGCAACGGGCCCAGCTCCGCAGGCTGATCGTCTTCCAGCAGATCATTGGCTTTGTGCAGCGGGTCCAGCAGAGGTTCGCCGGCATCCCGCGCGTCACGCACTTTCTTGTTGAAGCCCGCCAGGTTACGAACGCCCAGCGCAGCCATGAGCCTGTAGCGCCGTTCCATCTCGGCCACACACCAGTTGAGCGCGTGGGCCGCCTCTTTCATGTCCGTCACCACCGGTGCCAGGAGATGCGGGATACCTTCGTAGACCGACAGCTCCAGCATCTTCGGGTCCACGAGGATGAGACGAACCTCCTCCGGCGTGGCTTTGAAGAGGATGCTCAGCAGCATGGCATTCACACCCACCGACTTGCCTGAGCCGGTGGTACCCGCCACCAGCAGGTGGGGCATCTTGGCGATGTCCGTAACCACGGAGGCGCCCGCAATGTCTTTGCCCAGCGCGAGGGAAACCGGCGACGGTGCATCCTGGAACGCGGCCGACGTGATCACCTCCTTCAGGCGCACCATCTCACGCTGCTCGTTGGGAATTTCTATGCCCACAACCGACTTGCCGGGAATGACCTCGACGATGCGCACGCTGATCACGGCCAGCGAGCGCGCCAGGTCTTTGGCAAGGCCGCTGATCTTCTGCACTTTGACACCGGCGGCAGGCTGTATCTCGAAGCGCGTGACTACCGGCCCGGGCAGCACCGATACCACCACGGCTTCCACGCCGAAATCGGCCAGCTTCAGCTCGAGTTGCCGGGACATCGCTTCCAGAGAGTCGGCCGAATAGCCCGAAGCCTCCCGTGTATCCCGCTCATCCAGCAGATCGAGCGCGGGCAGTTCGCCCGTGGCACTGCTGTTGAACAGGCGTCGCTGACGCACAGCGCCGCCGCCTTCCTTGGCCGCCGGCAGAATCTGCGGTGCGGTCTTGTTCTTTGCCACCGACGCTTTCACTTTCGCCGCGGGAACGGCTTGCGGAGTGGCATCGACAATGTCTCCCGGCGCAGGGAGCGCAATCTCCCGCCGGGGCGCGGCCGACACCTTTGCATCCCGTTCCGCCGCCCGTCGTGCGCGCCGTGCCTGCCAGCGATCCCGCTGGGCGTCGTAGGCGGCCATGCTCCAGCGGGCACCGTTGAAAAGCTGCCGACCGGTGAACTCGGCCACCTCCAGCCACGAGAAGCCCGCTGCAGCCTGCAAACCCATGATGGCACCGGCGGCGCACAGCACCGTAAGGCCCACCCAACCGAAAACCACCGCGCCTTCGGCACTGAGCCACTGCCCGACAATACCACCGGGACCCGCGGGCAATGCCGTGGTCGGCGCTGAATGCAGATGCAACAGAATGCATCCGCACACACAGACGCACAGCCAGCCCGAGCTGCGCACCATCAGCCAGAAACCACCGGGAAAAGCAGGCACACCCCGTAACAGCCGCAGGCACAGCAGCACCAGGGCGGCAGGCAGCAGATACGCCACGTAGCCGAACAGGTACAGCACCAGATCTGCAAAGTAAGCGCCGCTGGTTCCCACCAGGTTGCGCGCCTGCGCGGAGCTGGCGGCAAAGCTGAAGCCGGGGTCGGCTGGTGAGTAGGAGACAATGGCCAGCAGGAAGAACGTCGCGACGGTGGCCAGGCCCACGAGGCACAGCTCGCGAACGGGCACCACGCGCAGCGTGAGCGGTGTCGACACAGGGGGTCCTTTCACGTTCGATACTGCGCCCAAGTGTACGCCCGGGGCTGGCAACTCTCAAACGAAGATGCGTATTTTGGCTGTAAAATCAATCTCTTAATTCACCTTACGAAATGTATTTCTAGCTTGCGCGAGCGCCACCACCTGCGATCGAGTACACTAGCGCTCTGCACTATTTTCACCAGGCCACGCCATGCGTCCAGACAAAGCCAAGGTCGTCGACGAAGTATGGGACGACGAGCGTATTGAATCGTTCCTGAACAAAGCCCCCATGGGCGACGAAGACCCCGATTTCAGCCGCCTCCTGCATGCCTACCGCAGCATGCGCGAAGACGACTTCGCTCGCTTCATCGAGCGTTTCAAGGCCACCGGTGGTCGCGTTGACGCCACCGCGAAAGACGGCCGCACTCTGGCCGAGGTCATCACCCCTCATGCGGGCAGCGGGCCCTTTCTGGCCCTGTTGAGCTAAGCCCCGGCCCCTGTGCCGTCGCTGCCGCTGCTCGCGCCGGACCCGGTCGGGTTTCCGGACCCGCATCACGCGCTGGCCGAACCGGACGGTCTCGTGGCTGCCGGCGGTGCGCTCACCGTGGAGTGGCTGCTCACTGCCTACGCACACGGCATTTTCCCCTGGTTCGACAGCGACGACGAGCACGTTCTGTGGTGGAGCCCTGCCCGCCGGGCCGTCATAACGCCGGGGCAGATGCGTCGCAGTCGAAGCCTTACGAAACGTATCCGCAACGCGGGCTTCGACGTGCGGGTGGACAGCGCGTTCGAGTCTGTGGTGGCTGGCTGCAGCGGCCCGCGGTCCAGGGCTGACGGCACCTGGATCACCCCGGCCCTGCGCAAGGCCTACGGCCAGCTGCATCACGCCGGCTTTGCCCACTCCGTGGAAGTGTGGCAGGCGGATCAGCTCGTGGGTGGCCTGTACGGCGTGTCGCTGGGGCGGTATTTCTTCGGCGAATCCATGTTTTCCCGCGTCTCGGACGCTTCCAAGGTGGCGTTTCATGCGCTGCACGTGCAACTCCAGGCCTGGGAGTTTCACCTCATAGATTGTCAGCTGCAGAACCCGCACCTCGCCAGCCTTGGCGTTATCGAAATCCCGCGCAGCGAGTTTCTCGCCGATCTGGCCCGCAACCCGCTCGAACGGACAAAAACCGGCCCCTGGCCTTTGCACGAGAGCTTGGCTAAGCTCGCCGCGAGCGTTTAGCGGTACGGCGATGCGAGACGAAAATCGTCCTGACGAGGAGTTGGTGCAGTTCTTTCTGACGCCGAAGCACCCCTGCTCATACCTCAGTCGCAACAACGCCCAGACGCTGTTCTTCGACCCAAGGCAGATCATCACAACCGATACGTACCAGATCCTCACGGATCAGGGCTTTCGCCGCAGCGGCAGTCATCTCTACCGTCCCCATTGTGTCGACTGCCAGGCGTGCATTCCCACGCGCGTGCCCGTTGCCGACTTCCAGCCCAGGCGCTCGCAGCGCCGGGTGCTGTCCCGCAACGAAGACCTCACGCTGCGTATCGAAGACGCCACCTTCAGCCGCCGCCACTACCACCTCTACGAACGCTACATCAGCCTGCGTCACGCTGACGGTGACATGTATCCGGCCAGTGAGGATCAGTATCGTTCCTTCCTGTTGAGCCCGTGGTCTCAGAGCGTGTTTGTGACGTTGTACGAAGGCGACAAGCTCCTCAGCGTGGCGGTTACCGACAAGCAACCCAGCGGCTTGTCAGCCATCTACACCTTTTTTGAACCCGGCGAAGATCGGCGCAGCCTCGGCACGCTCAGCATTCTCAAGCAGATAGAACTGTGCCAGCTCTGGGGGCTGGACTACCTGTATCTGGGTTACTGGATCAAAGACTGCGACAAGATGAACTACAAAACGCAGTACCGGCCGACGGAAATGTTCGTCAACGATCGCTGGCTGCGCGTGAAATGAACACAACGCGGGTGGCTAACGCAGGCGATTTTCGGCAGAATGCGCGACTTTTCCGCAACGGCTAACCGAACGCAGCGTTTTATGGCGAAAGAAGAACAGATAGAGATGGACGGCACCGTGGTAGACACGCTGCCGAACACCATGTTTCGTGTGGAGCTGGACAACGGGCACGTTGTCACCGCACACATCTCCGGCAAGATGCGGAAGAACTACATCCGCATTCTCACCGGTGACAAAGTGAAGGTGGAGCTGACCCCGTACGACCTCTCCAAAGGCCGCATTACCTTCCGGATGTAAGGGGTCAGGCCTCGACCAGGCTCAGCACCTCGATGTGCAGATCGTCGTCCAGCACGGAGATCCGCACGGTTCCCCCGCCTTTCGACAGATCCCCGAACAACAGATCCTCGGCAAGCTGTTTCTTGATGCGGTCCTGTATCAGACGCTGCATGGGGCGTGCGCCCATTTTTTCGTCGTAGCCCTCTTTCGCAAGCCACTCGCGGGCATCGTCGTCCACTTCCAGCATGACGCGCTTGTCGTCCAGTTGCGCCTGTAGCTCGGTGAGGAATTTGTCCACGACAGTCTTCACCACCTCCATGGGCAGGCTGCCGAACTGCACGATGGCGTCCAGACGGTTGCGGAACTCCGGCGTGAACATGCGCTTGATCGCTTCCATGCCATCGCTCT
>CAZYYJ010000092.1:0-20719 GCA_964651595.1 uncultured Pseudomonadales bacterium | reverse complement strand
GGTGTAGAGGATGAACAGCGGATCTTCCGCGTCCATCACTTCCGGCTCCGCATGGGTGTCCTGTCCTTCGGTGAGTTCGTGGTACCAGACGTCGCGGCCTTCCTGCCACGGCACGTTGCCGCCGGTGCGGCGTACCGTGACAACCGTATGCACGTTCGGACAGGCGGCCAGCGCCGCTTCGGCGTTGTCTTTCAGCGGTACCACCTTGCCGCCGCGAACGCCTTCGTCGGCGGTGATCAGCGTCTGGCAGTCCGAGTCGAGAATACGGTCCTTCAGCGACTGGGGTGAAAAACCGCCGAACACCACGCTGTGAATGGCGCCGATGCGGGCGCAGGCGAGCATGGCGTAGGCCGCCTCGGGAATCATGGGCATGTAGATGCAGACGCGGTCGCCTTTTTTGACGCCCCGTGCCCGCAGGCCGTTGGCCAGGCGCCCCACGGCGTCCGCCACCTGCTGGTAGGTGATGTGCTCAGCCTGGTCGGGCTCGTCGCCTTCCCAGATGATGGCGGTCTGGCTGGCACGCTCCGGCAGGTGCCGGTCGAGGCAGTTGACGCTGGCGTTGAGCTGCCCGCCCAGAAACCAGGCCACCTCTCCTGCAGGCAGGTTGGCTTCCGAGACCGTCTCCCACTTCTGTTGCCAGTCGAGAAACTTGTCTGCCTGATCCGCCCAGAACCCGTCGGGGTCTTCGATAGACCGCTGGTACATGGCGCGATACTGGTCATCGTTGATGAAGGCGTGCTCCGCCATGTTTTCCGGGACGGCGTACTGTTGGCTCATGGCAACTCCTGGCTGACAGACTGAAGCCGCGCACGCCGGGGCGCGCGCGGGGCTAAGGAGTTTAACGGTTTCTAGGAGGGGCTGCGCGGACGCGCCAGAATGTCCAGCAGCTGCTGCGTTGCGGCGTCGGGGTGGGCCGTGGCTGTCTGTCCCGAGAGTTGCTCGTACACCGGGACGGCCAGGCGCTTGCCCAGCTCAACGCCCCACTGGTCGAACGAGTTGATGTTCCACAGCACACCCTGACAGAACACCTTGTGCTCGTAGATCGCGAGCAGGGCGCCGAGCTGACGGGGCCCCAGCTCGTCCAGCACCAGGGTTGTGCACGCGTGCTGCCCGCGCACGTTGCGATAAGGCTCGTGCTCGGGGGCGACAAAACCGTTGGCAAACGCTTCCCCCTGCGCAAGCGCGTTGGCAAGGAGCCAGTCGTGATGGCTGCGGATGGCGTCGGGATCGTGCCCCACGAGTACAAAATCGGCCGTGAAGGCCCGTGTGCCCTGATGCAGCAGCTGATGGTAGGCGTGTTGCCCCTGCGTACCAACGCCGCCCCAGAGAATCGGCATGGTCTGGTAGTCGACGGCGTTGCCGTCGAGCTGCACAGACTTACCGTTGCTCTCCATCTCCAGCTGCTGCAGATACTGCGGCAACAGCGCCAGGCGCTCGTCGTAGCAGAGGATCGCGTGGCTCTGCGCGCCGAGAAAGTTCGTGTTCCAGATTCCGAGGAGCCCCAGCAGCGCGGGCACGTTGCCGGCCACCGGGGCGGAGGCCAGATGTTCGTCCACGGTTCTCGCGCCGTCGAGAAACTGCTGAAAACGTTCGCTGCCGAGACTCAGAAGAATTGGCAGGCCGATGGCGGACCAGAGCGAAAAGCGGCCTCCCACCCAGTCCCACAGTGGCAACAGGTTCTCTTCGGGCAGCCCGAAGTCCGCAGCGGCGGCAACGTTGGTGCTGACGGCAATGAAATGGCGAGGCAAGCCATCGAGGGCCTGGGTGCGCTCCAGAAACCAGCTGCGCGCGGTCTGCGCGTTCACGCGCGTTTCCAGGGTGCCGAAAGATTTCGACGCGATGATGAACAACGTCGTTTCGGGGTTGAGGGGGCGGAGCGTCTGCTGCAGATCGGCGCTGTCGATATTGACGACAAAATGGATGCGCTGCGGGGCCACGGCATGGCCTGCCAGGGCCCGTACAGCCAGTTCCGGACCGAGGTGGGAGCCACCGATGCCAATCTGCACCACGTCAGTGATCGGTTTACCGCTGTAGCCGCGCCAGACGCCGGTGCGGACAGCATCGGCGATTTCATGCATCCGTGTGAGCGTGGCGGCAACGGCGTCGTTCACGGCGGCGGGGGCGTTGGGAGCGCCGCCGCGCAGGGCAGCATGCAGCACCGCGCGCTGCTCGGAATGGTTGATCGGCTCGCCCGCGAGCATGGCTTTGATACGTTCGGGCAGTGACTCTGCGAGCGCTTCGAAGGCGTTTGTGACGTCCCGGGTGACTCGCTGGCGGGCGAGATCCACCTGCACGCCGGCCAGGGCCGGTAACGCGCCGGCCGGTGCTCGAAACGGGTGTGATGCGTCCAGGGTGGCGGGCAGTGCGGCACTCAAGCGGGCGAGGGTCTGCCACGCCTGCGCGTCGGCCGGTCTCACAGAGTCAGGCCCAGACTGTCCGCATAGGCACGGCCGTCCAGCGTCACCTGCGCGGCGATGCGATAGGTGGTGGCATCGCTTGCGGGTTGCAGCGTGTCCTCGTCCAGCACGTGGAAGTAGTTCACTTCGAAGCCTGCACGCTTCAACGAAAGCCGCGCCGTCCGGGCCACCTTGTCGAAGCTACGCGCGCCGGAGCGTATGGCGTGGGCGGCGTTTTTGATGGTCTCGTACAGCACCGGCAGCGTTTCGTCGTCGGCGCTTTCGGGCGCGTTGTCCTCGTCGCCCACCGGTACACCGTTGGCGTGGCGGACCGTGGGGATGCACTGGAGCTGCGTGCGGATGTCCAGCTCGCGGATCAGGCGGCGCACCTGAAAGTGCTCGATGAACTTCTTCTCGCCCCACACCATGATCTCAGGCTGGACGATATTGAGAATCTTCAGGTGCGTGAGCAGCGCGTGCGCCTCGCATGCGAACGGCGTATCGGTATCGGGGGACGTCACCGCCAGCAGCGGCTCCCGGTCTATGGGAAACAGCAGTTCTTCCGTGGGCTTGAAGAAAATCTGCGCATCGTGCTGCTCGACAAAGCCGATGTCGTGAAACTCCGTGGCGCTGACCACGTTGTTCTCGTCGTCGACGATCACGCTGCTTGCCACGGGAGCTTCCGGCAGCAGCGCCACCACCAGCACATCACTCACGGTGCGCGCTGCGTTGATGACGGCGCCGTGCCCGTCGTGCAAACCGCCGCGCAGCGTAACCAGGCTGACACAGCGGCGGCGTCCGCCAGAGAAGCGGATTGCGTCGAGTTCGTTGTGCAGCTTGGCGATCGAGTTGGTAATGAACATGGGGGGGGCTCGTTGCTGATTGTTGTTTTTATGTCAGCGGGGGGGCTGCGTCCAGCATTTGCGATTGATGCCCGCGCCGGGCACGGTTCCTGCAGCCCAATCGTGGCAGGACCGCGCGCGTTTGCCTGTGATGGTCGTCACGGGGAGGCGGTTTCATACAAGGGCTACACGGTGCTCAAAGAAGCGTGGGGTTGGGGTTGAAGAACTGTCGTGTGCCTTCCATGTGCAGGAGTTGGGCGAGCAGCTGTTCGAAGTGCTCGTCGTTGTGCACGAAATCGATCTCCGTGGCGTTCACGATCAGCAGCGGCGCGTCGTCGTAGTAGTGAAAGAACTCGGTGTACGCGTTGACCAGCGCTTCCAGGTAGTCGTCGGCAATGTTCTGCTCGAAACGGATGCCGCGGCTCTGGATGCGCCGCTGCAGCACCTCCGTGGGTGCCTGCAGGTAGACGACGAGATCCGGTGCAGGCGCTTCGATGTGCAGGCTCTGCTGTATCTGACGGTACAGCTCGTACTCGGCTTCTTCGAGCGTGAGCCGGGCGAACAACTCGTCTTTCTCGATCATGAAGTCGGCCACCAGGTTCGGGCCGAGCAGATCGTCTGCCTTCAGATCGGTGACCTGACGCACCCGATGCAGGAGAAAAAACAGCTGCGTGGGCAGGGCCTGCGTACGACCGTCGGCGTAGAAGCGGTCGAGGAACGGGTTGTCGGCCACCGGCTCCAGCAAGGTACCGTAGCGGAGGCTTTCGGCGAGGCGGCGGGCCAGGCTGGTTTTGCCCGCGCCAATGGGACCTTCCACGGCAATGAAACGCGGCAGCGGGTGCTGCGCCTGCGCACTGGCGACGAGCTGCGTGACAGACGCGGGCACGTCCCTGAGCGGCGCGGCCGCGCTTTCCTCAGGGATGGTGGCCTGACCGTTCAATAGTCGCGAAAGGGTGGTTCGATGGCGCGTGACTCGACGCCGGGCGAATCGTAGTAGCCGGGGCTCTGGTTGCCACTCTGCGCGTTGCCCCCGCGTCGGCGCCGGCGTTTCTTGCCCCTACCTTTACCGTTCTTCGGCAGCGCGTCGATCATGGTGTCCTGCGCGCTCCCGTCCAGGGTCTGGATCTCTTCCCACCATTTGGCTTTCGCGGCGAGGCTCTGATCCTCCCGGCCGCGCAGCAGCAGAAAATCGAAGGCCGCGCGGAAGCGCTTGTGGGCGAGGAGCCGCTTGACGTTGCGCGGCGAGCGCTCGACGAGCTTGGACTGCAGTTGCCATACCTCGCGCGCAAAAGAGCTGAAGCGTCGGGGGACCGCGATGTGCTGCTGTTGCACCGCCAGCGTGTCCATGGCCAGTTCGTACGCCACGCCGGGCGTGTCCTTGGGATTGTCGTGGTCGTTGCGCGCCTTGAAATCGTCCCAGAGGATCACCGCGATGAGAAAGCCAGGGGTGACCGGCTGGTCGGCGGCAACGCGTTCGTCGGTGTTGCGCATGGCGGCCAGCACCAGCGGGTTGTCGGGGTTGCAGCTTGGAAAGAGGCTGCGCACGAGCGGCGTTTCACTGAGGATTTCCCACACGGGCGCGCCGTAACCCGACAGAAACATCTTGAGAAACTCGTCGAACAGCCGCGCGCTGGGAATGCCCTCGAGGCGTTCTGCCACGTCTTCGAAAAACTCCGGCAGCTCCGGGTCCAGCTCGAAGTCGAGCTTGGCCGCAAAGCGGATGGCGCGCAGCATGCGCACGGGGTCTTCTGCGAGGCGATCGCCGGGTTCGCCGATGAACCGCAGGCTGCGCGCCTCGATGTCGGCCATGGCACCCACGTAATCGATGATCTCGTTCGACGCCACATCGTAGTACAGCGCGTTGATGGTGAAATCGCGACGAAAGGCGTCTTCTGCGAGAGTGCCGAAAGCGCGGTCCTTGACGATGAGGCCCTGCGCGTTGGTTTCCACTTCGTCGGTGAGGCCCTGGCGAAAGGTGGATACTTCAATGATCTCCCGACCGAATCGCACATGGGCAATGGGAAAGCGCCGCCCGACCATGCGCGCGCGCCTGAAGAGACCCTTTATCTGCTCGGGCGTGGCGTCGGTGGCGACGTCGAAGTCTTTGGGCTGCGAGCCGCACAGCAGATCGCGCACGCAACCGCCGACGAGGTAAGCCTCGAAGCCGGCTTCGCGGAGCGTGGTAACAACGTTGATCGCGTTGCGGTCAAGGGCACTGGTTTCAATGCCGTGATCGCTGATGCGTGAAGGCGCGGGGGTGGTCAATGGGTTGTCACTGCTTGTTGCGGGGTCGGTTTATCGCGACGACGGTCTGTCGCAGCCTGTGTTTGCTTCGGCATGCGTGTGGTGCGGTGTCATTTGCTCACGGCGTCCCCGGATGCATCCGTCTCGGGGCCGGTGTCGACGCGGCGGCCGCGTTTGCGTGTCTTCCGGCGCGGTATGTTCAGACGCTGCCGGCGTTCCCACAAGCTCTTGCGGCTGATGCCGAGCTTTTCGGCCAGCTCCGTTTCCGTGAGGTTGTCCTGGTGTTCCTGCACGAATTTGACGAAGTAGTCTTCGAGCGAGGTCGCTTCGGAAGCACCGCCGGGACTACTTACACTGGGCGCATTGGCTGACAGCTCGATGGCCAGAAGCTGCTGTGTGATCTCGCCATCGTCGTCGCTGAGAATCACGGCCCGCTCCACGGCGTTTTCCAGCTCGCGTACGTTACCGGGCCAGTGATACGCCAGCATGACGGCCTGCACGTCCGGCGAGAAGTGCAACCCCGCCTTGCCCAGTCGCTGGCAGCTGCGCTGCAGCAACGAGTTGGCAATGGGCATGATGTCTTCGGGGCGGTTGCACAGCGGAGGAATGTCGAAGCAGACGACGTTCAGACGGTAGTAGAGGTCCTGGCGGAAGTTACCGGCTTCGACGAGCTGAGGCAGATTCTGATGCGTCGCCGCGATCACGCGGATGTCTACGGGCCGGGTGACGGAGCTGCCGACGCGGCGGTGTTCGCCGTTCAGAACCCGCAACAGGCGGGCCTGTGCAGGACTGGGCAGCTCGGCCACCTCGTCCAGGAACAGGGTGCCGCCGTTGGCGGTGTCGATGAGCCCCGGCTGGGCGCCGGTGCCGGCGATGCCTTCCGAGCCGAAGAGCTCGTGTTCGATGAGATCGGCCGGCACGGTGGCGCAGTTGATGGAAATCAGGGGCGCGCCGGCGCGTTGGCTGGCAGCGTGCAGGGCCCGGGCCACCAGTTCCTTGCCGGTGCCCGACTGGCCGAGGACCAGCACGGTGGAATCGGTGGGCGCCGTCTTCGCGATGGCTTCTTTCAGGCTGCGCATGGCAACCGAGTCGCCGATCATCGGAAAGCTCGCGAGACTGCGGGGTTGTGGCTGTCGCTGGCGGGCCTGCTCTACGGCGGCAACCAGCTGGGCGCCATCCAGAGGCAGTGGCAGGTAGTTGGCTGCGCCCTGCTGCATGGCGGCGACGGCTGCGGCGATGCTGCCGGTTTCGGTAGTGACGATGACCGGCACGTGTTTCGCGAGCTCCGCGAGGCGCTCTTCAACGAGATGATCGAGCACAATCAAGCAGGCGTCATCGGACGCTTCCGCCAGGGTTGTTGTGGCGTTGGCGTGTATGCCGTGCTCGACGAGGGACAGCGCCATGGCTTCCGCGCGGGCGCGCTGCTCGTCAATCACCGTTACATCGTTCATGACGCGGCATGGTAGCAGACCCATGCCTTGTCCGTCAGTCGGGCGGCTCGGTCCGGGGAAAGGGTTCGAGCCGCTGTGGCACACCGCTCAGCGTGAATCGAGGCAGGGCCCAGCGCAGCCATTCACCCGGCGTTTGCGCCTTTGCGCTGCGCGTATCGAGGCCCAGCTGAGACAGTACGTACGCGACGTTGTCTGTCGCGCGGTGGTTATCGAGGGGCACGGCCCGGTTCTGTTTCGACAGCTTCCGGCCATCGGGAAACGACAGCACCGGCACGTGCGCATACACCGGCGGTTGCAGACCAAGGCGGTGCATGATGGCCACCTGCGCGGCGGTGACGTCGAGCAGATCGGCGCCGCGCACGACCCGGTCATATACGCCGCCATCGTCGATGGCAGTGGCGAAGTTGTAGGCCCAGGGACCGTCGCGCCGTCGCACGATGAGATCGCCCACGTCGCGAACCGTGTCGATGTCGCGGGCGCCCTGCAGTTCGTCGTGCAGCACAAAGCGCTCGGCCTTGGCGCGCAGCCGTACCGCTGCGTCATCCGCGGGATGCCGTGCTTCACGACAGATCCCGGGGTACACGTTGAGGCCGCGTAGCTGAGCGCGGGTGCAGGTGCAGAAGAACAGATCGTCGCTGAGTTTGTCCGCGGCAGCGGCGTACTGCGAGTGGTGGGATGACTGGTAGTCGACGGGTCCGTCCGGCACCAGTTCGTGAGCATGCAGCGCAGCCAGAATAGCGTCAGTGGCGCCGGGCACCGTTCGCGGCTGATCCAGGTCGTCGATGCGTACCAGCCATTGGCCGCCGTGCTGGCGCGCGTCCAGGTAGCTCGCCACAGCGGTCAGCAACGAGCCCATGTGGAGAGGGCCGGAAGGAGAGGGAGCGAAGCGGCCTTTCACTGCCGCCGGCCGGCGGTCAGCCGCGGATCTGCTTTTCCTTGATCTCGTCCAGCGACTTGCAGTCCACGCACTGCGTGGCCGTGGGGCGCGCTTCGAGGCGGCGCAGGCCGATCTCGATGCCGCAGGTGTCGCAGTAGCCGTAGTCTTCCGCGTCTACGCGGTCGATGGTCTGGTCGATTTTCTTGATGAGCTTGCGCTCGCGGTCGCGGGTACGCAGCTCGATGCTGAATTCCTCTTCCTGCGTGGCGCGATCGGCCGGATCCGGGAAGTTGGCCGCTTCGTCCTGCATGTGGTGAACGGTGCGGTCCACCTCTTCCATCAGCTCGTGGCGCCAGTTCTGCAGAATGCCCTTGAAGTGCTCGAGCTGCGCATCGCTCATGTACAGTTCCGACTTCTTGGGCTCGTAGGGCGTGAAGTTGCGGAACTGCGAGTCGATGGGCTGAGTTTTCGCCTTGCTGCGCGACCGTGGCGTGGTTTTCGCCTTGGCGGCGGGGGTTTTCGCTGACGCTTTACCGGTGGTCGTGCTCGCCTTGGTGCGCGTGGTCTTCTTGGTGGCGGGCGTTTTGCTCTTGGCGGTGGTCTTGGTCGTCTTCGTGGTCTTGCTGGCTTTGGAGGTGGTGGTTTTCTTCGTGGTAGCGGTCTTTGCTTTCGCGGCCATGATCCATCCTTTCTGTACCGGTAGCAGCACGGGCAAATGAGCGCCCGAACTTCGAAGGGCGCGTAAGCTACCAGAACCGATTTCGGAACACCATATCCAGATAATGAAGATTTGCGCAAGGTAAAACAGACGGTTGCGCCGCCTGCCGGCTCCCGATGCCGAGGCGGGAAAGCGCCTACGGGCGGGCGCCGATTGCGCTAGAATCCCGCGCCATGGCTACCCCTGCAGACAGACTCGCCCACATACAACCGTTCCGTGTGATGCAGGTGCTCGACCGCGCGGCGGCCCTCGAGCGGGCGGGCGAGCGCGTGGTGCATTTCGAGGTGGGCGAGCCCGATTTTACGACGGCGGAGCCGATTGTCCGGGCCGGCGAAACCGCCCTCGAGGAAGGTTTCACCCGTTACACACCGGCCGCCGGCCTGCCGGAATTGCGCGAGGCGATTGCCGGGCACTACGCGACGCTGGGGGTCACCGTGACGCCGGAACGCATCCTGGTGACGGCGGGCGCAAGCGGGGGCCTGACGCTGCTTGCGGCGTTGCTGCTCAATCCGGGCGATGAGCTTCTGGTTACCGATCCGGGCTATCCCTGCAACGAGGTGTTCGTGCGGGTGGTGGGCGGCGTGCCCGTGCCCCTCATCGTCCGCGCAGCGGATCGCTATCAGCCCACCGCTGCCAGTGTCGCCGCGGCGTGGGGCCCGACCACCCGGGGTGTGCTGCTGGCTTCACCGGCAAACCCCACCGGCACCATGCTGGCTCGCGAAGGGCTTGCTGAGGTTGCCGAAACGGTGCGGGCCCGCGACGGCGTGGTCATTCTCGACGAGATCTATCAGGGTCTGGTGCCACAGCCGCCTTATGCCACCGGTCTTGCCGTGGCCGACGATCTCATCGTGCTGAACAGCTTTTCCAAGTTTTTCGGGATGACGGGCTGGCGTCTCGGCTGGATCGTGTTGCCGGAAACACTGACGGATGGTGCCGAGCGCCTCGCGCAGAACCTGTTCATCTGTCCCAGCGCGCCGGCGCAGCGGGCGGCGCTGGCGGCGTTCGGGGATGACGCGCTCGCGGTACACCGTGAGCGGGCCGGCGTGTTTGCCCGGCGGGGTGCCCTTCTCAGCGAGGGTCTGACACGACTCGGCTTCAGCATCCCGGTGGTTCCGGACGGGGCTTTCTATCTTTACGTCGATGTGTCCCACACGGGGCTTGCCAGCGATGTGTTCTGCCACCGGTTGCTGGAGGAGTTTCACGTTGCGGCCACGCCCGGACACGACTTCGGCCGGCAGACGCCGGAGCGTTTTGTGCGCTTTGCCTACACCACGTCTGAAGACAACCTGCGGCTGGGCCTGGAGCGTATCGAGCAGGCACTCACTGCCTGGGGCGTGTCGCCACCCGCCGCCGCGGCAGGGCGCTGACCGGGCTTGTCAGTTGAAGCTCTGGCGTAGCGCCTGATAGGCGTCGGCGCCGGGCAGGCGCGCACCGATGTGCTCGACGAGGCGAGCTGCGCAGTGATTGCCGAAGCGTGCGGCCTCGGCAGGTTCTGCACCGTCGCACAGCGCAGCCAGCGCCGCGCCGGCATACATGTCTCCGGCCCCCGTGGTGTCCTGCGCTCTGGCAGCCACCCCTGCGACTTCCCTTGCCTGGCCGTGATGAATGGCCAGGCTGCCGGCCGCGCCGAGAGTGACAAACACCGTTTCGCCAATGTCTTTCAGCTCGGCGGTGGCGACGTCGATGCGGTCGGTGCCGGCCCAGTTCAATGCCTCTTCCTCGTTGCAGAACAGTACGCTCACACCGTTGCCCAGCATGCTGGTGAGTGGATCGCGGAAGAACTCCACCATGGAAGGATCGGACAACGAAATAGCGGTGGCTATGCGGTGTTCTTCAGACAGTTCTCTCGCGCGCACGGCGGCTGCGCTGGCTGTGGGAGATGAGCTGAGATAACCCTCCACGTAGAAGTACCGGGCGCTCTTGACGTCGTCGAAGTTCACCTCGTCGACGCTGAGGCTGTTGGAGATGCCCAGGTCGGTGGTCATGGTGCGTTCCGCGTCGGGGGTAATCATGACCAGGCACTGACCGGAATGATCGCCGCTGGAAGCCGCTTTGGGACTGAGGCGTACGCCGGCGCCCGCCATGTCGGTGAGAAAAAACCGCCCCACCTCGTCGTCGGATACCTTGCAACCGTAGCTGGTGCGATGACCGAACGCCTGCACGGCGTAGGTGGTGTTGGCCGCCGAGCCGCCGCTGCAGCGCCGCAGGGGCTGTCCGTCCAGGGCGATCAGCAACTCCTGCATACGCGACGAGTCGATGAGGGTCATGTGTCCCTTGGCAATCTCCTGGTCGTGCAGGAACGTGTCGTCTACATCGACTTCGGTGTCGACGATGGCGTTGCCCAGGCCGAAGACGTCGATCATGGCTTTGGTCCTTTTATCAGCGTTGGTTAATCGAGCGCGGCCAGCACCGCTTCCGCAGTATCCAGGGTAGCGGCAATGACGTCGTCGTCATGGGTCACGGATACGAAGCCTGCTTCGAACGCGGAGGGCGCGAGATACACGCCGGCATCGAGCATGCCGTGAAAGAAGCGGTTGAAGCGGTCGATGTTGGCGTTGGCCACCTGGTCGTAGTTGGTGACCTCCTCGGCGTCGAAAAACAGCGAGAACATGCCGCACACGTGGTTGCCGGCGACGCGGAATCCTGCGGCCTGCGCGCGTTCCAGCAGGCCGTGCATGAGCTTGCCCGTCTGCGTGGCAATCTTTGTGTAGAGCTCGTCGGTGAGGTGGCTCAACATGGTGTTGCCTGCCGCCGTTGCCAGGGGGTTCCCGGACAACGTGCCGGCCTGATACACGGGGCCTTCCGGCGCTATGCAGGTCATGATGTCGGCGCGGCCGCCGAAGGCGCCCACGGGCAGGCCGCCGCCGACGATCTTGCCGAGAGTGGTTAGATCGGGCGTGACGCCGTAGGCTGCCTGGGCGCCGCCACGCGCCACCCGGAAACCGGTCATGACCTCGTCGAAGATCAGCACGGAACCATCGGCGGCCGTGATCTCCCGCAAGCCTTCCAGGTAGCCGGGCTGGGGTGGAATGCAGCCCATGTTTCCCGCCACTGGTTCGAGAATGGTGCATGCGATTCTGCCGGCGTACTCAGTGTAGACCGCGCGCACGGCTTCCAGATCATTGAACGGTACCGTCAACGTGTTGGATGCAATGGCCTCGGGGACGCCCGGGGAGTTGGGAATGCCGAGCGTCAGCACGCCGCTGCCGGCTTTCACCAGCAGCGAGTCGCTGTGCCCGTGGTAACAGCCGGCAAACTTGAGAATCAGATCGCGGCCCGTGAAGCCGCGGGCCAGACGAATGGCGGACATGGTGGCTTCCGTGCCGGAGTTCACCATGCGCACCTTCTCGATACCGGGCACCATGTCGATCACCCGCTCGGCCAGGTCGATTTCGGCCTCCGTCGGCGCGCCGAAGCCAAGCGCCTGCTCGGCCTGCGCGACCACCGCAGCCACGGTGGGCTGATGCGCGTGGCCGAGAATCATCGGCCCCCAGGAACCGACGTAGTCGATGTAACGATTGCCGTCCACATCATAAAGATGCGGGCCTTCACCGCGCGCGAAAAACACCGGATCGCCGCCCACGCCCGTGAAGGCGCGCACCGGCGAGTTCACGCCGCCCGGAATGCTCTGTTGCGCGCGGCCGATGAGCCGGCTGGATGTGCTTCTATCCATGGGTGTCTAGCCTCGGAGAGTGTGTGTCTAAAACGGTTTGACGATGACCAGGACGACGGATCCGATCAGCACGAGGGCGGGGACTTCGTTGAAGATGCGCAGAAAGCGGCCGTCGTGGATCACCTCGTCACGCGCGAACGCCTTCATGATGCGCAGACAATAGTGGTGGTAACCGATCAGCACCACAACCAGCGCCACCTTCACCCACAGCCAGCCCTGCCCCGCGTACGCCTGCCAGCGCAGCACCAGCAGCCACAGCCCCAGGACTACGGCGACGATCATCGACGGATTCATGATGATGCGGTACAGCTTGCGCTCCATGACCTTGAAGCGCTCGCGGCTCACCGCGTCTGTTGCGTCAGCGTGATAGATGAACAGACGCGGCAGATAAAAGATGCCCGCAAACCACGTCACCACGGCGATTACGTGAAAGGCTTTGATCCAAAGGTAGAGCGTCATTCGCTTCGGTTCCGGTAATTGTCCAGATGATTCTGTGTCACCACCCCGATGACGGGTTTGATCATGGGGGCCGACATGCGTGTGACGCAGCATGCCTGCACATCTGCCTTGGACAACGCTTCCTGCACCTGCAGGGCCGTGGCCTGCGAGTCGACGGAAGTGACGTCCAGGCGCGCCCCGGGCAGGCGGAAAAGGTCGATCTCCTCCTCCCCCTGACCTCGCTCCTGCATGAACGCGTCGAGGTCACTCGGATTCAGGGCCGCCCGGATTTCATGCTCGTCGTCTTCGACGAGAATCCAGTTGGGCCGGGCTTCGACTACGTCCACGGCGCGCTGGTGACTGATCTTCGCGGGCAGGCGCGTGAACGAGCGGTCCATGATGGCTGTAGCGCCGATGCGCTGCAGATGCAACGCCACCGGGCTCGGCGGGTATTGTAGCCCGAGCGTGTTGAGAGTTGTGATGAACACGGACTTCTGTTTGAACAGTTCACTCGTTACGAGCGTGGCCACCACAATCAGCAGCATGGCGGGCAGAATGATGGATGTGTTGCCGGTCATTTCCAGCACCGCCATCAGCGCTGCCAGCGGAGCCTGCAGCACCGCGGCCATGGTGGCGCACATCCCCAGCATCACGTAAAAACCCACGGACACGTCCACCCCCGGCCACTGGTTCAGCAGCGACGCAAAGAGACCCCCCAGGCAAGCGCCGATAACCATGGTGGGACCGATCAGGCCCACCGGCATGCCGAATCCTACGGCTGCCGCACTGGTGAGTGCCTTGGTGAGAGCGAGCAGCACGAGGATGAACACGGGCACCTGCATGAGCATGATGGCGTTGACGGTGTCGTACCCAACGCCCATGACCTCGGGCACCACGATGGCGCAGGCTGCCGTGAGCGCGCCGGCAATGAGCATGCGCAGCCAGAACGGTACGTTCACCAGGCGGGCGAAGGCCTGGATGAGCTGGATGTAACCGGCAGCGAAAGCGCCGATGAGCAGGCCCGCCACAATGAGGTAAGGCAGCTCGATCAGCGAGTACATCTGCAGCGGCGGTACGGTAAACGCCGGTTCCGCACCGTACACCCAGCGGGTCACCAGCGTCGAAGACACGGCGGCCAGAATCACCGGCGTGAAGCTGGCAATGGTGTATTCCATCATCACAACTTCCATCGCGAAGATGACCCCGGCGATGGGCGTATTGAAGCTGCTGGCGATGGCGGCTGCCGTGCCGCAGGCGACCATGGTGCGGATGCTGTTGTTGGGCAGCCGCGCCGCCTGGCCGAAGAGGCTTGCGGTGGTGGCGCCAAGGTGGATCGCCGGGCCTTCCCGGCCACCGGACTGGCCGCTGAGCAAAGCGATGGCGCCCCCGAAAAACTGGATCATCGCGTTCTTCAGGGGCAGATAACCCTGATGGCGGCTGAGGCGCTCCATGACGTGCACCACGCCTACGCGCCGTGCGGACGGCCGGTAGCGGCGCAGCAGCAGTGCAAGCAGCACGGCGCCCGCCATGACGAGCGCAACGCGGGCAACGACACCCAGGCTTTCGAAGTCTTCCGCCGAGCCGGTGAGAATGAGCGCACCGCCGCCTTCGATGAGCGAGCGGAATGCTATGATCACCGCCGCCGCGACCAGGCCGGTGAGCATGCCCATCAACGCCAGTTGCGGCAATGCGTTGGCGGTGGCCAGGCGACCGCGGAACACCTCGATGGAAAAGCGTGGAAATTTCAGACGCGGTTCTGCACGGTCTTGAGAACGGTACCTATTATACTTGTATAAATGTCTGTGTTCGCGGCAATGAAAAGGCGTCTTGGAACGCCCAGGATGGTGGTGGTTGCGGAACGCCCGTGGCGCCGGCCGGTGGTGGCGGGAGCCGTGGCGGTGCTTGTGGTTGCCGGCGGCCTGGGAGGCTACTGGTTCGGCTGGCATAACGCGCAGGTGGACCGATCGGCCAACGCAACGCTGAACGTCGAGCTGGCCGATGCGCGGGAAGCCATTGACGTGCTGCAACGCCAGGTGGTGGACGAGCGACTGCGCGCGGACGTGCAGCGGGACGCCGCCGACGTGCTGCGTCAGGACATCACGGCCAATCACAGCGAGCTGGTGGCCCTCAAGGAAGAGGTGACGTTCTACAAGAACCTCATGGCGCCGGGAGAGCTGCCGGAAGGCCTGAAGGTGGCTGAGCTGGAGCTGACCGCCACCGGCACCGCGGGCGTGTACAACTATGATCTTCTGCTCACGCAGGTGGCGCTGCGCCGCAGTTACATCAGTGGCGACCTGCGTATAGACGTGGTGGGCGTCGACGGTGATGGGCCGGGTGCGGCCTCGCCGGGCGGGGAAGCCGTGGCAACGGCGCTGGAGCGGCAAGTGCTGTCCCTCACAGATTTGACCGATCAGACGACGTATCCTCTGAAATTCCGGTTCCGGTACTTTCAGAATCTGACCGGACAGATGAGGCTGCCGGAGGGTTTTCTGGCTCAGCAGATCCTCGTGACAGCGGCGCAGAAGGGAAAAGAGGCTGTACAGACGGCGTTTCCCTGGCCGGCCGCGCAGGAGTCGTAGCCGCCCGCCAGCGGCAGGGTGTCCCAGGGACGCTAGACTTATACGCCAGGCGGTGAGATACGCACACAGCAACGAGTGAGGATGGACATGGCTCGAAAAGGCATCGAAAAAGGGGTGACGCTGATTGCGGCCCAGACCGAGGTCACCGGCGACATCAAGTTCGTGGACCAGATCTATGTCAGCGGCAAGGTCACCGGCAACGTGGTGGCCGACGAGGAGAAGGCAACGCTGATCGTCACCGAGGAAGGCTGTGTGGCGGGCGAGGTACGGGTGCCCAACGTGGTGATCAACGGGTTGGTGGAAGGCGACGTGTTCGCATCTCACAAGGTAGAACTGGCCGCGAACGCGAAAGTTCGTGGCAATCTGCACTACAAGCTCATAGAGATGCAGCTGGGCGCCACCGTGGACGGCCAGCTGGTGCATCAGGACGACATGAAGAAAGCTGCCAGCGTGCATCCCATCGCCAGCACTGCCGAACAGACCCCCTGACAATATTGTCCTACAATTGTCGCGTGCGTTGACCCCCGCGCGCGGCGCGCCATAATTGCCGGCTCAACGCTTGCCGTGAAGAAACCGGCAGGCGACACCGGCAATGAAGACCTCACCCGAAATGCACACTGACATTGGTCTCTCTGACAACGCGGTAGACAAGGTGAAAGCCCTGATTCTGGCCGAAGGTGACGACGATCTGCGTTTGCGCGTGTTCATCACCGGCGGCGGCTGCAATGGCTTTTCCTACGGTTTCACGTTCGACGAGGACGTGGCCGACGACGATGCCCTCATCGAGAAGGGCGGTGTCGAGATGGTGGTAGACGCCATGAGCTATCCGTATCTGGAAGGCTCGCAGATCGACTACATCGAAGATCTGTCTGGATCGCAGTTTGTGGTAACCAACCCCAACGCCACGTCCACCTGTGGGTGCGGCAACTCTTTCGCGATCTGAGGGATAGTCACCCGCCCGGGTAGACAGCGCCCAGCACCCTTTCCCCTTTTGCACCGGTTACTGCCGGGGCATTGCCTGTAGCGTGGGCCAGACGCTGGTGTGCGAGCCAGGCGAAGGCTGCCGCTTCGATGGCATCGCCATTCACGCCGAGCGCGTCGCAGGAGGTCACCGGGGCAGCACTTGCCTGAGCCAGGGCCGCCACGAGGTGACCGTTGAGCCGACCGCCACCACACAGCACCACCGCGGCGGTGTCGTCCGGGAAGGCGCTGGCGACCGTTCGCGCGGTGAGCGCCGTCAGTGTTGCCTGCACGTCGACTGGTTTGTGAACCGAAGTGTCGTGAGCATCCAGCCAGGCGGCGTTGAAATACTCGCGCCCGGTGCTTTTCGGAGCCGGCGCCGCGAAGTACGGGTCGGTGAGAAACTCGTCGAGCAGCGCGGCAATGACCGTGCCGCCGGCAGCCCATGCCCCGTCCGCGTCGTAGGGTTGATGCAGATGGCGGCTGGTCCACAGATCCATCAGACAGTTGCCGGGGCCCGTGTCGTAGCCGCTGATGCTGGTGGTGCCTAGCAGTGATACGTTGCTGATTCCCCCGATATTCACCACGACGGTGCAGCCGTCCCTCAACTCGCGGGCAAACAGCGCGTGGTGAAAGGGCGGTACCAGCGGCGCACCCTGCCCCCCCGCGGCCATATCGCGGCGGCGGAAATCTGCGACGGTGGTGATGCCGGTAAGCTCGGCGATGGCGTTGGGGTCGCCGATTTGCAGCGTAAACGCTTCGTTGGGGCCGTGCGCCGGCGGCGGTCGGTGGCGCACCGTCTGACCGTGCGAGCCTATGGCCCTGATGGCGGACCGCGCCAGGGCGTTGCTGTCGATGAAGGTGTTGATGGCTTCACCGACGAACCGTCCCAGGGCTGTGTCACAGCGGCCCAGCAGTTCCATTTCGTCCGCAGAGGGGTTGGCCAGGCGCAGCAGGTCGTCTCGCAGCGTTTCAGGAAGGGGGACCGTGGTGGCTGCGCCCAGCTCCAGCGCACCGGTGTCCGGGTCGATGCTGAGGTGCGCCACATCGAGCCCGTCGACGCTGGTGCCTGAGATACAACCGATGTATTCGACCTTGGCCACGGGTGCCTGCTGTCAGCGTGCGAGGGCGACGGAGACCTGGTTCTTGTAGGTGTCCAGCAGCGCCGCGTGCCCCTGGGTCTGCTGGTGGAAACGCGCCAGTTCTTCGCCGCTGATGGGTTCGGCGTCGGGCAGCGATACGGTGCGCGGATTCTTGTGCACGCCGTTCACCAGAAACTCGTAGTGCAGGTGCGGCGCGGTCGCCCAGCCCGTTGCGCCCACTTCACCGATGATCTGTCCCTGCTTCACTTTTGCGCCCTTGCGGATGCCGCGACCGAACTTGGAAAGATGCAGGTATTTGGTGACGAACTGCTCGCCGTGCTGAATCACCACATAGTTGCCGTTGGCGGTGGTGCGCGAGGCATGCGTTACGCGGCCGTCGCCGGCGGCGAGAATGGGTGTGCCCTTGGGCGCGGCGTAGTCGATCCCGCGATGCGGGCGCACGGTCTTGAAGAGCGGATGCACGCGGCGGAGGTTGAAGTTGGAGCTGATGCGGCTGAATGAGACGGGAGCGCGCAGAAAGGCTTTGCGCATGCTGTCTCCGCTGGGTGCGAAGTAGTCTTTCGTGCCGTCCTCGGCCTGGTACATCATGGCCTGGTAACGTTTGCCCTGGTTGATGAACTCCGCGGCGAGGATCTCGCCATAGTCGACGAACTCGTCGTTGAAGTAGAGTTCTTCGTACAGCACGTAGAATTCGTCCCCGGGGCGGATGTCCAGCACGAAGTCCACATCCCACTGGAAAATCTGCGCCAGGCGCATCGTCATGGCATCGGTGAGGCCCGCGCGCTGGCTGGCGACAAACAGGCTGTGATCGATCTCACCGTGCTTGTAGGCGAGCACGCGATTGGGTTCCTCGGTCTCGTGTGTGCCGGTAAACCGTTCGCCTTCCCGGGTGTAAACGAGCGAGTTAAGGGGCCCGGTCGCGTAGCGCAGTTCCATGAGACTGCCGGCTTCGTCGACGTAGAGCTTGAGCTGATGACCCGGAAAGATGCTGCGCAGACGTTTGCCCAGGGCATTGGTTGTGGTGACGGCGTGAACGTCACGGGCGCTCAGGTTGTGGCGCTTGAAGATGGCCGCCAGGCTGTCGCCGGGTCTGACCGTGCTGACGATCTCCTGCCAGGCGGGCGGTTCGGGTTCCAGCGCCGGCGGAGGTGCCGCGGGCTCGGGCAGGACCTCGATGATCAGCTCGTCGGTGGCGGTGGGTTCTATGGTTGCGGCCAGCGCAGCCGGCGTGATGGAAGCTTCGAAACGATCGTGTGCCGGATCGCCGCCGAAATTGGCGATGACAATCGAGCAGAGGGCAAAGCTCAGAAAGCCGATCAACAATAGATGTGAGCGTGGAAACTTCAAAAGTGAAACCAGTCCTGTGCTTCTTTCAGCGCTGTTTCGCTGTCTATTCGGATACCTCTGGCGCAAACCGGTCCTCGGCGCGCAGCTTCGATACGCGCGGGCAGTATAGGATCGGTTAACCCACTAAAGCCGAGACGTTGCGCAAAGCTTGACGCTGCTGTGCGCTTTGTCTGTCAAAAAGCGTTTTGCCGGTGCCGGCAAAGATGCCTACCCGGGAAACCATGCACCCGAAAAACTCCTGCGAAATCGTCGGGTTACATGCTCAACCTCGCCTTCGCCGCGAGTATACGGCTTTGTCGGGACGGCGCTAGTGTCTTTTTACTTGTCGAATAACTGTGTTCGGTGTCCTCACACAGCGCTTTGAGGCGCCCGCAGTGGTTTTCCTATAGAGTGCGCACCCGCAGATTGTTCCACGTGTTGCCATCGGGTTATGACAAAGCAACTCCTTGACGAACTGGCCTGGCGGGGCCTCATTTCGCAGACGACTGACCGGGCCGCCCTGGCCGAGCATCTCGACGGTGGCTCACGCACCCTTTATTGCGGTTTCGATCCTACGGCCGACAGCCTGCATATCGGCTCGCTGGTGCCTTTGTTGACGCTGCGTCGCTTTCAGCTCGCCGGTCACCGACCGATTCTGCTGCTGGGGGGCGCGACAGGTTTGATTGGTGACCCCTCGTTCCGCGATGACGAACGCACCCTGAACGACAGCGGCCTGGTGGCCGACTGGGTTGAAGCGCTGCATCGCCAGGTGCAGCCGTTCCTGGACTTTTCCGGCGAGCACGGTGCCCTGATTGTCAACAACCTCGACTGGACGCGGCAGCTGGACGTGGTGTCGTTTCTGCGCGACATCGGCAAGCACTTCTCGATCAATGCCATGATTCAGCGCGAATCGGTGAAGGCCCGCCTGGAGCGACCGGATCAGGGCATCTCTTATACGGAGTTCAGCTACATGCTCCTGCAGGGCATGGACTTTCTGGAGCTGGCCCGTCAGTACGATTGTTATCTGCAGATTGGCGGCAGCGACCAATGGGGCAACATCATTTCCGGGGCGGACCTGATCCGGCGCCACATGGCCCGGGAGGCGTACGCCATGACGCTGCCGCTGGTGACCAAGGCAGATGGCAGCAAGTTTGGTAAAACAGCGTCTGGAACCGTGTGGATCGACGGAGCCAAGACGTCCCCTTATGCCTTCTACCAATTCTGGGTGAACGCGGCGGATGCTGACGTGCTGAGTTTTCTCAACTATTTCACGTTCCTGGAGCGCGAGACGATTGATGCGCTGGCGGCAAGCACCGCCGAGCATCCTGAGCGGCGCGAAGCGCAGCTGCGGCTGGCGCGCGAGGTCACTGCGCTGGTGCATGGTGCCGACGCGGTTGCTTCGGCCGAACGCATCACCGCGGCGCTGTTTGCGGGTGAGCTCAACGCGCTCACTGAAGACGACTTCGCCCAGCTCAGGCTCGATGGTATTTCTTCCAGCGAGTGCGCGCCGGGCGCAGGGCTTCTGACCGCGATGGTTGATGGCGGGCTCGCCAAGTCCACCAGCGAAGCGCGCAAACTGGTGCAGGGCGGTGGGGTTCGCGTGAACGGTGAGCCAGTCTCGGACGCGCAGATGACCCTGGATTTTTCAAGGGGATTCTACGGTCAGTTCCTCATGCTGCAGCGTGGCAAGAAGCGTCATCACCTGCTTTTCAGGGCCGCCTGAAAAAAATCGAAAATAATTTTCGAAGGCGCTTGCAGAGGGGTTGGCGCTACGTATAATACGCCTCCCTTGCCGCGGGGCCTTCCCCTCGGTTGCTCTTTAAAAGTTAAAAGTGAAGTACTAGCAGAGCGGTCCCATTCATCCACAGGGATCGAAGGCTCAAATGCAGGAGCCGTCAAACTCAGCTAGTACAGACAAGCCATTCGTGTGGGAACACGTAATTCGTTTGAGATTAAGCACTCGGAGCTTTCGGGCTTCGAGCTGGTCGCGATGGGGCGCGCGCTCTTGAACGACCCGAGCCTGCCCTCCCGCTGGCAGGGCGGCGGCCGCGCGAGCTCGGGCTGCGTGCCGTGCAACGAGTGCATCGCGGAGATGGACCGCGGCGGCGTGCG
>CAZYYJ010000091.1:0-20761 GCA_964651595.1 uncultured Pseudomonadales bacterium | reverse complement strand
AAAGATCACGCCGAGCACATGACCCCCAACGGCGAGCACTTCACCATGTCCGGTACCTCGCAGGCAGCCGCGGTCGTCTCCGGCATCGCCGCGCTGATGCTGCAGGTGGACCCGACGCTCACACCCGATCTCGTCAAGTGCCGCCTCATGGCGTCCGCCCGCCTAGCGGTGCGCGACGACGGCACGCCCGCGTTCACGGTATTCCAGCAGGGGGCAGGTCTGGTCAACGCGCCTGCCGCGGTTTACGGCAGCGCGTCGGGGTGCGCGAACCGGGGCCTCGATATCGCGGCGGACCTTGCCGGACGCCGCCACTTCGGCGGGCCCGCCAACGTCGACGACGACGGCAACTTTTTTATCATGGATACCTCCGACGACGACTACGACGAACCCCTGGGCGGCGATTCTTTTCTCTGGGCCAACGGCTACCTCTGGAGCGACAGTTTCCTCTGGGCCAACACCGTGCTGACCAGCCGCGGGTTCCTCACCAGCAGCAGCTTCCTCTGGGCCAACAGCTTCCTGTGGGCAAACGCCATGCGTTTCGACGACGAGTACGAGTTCGAAGCAGACTTCGACGACGAAATCAGCGTTGCCCATACCGTGGCGGTGAATCGCTGGGTCGTGCAGGAGTAGCACGCTCCCTGATCCTGCCTCCGACAGTTGCCCTTTCTAAAAAAAGTGTGTCGAATCGCACACTTCGTTACGTGAGGTAACGAAAAGCTTGCTTTGTGTGGGCGATTTCACTAAATTGCCCAGACCAATTTGGTCAGACCAAACTTCACATTTTCTTCACATGCCCAGCAAGCACGAACAGATCGCCGGTAGCTTGATCCAGGACATATTGTCCGGGCGCTATCGCGTGCAGGACCGTCTGCCGTCCGAACGGGACCTCGCGGCGCGCTTCGACGCCAACCGTGGCGCCGTGCGCGAAGCCATGAAGAAACTGGAGCAGATTGGCCTTGCAGACGTGCAGCCCGGTGGCGCCCGTGTGAAAGACGAGACGGAAGCCAGTCTGGACGTGATCGGCCATATGCTGGCACGGGAGGCACTGCCCGACCCGGTGCTGGTGGACCAGATCCTCGTGGTGGTGTCTTCGCTCATGAGCGTGGCCGCAGAACAGACGCTCGAGCTTGCCAGTGAGGAAGAGATCGAGCGCATCCGGGCGCTGGCGCAACCGCTGGTACACGACAATCTGGACGAAGCGGCGCACACGCTGGCGCGCTTCGAACTCATGCGAGCCCTCATGCAGGCCAGCAAAAATCTGCCGCTGCAGATCATCTCCCGCAGCCTCTTCGAGCAGTTTTCGCCCAATCTCGGCGCTATCAGTCAGTTTGCCGACATCAATTTTTCCGCCTACGCCAGCTTCGCGCGTCAGCTCGACCGTGCGCTGGAGCAGCGCGACCTGCCCGCCCTGCGTTCCTCTTTCGAGGGTCTTTCGAAGCTGAACCGGGAAACCATGATGCGCGCCTTCGATGCGGCGCGCGCGAACCCCAACCAACTCGCACCAGGCCAGGAGGCCTAAGCTGTAATGATGCGTACTTTCATCATCCCTCTGATTGTGCTCGCCGTGTTTCTGTTCGGCGCCATGACGCTCATGGCTACGGCACCGGTGCTGGAGCCTGCCGAATCCGTTCCGGTTTACACCACCGTGCGCACGCTGGAGGTAGAGCCGGAACCCGTGCAGCTCGAAGTGCACTCGCAAGGCACGGTCATGCCGTCCACGGAAAGCCAGCTCATCCCCGAAGTCTCCGGCCGCATCACCTGGATGTCGCCCAAACTCGTTGCCGGCGGCTATTTCAACGAAGGGGACCTCCTCGCCCGGGTGGACGAGCTGGACTACCGCAACACCCGCGATCGTGCCAAGGCAACGCTGGAACGCGCCCAGGCTGAAGCCGAGCACGCGCGTTACGAGTACGAGCGCCTGAAAAGCCTGGCCGAACGCCGACTCACGTCGCGGTCGCAGATGGAGAACGCGCTGCGCGCCATGCGTGTCGCCGATGCCACGCTCGCCGACGCCAGAGTGAACTTCAACCAGGCCAACGAAAACCTGGAGCGCACCCAGATTGTGGCGCCTTTCACCGGCCTCGTACGGTCCGAGAACGTTGACATCGGACAGTTCATCTCCCGCGGCTCAGCAATCGCCACCCTGTACGCCAGCGACATCGTCGAGGTTCGCCTCCCTGTCGCCGACCGTCAGCTTGCGTTTCTGAACCTGCCACCCACGCTGCGCGGCGAGCTGCCGGAAAGCCTGCAGCCGAAAGTCACCCTGGCCACCGAGTACGCCGGTCAGCAACTGGTCTGGGAAGGCACCATCGTCCGCACGGAAGCTGAGATCGACATGAGCTCGCGTATGGTTCAGCTCGTTGCCCGCGTCAGCAACACCGAGCACGCCACGCCCCTTTCCGTTGGCCTCTTTGTCGAAGCTGCCATCGAAGGCCTGTCGGCCGACAACATCGTGGTGCTGCCCCGTTCGGCGCTGCGAAACGACAATCAGGTGTTGATCGTGGACGCTGACAACAAGCTGCGCTATCGCGCCATCGAGCCGCTGCGCCTGTATCAGGACAACGTGCTGGTGCAGGCCGGTCTCGCGGCCGGGGAAAAAGTGTGTGTGTCGCCGATCCAGACCGCCATTGAAGGCATGACTGTCAACCCGATCCGCGACGGCGCCTGAAGAGACCTCCCCCATGCATACTGCCATTCGCTGGTTTGCGCACAATCCGGTAGCGGCCAACCTGTTGATGGTGCTGCTGCTGCTCGGCGGCTCTTTCGGCGCCATCACCACCAATCAGGAAGAATTTCCCAACTTCGACGTGAAGGTGGTGAACGTGCGTGTGCCCTATTTGGGCGCAGCGCCGATCGAGGTAGAGCGATCCGTGTGCGTTCGGGTGGAAGAAGCCATCGAAGGCCTGGAAGGCATCGAGAAGCTGCGCGCTACGGCCACCGAAGGCATGTGCAACGTCACGGCTGAGCTGTTCACCGATGCCAACGAAGTTTCGGTGCTGAACGAGATCAAGAGCCGTGTCGATGGCATCAACAGCTTTCCGGTGGAAACCGAGAAACCCATCGTCTCCAAGCTGGCGCTGACTCGGCGTGTGGTGCAGATCGCCATTTCAGGCAACACCGACGAGCGCACGCTGAAAGAAATTGCCCGCGAGATGCGCGACGACATTGCCGCCATCGAAGGCATCTCCCAGGTTGCCGTGGACTACATCCGGCCCTACGAGATTTCCATCGAGGTCAGCGAGCTGGAGCTGCGTCGCTACGGCATCACGCTGGAGCAGGTGTCAAACGCCGTGCGCCAGAGCTCCCTGGACATGCCCGGTGGAACGCTGAAGACCACCAGCGGCGAAATTCTGATCCGCACCACCGGTCAGGCCTACTGGGGGCAGGAATTCGAAGACGTTGTCGTGCTCACGCGCATGGACGGCACGCGGGTGACGCTGCGGGACGTGGCAACCATTCGCGACACCTTCGAGGAGGGTGATCTGCTCGCGCAGTTCAATGGCGCGCGCGGCGTGGTGGTGAACGTGTCGCAAGTGGGTTCCGAGGACCTCATCGAAATCGCCGAGGACGTGCGCGGCCTTGTCGAGGAATACCGCAACTCGGTGCCTGAGGGCATCGCGCTGAACACGTGGATCGACACATCGGAAGAACTGAAAGAGCGCATGTCCGTGCTGATGCAGAATGCCGGTGGCGGCCTGCTTCTGGTGCTGGTGGTGCTTGCCCTGTTTCTCAAGTTCCGCATCGCCATGTGGGTGGCCATCGGCATTCCGGTTGCGTTGCTGGGCACGCTGGGCGTGCTGCCGTTTACGGACATCAACATCTCCACCATGACGGTGATGGCCTTCATTCTGGTGCTGGGCATCGTGGTCGATGACGCCATTGTGGTGGGCGAGCGCGTATACGGTCACGAGCAGATGGGCAAGGCACCGCTGGATGCCGCCATCGACGGTACGTGGGAAGTGTCCATACCGGTCATCTTCGGCGTGCTGACCACTGTAGCGGCGTTTCTCCCGCTGATCATGGTGGAAGGCCGTATGGCGGGCTTCTTCTCGCCCCTGGGCTGGGTCGTCATCTTTGCCCTGATCTGCTCCATCATCGAGTCGCAGCTCATCCTGCCCGCGCATCTGGCCCATCGCAGGCGCAGCGCGCCCGACGCGGAACCGAGGGGCTGGAATCGTTTTCAGGGTGCCATCTCCACGTGGCTAGAGCGCGTAGCCGAGCAGCGTTACCTGCCGTTCGTCCGCAAGGTGCTGACCTGGCGCTACGTCAGCTCCGCCGTCGGTCTGGGCGTGCTGATTCTTGCGCTTTCGCTCATCGGCAGCGGTCGTGTCGTGTTCGGGTTCTTCCCGGCCGTGGAAGGAGACCGCGTATACGCGGGCCTGGAGATGCCCGAAGGCATTGCCGCCGAAACCACCATGGCGGCTGCCCGACGCATGGAAGCTGCCGCCAACAAGATCAATGAGGACATGACCCGCGAGCTGGGCCTGGAAGCGCCGCTGATCCGCAACATCTTTTCCAGCGTTGGACAGAACGTAGATCGCAACGGCCCCGGTCGCCCCGACGGTCCGGGACGCAGCAACATCGCCGAGGTGGTCGTCGATCTGGCGCCGCTGGCCGAACGTGGCGACATGTCGTCGAAAGAGGTGGTGAAACGCTGGCGCGAAGAGGTGGGCGCCATCTCCGACGCCGTGAAGCTCAGCTTCGACGCCGATCAGTTTTCTGCCGGCGATCCCATCGAATATCAGCTTCAGGGCAAAGACGTCGATCGCCTGCGCGAAGCGGCCGAGTTTCTGAAAGGCGAGCTGTCGCGGTACACCGGTGTCTTCGACATCAGCGACTCGTTCCGGTCCGGCAAGCAGGAAATTCAGCTGAGCCTGCTGCCCGAGGCCCGCAATCTCGGATTGACACTGTCGGACCTGGCCAGCCAGGTGCGCGGCGCATTCTATGGCGTGGAAGCACAGCGCGTGCAGCGCGATCAGGACGACGTGCGCGTCATGATCCGCTTCCCCGAGGCTGAACGGAAATCCATCGGCAACCTCGAGGACATGTACATCCGCACGCCCGACGGCAACCAGGTTCCGTTCTACAGCGTGGCCGCCTTCGAGATTGCCCGCGGCTACTCCACCATCAATCGCCTGGACGGCCGCCGCACTGTGACCGTGCGCGCCGACGTGGACCGGGGCACGGTGTCTCCGGAAGAAGTGGCAAACAGCATCCGCTCCGAGCTGGTGCCGATTTTTCTGAAAGAATTTCCGGAAGTCGAGCTGAATCTCGGCGGCGAGCAGGAAGAGCGGGCGACAGCGCTGGGTGGATTGTTGATCGGCTGCCTGTTTTCCCTGGTGGTGATCTACGGCCTGCTGGCGATCCCGCTCAAGAGTTACCTGCAGCCTTTCGTGATCATGAGCGTCATTCCCTTCGGCGCCGTCGGCGCCATCGTCGGGCACTACCTGCTGAACGTGCAGCTCATGTTCTTTTCGGCGCTGGGCATCGTTGCGCTATCCGGCGTGGTAGTGAACGCATCCCTCGTGCTGGTGGACTATGCCAACCGCCAGCGCCGCGAAGGCAAACCCATCACCGAGGCGATCCTCAGCGCCTGTCTCGTGCGCTTCCGGCCCATCCTGCTCACCTCAGTGACAACCTTCGTGGGCCTGATCCCGCTCATGTCCACCAGCACACCCACCACGGCACCGTTTCTGCCCATGGCCGTGTCCCTGGCGTGGGGCGTTCTTTTCGCCACGTTCATCACCTTGCTGCTCGTGCCGTGCCTGTACCTGATCGTGGAAGACTATCTGCATCAGCTCGACCGGCTGCGCGCCTGGCTCGCCGGGCGGCCGAGGCCTGAGCCCGAGCCCTCCCTGCTGCAGGGAGAGAGCGGCGGCTGACGACAGCATTTCTCCCGGGTCCCGCCGTGCCTGGCATGCGCGGGTGTGGGCCCTGTCCTGGCCGGTCATTCTCGCCAATCTGACGATTCCCCTCGTCGGCGTCGCCGACGTTTTTGTCATGGGCCGCATGCCCGACCCGGCCTACATAGCCGCTGTTGCCATGGGTTCGGCCATGTTCAGCGCCGTGTACTGGCTGTTCGGCTTTCTGCGTATGGGTACCACGGGGCTCGCAGCGCAGGCGTATGGTCAGGCTTCCCCGGAACAGCTTGCGCGCATCTTCGCGCGGGGCCTGCTGGTGGCCGCGGTTCTGGGCCTGGCCCTGGTGCTGCTGCAGACCGTTCTGGAAACCCTGCTTTTTTCGCTGTTCGACGCGTCGGCGGGCGTGGCTGCCCTGGCGGCTGCCTACTACGAGATTCGTATTTTCGGCGCACCCGGCCTGCTGCTGTACCTCGTTACCCTCGGCATGCTGTTCGGCCTGCAGCGGATGCGGGACACGCTGTGGCTGTCCATCGGCCTCAACGCAACCAATCTGTTTCTGGACGTGCTGTTCGTGCTGGGTTTCGGCTGGGGCGTGGAAGGTGTTGCCCTCGGCACCATCGTCAGCGAATGGGGTGCAGCCGCGCTGGGGGTGGTGCTGGTGCTGCGAGCCATGCGCTCTGTCGGCTGGGACGGAGCGCGCCCCACGGACGTCTTCGAACGGGCGGGGCTCACCCGCCTGTTACACGTCAGCAGCAATCTCGTGCTGCGCACGTTCTTCGTGCAACTACCGTTTTTTGTCGGCACGCTCCTCGCCACGGGTCTCGGCGACGTCACGCTGGCGGCCCATGGTGTGCTGATGCAGCTGTTCTTCCTCATGACCTACAGCCTCGATGGTTTCGCGCACACTGCAGAAACCCTGGCGGGCTACAGCTACGGCGCCCGCAACGCAGCCGAACTTCGCCGCGCGAGCGCCTACTGCGCGTTCTGGGCAGCCGTGCTGGCCCTGGCGACAGCGTTGCTGTTTCTCGTTGCGGGGCAACCCTTCATCAATCTTTTAACGGTCGCGCCGGAGGTGAGAGAGGTGGCCGCGGTGTATCTTCCATGGGTCGCCCTGGCGCCGATCTTCTGCATCTGGGCATTTCTGTTCGATGGGATATTCATCGGCACGACGCACATCGCGGAGATGCGCAACGCAATGATCGCCTCTGCGGTGGTGTGGGCCGTGGTGCTGGGTGTCACCTACGAGAATTTTGCCTACCACGCCGTCTGGGCCGCCATGAACGTCTTCATGCTGTCCCGCGGCGTGCTGCTGGCGTTGCTTTACCCCCGCATCGAGCGCGGGGCTGCCGCCGCAGCCTGACGCGCCACGGACACGGCGGCTGCCGCGACGGGGATCTCGTGCATGATGAGCAGTGTCGGCGACTCGAGGCGCAGCGTGCCCGTATGCTCCAGCACGTCCGCCAGGGTGCTGTGCACCACCAGCTCCCCCGGCAGTGACGCACGGCTGACCACCGTGAACTGCGTGGTGTCAGGCACGCCCCGGGCACGCAAGCCTGTCACCAGCTCGGCGAGCACGGTCAAGCCCATGTAGAAAACCACCGTCTGCGCCGGGCGGGTGACCAGTCCCCAGTCGAGCGACAGGCTACCGTTGCGGCGATGGGCGGTCACAAACGTCACCGCCTGGGCAAAGTCCCTGTGCGTGAGAGCTAATCCGGTGCTCGCCGCCGCGCCCGTGGCAGCGGTGACTCCCGGCACAATCTCCCAGGGCACGCCTGCGGCGCTGAGCGCCGCCGCCTCTTCGCCGCCACGACCGAACACCAGCGGGTCGCCGCCCTTGAGCCGAACCACCCGGGATCCTGCCAGCGCATGTTTCACCAGGGTCGCGTTGATGTCCGCCTGGGCCATGGCGTGCAGGTGCTTGCGTTTGCCGACATAGATGCGGCGACATCGGGACGGCAACAGATCCAGCAGGGCGCGATTGACCAGCCGGTCGTACACCACCACCTCAGCGTTCGCGAGCAGGCGCTGGCCTTTCACTGTGATCAGCTCCGGATCACCGGGGCCTGCGCCCACGAGATACACACAACCCGCGTTCACGATTCCACCAGAAGGCGGTTGAGCTCGGGGCGACAGGAGCCGCAGTTGGTGCCGCAACGCAGGGCTGTCCCCAACTCGGCGACGGATGCGGCGCCGGCCTCGATGGCCTGGCGAATGGGATCTTCGCGCACCTCGTAGCACGTGCAGACGAGGCGTGATGTATCTCGTCCCTGTGCCGCAAGCAGGCTCAGACCCTCCCAGTTTCCTCCGCCCTCACGGAAACGCAGCAGCACACTCTCTAGCGCAGGCAGACGGCGGTGGTCGACAACCGCATGCAGCAACCACACTACCTGCCCGGCGATCCGGCCCTGCGCGCGGACCTCCCCGGCGGCGCGATAGCTGGCAGGCGTCTCCCCGGGCAAAGCAGCCACCAGCGCGTCGATATCGTTCACACCCGCTTGAAAGGCCCAGCCATCCGTCCAGGGTGTTCTGCACCAGAAGGGTGCTCCACGGAAAGCTTCGGGTACTTCATGGTCCGTTGATACCAGCCGCACATGCCAGCGCACGTCGACCTTGCGGCAGGCCACCGTCGCCGTTTTGCTGGCCGGTTGACCCGACACGGGGTCGGTACAGGGACCATAGAGCTGCGCGATCGTGCTGTTGCGCGCGTACTGATCGGTCCAGTGAATCGGCACGAACAGCTGTCCTGGCTGCTGGGCATCGCTGATCTCAGCCAGCAGCGTGACTGTACCGCGCGCATTGGACACCTCGACGACAGCGCCTGCCTCAATGCCGAGCGCAGCGCCGTCCTCCGGGTGCATGGCAACGCAGGGCGCGTCGCGGTGGTGAGTGAGCCTTGGCACGAGGCCCGTGCGGGTCATGGTATGCCATTGATCCCTCAAGCGACCGCTGTTGAGCAGAAAGGGCTCTTTATCATGCGCCGCGGCGGCGCCCGTCCCGGTAGGCGTCGGGACGAATTGCGCCCGACGACTCGGTGTCGAGAACGTGTGGTCCGCAAAGGGTCGATCGCCCGAAGGCCACGGCGTGGGCTCGAGGGTTTCGTACGCTGAACGATCGAGGGTCGTAAGGTGATGGAGGTTGAGCTTGCGTTCACCGTCGTTTTCGAAGGCGGTGAGCGCGGCGTGCTCGAGGAAAACCTCGTGCGGATGCTGATAGGCAAAGGCGCTGGAGAAACCCATGGCGATCGCAACGTCGGCCACGATGCGCCAGTCAGGGCGTGCCAGCCCCCGCGCCGGCACCAGGCGTCGCTGACGCGATATGCACCGTTCGGAATTGGTAACGGTGCCGTCTTTCTCCCCCCAGGCCTGTGCCGGCAGCAGCACGGCCGCGACGGCGACAGGGGGAATCAACTGGCGGACTTTCATGGTGATCTCCAATAAAAAAGCCCAGGCCTGTTACCAGGCCTGGGCTTCGGTGCCACAGAGTAGTTTAGTTGTATGGCGCGTACCCAGCCGACGCATGGTCCGCACTCGATGCGTCGCTATTCAAAATCCGGGCCAGCCCCGTAAGTGCCTGATTTCAGGTGGCCGGTCGCTCGCAGCGGCGCGGAGCCGCACAGAATGAGTGCGCGACGTGGGGGCTGTGCCCCACACCGGACCGGCCTCTGGTGCCTGGCGGTGTGCGGGCCGGGCGCCGCCGCTAGTCCCATCCCGGCAAAGCGAGTAAAATCGGCTACTTCGCACTTCAAGAAAACAGGGGAGACAGATGGCAGAAGCCGCACTTGAGAATCCGGACCTTTTCGACCTGACCATGTCCGACGAAGCGCGGCCGCTTCTCGACGCGGTCAAGAAGCACGTACAGGAAAACGTCGCGCCGATCACCGAGGAGTTCTATCGCCTGGGTGAAGGCCGCGCCGACCGCTGGAGCTGGGCTCCAGGGCAGCTCGAGCTGCTGGACACTGCCAAGGCCAAGGCCAAAGAAGCCGGCCTGTGGAATTTCTTCCTGCCCGACGCCGACACCGGCGAAGGCCTTTCCAACCTCGACTACGCCTACATCGCCAACGAGCTGGGTAAGTACCCGCTGGCGTCAGAGACCCTGAACTGTTCTGCGCCCGACACCGGCAACATGGAGGTGCTGGAGCGCGTCGGCACGCCCGAGCAGAAGAAACAATGGCTGGAGCCGCTGCTGAACGGCGAAATTCGTTCCGCCTTCGCCATGACCGAGCCGGCCCTGCCGTCCTCGGACGCCAAGAACATCAGCACCAAAGCCGTGCTGGAAGGTGACGAATGGGTCATCAACGGCGAAAAGTACTACGCCTCCGGCGCCGGCGATCCCCGTTGCAAGGTCATGATCACCATGGTCAAGACCAGCCCCGATGCGCCGCCGCACAAGCAGCAATCGCAGATTCTCGTGCCCATCGACACCCCCGGAGTGAAGATCATGGAGGGCATGGAGGTGTTCGGCGAAGACGACGCACCGCACGGCCACATGCACATCGTTTTCGACAACGTGCGCGTACCGAAAGAGAACATTCTCCTGGGCGAAGGCCGCGGCTTCGAAATTTCGCAGGTACGACTGGGACCCGGGCGTATCCATCACTGCATGCGTTCCATCGGCGCGGGTGAACGGGCCCTGGAGCTGATGATTCGCCGGGGCGCGGGACGCACGGCTTTCGGACGGCCCATCATTCAGCTCGGCAAGAACATCGAGCTGGTCTCCCGCGCGCGCATCGAGATCGACGCGTGCCGCCTCATGGTGCTGCAGGCTGCCAAAGCCATGGACGTGCTCGGCAACAAGGAGGCGCGCGTTTACGTCAGCGCCGTGAAAGCCATGGTGCCGGAGAAGATCTGCAAGATCATCGATCAGGCCATACAGATTCACGGCGCCACGGGTGTCTCCCAATGGACGCCGCTCGCGCGCATGTATGCCGGGCAGCGCACGCTGCGTATCGCCGACGGTCCCGACGAGGTACATCACATGGTGGTTGGCCGCGCGGAGGTACGCAAGTACGAAGGCCAGCGCTATGCGGGCATCGACGACAAGCTGGTGCTCGACCACAACCTGGATTGAGCGCCTCGCCAGCCCTACGGAAAAGCCCGCCCGGTGCGGGCTTTTTTATGCTCAGGAATTGAGGGACCAGTTCTCGCCGAAGGGCCGAATCACCGAACTGAAGGACCACGCGCTCTTCGGCTGATGCGCAAGGCGGAAACACTCCTCTGCGATGTCGGCAGGCTTGCAGAAGAAATCATCCGGTTTGTCGGCATAGCGTTTGCGTGTCCACGCCAGATCGATCACCGCATCGATGGCAACAAAGGAGACGTGTACACCCTTCGGGCCCAGGTCCCGCGCCATGGCTTCGGCGAGAATACGCTGCGCTGCCTTGGTGGGCGCAAAGCCCGCAAAACGCGCCACGCCGCGGTAGGCTGAGGTGTTTCCCGTGACGACGATGCTGCCCTCACCCCGTTCGATCATGGCCGGCGCCACCGCCCGGCCAAGATGCAGCAGCGCCATGGTGTTCACCTGAAAATTGTTTTCGAGCACCGCCGGATCGATCTCCAGGAAGCTGCCGAAGGCGCCGCTGACCGCGTTGTGCACCACGGCGTGGGGTGCCCCGAGCTTTGCGGTAACCTCCTCGAGACGGGCCAGCAGCGCCTCGGTGTCGGTGACGTCCACGGGGAAGGCATGCGCTCCGGGAATTTCGGCTGCCAGCGCTGCGAGGCGCTCGTCAGACCGCGCAAACATGGCAACCTCGTACTCTTCGGCGAAGCGCCGCACGCACGCGGCACCGGTACCCGGTCCCCACACAGACTTTTCGGCTCATCTCACGTCTCCTCTGGATATTCTGCGTCGTCGTGCAGGGGCCACAACCGCCGGTCGGTGCGCTGCCGCGGGAACACACTCATGTTGTGCGTCGACAGTCCCGGCGTGTCCGCGGTGACGATGGCCCCCGCCAGCTGCTGAAAGCCTGCGCGAAAGTGGTTGCTGCTTTTCAAGGCAACGTATTTGTAGCGCATGACATCGATGCCCACGGCAAGAAACGGCTCCCGGTCGAAGGTCTGACTGCGGCGACTGCCGACGACAATGTCCATGCCGTCCACCACCAGCCGCGCGAGCGGTCCAACGTTCAGCGGCGCCCCTTTGAACATGTGCTGCATGATCAGGCGACCGTCGTGCAGCGCTTTGACGTAGACCTCGAGCGTGAGCGGCGCGCCGTGCAACTCGTCGGTTTTGCCGCCGAGTGAGACCGTGATGGTTCTGCCGACGCCAGCCCGATGGGCTTCGCCCGCCACCTGCGGATCGACCACAAAGGCAAAACACGCGTCCGCGCCGAGCCCGGCTTCCAGCATTGCGCGAAGCAGGTGGGTGCCGTCGCCTGGCGTGCCACCACCACAGTTGTCCGAGGTTTCATGGATCACCACCGGATACTTCTCCTCGGCCCGGGCGGCCGCGACGGCCGCTGGACCGTCGAGGCTGATCGGGCGGAAGCGCTCCCGCGCTGCCCACAGCTCACGCGCGAAAGTTTCGGCCGTGCCGCAGGCTGCGTCAGCCGCCTCCGGATAAAACGTGACGCAGACATGGCTGCCCACGTGCGGCACGTCCGCGTACGGAAAACCGTGAAACCAGCTCAGGTCCACACAATCCACCGCCCCTTCCAGCGCAAGCAGCCGGTCGAGCATGCTGGCGCCGATCCCTTCGAAGGTGGTTGTCGTGGGCAGCAGCACAGGCACCGTGAAGACCCTGCAGCGCGCACGTCTGCCGGTTTGCACCATGTCGCAGACAGCCTGCACGGCCTCCGCTGCGCGTTCGTGCAGATCCACGTGGGGATACTGATGGCAGGCGAAAACGCCGTTCAGCGCATCCGCCATCCCCTGTGTCACGTTACCGTGGAGGTCGAAGCTGGCGGTCACCGGCACATCACCCAGCAATTCCCGAACCGCCGCTGCAAGGTCCCCTTCCAGGTCGGCTATGCCATCCACCACCCCGGCGCCATGCAACAGCAGCACACATCCGTCGACAGGCGCGGCCGCTGCCAGGCCATCGAGCAGTTCCTGCTTCAGTTTTGCGTAGGCGTCAGCGGCAATGATGCCGGACGGCTGCGTCTGCGCGTACAGGATGGGGACGGCGTCCACGCCCAGGGCTGCGCAGGCATCGACCGCTCCGCCGGCATCCGATTCCTGTCCCGCGGTCCGCAGCAGACTTTCACCCCGGTAAACGTGAAAAGCTTCGTAAGGCGTATAGCCCTGCGCATAGGTGTTCGTCTCATGCGAAATGCCCGCCAGCGCAATTCTCACGGCGTTGCTTCCAGCTGCGGCGGACCGGAGTGCCACCACCACTGGTCAGGCAGGGGCTGCTGGCGGGGCCAGCGCTCATCGAGCGTGTCAGCGTCGTAAAGCACCCCGCCTTTCATCACGAGATCGAGCGCACTGCTGTGGCGTACGTCCTCCAGGGGGTTGCGGTCCAATACCACCAGGTCCGCGAGTTTCCCCACCTCGAGAGACCCCACATCCTGATCCAGGCCCAGCATCTCAGCACCGCCGAGGGTCGCGGCGTACAACGCTTCCGAGGGGCTGTAGCCACCGCCGGCCAGGGCCCACAGCTCCCAGTGATAGCCGAGACCCTGCAGTTGTCCATGCGCGCCTACGCCGACACGACCTCCGGCCCGACTGATTTCCAGCGCAGACGCTGCGGTGACGTCGGTTACGTACTCGTCTTCATGAAACCAGGCGCGGCGCAGCGTGCGCGACGCAAGAAACTCGTACGGCATGAAACGCCGCAGCTTAGCATTCTTGTGCGGGCTCTCATTGGTATAAAAGTACAGCTCCGCTGAAGGACCGCCATAGAGCACGAGTAAGGTGGGCGTATAGGCAATGCCCGTTCGCGCGGTGAGCTGCACGATGTCGTCGTGCAGCCTCGGTACGGGGTAAGCGTGCTCGAGCCCGCTGAAGCCATCAATGGCATAGGTGACGTTCAGCTTCATGTCCAGAGCGCCTTCCGTCGTAGGCATGAGCTTGAGATCTCTGGACGCTTCGATGAGCCATTGGCGCTGCTTCCGGGCACCGCTGATGTACGCCTTGATGTTGTTCACCCGATAGCGCTCCTTGTAGCGCTTGAGCACGGCGTGCGCATGCCATGCCGACTTGAACTCGTTGTTGTTGAACACTCCCGGCCCGGTGGAAAAGGCGCGAGGACCAATCATGAGGCCAGCATCGATCAGATCCTGCAGCGCCAGCATGTCCACGGTCGTCGGTTGCACGTCCATGCCGGTGGTAACGCCGTAGGCGAGATTCGCGAGAAAGCCCCAGTGGCTTTCGTCGTGCACCTCGCGGGTGAAACCGAAATGGGCATGCGTATCGACATAACCCGGCGCGATGTATTTCCCGCTGACGTCCACCACGGTTGCATCCGCCGGTATCTGCGCGGGATCGTATGCGCCCACGTAGGCAAGACGGTCGCCGGTGACGACGATCATGCTGTCGGTAAGCACCTGCGACGTATCCGCCGCATCGACGGTGATTGCCGTACCGTGCACCAGCACGAGCGTGCCTTCGGGTTGATACCGGGGCAGATAAACATCAACCGTGTAGGCTTCCACCGCTTCGTGTTCTTCCAGCAGCGCGTCTTCGGCCTCTTCCTCGTCCACCGGTTCATCCGCGTCGGCCTCGGGCGCCGTACCGGCACCGGCAGCAGTCACGGCCTGCGCGTTTTCGTCGTCTTCGTCCAGCCTGTCGTCGCCCTCCTCCTCCTCGTCATCACCGTCGGGCGCGTTGTCGTAGATCACGCTCGCCAGCGGGCGCCGGTAGATCTGGTCTCCCACTGTCCACACAACCGCCTCGTTGGCCGCGTCCCAGGCTATGTAGTCCGCGCCCACGTCGGTCAGCTTCGCGAGCGGCATGGCGGCTTTGCTGAGCTTCAGCTGCTGGCGCGTGAGATGCGGGAGCGGCGCCGCCAGATAGGCCTGCGTGGCAAACTTCATCAGCACGTGTCGGCCCGAGGGCGACAATTGCATGGCCTCGGGATTGGCGGTGTTGTGCACCGAATAGATGCCGGGGCCCGTCACCGACAGGTGCTCCCGCCGGTCGGTACCATCCCAGCGCACCGACACCAGGCCACTGCTGGCATTGGCCGGCAGCGCCGACGTGGAAAAGTGCAGGAAGATCCGCTCGGGATCGGGCCCGAAGTGCGGCCGGGAAAGGCCCCGGGCGGGCATCACGGTGCTGACCGCTCCCCCACCGGCGGGCAGCGAGACGAGATCTGCACCAGCCACCTGGCCGAAACCGCCCTGTCTCAGCAGGCGCTCCTCGCGCGAGCCACGCAGCGCAACGATGCGCTCACCATCGGGGGACCAGGCCGGGTAGGTGAAATACGCGGCCTGCTCGGTCAGGCGCCGGGGGCGGGCGCCTTCGCGGGCGCGCTGCCGATACAGCTCACCCCCACTCTTCGCCCAGCTCACGTACGCCACGTGACGCCCGTCGGGAGACCAGGCGGGCATGGCCGCGCGCAGCGCGTCGGGGCTGAGCTGGGTGGTGATGCCACTCTCGAAGTCATACATGTAGATGCGCGAAAAACTGGCAAAGACGACGCGCGTGCCATCGGGTGACACCTGCGGGTCGGCCAGCACCCGGGCTTTGACGGGGCCTATGCCGGTGCGATAGTCGAAATCGAGACGACGGGCAACGGGCAATGTCACGTCCACCGTGAAAGGAATGGGCGTTACCACCTTGCTGTCGAGATCGATGCGCACAATGCCACCATCCGCCGTGCCGATGATTGCGCTGCCATCGGGCGTAAACGCATAGCCCGGCAACAGATCGCGCGTAAACCGTGACTCCTGTTCGTCCCGCTGGTAGGGATAAGCCAGCCATTCATCCGCACCGGTTGTCAGATCGCGTACCCGCAGGCCCGTACGCTGCTCGTACCGCGTGCCGTACACGAGTTTCGTGCCGTCGGGCGATAGCGCAGGGCGTATGGCGCTGCCCTGAAGCCGCGTGAGGATGTCCTCCACCCCCTCCTGCAGATCGCGGCGCGCCACCTGCCACCGCGGAAAGGTGACGTTGTAGCCGAAGCCACCGAGACGCCGAGCGTAGTAGAGATAGCGGCCGGTGGGGTCGTATGCAGGCCCCAGCGCGTTGTGACGCTGGTTGTTCGGCGTGTTGCTGTTCGCCTTGGCGCGCGTGATCTGTACACCTGCACCGCCCGCCACCGGGTATGCCCACAGCTCGAAGGTGCGCAGGGCAAACGTCGTGCGCGACACCACCACATGCGCGCCATCGGGCGACCACGCCGGCGATGCAAACTCCGTCCGGTCGCTGGTTTTGCTGAGTTGCCGTGGCTCACCGTCGGGCAGGGTCATGACCCATAGCTCTTCCGACCCGCCCCGGTCGCTGAGAAACGCGACGGCAGAGCCGTCCGGCGAGAAGCGCGGCTGACTGTCGAACGCCATGCCGGTCTGCAGCGGCTGGGCAGCACCACCTTCCACCGGCAGGGTGTAGAGATCCCCCAGCACCTCCAGCACCAGCGTGCGCCCGTCCGGGGAGATATCCAGCGACAACCAGGTCGCTTCGTCGACGGTAAAGCTGAGTGTCTCGTCAGGTTCCAGAGGCAGGGGCTCGTCTGCGAGAACGTCTGCAAAGGGGAACAGAATACTGGCAAGCAGCGCGCCGCAGGCGCGCAGGATCGGTGCGAACGTCAAAGGGAGTCTCCTCACAAGCGCGTCACATATTCCTGTAAGCGCGCGTACTTTGCTACTCCGCCAAAGTGCGCAATCTCGTCCTGGTCCATGCCGGCCAGGGCTGCGACAAAGGCGTTACGTGCCCCGGAGCGACCGGCGAGGCCAGCCACCGGTGCATGACTGATGGACAGCGTGAACAGCACATGGGCGGCATCAGGCTTGTACAGCACCTGTCGCTCGCTGCGAAACCACCAGCCGGCGGGATCTTCACCCAGTTCCGCTGCCGTCTCCGGTGCCGGGTGATAGAGCAACGGCGCACCGTGAACGAACCAGTTGCGGCGACAGAACGGTTGCCCCACAGGCATCTCGGCCAGAAAACGTTCCACACGCGTGCCGATGCGAGCGTTCATGCCTTCCACCGGTTCGTGCACGGTCCGCAACGGCTGTCCCAGCTTGTCTTCGAGACGCCAGTAGCTGGGGGCACACAGACAAGCGGCCACCAGCCGGAAGCCGTGTCGCGCATCGAGCAGGCACACATCTTCGGCAACACCGGCAAAGTGATTCACAAAAGGGTGCCACGCCACGTCCCCGGAAACGGGAACGGGCAAAGCCCAGGCGTCGAGCGGCGGCAGCACCAGATCCGGCGTCATGGCCACAACCTCGTCATAGCGATCGATCAGCTGCGCGCGCTTGTGCGCCAGCAGGTCCGCGTCCGGCAGAAACCAGTGATCCCGCGGGATCGGCCGCAACCCCAGCCGCTGCTTGCGCGTTACCGGCACCAGCCCGCCGTCGCTGCGGCGCTCCTGCCAGGGCGGCAGTTGCCAGAAGGAATCGCTCAAGGAATGATGTCTGCAAAGTTACCGGGGAGGAGAATCATGCCAAATGGCACTGGCGGCGGCGAACCGCCTGTCGAGTGGGGCGTGCATCTGCCGCATCTCGGCCGCAACGTCGACAGCTCGGTGATCCTGGCGTTTGCCCGCGCGTTGGAGGATCTGGGCGTAAGCTCCGGCTGGGTCAGCGACCACGTCTGCTGGCCGGCCGACATTCGCTCCAAGTACCCGTACACCGACGACGGTTCGTTCGGCCCGTCTCCCGATATGGCGTGGTTGGACCCGCTGGGCACCCTGCTCTTTGTCGCCGCGGGTACGCAGACGCTGCGACTGGGGACGACGGTGCTGATTCTGCCGTACCGCGCCCCGGTCGCAACGGCCAAGCAGATAGCCACCCTCGACGTGCTGTCAGCAGGGCGCGTCATTCTGGGGGTTGGCGTCGGCTGGATGGCTGAAGAAGCCGCCGTGCTGGGCATGCCCTGGGATCACCGCGGCCGCCGCGCAGACGAGCAGCTAGAGCTCTTTCAGACACTGTTCACCGACACACAACCGGAGTTTCACGGGGAGTTCTACGACGTGCCGAAGGTAGGCTTCGAGCCGAAGCCGGTGCAGCAACCGCTGCCCATCTGGGTGGGCGGTTCCACCGAGAAGGCTTTCGCGAGAGCGGCCCGTTACGGCTCGGGCTTTCACGCTGCCTTCCAGCCGCTGCCGGTGGTAACGGATTCTTTCCGTCGCGTGCAGGCCTACGCGGACGAGCGTGGCCGCGACCCGGGCGAGCTGACGCTTTCGCTGCGGATCTTCCTCGACCCGGCCGGGGCGATGGAAAGCGCAAAATCCATCTCGGGCTCTACCTCGGCAATGACAGATCGCGTCGGGGAACTCGTAGATGCCGGCGTCTCGCACGTGGTGCTGGACCCGGTCGCCCGCGGCGGCGTGAATGGGCGCCTCGACGCCGTGCGCGCCTTCATGGAAGACGTTGCCAGCGCTTTCGTCGCCTAGTCTTCCGCCTCGCCCCGCTGGCGATGATAGTTTTCGAAGGCCCGCTCCACCATGGGGCGGCGTGCTCCCGGCGGTACGCGCAGCGCGTAGTCGGGATCTTTTTCGCCTTCGGACGACAGCATGTGCATGTGATGCGCCGCGGTGATGTGCGCGGCAAAACCCTGGCCGTCCTGCACCTGGTTCACCGCCAGCTTCATCATGCGAAGCTGAAAGGGGTCGTTGCGGGCAATACGTTCCGCGTAGGCCAGCACGGCCCCTTCGAGTTCTGCAGAGGGAAACACCCGGTTCACGAGCCCGAGCTCACAGGCTTCCGCCGCATCTATGAAGCGCGACTCGAAGAGCATTTCCTTGGCTCTGCGCGGATGCATGTCCCAGGGAATCGAAAAGTACTGAAAGTTGGCGCCGAGAAACATGGCGTCATCCGCCGCATAGATGACATCCATGGCGCTTGCGATCATCCAGCCCGCGTAGATGGCATAACCCTGCACGCCGGCAATGGTGGGCTTGGGAACGTTGCGCCAGCGCAACGTTTTATCCACAAACTGCTCGCGGGAGTGGTGGTAACGTCCCCGCAACCCCTGCTGCCAGGGCCGTGCCTCCCGGTCGGCAAGCTCATCAGCCGAGCCGAGGTCATGGCCGGCGGAGAAGTGATCACCGGCCCCGAGCAGGGCAATGACATGCACATCCACGTCGTGATGCGCTTCGGCGAAGGCATCATCCAGCGCTTCCAGCAACCGTCGGCTCTGGGCGTTGCGGGTAGCAGCCCGGTTGAGGCGCACGGTGGCCACGTGGTTTGCCACCGCATAGTCGATGTCGTTGCTCATGTCCCTCCACGCCTTTAAGGTCTATGCGAGCTATCAGGGGAGTTTGCCATGCCCACCATCGAGAGTAACGGCGTACCGATCTACTACGAAGCCAAGGGGCCTGTGGACGCAGCTGCGGGCGAGACAATCGTGTTTGCCCACGGTGCCGGCGGCAACGCCGCGATCTGGTTCAATCAGCTGGCGTATTTTGCGCCCACGTACCAGGTAGTTTCGTTCGATCACCGCTGCTTCGGCCGCACGCCGGTACCGGCAGAGCCCCTGCAGGTAGAGCACTTCCGGGACGATCTGCTCAAGCTGCTGGATCACCTCGATGTGGAAGCCGCACATCTCGTGGGCCAGTCGATGGGTGGTTTCACGGTGCTGCGCACGACGCTCGATGCCCCCGACCGGGTGCGCACGCTCACCATGAGCGCAACCAGCGGCGGGCTGTACAACCCGAATCCTACCCAGGCCATCCGCGACCTCACCACCAACGAGAACACAGCCCAGGGCGTTGCCGCCACCATGGCAAAGGCCACACACGCGCAGCCGGCGCTGATGCAGCTCTACGAATCCATCAACAACTTCAACGTGAACTTCAGCTGGGGACGGTTGAGCAAGCTGCTCGCCGAGCCGGTGCCGGTAGAAGCCCTGGGCGCCATACGCTGCCCGATGCTGTTCATCGCCGGCGCGGAAGACCCGCTCTTTCCGCCCGAGCTGCTCGCAAGCTACGTGCCGCATGTCGAAGGCGGGCGCATCGAGATCGTTGCAAATGCGGGGCACTCCCCCTACTTTGAACAGCCCACGGTGTTCAACGAACTCCTGGGCAGACACATCCAAACCAAGACAGAAACCAACGCACAAACCAAGGCATAGGGGGACTCATGGCCAACGTACTCATCACCGGCGCCAATCGCGGCATCGGCCTGGAAATGGCACGTCAATACAGCGAGCGGGGCGATCATGTGATTGCCTGCTGTCGCGACCCGGAAAGCGCCGACGCGCTGAACGCCCTGGCAGGCGCCAACCTGGAGGTGCAGAAACTCGTGCCCACCGACGGGGACTCCATCGCGGCAACAGTGGCCGCTGTCGGCGGTGTCGACATTCTCATCAACAATGCCGGCACGCCCGGACCGGCACCCACCGACCAGATGGCCATGAACATGGACTTCGATGGCTGGATGGAAACATTCAACGTCAACACCATGGCGCCGCTCAAGGTGCTGCAGGGCTGCCACGGGCTGCTGAAAACAAGCGCCGAAGCCAACGGCGTGGCCAAAGCCATCACCATCACCAGCCAGATGGGCGCCCTGGACCTGAACTGGCCCACCATGTACGCCTACTGCTCATCGAAGGCGGCCGTGAACAAGGTCATGCGCATGATCTCGGTAGAGCTGGCGAAAGAAAACATTGCCGTCGGCCTGATTCACCCGGGCTGGGTGAAAACCGATATGGGCGGTGAGCAGGCGGACATCACCGCCGAGGGCGCCAACTACTGCAGCGGTCGCGACGACCTGCTCTGTGGACGCCTGGTCGACACGCAGCTGACGGGCACGCTGCATTTCAACCTCGGCCTCGCGAACCTGCTGATCGTCGGTATCC
>CAZYYJ010000090.1:0-21251 GCA_964651595.1 uncultured Pseudomonadales bacterium | reverse complement strand
AGCGTGTGTCGTGCGATGCCCAGCGTGTACTCCACCTTGTCGAAGAGGTCTCCGGCCAGCCGCACTTACTCGGGGCCGTGCATTTTCGGCTTCACGATGTACACGGAACCCGTGCGCGAGTTTCTGATGCCGCCGGTGCTCTGCAGATCATGCAACGCTGCGGCGGAGGTAACGAAGGCATCGAGAAATCCCTCTGGAATCTCGTTGCCGTTGGCATCCAGCACCGCATCGGTGGTCATCAGGTGGCCGACATTGCGTACCAGCATGACGGAACGGCCGGGCAGCACCAGCGGGTTGCCCTGCGCGTCGGTGTACTCCCGGTCGGGGTTCAGCTTGCGTACGATCTCCCGCCCGCCTTTGTCCAGCCGCTCTTCCAGCGTGCCCTGCATGAGGCCGAGCCAGTTGCCGTAAACGACACACTTATCCTCAGCATCCACCGCGGCCACCGAATCTTCGCAGTCCTGAATGGTGGTAACGGCAGATTCCACGACCACGTCTTTCACGCCCGCGGGATGCACCGCGCCGACGGAATCTTCAGGGTCGATCTGGATGTCGATGTGCAGATTGTTGTGCACCAGCAGAATCGACGACGGGCTGGCTTCGTTGACGAAGCCCGCAAATTGACCGGGATCGGCGAGGCCCGTGTTACCCCCGTTGGCGAGGATGGCTCGAAGCTGACGCTGGCCCTCGCTGTCGGCGCCGATGCCGTAAGCGGTGACCTCCGTGTGGCTGGCGCCTTCGAGCGGCACGGCGGCATCGAGAAACTCAGCCGCCTTCGCTACCACCAGCTCACCGCGGGCGGGATTATACGAGGTGCCTTTCTCTACCCCCGGCCCCTCGGGGATGACGTCGGTACCGTAGAACGCGTCGTACAGGCTTCCCCACCGCGCGTTGGCGGCGTTCAGGGAGAAGCGGGCGTTCATGACCGGCACCACGAGCTGCGGACCGGCGATACGCGCGATTTCCGGATCGACGTTGCCGGTACTGATCTCGAACGGCTCCGGTTCGGGCAACAGATAGCCGATGTCGGTGAGGAACGCTTTGTATTCGGCCGCATCGAAGGCGGCGCCTTTGCGGTCGAGGTGATACTGGTCGATTTGCGCCTGCAGCTCGTCGCGGCGGGCCAGCAGCGCAGCGTTTACGGGACCGAGCTCCGCAAGGGCTTCTGCCAGGCCCTGCCAGAAGGCATCCACAGCGACACCGGTACCGGGCAATACGCGCTCTGCGACCAGCGCATCGAGTTGCTCGTCGACCTGTAATGTACCGCGCTGCACACGACCCTTGCTCATCGTTCGCCATCCACTGTTTTCCGGGAGGCGAGATTATACGCGCCGGCACGCATGCCACGAGAGCAATGATTGAATAAATTAGTTTCCCGGGGCGACTGGTTGGGCCGCAGCGCGACCAACCAGGTCCGCACGGTTCAGAGGCCCAGCACCGCCTTGGCAATGATGTTTTTCTGCACTTCCTTGGCGCCGCCGAAGATGGAGGCTGCACGGCTGTTGATGAACCGCGGCGTCACTGTCTCTGCATAGGCAGGCCCCACCCACTCGTCGTCGTGGCCATTGAGGCTGATCCTGTTTGCATGGGGAATGCTGTAGTGATGCACTGCCTCGAGCTTCAGGCGGTTGATGTCCTGGTTGATCTCCACGGAGGTGTTCTTCGCCAGCGATGACCCCGCGCCGGGCGACTCACCCTTAGAGAGACGGTCCAGCGTGGTGAGTTCCTGAAAGCGCAGGGCTTCGTTGCGGATCTCCAGATCCGCCAGCCGCGCGGAAAAATCCGGGTTGTCGATGAGCGCCGTGCCATCTTCCCCTTCCTGACCGGCGATGAACCGGAGCTCGGACAGCGATTCGTCGATACCGGGGGTTGCGCCACCGCCACCACGTTCGAACTCTAGCAGGTACTTGGCCACGGTCCAGCCTTCGTTCTCAGGTCCCACCCGAAAGCTCTGAGGTACGCGCACGTCGTCGAAGAACACCTGGTTCACCTCGTGGTCGTCAGCCATGGTGATGATGGGTTCGACGGTAATCCCCGGACGGTCCATGGGAATGAGCAGGAAGCTGATACCGGCCTGCGGGCGCACACTGGTGTCCGTGCGCACGAGACAGAAAATGTGATCCGCAAACTGGGCGTGCGTGGTCCAGATCTTGGTACCGTTCACGACGTAGTCGTCACCGTCTTTCACCGCGGAGGTTTTCAGGCTGGAGAGATCCGATCCAGACCCAGGTTCCGAGTAGCCCTGACACCAGTAATGCTCCCCCGAGAGCATCTTCGGCAGGTACTCCGCTTTCTGCTCCGGCGTCCCGTATTTGAAGAGCACAGGCGCAAGCATGCGCAAGCCCAGCGGAATGAGTCCTGGCGCATGGGCTTTGGCGCACTCCTGGTTCCAGATGTATTTCTGCGTGACCGTCCACCCGGTACCGCCGTGCTCCGTGGGCCAGGCCGGCACCGCCCAGCCTTTCTCGACGAGAATTTCCTGCCATGCCATGGCCACGTCTTTGTCGGCAAAGACCGTGGTGGTGCGCTCCGCTGCAGTGCGCAGCTCGTCCGAGAGGTGCTCGGTGAGAAAAGATCGTACCTCGGCGCGGAACGCCTCGTCTTCCGGGGAAAATTCAATATTCACGTCGAAGGACCGTCAGTTATGATGCGAAGCCGCAAATAGTAACGACCGAGGAGCTTGCATGACAACAACGCGCATCATCATCTCTGGCACAGTGGACATGCCCCCTGAGAACGTGGCACCGGCGCTGGAGGAAGCGCGTCCCCTCATCGACGGCGCCCTCGAGGAAAAAGGCTGCCTCGACTACGACTGGTGTCCCGACCCCCGCATTCCCGGCCGGATTCGCGTCTTCGAGCGCTGGGAAACGCAGGAAGACCTGCATGCGCACCTCAACGACGAGTGGTATTTCAACATGCGTGACTGCCTGGGCAAGTACGGCATCACGGGTGCAGAGACACTGAAATACCGGGTAGATCTGCAGGAGCCGGTGTACGACGAGACCGGCGTGGCGCGCGCGGACTTTTTCTCCGAAGGCGGCTGAGTTCAGGGCGCGCGCAAGCGCGCTAGCGGAACAGCCCTTCCGCGTGCACCGCGGCAAGGCTGTCACAGAATACCTCAATCAGGCGATCAACCTGCTCATCCTCGTGCGCGGCGGACAGAAACGCCCGCTGCGTACCGGGAACCAGCACTCCGGCGTTGAGACAGTGCAGGTAAAACGCCTTCTGGGCGTCCGCGTAGTCGTTGCGCACGTCGCGCATGCTGTTGATGGCGCCGGCCTGGAAAAACATGTGAAACATGCTCGCGACGTTTTTCATCTGCGCGGGTATGTCCGCGTCGCGGCAGAAGTCGTTCACCGCTGTTCTGAGTCGATTACCCGCCGCCTCGAGACGGTCGTAGATGTCCGGGTGGGCTTGCAAATGCTCCAGGGCTGCGGTGCCGGCCACCATGGTGAGAGGATTGCCGGAAAACGTGCCGCCGGAAAATACGCCCCTCTCCGCAGCCAGTCCGGTGAACACATTCATGAGATCGGCACGTCCTGCGACGGCTCCTGCCGGCAGACCACCGCCCATGACCTTGCCGTAGGTGGCTATGTCCGGCGTCACGTCAAAGCGCGCCTGCGCACCGCCGTAAGCCACGCGGAAGCCGGTGATGACCTCATCGATACCGAACAACACGCCACAGTCGCGGCACACCTCGGCGAGCTCGCGTAGAAACTCGCCCGCTTCAGCCTGTGGATTGGAGCTCTGCACGCCCTCCACGAACACCAGCGCCAGCTCGTCTTTGTGGCGACGGATGAGATCGAAGGCTGCCGCATGCCGATAGGGCAGAAGCAGGGTCAGGTCATGGAGCGCCCGCGGAATGCCGTGTCCCATGGGCACCGCCTCCGGCGCGTCGACAGGACTGTTCGGGTTGGTCGCCCACATGCCGTAGTCGTGGGCGCCATGGTAGAAGCCGTCGAAAAGCGCAATCTTCTCGCGACCGGAGAAGCCCCGTGCCGCGCGAAACGCGTACATCGTGGCCTCGGAGCCCGTGTTGCAGAACACTACGCGATCCGCGCAGGGGCTTGCTTCCCGGATCAGGCTGGCGAGCTGCGTCTGCGTGGTGGAGTGAATACCGAACATCCACCCGAGGTCGGTGCGGGCGGTGATCGCCGCCTGAATTTCCGGATGCACATGGCCCAGCATGTGCAGCCCGAAGCCGACGGAGGTATCGATGTACCGGTTGCCGTCTGCGTCGAAAACGTACGGACCCTCACCGCGTTCAATGAAGACCGGGTGCGGCATCTCGAGATTCGCGGCAAGCCCGGAGTTCAGCAGCTCCGAGCGGTCTTCGGCGATCTGCTGCGAGCGCCGGGTTTTGTCCAGCAACTCAGCACGCGCCTCGGCGGTGGTGATCACTTACCGGCCAGGCGCTCCACCACCGGCGCAAAGCTCTCCATGTTGTCACGCCCGACGGTGACATAAGAGATGCCGTGCAGCTCGCGGCGGCGCTCCAGCTCGTCACAGATTGCATCCACGCTGCCAAACAGCGCATGGGGATGTCTGGCCATGTCCTCTTCGGACAAACCGAACATCTGCGCAAACTGCCCCAGCACCGGCGAGGGGTCGTCCATCACGAAGGTGAAGTACGCACCAATCTCGATCTCGATGTCATCGAAACGTTCGCCGGCCCCTTCGCGGATCCACCGGAGTTTTTTCTGGGTCTCAGCCTCGGACGACAGCTGCACCCCGTCGGGACCGATCATGCCGGAGCGGTTATTGAAGTTGAGCGAGACGATATCCGCTTCCCGCCCGGCCAGGCGCAGCACGCGCGGGCTGCCGCCGCCAACCATGATCGGCGCGGGACCAACGGGCTTGGGATCGCCGGCAAACTCCTTCCACTGCAGCGTTGCATTCGAAACGTCTGCCAGACCATCACCGCGGAAAGCCTTCACCCCTTCGATGACATCGCCCAGGCGGTCGATGCGTACCGCAGGCTCGTCCATCTTCAGGCCGATGGCCGCGTACTCCTCTTTGATCCAACCTGCGCCGAGGCCCAGCTCGAGCCGCCCGTTGGACAGCTTGTCGATCGTCATGGCGGATTTAATGAGCACCACCGGATTGTGGTAGTCGATGCAGAACACCCGGCAGCCGATGCGGATAGTGGATGTCACCGCGGCGGCGTATGCCATGGCGGGAATGGCAGCCAGGTTCTGCACGGGATGATTGGCGCGGCTGAGCGCCGGCCCTTCACCCAGGATATGGTCTGCCAGATGAAACGCCGAATAGCCGAACGCCTCTGCCTGACGTGCCTGCTCTGCCCAGTCTTCGCCTGACTCGGCGTTGAACGACTGCACGGCGAAGCGGAAGGGTTTCGCCATCGCGAGATCTCCTCAGGTTAGCTGCTGGGAAAACGTCTGCGCCGGTCGTCCGGCGCAGACGTGCCGGAGATGCGCTAGAACTGGATGCGCTTGGTCAGGCCGCCGTCGATCACGACGTTGGTACCCGTGGTGAAAGCCGCCCGCGGGCTGGCCAGCAGGGCAACCTGCGCCGCAACTTCCCCAGCTGAGCCCATGCGACCCATCGGGATATCTGCCAGCGTGGCATCGTAGAACGCGGTCATGTGCTGCTTGATGTTGTCCCAGGAACCACCTTCGATGAAGATCGGTCCGGGGCTGACAGCGTTGACACGAATGCCTTTGGGGGCCAGATCCTGCGACAGAGCACCGGAGTACTGCAGCAGCGCGGCCTTCAGGGCGTTGTACGCGCCCGCCTGAATGAACTTCTCCAGCGCAGCCGTAGTGGAGATCATGACAATGTTGCCGTTGTCCGATTTTTCCAGGTGCGGCAGCGACGCCTCCACGAGGCGCACCGATCCCAACATGTCGTATTCGAGGTGCCGGCGCCAGGCTTCGTCGCCCTGCGCACCGCCGCCGCTTACGTTGGAAACGACGATGTCGATACCTCCGAGCGCCTCAGCCGATGCGGCTACCCAGCCAGCCAGCGCTTCACCGTCACCGACGTCCACTGACTGACCGAAGGCGGTCACACCCTTCGCGGAAAGCTCGCCGACGGCCGCGTCCACTTCTTCGGCGTTGCGCGCACAGATGGCAACGTTGCAACCCTCATCGGCCAGCGTGTCAGCAATGGCGCGGCCAATACCCTTGGTAGCGCCCGTGATCAGCGCCTTGGCGCCGCTGAGTTGTAGATCCATGGTGTCTCCTCTCTCTTATGTACTGGTGTCAACCCACCTCGACCCATACCTTGCCAGCTTCCACCGTGACAGGGAAGCACGGGATCGGTGTCTCAGCAGGACCGGCCTGCGGCCGGCCGTTGCGCACGTCGAAACGGGCGCCGTGGCGCGGGCACGTCAGCTCATGCGCCGACAGGCGCCCGGCAGCCAGCGACTGCTGCGCGTGCGGGCAGCGCGCGCCCACCGCGTAGAACTGCCCGTACACCTGGCACACAAGCAGCTCCACGCCGTTGAGACGTACCGATAGAACGTCGCCTTCGGCGATCTGAGCGATGGACGCAACGGCCGCGCGCATGAGACCTTCCCCGGGTCTGCGGGCGGCTGAGTATGGGAACGCCAAAACAGTCAGTCAAGACGGTTTCTTTTGTCATACCCCCGTTCCATAATCCCCGACCGTTTGCGCAGCACGTCCCGGGAGCCCCCTCATGAGCGATCTCGTCAACCGTCAGTTTCTGCTTGCCGCCCGACCGGTGGGCATGGTGAAAGAAAGCGACTTTCAATATCAGGAGAGCCCGGTGCCCGATCTTCAGGACGGCGAGGTGCTGGTGAAAACCACCTACCTGTCCCTGGACCCCTCGATGCGTGGCCAGATGGAAAATCGTGCTGACTACGTTGCGCCGTTGAACATTGGAGACGTGATGCGCGCCGGCGGCACAGGCGAGGTTGTCGCGTCGAAGCACGACGAATACCCGGTCGGCACCAAGGTTCAGGGCACCTTCGGCATGCAGACTTACTGCGTGAGCGATGGTCGCAACGCCCCCTTCCGCGCCTTCCACACCGACCTCGACCCGCAGGAAGCGCTCGGCGTGCTCGGCGGCACGGGCATGACCGCCTACTTCGGCCTGCTGGACCTCGGCGAACCCAAGGCCGGCGACGTGGTGGTGATCAGCGGCGCTGCCGGTGCCACCGGCTCGGTGGCCGGACAGATCGCCAAGCTCAAAGGCTGCACCGTCATCGGCATGGCCGGCAGCGACGAGAAGTGCGCGTGGCTGGTGGACGAGCTCGGCTTCGACGCCGCCATCAACTACAAGAGCCAGGACGTCGCGGCAGAGCTCGACCGTTTGTGTCCCGGCGGCATCAACATTTACTTCGACAACGTCGGCGGCGAAATTCTGGACATCTGTCTCGCGCGCATCGCCACCAACGCCCGCGTGGTGATCTGCGGCGGTATCAGCCGCTACAACGCCGAGGGCCCCATTCCCGGACCGAAAAACTATTTCAACCTGGTTTTCCGCCGGGCCCGCATGGAAGGTTTCATCGTGCTCGACTACGCGGCGCGCTTTCCCGAGGCCATTGCCCAGATGCGCGAGTGGATGGCGGCCGGCCAGCTCAAGCAGGCCACAACCGTGATTGAAGGCTTCGAGCAGCTGCCGCGGGCGCTGATACAGCTTTTCGAAGGCGCCAATACCGGCAAAATGATGGTGCACGTGGCCGCCTGACCGCGGCACCGCGTGGATTCACTCAGACAGCAGACCTCTTACAGGAGCCAGCATGGCCGAAAGCAGCATTCTCGATGCGCCACTGAACGCCTCGTCCCCGATCTCCCCGGAAGCCCTGGCCTGTCCGCACCAGTACAACGCCAGATTGCGCCGCGAAGCCCCCGTGTATCACTGCCCGAATAGCGGCATCTTCTTCGTGTCCGACTATGACACGGTGCGCACGATCGCCAAGGATCACGAGACGTTCTCCAACAAGTTCGGCCAGGCCATGCGCCCCATGGGAGAAGGTATCGACGCGGACATTGCCGCTATCCAGGCAGAAGGCTGGGCCCCCGTGGATACCATGCTCACGGAAGATCCGCCCGTGCACAGGCGCTATCGAGGCATGGTGAACCAGGCTTTCACCGCCCGACGTGTTGCCACGTTGCACGGCGATATCGAGCGCATCTGCCACGGCCTCATCGACAGCATGCTGACAAAGGGTGAAGTGGACTTCGTCACCGACTTCGCCGAGCCGGTGCCGCTGACCGTGATCGCCGAGCAGCTGGGCGTGTCTCTGGACGACTACGAGCTCTTCAAAAGCTGGTCGGACGCGTTCGTGGCGCAGCTGTCAGGCATGGCCGACAAAGATCAACGCCTCGACGCGGCCCGCAAGATCGTCGCCTTTCAGAAGTATTTCGCCGAGCGTCTGGAGGAGCGCCGCACGCACCCGGCAGACGACATCATCTCCGATATCGTGCACGCGCAGTTCGAGGACGAGCGGCCCCTGGACATGCCGGAAATGCTGTCGATTCTGCAGCAGCTTCTGGTCGCGGGAAACGAAACCACCACCAACAGCATCGCCGAGGGTGTGCTGCTGATGATCAAGCACCCCGAGCAGTTCGCCAGGTTGAAGGCGAACCCCGACCTGGTGGAGAACATGGTTGAGGAAGTACTGCGCCTCAGCACGCCAACGGCCAACATGTGGCGCGTGGCGACAAAGGACACGGAAATTCAGGGTACGCCGGTGCCGGCGGGCAGCATGGTGATGATCAAGTACTCGTCAGCGAACCGTGACGGAGCGGTGTACCCGGATCCCGACACCTTCGACGTGGAACGGGACAACGCAAAAACCCAGATCGCTTTCGGCTACGGGGTGCACATGTGTATCGGCGCAAGCCTTGCCCGCAAGGAGATGAACGTGGCTTTCCGTTGCCTGCTGGAGCGCATCAACCGCTTCGAGTTGCTGTGCGACGAGGACGAGCTCATCTACGCCCCGAACGTCCTGCTCAGAGGCGTCACCAGCCTGCCCCTGAGAGTTAGCTGAAATCACTCGATATATCAGCCGCTTGCGAGGGTTTTTAGGCCTCGCCGTAGCGCTTTCGCTCCACCGCTGCCTCAGTCGGTGATCCGCGGCATGATCGCAGGGTCGCCCGGCTTCAGCAGCTCGTGGGCCCGGCGCCAGCCGGCAAAGGAAGACAGAATGTGCGGTGGATCGTCGTGCAGCTCGGTGAAGCCGCCGTTGAGGCTGCGCGTGTCGTAATAGCACGCATCCACGTTGTCGGCATGCAGCTCGCAGGCAAGTTCGAAGCCCGCTTCGTCCAGCCGCGCCTTCTCGGCCGCGTAGTCGTTGACGAGCAGGCCGACGTGATGAAAGCCTTCCTGCCCCTTGCCATACATGTCCCGGTAGATCGACGGCGTGTCGTCATGCTGCTCGATGAACTGGATCATCATGTCGCCGAGATAGCCGAAGGCGTAGCTCACGTCCGCCTCCTGAGACGTACCGCGATACATGAAGGTGTCGGTTTTGTGATGCGGCACCACCACGAAGGGTCCCGCCTTATAGACGCGGTTCCATTGCTCGCAGGCAGCTTCCACGTCATTGACGAAGTACGCCTCCTGAAAAAAGTAGTAACGGTCGAGGGTATTCACCGGCTCTCCTCCACTGGTTGCTCTTGCCCCTCCAGGCAACATAGATAATGCTAGTCCTTTAAGCAACGGCACCCCCATGGCGCGCCCCTCCTTCTTCTACGGCTGGATCATCGTAGCGTTCACGTTCGTGCTGCAGTTTGTTGCCATGGGGCTGAGCTACTACGCCTTCGGCGTTTACCTGAAGCCAATGACGGAGATTCTCGGCGCTGACCGCTTCGACGTAGCGCTGACGCTGTCGTTTCAGTCGATTTTCGTTGCAGTGCTGAGCCCCATCGCCGGCCGGGTATTCGCACGCTTCGACGTGCGCTGGCTGCTCACGCTGGGCGCGGCAGCCCTGACGTCGGGTTTTCTGCTGCTCTCACAGGTCTCCGCCCTGTGGCAGCTCTATCTGCTCTACGGCGGCCTGGTGGGGATCGGCATGGTGCTGCTGGGCACTATTCCGTCGAACATGCTGCTCGCTAACTGGTTTGCCCGGCGCCGCGGCACCGCCATGGGCGTCTCCCAGTTCGGCATCACCATTTCAGCCACGGTGCTGGTGCCGGTGGTGACGTGGCTGCTGCTTACCTACGGCTGGCAGTTTTCGTTCGTCGCCTGCGGCATCGGTGCTGCGGCAGTGCTGCTGCCGGCAATCTGGTTGTGCGCCGTGCGCAGCCCCGAGGATATAGGCCAGCATCCTGACGGTCGCGACTCCCCACTGGCGCCCGAGCCGTTCGATGGCGCCGACTGGACCTTTGTACGCGCCGTGGGTAACCGCGACTTCTGGCTGATCACGCTCACGGTGGGGCCATGCTTCATGGGCATCGCCTCTGTAGTGCTGGCTATGCCATCCCATGCCACTGACCTCGGCCTCACGGCCATGCAGGCCTCCAGCGTGGTGGCCGTCACCACCTTCATGGGGGCCCTCGCCAAACCCACCTTCGGCATTCTGGTGGATCATTTCAATCAGCGTGTCGTCGTGTCGTTGGCCATCCTGTTGCAGGCCAGCGGCGTGAGCGTGCTGCTGTTTGCCGACGATCAGATGACCCTGAGCGCCGGAGGATTTCTGTTTGGCCTGGGCTACGGCGGCATGGCGCCGCTGTGGTCAGTACTGATCGCCGAGCGCTTCGGCCGCACCGCCTTTGCGTCCGCCATGGGCGCAATCATGCCGATGATCATGCCCTTCAACATCATCGGCCTGCCGCTGGCGACGTTCATCTTCGACACCACGGGCACGTACCTGCCCGTGTTCTACGTGCACCTCGGCGGTTACGCCCTTGCGCTGCTGGCCGTCACGCAGCTACGCACCCGGGAGCGGCTGCCCGTGGCTCAGGAACGTTCAGCCTGACGCGGCGTCATACTCGGCCACCAGCGCACGCAGCCGGGGAATGAGCTCCTCGCCATACGCAATGGCATCCGGCAGCGGGTCGTACCCGCGAATGAGCAGGGTTCTGGCGCCAACCTTGTAATACTCGAGCATCGCTGCCGCCACCGTCTCCGGTGTGCCCACCAGGGCTGTGGAATTTCCGGGCGCTCCCGATGCTGTGGCAAGCGCCATGTAGAGGCAGCTGTCGTACACCTCCTGTTCGGCCGCCGCATCCAGCAACCGCTGCGACGCGATGTTCTGCGGCCCACGTCCCCCGCGCCCGCCCATGCGCGCCTCGATCTGGGCGAGGATGCTGTGAGCCCGATCCCAGGCTTCGCCTTCCGTGCGACCCAGAATGGGCCGCGTGGAGACGCTGAACCCTATCGGGTTGTCGCGGGCGGCACTGCGCACCCGGGCCATGAACCGTTCCGTCTCCGCCAGCGGCTCCCCCCACAGCATGAACGTGTCGATGTAAGGTGCCAGCGCCGCGATGGCGGCATCAGAGCCTCCGCCGCCGTAGAGGGGAATACGCGGCTCCGTCCGGCAGCGGATCGCGGAGTGGGCCCGGCGGATATCGTAAAACTCACCCGCAAAATCGAACGGTTGCGTTTCCGTCCACGTTTTTGTGAGCACCTGTGCGTACTCTTCCGTGCGGCGGTAGCGTCCCGCATGATCGACGTGGTCACCATCCCGGGCCTGATCCGCGTCGTTGCCTCCGGAAATGAGATGCACCGCCAGGCGCCCGTCGCACAGCTGATCCAGCGTGGCGAGCTTGCGCGCGGCAAGCGTCGGCGCCACAAAACCGGGCCGATGCGCGAGGAGAAAACCGAGGCGCTCCGTCACGTGCGCAGCATGGGCACCAATGAGAAAGCCATCGGGCGCATTCGAAAAATAGCCGATGAGAACGCGGTCGAAATCGGCTGCTTCGTGGATGCGCGCCGTTTCGGCCACCACGTCCGCGGAAAACACCGGTCCCTGCGGCGCAACGATCTCGGAGCTGACCTGCGGCGCGATCCAGCCGATCATCTCTACAGGCATCTCGCTCTCCTCCACCCTGGAGAGCCGACCATACCGAAGCTGTCTGGGGAATTCGATGCGCGAGCCGCCCAACCTCCAGCTTCAATGGGCCACGACGCCACCCGATCACGCAGCGAACTCCGCTAGAATCGAGGCATGGGAGAGTTTCGCTACAGGGCGTTCATCAGCTACGCCCACCGCGACGAGGCGTTTGTCAGTCGCGTGCACAACCGTTTGGAGCAGTTTGTCATCCCCCGCGGAACCCCCGGCGGGTCTGCGAGCCGTCGCTTAGGCAGGATTTTCCGGGACCGTGACGAACTGGCGTCCGGAGGCAGTCTGCCGCAGCGGATCACCGCGGCCCTGGAGAGCTCCGAATACCTGATTGTCGTCTGTTCCGAAGCGTCCATGGCCTCGCGCTGGGTGAACCGGGAAATTGCAGCGTTCGTGGCGTGCCACGGCCCGGACAAGGTGCTGCCACTGGTTGCCGATTCAGTGCCAGCCGGCGAGGTCCCTCTGCCTGAGGCGATGGCGGATGGCGACTACGTTGCCGCCGACGCACGACCGTCGGGCGACGGCGAGCGGGCCGCCGTCGTCAAAGTGGCAGCGGGACTCCTCGATGTGCCCTACGACACGCTCGTTCGGCGGGAGAAAGGGCGTCGACAGCGGCGGGCGGTGGCACTGGCAGGCGCGGCAGTGGTGCTGCTCGTGGGTGTGGCTGTCGGTCTGACTCTCATCCGCTCGGCCGACGAGGAAGCAACCGTGCGACGCGAGCAGGCCGCGGCTTTCGCTGGCGTCTTTGTGGACAGCCTTCAGGATCGCATCGAGCAGTTCGAGCGTGTTGGCGCGCTCGACGCCGATCTCACGACAGCCCTCGAATTCTTCAGCACGCTGGACCCTGCAGAGATGGACCCGGCACTTCTCGGCCACTATCGATCGGCACTCGTCGGCATCGGCACCGTGAGAATCCGCCAGGGTAAGCCCGATGCTGCGCTCGATCTTTTTCTGCGGGCGCGGGATCTCAGCCGGACCATGGTCGACAGAAGCGCAGCTGATGCCGGGCACTGGGCTGATCTCGCCACGCACACCTATCACATCGGGGAAGCTTACTGGGAGATGCAGAACGTGCCCGAAGCGTCGGGTTACATCCGCGAGTCGCTGGACTATGCAAAGCGGGCGGCTGCGTTGCAACCCGACAACTTCGCCTATCAGCTGGAAGTCGTTTTCGGCCTCAAGAACATCGGCGCCATCGACACCCGTCTGAAAAACTACCCTCGCGCTGAACAGTCGCTCGAGGAGGCCCTGCAAGAGATCGCCAAGCTGCAGGGCAACCATCCCGACCGCACTATCGAGCTTCTCGAGCAGGAAGTGGAAGCCGTGTCATGGCTATCCGAAGTCGCGCAGAAAAGCGCCGCCTACGAGACCGCGTTCGGCTGGCACGACCGGGAGATTGGCCTGCGCCGGAAACTGATCGACGCAACCGACAACCCCCACCACCTCAGCCGCCTGAGCGACGCGCTGGCGCACCAGGCGCAGACGTTCATTGCTGTGGGCGATACACCGCGCGCGATCGAGGCGCTGCAGGAAAAGGTGGCAACCGCCACGAAGACCGTGGCCGGTGATCCGGACAACGCGTTTTTCCGCGAACGTCTGCACATCGGCCAGGCCATGCTGGCAAACGCGCTGTTCAACGTTGGAGATTCCGTCAGCGCGCACGCGACGCTGGAAGAAGCGTCTACCGGCATGACATCGATGCTGAACAACAATCAGCAAACGTTCGCGGTCGAACGGGACCTGGTGTTCATCGAGTCTTCCCGCGCCTATTTTCTGCTGCACATCGATCCGGCCACAGCCATTGAGCTGGCTGCGCGCGGCATGACGCGCCTGCTTGCCGATCTCGACCGGGAACAGATCGATCCGGTGGCTCTGTCGTATTACCTTCGGTGCGTCAGCGTGCTCGCGGCGGGCGAACGGCTGCTCGATCAGCCACCCTCGGACAGTGTTGCGGCGGCACTGAACCTGCTCGCTGGCCGAAACGACAGTACGTCAGGGTCCAACGCGGCGTATCGGGTGCTTCTGCTGCACGCGCTCGGGCGTCACGACGAAGCCCGCAGCATCTCGCAGGGCCTCACGCAGAAGGGCTATCGCCCGGCGTTTTTCACGGCGCTGCTGGACATTCTGGCAACACCCTGAGCGCGACGATCGCAGGTTGACGCGAAGCAGTACCGCCGGGGTGCCGGCACGCCGGCGACCACTGGTTATTTCCACAGGCGTCTGTGCCATACTGCAGGGAAAGGCCGCCACGAAACCCAATGGCAGCACCACCACCCGACCCCGCAATAAAACGAAACGAAGCGCAGCCTCGGCATGGCAACGCCCGTGCTTCCGGCTGGCCCCGCATCGTCGTGCATGCAGATATGGATGCGTTCTACGCGGCCGTCGAGCAGCTCGACAATCCAGAGCTGCGCGGCAAACCTGTGCTCGTGGGGCCCAACAGCCATCGTGGCGTTGTGCTGACGGCCAGCTACGAAGCCCGGCCCTACGGCGTCGGCAGCGCCATGCCCGTCAGCGAAGCACGCCGCCGGTGTCCGGATGCCATCTTCGTGCCCCCCCGCTTCGAGCGCTACCAGGCGATCTCCGAGCAGGTCATGAACATCTTCGGCAATTTTTCGCCAACGGTGGAAGCCCTGTCTCTCGACGAAGCTTTCGTGGAGATGACCGGCGCCGAGCACTTCTTCGGGCCACCGGCAGCCATGGCGCAGCAGATCAAGGACGCGGTGAAGGCGGCCACGGGCCTCGTGATCTCGGTGGGCGTGTCCGGCACAAAATACGTGGCCAAGGTGGCCAGCGCCTACGACAAACCCGATGGATTAACCGTGGTGCCGCCGGCAGAAGCCGCGGCGTGGCTGGCACCACTGCCGGTGAATCGCCTCTGGGGGGTGGGCAGCAAAACCGAGGCGCGGCTGCACGCGCTGGGGCTGTACAGCATCGGCGATATCGCCAAGCTCAACGCCGCCACACGGGCGCAGCTGGGACAGCTGGGCACCCATCTCTACGAGCTGGCCAACGCCCGCGATCCGCGGCGGGTGTCCCGGGGCCGGGGCGCGAAGAGCCTCGGCTCAGATCGTACGCTCAGCAACGATGTGGCCACGCTGCCGGAGATCGAGCGACACCTGCAGCGCTCGGCGGATCGCATCGCGCGGCGGCTGAGAAAGAAGGCCTACGTCGCCCGGGGTGTGCGGGTGCGCCTCAAGACCACGCAGCACAAACTGCTGACGCGCCAGGCCACCCTGCCTCAGGCCACGGATACAGCAGCCACGCTTTACGACGCGGCGCGCCCGCTGGCGCGGGCGTTGCTCGACCGCGGCCCTTTCCGACTGGTAGGCATGGCAGCGTTTGGTCTCGACTGGCAGCCTGACAGCCCGCAGATGGATCTGTTCGAAGCCGATGCTGCCAGGCCGTTGGAAACCACCATGGACGCGGTCACGCAGAAGTTCGGCAACGCGGCGCTGGTGCGGGCCAGTGACATCCGCCCCGGCGGACAGGCGGCGGCCATCGGCGACGGCGTGAATCTCGATTACCTGGACTATCTGGACGGAGAACGGGTGGCACATCCCGCCCCCGACTGATTCAGTCCTCGCTGCCAGGCTGCGGATCCGCAGGCCGTTCCTGCCCGGGCAGGCGCCCTGCCTCCCGCAGAGCCTTGCGCAGCAGATAGTCGATCTGCGCGTTTACGCTGCGCAGCTCGTCGTCGGCCCAGCGCCGCAGCGCGTCCAGCGTCTCGGGCTGCACCCGCAGCGGATAGGTGGGCTTCTTGGTCGCCAAAGCGGAATCCGGGCTGCAGGGCCTGTCAGTAGAGTGAACCCGTGTTCACCACCGGGTGAGCGTTACTGTTCCCGCAAAGCACCACCAGCAGGTTGGACACCATGGCAGCCTTGCGCTCCTCGTCCAGATCCAGCAGCGCCTTTTCGCCGAGCTGATCCAGCGCCATCTCCACCATGCCGACCGCGCCCTCGACAATTTTCATCCGTGCGGAGACCACTGCCTGGGCCTGCTGCCGCTGCAGCATGGCAGCCGCAATCTCCTGCGCGTAGGCGAGATGACTGATGCGCGCCTCCACCACGTCGACGCCGGCTTTCTCGAGCCGGTCCTGTATGTCTCCCTGCAGCTGCTCACAGACCTCGGTGGGATTGCCCCGCAGGGAAACTTCGTCAGAACCGGCGTCATAAGGATGACGGCTGGCGAGACTGCGCAGCGCCGCCTCGCTCTGTACGGCAACGAAATCGACGTAGTCATCCACCTCGAACAGAGCCTCGGCCGTGTCCACCACGCGCCATACCACCACTGCTGAGATCTCGATGGGATTTCCGTCGCGGTCGTTCACTTTCGACGGTTTGCCTGCTGAGCGCGACTCGGGCTCCAGCACCCTGCCGGTCTTCTGGTCACGTTTCTCAGGCGTGCGCGTGGAACCCGTCTCGAAGTTGCGCACGCGCAGCGTGATCTTGTGTTTGGTGTAGAAGGGATTCACCCAGGAAAACCCCGTCGTGAGAATAGAGCCCCGGTACTCGCCGAACAGCAGCAGCACCCGCGCGTCGTTCGGCGCTACCGCCTGGAAGCCGGCGAGCATGATGAGACCCGCCACGACAACGAGCACACCGAGAATGATGGACGCCGGGGTGGGGGGCGCGACCAACCCCGCAATAAAGAGGTAGATGCCCAGCCCGAGTGTACTCAGCGTCAACAACAAACCAATCCACCCGCTCACGGGTCTGGCTTCGCGTTCTTCGAAACGCGCACTCTGCGTGTTCATGGCGGCCTCCTTGGCGGTCTCTTTAGAGGTGTCTTTAGAGGTGTCTTTAGCGGTCTCTTTGGCGCCCCTTTTTTGCGCCCTGGTAGATATCAAAGTGATATCACTTTGATGTCATACAAGCACAGCCACGCCCCCCGGTCAAGGCCGGGGCGTGTCCGTGAGACGTGTAAAGGCGGGCCGGGCTAGAGGCGGACGGTATTGTCCGCGTCCGCGGCTTCGACGTTGGCCTGACGGGCCTCGATGAGCTGCGGCACCACGTTGTCCAGCTCATCGAGCTGCCAGACATCACCCTTTTTCTTGAACTGCTTGATGACCCGGGGTTGCTGCATGATGCCCACGCCCCCCCTGCCGGTGTGAAAGATCTCACCGGTGATGCCGGCGCCTTCCGCCCCCGCAAGCCACACGCAGATGGGCGCGATGTGCTGTGGCCCCCCGGCCTCCAGCTCAGCATCACCCACCGCCTCGCCACGGTTTTCGCGCAGGGGAATGGTCATGCGCGTGAGCGCGCCGGGCGAAATCGTGTTCACCGTGCAGCCGTACTTCGCAAGCTCAAGGGCCAGTACCCGGGAGAATCCGGCAATACCCGCCTTGGCCGCTCCATAGTTCGCCTGCCCGAAGTTGCCGTAGAGGCCACTGACGCTGGAAAAATTGAGAATGCGGCAATTGGTGCGATTGTGCTCGCGGATGTACTGCGCAAAGGGCCGCGAACAGCAGTAATGGCCTTTCAGGTGCACGGCAATCACCGCGTCCCACTGCGCCTCCTCCATCTTGAAGATGGTCACGTCCCGCAGAATGCCCGCATTGTTCACGAGAATATCCATGGCGCCGAACGCGTCCAGCGCGGATGCAACCAGCGACTCGCCGCCCGCCACCTCGGCCACACTTTCCGTATTGGCCACCGCCTCGCCGCCCGCAGCGCGGATTTCCTGCGCCACTTCCTCGGCAATTGCGGTCGTGCCCGTACCGTCGGTGTTGCCGCCGAGGTCGTTCACCACCACCTTCGCACCTTCGGCCGCCATCAGCAGCGCAATTTCCCGGCCGATACCGCGACCGGCGCCGGTCACCACCGCGACCTTGTCGTCCAGACGTCCCATATGTTCCCTCCCCGTGGTTTCCGTTAGCCCAGCGCCTGCGTCAGATCACCGATGATATCGTCGATGTGCTCTATGCCGACACACAGCCGGATCATGCCGGGAGTCACCCCGGCGCTCAGCTGCTCTTCGGAACTGAGCTGCCGGTGTGTCGTCGACGCCGGATGACAGGCGAGCGACTTCGCATCGCCGATGTTCACCAGCCGTTTGAAGAGCGCGAGCTTGTCGTAGAACGCTACGGCTGCCTCGTAACCACCCTCAATCTCGAAAGTGAGCAGCGATGCCGGGCGTCCGTCACAGTATTTCTGCGCGAGCGCGTGGTAGGGGCTCTCCGCCAGACCGGCAAACTGCACACTGGTGACCTTGCCGTGCTCGTGCAGAAAACCGGCGACGGCCAGCGCGTTGTCACAGTGACGCTCCATGCGCAGTGCCAGCGTTTCCAGACCCTGCAGAATCAGGAACGCGTTGAAAGGCGACAGGGCAGAGCCGGTGTTGCGCAGGGGCACCGTTCGCGCCCGGCCTATGTAAGCGGCAGGTCCCATGGCGTCGGTGTAAACCACGCCGTGATAGGAGGGTTCCGGCTGCGTCAGGCCCGCAAACTTGTCGCCATGATCCGCCCAGGGAAACTGCCCCCCGTCCACGATCACACCCCCCAGCGAGTTGCCGTGGCCACCCGCGTACTTCGTGAGGGAATGCACCACAATATCCGCGCCATACTCGATGGGCTTGATCAGCATCGGCGTGGCCACCGTGTTGTCGACGATGAGCGGCACACCGCCGGCATGCGCAGCCTGCGCCAGCGCCTCCACGTCGATGATGTTGCCCGCAGGGTTACCGATGCTCTCGCAGAACACGGCCCGCGTATTGGCGTCGATCAAAGCGCTGATCGCTTCGGGGGAGTCGTTCTCCGCAAACCGCACCTCCACCCCCTGTCTGGGCAGCATGTGCGCAAAGAGCGTATAAGTGCCGCCATAAAGCTGCGGCGTGGTGACCACGTTCTGTCCCTGCTCGGCGATGTTGAGGATGGCGTAGTTGATGGCGGCGCTGCCCGCGCTGACAGCCAGCGCACCCACCCCGCCTTCCAGATCCGCCATGCGCTGTTCCAGCACGTCGGTGGTGGGATTCATGATGCGCGTGTAGATGTTGCCGGGTACTGCAAGGTCGAAGAGATCCGCGCCGTGCTGGGCGCTGTCGAATTCGTAGGCGACGGTCTGGTAGATGGGTGTCGCCACCGCCTTGGTGGTGGGATCCGTGGTGTAGCCCGAGTGGATGAGTTTGGTTTCGTCCTTCATTGCGCCCCTTCAACTTGCGTACCGTAAACGTGCGTCGCATTATCCTGCGCCACCGTAAAGGGCACAATGCCGACCCGAAGGAGCCGTCATGACCAGCGCACCCGTCACCATCGACACCGGCACCGACGAACTTCTGTGTGAAATCGACGCGCGCGTTGCCATCGTGACGCTGAACAAACCCCACAAGAAGAACGCCCTCGGCGACATTCTAACACCCGCGTTACGCCGCACCCTGGCACGCCTGCAGGACGACGACCGGGTGGGCTGTGTCATGCTCACTGGCGCGGGGGACGCGTTCTGTTCCGGGGGCGATGTGAGCGGCATGGGCGGTGGCAGCACAAGCGACGAACCGCCACCCACGCCCGGTGAGCGCGTTGCCGAGCTCACCCACAAGCAGATGACGCTCACGCACCGGCTGTTTCACCACAACAAGGTGACCGTCGCCGCCCTGCCCGGCGCCGCCGCCGGCGCCGGCCTGTCGATTGCGCTCGCGTGCGACCTGCGCGTGGCCGCCGACACGGCCTTTGTCACCACGGCCTTCCGCAACATAGGGCTGTCCGGCGACTACGGCACAAGCTGGTTTCTGCCGCGCCTCGTGGGCCTGGGACGAGCCAAAGCCATGCTGTACACGGCAGCCCGCGTCACCGCTGAGGAAGGCTTAGGCATGGGGCTCATCGATGCGGTATTTCCCGCCGCGTCATTCCGCGCCGACGCCTTCGCGTTTGCGGCTGGCATTGCCAACGGTCCCACGCAGGCCCTCGCGCGCATGAAGAAAAATCTGCACGCAGGCCTGTCTCAGAATCTGGATGCCAGCCTGCAGCTCGAAGCAGAGCATCTCATTGCATCGTCCGGCAGTGCAGAAGCCAGAGAAGCGATCACTGCATTCATGGAGAAGCGCACGCCCCGCTTCCACGAGTGAGGGTAATCAGGCTTCCCGCGCGGTCTCTTCCAGCAGCTCGATGTGGCTGGCGGTGCCGAAGTCGGCCACCACGCGCTTGTGCACAACCCCGTCGGTGCCCACGAGAAAGGTGGCCCGCCGAACGCCGAAGCCGAACATGGCATCCACGCCGTACTGGCGTATGACCGCCTTGCTGGTATCTGCCAGCAGCGGAAACGGCAGGTCGTAGCGCGTCGCGAACTGGTCGTGACTCTTCACCGACTGCGGGCTGATCCCGACGATCTTCACGCTCACCTGCTCGAGGCCCGCAAAACTGTCCCGCAGACCGCAGGCCTGGGCCGTGCACACCGGTGAGAAGTCGGCCGGATAGAAATAGACGATCACCGCGCTTTCCCGAAGCAGCTCCGACAGCCGCACCGTTTCGCCATGCTGATCGGCCAGCGCAAAATCCGGCGCGGTATCCCCCACCTTCAACATACTCGTTCTCTCTGCTCGCCTACCGTTCGCCGCGCTGCCGCATGGCCGCACGAAGCTCGGTGGAACTATGGGTTTTCTCGTCGCCGACAAACTCGATGCGGCCGCCGTGCTTGAACACGACCTCGCGCTCCGGCATGTCCGCCAGCGTGTAGTCGGTGCCCTTGGCCTGAATGTGCGGCCGGTACAGCTCTATCAGCGGCACCGGTGTCGCCGCGTCGAGGGGCACCACGAAGCTCACGGCGCCAAGCGCGGCAATCACCTCGGCCCGCTCGGCGAACGGATTGATGGGCGCTTCCCGGGACGGGTTCAGCGCGATGGAAGCTTCGGTGTTCACGGCCACCACAAACACGTCACCCAGCGCACGGGCGGCTTCCAGGTAGCGGACGTGACCCACGTGCAGAATGTCGAAGCAGCCATTGCCGAACACGATGGTCTGGCCCGCGTCGCGAGCAGCATCCAGCACGGACACGAGGTCCTGCGGGACGTGGAAAAGCTTGTCGGCAGTGGTCATCGAGGCAGGCAGCAGGCCCGTGCTGGCGGCGTTTTTTTGCACGCTATACACTTTCGCCGGTGAACGCCAGCCCACCCTTCGCTAACGATCCCGAACGCATTCTTCTGGTGCTGCCCACGTGGGTGGGCGACGTCGTCATGGCCACGCCCTTCATCGCAGCAGTGCACGCGCGCTTTGCCGGTGCCGCGATCACGCTGGTGACACACCGTCACGTTGCCTCCCTTCTGGACG
>CAZYYJ010000089.1:0-21747 GCA_964651595.1 uncultured Pseudomonadales bacterium | reverse complement strand
AAAGGCCGGTGGGGCGGAGCGCGAGCGGCTGAGGGCCTGCCAGATCCGTTCGTTGAGGTCGATCGGCAAGGCTGCCGCTGCGTCCCGGTTGCTGTCCCCGGCAAGCTGAGCCGCGATGAGCGCGCTTGCGGCACAGCGCGGCCGGGCTGCGCGCATGCACAGCTCGGCGCGCAGCAGCTGATCGTCGACGGCATAAACTTCTGCGGACCCCATGGCAACGACTGCCTCCTGCCAGCGCCCGAGTTGGGCCAGGGCCCGGGTCCTCAGCAGATAGTAGGTATCGCGCAAGCTGGCCGCGTCGCGATTGCTTCTCTGGTTTCGTACCGTGCGCGCGGCTTGTCCGGACGGCAGGGCGGCGGGGTCGATGAGGGCCAGCACGTCCAGGGCTGCCTCGGCGTCGCCTTCGTCCACGAAGATTCCGGCGGCCTGCAGGCGCAGGGCCAGAGCGGTGCTGCCGGTGCGGCTGTCGGCCTGCCTGAGCAGCGCATAGGGGTCGCCGCTGCCGCGCAGGTTGTTGCCCGACGTCTGGGACGTGCTTTGGCACGCGGAGGTTGTCAGAATGGCGCTGGCGAGCAGTGTCAATGTCAGGAGCCGGTAAATCATGTCTGAGCAGTCTGAGTTGGGTTCCGCAGGTTTACAGGCTGATAGGGAGGCCGCGTCCGATGCAGGGGCCGGCGAACACCAGTCCCCGTTCGCAGACATGGCACAACCCGCTGCGGAGGAGGCCCCGGCGCACGCGCAGGGAGTGGATCCGCGAGGCGTTCTGTACATCGTCGCTACGCCTATTGGACACCTCGGCGATCTGTCGCATCGAGCCGAAGAAGTCCTCAAAGCGGTGCCGATAATCGCGGCGGAGGATACCAGACGCACGACGGTGTTGTTACAGCACATCTCTCACCGCGCGCCGGAACTGGTGAGTCTGCACGACCACAACGAGGAGCGCGTCTCGGCCCGGCTGCTGGCAGAGCTGCAGGCCGGCAAAGGGGTTGCGCTGGTGTCCGACGCGGGCACGCCGCTCATCAACGATCCAGGTTTTGCGCTCGTACGGCTGGCGCACGAGGCCGGCATACCCACAGTACCGGTGCCCGGGGCGTGTTCCATCACGGCAGCGCTCAGCGTGTGCCCGCTGCCGTGCCACCCCTTCCGCTTCGTCGGTTTTCTGCCGGCCAAGGCGCAGGCGCGCGAAGACATGCTGGCCGAAGCCCTTGCCGGCTCTGACGCAACCGTGTTTCTGGAAGCGCCGCACCGCATCGAGGCCACGCTGGAGTGCCTGGCCGGTCTGCTCAAAGCGCCCTCGCGGAAGAAAAAGAAGCCGGCACCGGTGCCGTCCGCGCGACGAGTGATGGTGGCGCGGGAGCTGACCAAACGCTATGAGACACTGCTGGTTGGCGAGCCGGGCGACGTGCTGGACACATTGCGCGCCGCCGGCGAGCCTCGTGGTGAGTTCATCGTGGTGCTGGAAGCGAGCGACGAGGTTGCCGCGACTTTCACACAGCGCCGCGTGGTGAGCGCATTGCTGAAAGATTTGCCACCCACGCAGGCGGCGCGCCTTGCCGCCAACATCTGCGGCGTGAAGAAGTCCGAGATGTACAAGCTCGCGCTGAAACTCTCGAATCGGAGCTGACAGTGGTTTTACGTGCGCGGCGGCGCGGAGTAGGCTAAAGGGGAGTCAGCCGGGCAGTCGCCGGCAGCAACCCGTCAGGGACGCTGCGGGAGGAAAGTCCGGGCTCCACAGGGCAGAGTGCCAGGTAACACCTGGGGGGCGCGAGCCTACGGAAAGTGCAGCAGAGAGTAGACCGCCCGGGCTTGCGTCCGGGTAAGGGTGAAAGGGTGCGGTAAGAGCGCACCGCGCGGGTGGTAACACGCCGCGGCTAGGTAAACCCCGCTTGGAGCAAGGCCAAATAGGAATCCGTTGACGTGGCCCGCGTCGGATTCGGGTAGGCCGCTCGAGGTCAGTGGTGACGCTGACCCTAGATGAATGACTGTTCACGACAGAACCCGGCTTACAGGCTGGCTCGCTCATGCCCGCAATACCGGCGCGAAGGGGATTTCGGGCATATAAATTCCACTTCTAATTCACTTTACCTATAAGACTTAAAGTAGTTTCTAGCAATCGATCATAGGCGTGTGGCAGCAGGGAATTTATCGTTCGGACAATTGAAAAAACTCCTTATATATCCGTGAGTTATGAGATTGATAGCTTGACTCTCCGAGAACCGCTTCTATAGTGTGAAATCTTGGGTAAATGTGGAGCAAAGTGGGTTTTTCTGGCTGGCGCGAGCGTCGACGACTCGGTTCGGCGCTCCGTGGACGACAACCCATGATCGAACGACGTGTTTCGGGGCATCAACAACGCGACGCTGGACGCGAAGGGGCGCATGGCGCTGCCTGCGCGCAATCGCGATGCCATGCAGCTGGCAAGCTCGGGCCAGGTGGTCGTCACGATCGATATGCGCGAGCCATGCCTGCTGCTGTATCCCACCCCCGAATGGGAAGTGGTGCAGCGCAAGCTGGAAGGCCTGTCCAACATCGATCCGCAGGCCCGCAAGCTGCAACGCCTGCTGATCGGTCACGCCACCGATCTGGAGCTGGACGCTAACGGGCGCATTCTGCTGCCGCCCATGCTGCGCAGCTACGCTGACCTCAGCAAAAAGCTGGTGCTGGTCGGTCAGGGCAACAAGATCGAAATCTGGTCGGACGAAACCTGGCAGGCGCGCATGGGCGAGTGGCTCGCCGACGACGCGTCGCCGCTGCTGGCCAATGGCGATGCCTTCACCGGCCTCTCTGTCTAGGCCGCCGTTCGTGGCGCACATACCCGTTCTCCTGGAGGAAGTGCTGACCTGTCTGGTGCACACGACATCGGGTGTCTATGTCGACGCCACCTTCGGCCGCGGCGGGCACACGGCTGCGCTGCTGGATCGCCTGGCGCCCGACGCGCGGGTGATCGGCATTGATCGCGATCCCGACGCGGTTCAGGCGGGGACGAAGCTCGCTGAGGTGGATGCACGTTTCACCATGCTGCATGGCCGCTTCTCCGAGCTTGCGGAGATGCTGAAGCTGCTGGGTCTCCCCGGCCGCGTGGACGGCATCCTCATGGACGTCGGAGTGAGCTCGCCACAGCTCGATGAAGCCGAGCGCGGCTTCAGTTTCAGTGCGGACGGGCCGCTCGACATGCGCATGGACCCCGGGGCCGGTGAGTCGGCAGCGACGTGGCTCAATCGCGCCCCGGAAGGGGAGATCGCGCAGGTGCTGAAGCGCCACGGCGAGGAGCGCTTTGCGCGCCGCATTGCCGCCCGCATCGTGGCGGCGCGCCCGCTGTCTTCGACACGCGAGCTGGCGGCGGTGGTCTCTGCAGCTGTGCCCAGAGCGGTCTCCGCCCGGCAGCAGAAGCACCCCGCCACGCGCACCTTTCAGGCGGTACGAATTTTCATCAACGACGAAGCCCGCGAGCTCGAGGCCGGTCTCGAGGCGGCCTGGGCAGCGCTGGCAGATGATGGCCGTCTGGCGGTGATCAGTTTTCATTCCCTGGAGGACCGGACCGTCAAGCAGGCGTTCAAGCGCCTCACCTCGCCGCCGGCGGCACCGCGGCGGCTGCCGCTGCGCGCCGATCAGCTCACAGCGCCGGGGCGGGCGATTGCCGGTCCCGTGAAGGCCTCACCCGCCGAGGTGCAAGCCAACCCGCGCGCCCGCAGCGCCGTTTTGCGTGTGGTGGAAAAACATGGCCGGGGCTGACACGGCGAAGAAGGGCAAAGCCGGCAAGCTGGTCAAGCGCAGGGCGGTGCCGTCTGCGGGCGGCAACCGCTGGTGGAGTGCCGCGTTCGGCCTGCTGCTGGCGCTGATCGTGTGGACGGGCCTCGCGGTGGTGGACGATGCCCGCGTCACCCGCAGCCTCTACCAGGCGCTCAGCGAAACGCAGCACGAGCAGGATCGCCTGCTGGAGCAGCACAGTCGGCTCAGCCTGGAGCTGGGTGCGCTGTCCAGCCTCGCCAAGGTGGAGGAAGTGGCTACCACGCAGCTGAACATGACCTTTCCGGAGCGTATCGAGGAGGTGGCACCGTGATCGCCTGGCGCCATGGGCTGATCGTCGTGTTGCTGTTCAGCGCCGTGGGCGCGCTCTGCGCCCGGGTGGTCTACCTGGGTGTCACGGAGCGCGACTTCCTCAAAGGTCAGGGTGACGCTCGCTCGGTGCGCACCGAGGTGATCCCCGCCATGCGCGGCGTCATTGCCGATCGCCACGGCGAACCCCTTGCGATCAGCACGCCGGTCTATGCGGTCTGGACCGACCCGTCGGCAGCGCGCTTCTCCGCGGCCGAGCTGGCCGATCTTGCCGGATATCTGGAGGTATCTGCGGACACCCTGCGGACGCGCCTGGAGCGCTTTGCCGACAAGGAATTCGTTTATCTCAAGCGCCGCCTCAGCTTCGCCGATGCAGAGCGGCTCATGGCAGCCCGGTTGCGGCACGTGCATCTGCAGCCCGAGTACCGGCGCTACTACCCGGGGGCGGAGACCACGGCGCACGTCGTCGGGCTCACCGACCTCGACGACCGGGGTATCGAAGGCATCGAGTATGCCTTCGACGAGGCGCTGACCGGCCGTGTGGGGCGCAAGGTGGTGCTGAAGGATCTGCGCGGTAACACCATCCGTGATCTCGAATACATGGGCGCGCCGGTTTATGGCACCGACCTGCGCCTGTCGGTGGATCTGAGCGTGCAGTTCACCGCCTACCGTGAGCTGAAATCCGCCTTCAGCAGCCACAACGCCCAGGGCGGCTCGGTGGTTATTCTGGACGTGCGCACCGGCGAGGTGCTGGCGCTGGTGAACCAGCCCTCCTACAACCCCAACGATATCGGTGAGACGCCGCACGGCATGCGCAATCGCGCCGTTACCGATGCCTACGAACCCGGGTCCACCATCAAACCGTTCACCGCGCTTGCGGCGCTGGAGTCAGGACATTTCGAGGCGCGCACGCCCATCGACACGCACCCCGGCTTTTTTCATATCGGCGCCAAGCTGGTGCAGGATCCGGTGGACCGCGGAGTGGTTACGCTGACCACCGCGCTGCAGAAATCCAGCCAGGTCGCCTTTGCCAAGCTGGCACTCGCCCTGCCCGACGAAGCGGTCTACGACGTGCTAGCGAGAGCGGGCCTCGGGCGCTACGTGGGCACGGGTCTGCCCGGAGAAGTGCAGGGGTATCTCGACAGCGCACAGCTCAGGTACCCGGTTGTGCGCGCCGCGCTCGCGTACGGCTACGGCCTGTCGGTGACGCCGCTGCAGCTCGCCAGCGCTTATCTCACGCTGGGCGCGCACGGCGTGCGGCGCCCGCTGACGATTGTCCGGGGCGGGAACGCCGGGGTCGCCGGCGAGCGCGTGTTCGACCGGGATCTCGCCCGTGAGGTGGTGCGGATGATGGAAACGGTCACCGAGGCGGAAGGCACGGCCCCGGGCGCCAGCGTGACCGCATACCGGGTTGCCGGCAAGACGGGCACGGCCCGCATGGTGGGTCGCGACGGCTACGACGACGAGCGGCACGCCGCATGGTTCGCCGGTCTCGCCCCGGTGTCAGACCCGCGTATCGTGGTGGTGGTGCTGGTGAACGAACCTGGCGCCGGCATGACCGGCGGTGGCGCGGTGGCCGCGCCGATCTTCTCGCGCATCGTCACACGGGTATTGCCGCTTCTGGGTGTGGTCCCTGACAAGCCGCTCGTGGCTGACGCCCGCAACGTTGGGTGGCCCGAATCGGCGGGAGGTGGCGATGGGTTTTGACTGGCTGCCGCAGAACGTGCTGCAGGATCGGCCCGTTGCCACGCGCGAAGCGCTGGACGCTCTGGATGTGACCGGGCTGGCTGAACATCAGGACGAGGTAGAGCCGGGCTTTGCCTATCTGGCGGTGGCCAGCCCGGAGCAGGCGCTGGTCTACGCCCGTGCGGCCGTAGCTAACGGTGCCGTTCTGGTGCTGGCGGAACAGGCGCTGCCTGCGCCGCTGCCCGTGCCGGTGCTGGTGATCCCGCGCCTTGCTGCGCAGCGCGGAGAGCTGGCGAGCCGGTTCTACGGCGATCCCAGCCGGCGCATGACTTGCGTCGGCGTAACCGGCACCAACGGCAAAACCTCGGTGGCTTACCACCTGGCGCAGCTTTCGGGTGCCATGGCCGAGCCCGCCGGTTACAGCGGCACGCTGGGCTGGGGGCGCGTTGAGGCGCTTGCTGAAGCGGCCACCACCACCGCCAATGCCGTGGCGCTGCAACGGCAGCTGGCCGGGCTGCTGTCGCAGGGATGCCTGCGGGCCATGCTCGAAGTGAGCTCGCACGCGCTCAGCCAGGGCCGCGCCGATGCGGTGGCTTTCAAGGTCGGGGTGTTCACCAACCTCACACGCGATCATCTCGATTACCACCATACGATGGAAGCCTACGGCGCGGCGAAAGCGCGGCTGTTTCAGGACTGGTCGCTCGATCTTGCGGTGCTGAATGCCGATGACGAATTTGCCCGCGAGCTGGCAGGGAAGCTTCGCGCTCCGGTTGTGACCTATGGGCACGCCGGCGACTGGCGCTGGCACCTCAGCGACGCGCCGGACGGGGGTGTCAACGTCGAGTGGGTGTCGCCGGTCGGACCTCTGCGCACAACGCTGGCAGTGGGTGCCGAGTTCGTGGTTGCCAATCTCACGGCAGCACTGGCCACGCTTGCAGGCCTCGGGCACGACCGCAGCCAGCTTCAGGACGCGCTCGCAGCGCTCGGTCCGGTGCCCGGGCGCATGCAGGTGGTGCCCGGTGGGCAGGACAAGCCCCGTGTGATCGTTGATTACGCGCACACGCCGGATGCGCTGCACAAAGCGCTGGATGCACTGCGTTCACGCACGCGCGGGCGTCTGGTTTGTGTGTTCGGTTGTGGGGGCGACCGCGACGAAGGCAAACGTCCTTTGATGGGGGAGGTTGCGGGTGAGCTGGCCGATCATGTGGTGCTCACCTCGGACAACCCCCGCAGCGAAGACCCGGAGCGCATCATCGAAGCAATTGCAGCGGGGGTGGGTGAGACCGCCCACTGTGTGATTCCCGACCGGGCCGCCGCCATTGCCGCTGCCATACAGTCGGCCGCCGGCGATGACGTGGTGCTGGTGGCCGGCAAAGGCCACGAAGACTATCAGGAGCTCGCGGACCGGCGCGTTCCCTTCGACGACTGCGCGGTGGCGCGCAGCGCCCTGGAGGCATAGGCGATGCTTTTGTGGCTCACAGACTATCTCGCCGAGTTCATCAGCGGTTTTTCGGTGTTTCAGTACCTCACCTTCCGCACCATGGTGAGTGTCATGACAGCGCTGTTCACGTCGCTGTTGATCGGCCCCTTCGTGATTGCCAAGCTCGCCGACCTGCAGATCGGCCAGGCCGTGCGCGAGGAAGGCCCCCAGTCGCACTTCAGCAAGGCCGGTACGCCGACCATGGGCGGTGCGCTCATTCTCATCGTGATAATTCTAACGACGCTCATGTGGGGCGATCTCAGCTCCTGGCACGTGTGGGTGGTGCTCAGCGTCACCCTGTGCTTCGGCATCGTCGGCTGGGTGGACGATTACCTGAAGGTCGCGCGCCGCAACAGCGCGGGGCTCGCAGCGCGCTGGAAGTATTTCTGGCAGTCGGTCATCGGGCTGGCGGCAGCGGTCTTTCTCTACGGTGCGGCCACTTTGCCGCAGGAAACGGCGCTGATCGTGCCGTTCTTCAAGGAGGTGGCCATTCCGCTGGGTGCCGGCTTCGTGGTGCTCAGCTATCTCATGATCGTAGGCATGAGCAACGCCGTGAATCTCACCGACGGCCTCGACGGGCTGGCGATTCTGCCCACGGTGATGGTTGGCGCTGCCCTTGGTCTCATCGCCTACGTGTCCGGCAACGTCGAGTTTTCGGCGTACCTGCAGATACCGTACATCCCCGGTGCCGGCGAGCTTGCCGTGTTCTGCGGTGCGCTCATCGGCGCGGGGCTGGGTTTCCTGTGGTTCAACACCTACCCGGCGCAGGTCTTCATGGGCGACGTGGGCGCGCTGGCCCTGGGCGCGGCTCTGGGAGTGGTTGCCATCATCGTGCGTCATGAGATCGTGCTGCTGATCATGGGCGGGCTGTTCGTGCTGGAAACGGCCAGCGTCATCATTCAGGTGCTGTCGTTCCGTCTCACGGGCCGGCGCATCTTTCGCATGGCGCCCATTCATCATCACTTCGAGCTGAAAGGCTGGCCCGAGCCGAAGGTGATTGTGCGCTTCTGGATCGTGACGCTGGTGCTCGTCACGGTGGGTCTGTCCACATTGAAACTGCGATGACGGTGTCTGCCTCACAATCGAGCGAACGGCCCACTGCTGTGGTGGGCTTCGGCGTAACCGGCCGGTCAGTGGCCGCGCACCTGCTTGCCAGCGGTGTGCGCTACGTGGTGATCGACACCCGTTCCGCGCCGGCGCTGGACCCGGCGGCGCAGGTGCTGGCGGATGGCGCCGAGGCCTGTTTCTGGGGCGCCCGGGTCTGGCCCTCGGTGGGTGTGGAGCGAGGTATTCTCAGCCCCGGCCTGTCGCTGGACAGTTGCCTGGTGCGGTCGGCGCACGCGCAGGGTGTTACGCTGATCAGCGATATCGATCTTTTCTTCGAGACCGTCGAGGTGCCGGTCATCGGCATCACGGGCACCAACGGCAAGAGCACTGTGACGAGCCTGGTCGGGGCGCTGCTCGAGGGCGGCGGCGTGGCCTCCGCCGTGGGCGGCAATCTCGGCGAAGCGGCGCTCGAGCTGCTGCGCGAGGAGCGCGACGCCTACGTGCTGGAGCTGTCGAGTTTTCAGCTCGAACGCAGCGCTGAGCAGCCGTTTGCCGGGGCAACCATCCTCAATCTGACAGAAGACCATCTCGACCAGCACGGTGACATGGCAGCTTACGCGGCAGCCAAGCAGCGCATCTATGCCCGGGCGGGGCGCCTGGTCTGCAATCGCCACGACCAGCTGACGTGGCCCGCTGAAGGTGTGGCCGACGCCACTTTCGGCCTCGACGAGCCGCCGCGCGCACAGGACTGGGGTTGCGTCGAACTCGATGGGGTAGCAACGCTGGTGCGCGGTGAGATCCCGGTGCTGCGTGCTGACGAGGTACCTTTGCTGGGCACACACAACCTGCTGAACGTGCTGGCTGCGTGCGCGCTGGTAGACAAGCTCGTGCCGCTGGCGACGCTCGCGGACGCGGTGCGATCTTTCAAGGGCCTTGCGCACCGGTTCGAGCGGGTTGCGGAGCGGGGCGGCGTGCTGTTCGTCAACGACTCCAAGGCCACCAATCTGGGCGCAACAGTGGCTGCGCTGGACGCGCTGCCGCGAGCCAGCCAGGTTGTGCTGATCGCTGGCGGCGATGCCAAAGGCGTGGACCTTGCGCCTCTGGGCGACGCGTTGACGGGGCGCGTGAAAGCGGTGATCACGCTCGGCAAAGATGGTCCTGCCGTTGCGGCCGTGGCGCGCGCGGCGGCTGTGGCCGTCGACGCTGCTGAGGACATGCAGGCGGCCGTGCACCTGGCGCTGGCCCACGCGGGCGCTGGTGACATGGTGCTGTTGTCTCCGGCCTGTGCCAGCCTGGATATGTACGCCAGCTACCGTGCCCGGGGGCAAGCCTTCACGGATGCGGTACGCGCGCTCACCGACAGCGGGGAAGAGGCCGATGGCTAGCGCCGCGCAGACACGCAGAGCCCGCCAGGCGGTGCCCCCGCTGCCCGTGCAGCCCCTGCTGGTCACGGCGGCTGCCCTCGTGACCTTCAGCGCGGTCATGGTGGGCTCCGCGGCGGTAGCCCAGAGCGCGCCGTATCTCGAAACCCATCTGGTCTATATCACGCTGGCGCTGGTCGCGTTTGGCGGCGCCTTTGCGGTTCCTCCGATGTGGTGGCACCGGCTGTATCTGCTTGGCTGGCTCGGTGCGCTGGCCATAGCGGTCGCTGTGCTCGTGCCCGGCCTCGGGCACGAGGCGAATGGCGCCACGCGCTGGTTGAAGCTGGGGGGATTCACGATCCAGGCGGCTGAGGTGGCCAAAGGCGGCCTCTGTGTGTACCTGGCCGGTTACCTCGCCCGACATGCGGGCAAGCTGGGCGACGATGCCGGCGTGCTGTTTCTGCCGCTGGCGATGGTGGCCATCATCTGCGGGCTGCTGGTGCTGGAACCTGATCTCGGCTCCGCCGTGGTGCTGATGGGCGCAACGGTGGGCCTGCTGTTCGTAGCCGGGGCGAAGCTGCGCTACTTCTTTCTGTTTGCGGTGCTTGGCGCGGGGTTGCTGGCGCTGCTGATCTGGATCGAGCCTTACCGCATGCAGCGCTTCGTGGCGTTCCTGGATCCCTGGGCCGTGCAGTACGGCAGCGGCTATCAGCTCACCCAGGCGCTGATTGCCTTTGGCCGCGGCGAGCTCTTTGGCCTCGGGCTCGGCGAAGGGGTGCAGAAGCTGTTTTATCTGCCCGAGGCACATACCGACTTCATTTTTGCTGTGATCGCCGAGGAGCTCGGCAGCATCGGCGCCATCGTGGTGGCCGGCACGCTGACCTTTCTCGTCGCCACGCTTTTACGCATCAGCCGGCTGTCGCTGGAGGCCGGCAGGTTGTTCGCGGGCTACGCCGCTTACTTCTGCGCACTGCTCATCGCTATACAGTTTCTCGTTTCGCTGGGTGTGAACACCGGCGTGCTGCCGACGAAAGGTCTGACCCTGCCTTTTGTCAGCTATGGCGGTAACAGCCTCATCGTCTTCTGCGCGCTGCTCGGCCTGGTGCTGCGTTGCGCCTGCGAACCGGAGCGCAAACGTGGCTAGCCTCAAGCTGACGACCACGGTGGTGGAGTACCAGGTGCCGGAGATGGGACGTATCCGTTCCATTCACTTCATCGGTATCGGCGGTGCCGGGATGTGCGGCATCGCCGAAGTGCTGCTCAACCAGGGTTACCGTGTGACGGGATCGGATCTCGCTGCTTCGGAAAACACCTCGCGGCTGGAAGCCCGCGGCGCACGCATCTATCTGGGCCACGCTGCGGAGAACGTCGCTGGCGCCGATGTGGTGGTTACCTCCAGCGCCATCGATGCCGCCAACGAGGAAGTGGTGGCAGCGCGGGCGGCGCGGATTCCCGTGGTACCCCGGGCCGAAATGCTGGGCGAGCTGATGCGCTACCGCCATGGTATCGCCGTGGCCGGCACCCACGGCAAAACCACGACGACAAGCCTGATCACGGAGATATTCCGCTGCGCAGATCAGTCCCCCACCTTCGTGATCGGTGGCCTGCTGCAGAGCGCCGGCACCAATGCCGAGCTGGGGGCAGGTCGCTATCTCATAGCCGAAGCTGACGAGTCGGATGCGTCGTTTCTGCATCTGCAACCCATGTCGGCGGTGATCACCAATATCGATCACGATCACATGGCCACTTACGACAACGACTTTGCCCGGCTGGTCGATACGTTCGTGCGTTTCACTCAGCGGCTGCCGTTCTATGGCACCGTTGCGATCTGCGTGGACGACGACGAAGCGAGGGCCTTGATCCCGCGTCTCGCCAGGCGGGTGCTGACTTACGGGTTCAGCGAAGATGCGCAGTTCCGCGCCACGGAGCTGACGCTCGCTGACGGGCAATGGCAGTTCACGGTGGTTCGGGAGGGCTACGGCGAGCCGCTCGCCGTGCGCCTGGCAATTCCGGGCCGGCACAACGTGCAGAACGCCCTGGCGGCCATAGCCATCGCCTCCGACGAAGGACTGGACGACGCAGCCATCGTCAAAGGCCTGTCGAATTTTGCCGGGGTGGAGCGACGATTTCAGGTGTCACCGGAAGTGACCGTGGACGGCCTCGGCGTCACGCTGGTGGACGACTACGGCCATCATCCCACGGAGGTGGAAGCGGTGATCGAAACGGCGCGCAGCGTGTGGCCCGACGCGCGCCTGGCCATGGTTTATCAGCCGCATCGCTACAGCCGCACCCGTGATCTGTTCGACGACTTCGTGCGCGTGCTCTCCAAGGTCGATGCGCTGCTGCTGCTGGACGTCTACGCCGCCGGCGAGGCGCCCCTGCCGGGGGCGGACAGCAAGGCGCTGGCGCAGGCCCTGCGGCAGCGGGGCGAAGTCAGTCCCGTTTACGCGGCCGATCTGGCCGAGGCGCTGCGCCTCCTGCCGACCTTCTGTGCGTCCGACGATGTGCTGGTTGTGCAGGGTGCCGGCAATGTCTCACGCATATCCAGCGCGCTGCGGGAGGAACAGAGTCATGGTTGAACCGCGCAAACGCCAGCTTTCCCTTGCCCGGCTGCTGCCGCTGGGGCTGCTGGCCACGGTGCTGGCCGGTGCCGGTGCGGGGCTGTGGACCCTGCTGGACGCGCCCGTGCAGCGCTTTGTGATCGATGGCGAGCTGTCGGATGCAGAGCGGGCGGAGCTTACCGAGCGGCTGGGCGCAGCGGACATCGGCGGCGTTCTGTCGACAGATCTGGACGGGGTGCTGGCGGCGGTGCGCACCCTGCCGTGGGTGCGCGCGACCGGCGTACGCCGGGCCTGGCCGGATGCGTTGCATGTGGCGCTTGAACGCGAGCAACCGGTGGCCGCCTGGGGGGCAGATGCCTACGTGTCCGCTTCCGGCAGGCTGCTGGCGTTGCCCGATGAGCATTCGGGGTTGCCGCGGTTCGACGTGGCGCTGGCTTCCACGCAGCAGGCCATGAGCGTGTATCGGCTGCTTGATCAGCTGGCCCAGCAAGCGGCGCTGACGGTGGATGCGCTGCAGCAGGACCGGCAGGGCCAGTGGCATGTGGCCTTGACCGGCGATGACACGGCGGTGCTGGTCGTGCTGGGTGCCGAGCGGCTGGACGAACGCATGCGCCGCTTTCTCACGATCTACGAACGTGCCCTGGCCGGCGAAGGGCAGCGGCCGGTGTACGCAGACCTTCGCTACGCAAATGGTGTGGCCGTGCGCCTCGCTGCGGAAGCTGAAGCGGTGGCGGAGGCGTCCGCCGATGGCGGCGAAGTGATGATGGCGAGGGTGAAATGACGCGCAGCGCGCAGAGGAAAGGTGGCGATGGCGACGCAGGCTGAGTTGCAGCGGATTGTCGGCCTCGACATCGGCACCAACAAAGTGGCGGCGATTGTGGCGGAGGTGAACCACGAGGGGCAGCTCGAGATCATCGGCATCGGCACGCACCACTCCCGGGGCCTGAAAAAAGGCGTGGTGGTGAACATCGAATCGACTGTGCAGTCGATCCAGCGCGCCGTGGAAGAAGCCGAGCTCATGGCGGGGTGCGCCATCGACGGCGTCTACGCGGGTATCGCCGGCAGCCACATACGCAGCCTCAACTCCCACGGCATCGTGGCGATCCGCGATCGTGAGGTGCTGGGGCAGGACGTGGAGCGTGTGATCGATGCCGCGCAGGCCATGGCCATCCCGGCAGATCAGAAGATTCTGCACGTGCTGCCGCAGGAGTACGTCATCGACGCGCAGGAAGGGGTGAAAGAACCACTCGGCATGTCCGGCGTGCGCCTCGAAGCCAAGGTACACATGGTGACCTGTGCGGTGAACGCCGCGCAGAACATCGAGAAATGCATCGAGCGTTGTGGTCTGGAAGTGCACGACGTGATCCTGGAGCAACTCGCGTCGAGCTACTCGGTGCTGACCGAGGACGAACGGGATCTGGGGGTCTGCCTCGTGGACATTGGCGGCGGCACCACGGACATCGCGGTGTTTACCGGCGGGGCGATCCGCCATACGGCGGTGATTCCCATCGCCGGAGACCAGGTCACCAACGACATCGCCATGGCGTTGCGCACGCCCACCGCCAACGCCGAGGAAATCAAGATCAAGTACGCCTGTGCGCTCACGCAGCTCGCCAAGGCGGACGAGATCATCAACGTACCCGGCGTCGGCGACAAGCCGTCCCGGGAGCTGTCGCGCCAGGCCCTGGCGGAGGTGGTGGAGCCCCGCTACGACGAGCTGTTCACGCTCATCCAGGGAGAGCTGCGACGCAGCGGTTTCGAGAATCTGATTGCTGCCGGCATCGTGCTGACCGGCGGCGCAGCAAAGATGGAGGGCGTGATCGAGCTTGCGGAAGAAATCTTCCACATGCCGGTCAGCCTCGGGGTGCCACGCAACGTGGCGGGACTGAAGGACATCGTACGCAATCCGATCTACGCCACCGGCGTGGGCCTCCTGCAGTACGGCCTGGAACGAGAAAAAGAAATGCCACGAAAGCCTGCCCGCAAAGGCGGTCTGATCGGGCGCATCAGGAACTGGTTCAACGAGAACTTTTAGGTAAATGAGCTGGAGAAACAGATGTTCGAATTAGTCGACAGCGCACCGCAGAGCGCGGTGATCAAGGTGATCGGCGTTGGGGGCGGCGGCGGCAATGCCGTGCAGCACATGGTGAACAAGGAGGTCGAAGGCGTCGACTTCATTGCCGCCAACACGGATGCGCAGGCGTTGAAGAGCCTGACAGCGCAGACCACCCTGCAGATCGGCGGCACCATCACCAAGGGCCTGGGCGCAGGCGCCAACCCCGATATCGGCCGCTCGGCGGCGCTGGAAGATCGCGACCGCATCAGTGAGGTGCTGTCGGGCGCCGACATGGTCTTCATCACGGCCGGCATGGGCGGTGGCACGGGCACCGGGGCGGCACCCGTGGTGGCAGAGGTGGCTCGGGAGATGGGCATCCTCACCGTGGCGGTAGTGACCAAGCCGTTCAACTTCGAGAAGCGTCACGACATTGCCGACGACGGCATCCGCGAGCTGCAGCAGCACGTGGATTCGTTGATCACGATTCCCAACGAAAAGCTGCTGGCGGTGCTGGGGGAGCGCACGAGCATGCTCGACGCGTTCGGTGCGGCCAACGACGTGCTGCTGGGCGCCGTGCAGGGCATAGCGGATCTGATCATCCGCCCCGGCATGATCAACGTGGACTTTGCCGATGTGCGCACCGTCATGTCGGAGATGGGCATGGCCATGATGGGTACGGGTCGCGCCTCGGGCGAAAACCGGGCGCGTGATGCCGCTGAGGCAGCGATCCGCTCGCCGTTGCTGGAAGACGTGGATCTGCATGGTGCGCGGGGGATTCTCGTCAACGTGACCGCCGGGCCCGACCTTGCCATTGGGGAGTTCACGGATGTGGGCGCCATCGTGGAAGAGTTTGCCTCCGGTGCTGCCACCGTTGTGGTGGGAACGGTCATCGATCCCGGCATGGGCGAAGAGCTGAAGGTCACCGTCGTCGCGACGGGTCTGGGCGATGCGGAAGTGCCGAAGCTTGTCGTCGACAACCCGCAGGAGCTGCCGAAGGTGGTGAACGGCTCGGTGGATTACAACGAGCTGGACAAGCCCACCTGGGTGCGCCGCGATGAGGTGACCACGGCATCGACCCCGTCGGACGGGAATTTCGACACGCAGAACCTCGACCTGCTGGACATCCCGGCGTTCCTGCGCAAGCAGATGGACTGAACGGGGTAGCCCCGGACGCGCTGTGGGGACTGCCGCGCAGTCCCCGCGCCTGCGCCCGCGCATCTGATACACATTGAAACAAAAAGTGTGGCCTCGCGCGTAGTTCGCCCCGGGGGCGATTGCTACCATCGCGCGCCTATGACTGTGACAGAATTCTTACAGCAACGAACGCTCAACAACACGATCCGCGCCACGGGCGTGGGTCTGCACACCGGCGAGAAGGTGTATGTGACGCTCAAACCGGCGCCGGTGGACAGTGGCATCGTGTTCGTCCGTACCGATCTGCCGGCACCGGTGGTATTTCCCGCGCACGCCCTGCATGTCGGTTCCACCACCATGGCCACGTCGCTGGAAGCGGACGGGTACGAGCTGTCCACCGTGGAGCACCTCATGTCGGCATTCGCCGGCCTCGGGGTCGACAACGCCATTGTGGAGGTCAGCGCGCCCGAGTTGCCCATCATGGACGGCAGCGCCGCGCCCTTTGTGTTTCTGCTGCAGTCGGCGGGCATCCGCGAGCAGGACGCGCCCAAGAAGTTCATCCGCATCACGCGTCCCGTGCGCTGGCAGCAGGGAGACGTTTTTGCCGAGCTGGCGCCGTTCGATGGCTTCCAGCTGAACTACACGCTCAAATACGACCATCCGGTGTTCGATCAGCACGAGCACTCGGTGTGCGTGGATTTCTCCACGACCGCCTACGTCAAAGAGGTGAGCCGGGCGCGTACGTTCGGTTTCCTGGCTGACTACGAGAAGCTCAAGTCCATGAACCTCGCCAAAGGCGGCAGCCTCGACAACGCGGTGGTCGTGGACGAGTTCAAGATTCTCAACGAAGACGGGCTGCGGCTGCGCGACGAGTTCGTGAAGCACAAGATTCTGGATGCAATCGGCGATCTCTATCTGCTGGGCCACGGGCTCATTGGCAGATTCACCGGTCACAAATCCGGGCACGGGCCCAACAACGCGTTGTTGCGTAAGCTGCTTGACGAAGAGGATGCCTACGAGATCGTCTCTTCGGCTGAGCTGCAGGCAACTCCGGTGGTCTACGCTCAGGCCGCTGGCGCCTGAAACGCTCGCCTCGCGCCTGGTAACAGGCTGTCAACTGCGCCACAGACCGGCTGCGCGCCCGTTCGCATTCCCTGGCGGCGTATTGGGCTAAGCTTAAGACCGAGAGGTTGAGACTCGTATATCGAAGTGTTCGACCCCGCTGAAGCTTTGCAGGACGCGCAGCCGCTCCTCGAGAGACGGCAACAGAAAGCGCAGCCGCGTGGCCGCCGCCGCGCCGTGGCAGAGGATGACCGCGGTCGAGCCCTTGATAGCCGACACTTCCACCTCATGGTTCAAGGGTGGTTCCAGAAGCGCACGCAGCTCCTGGGTCCATTGTTTCTGATCGGACGCTTTGCGCAAGAGTCGCTGTAAGGGAGTAAAGTGCTGTTGTTTTTCCTGGAGCAGGTCGTTCACTCTTTTGGTAGACATAGCGATTTCCGGTTAAAGTACGCGCCGGGCCTGGACACCCCCTGCTTTCGAGCAACGAAAGCACAGCTCGACCAGAACAACAATACAAGGACTGCTTCGGCTTCGGTCTCATGAAACTGATCCTGCTTCGCGATACGGGCGCAAGCCGCGCCCTCACGCTTGGCCGCCGCGGGGCTGTGGCCCTGGTACTGGCTGCCGTAGGCGTCGTTGCAGGCGGCAGCGCCGCCCTCACATCGTGGCTGACGCCCGAAGCCGTGGACGCCGGGGTCGTGGCGGCCTGGCGGGCCAAGCTCGAAGAACAGGACGCCCATGTCACGCAGCTGAAAGCCCGCAGCGAAGCGCAGAGCGAAGCGGTAGGCAAACAGCTCGCCGAGATGCAGGCGCGGCTTCTGCGTATGGAAGCCATTGGCGCGCACATGGCGGATTCCGCCGATCTGGACGCCGACGAATTCGATTTTGCCACCGTGCCCGCGCAGGGTGGTCCGGTGCGCGGCCGTCAGGACACGCTGGGCTGGGACGCGCTGCAGCACGAGCTCTTCACCTTGTCCGACCAGCTCAAGCGACGCGAAACAGAGCTCAACATTCTGGATTCGGTGCTGGCGAGCGAAGACATCCACGCGGCCTCCAAGGTGCGTGGTCGCCCGGTAACCTGGGGCTGGCTGTCGTCGCACTATGGCCAGCGGGTAGACCCGATCACCGGCAAGAACGCCTGGCACTCCGGGGTGGATTTTGCCGGTCGAGAGGGTTCTGACGTCATCGCTGTGGCCAGCGGTGTGGTGACCTTTGCCGGTGAACGCTACGGCTACGGCAAACTCGTGGAAATCTCGCATCCGGACGGTATCGTGACGCGTTATGCGCACCACAAGGAACTGGTGGCGCGAACCGGCGATGTCGTGAAGCGCGGCGAGGTTATCGGCAAGATGGGCAGCACCGGACGATCGACGGGTCCGCACGTGCATTTCGAGGTGCTGAAGAACGGTCGACCGGTGGATCCGGCCAAGTACGTAGCCCGTTCCTGAGCGCCCGCACCGCGGTACGCATGCCCGCGCAATCCGCGCAGAAATGCGCAACCCGCCACACTAAGCTGTACAATGCGGCCTCCCGAAACGCGGGTCGCCTCAGCGACTCATTCAAGCGACACATCCCTTAAGTTATGGCCAACTTTTTAACCCGCCTCTTCGGCACGAAGAACAGTCGCGAGCTCAAGCGCATGCGCAAGGTCGTCAAGCGCATCAACGCCCTGGAAGAAGAGTTCGACGCCTCCACCGATCTGCCCGCTTTCACCGCCGCGCTGCGCGAGCGGCTGGAAGGCGGCGAAACCGTCGACGACCTGCTGCCGGAGGCCTTTGCGGCCGTGCGCGAGGCTTCGAAGCGTGCCAAGGGCATGCGCCACTTCGACGTGCAGCTCATCGGTGGTATTGCCCTGCACGAAGGCAAGGTGGCGGAAATGCGCACCGGGGAAGGCAAAACGCTCGTGGCCACGCTGCCGGCGTACCTCAATGCCCTGTCTGGCAAAGGTGTGCACGTGGTGACGGTCAACGACTATCTCGCGCGGCGCGACGCCACCTGGATGGGGCCCATCTACGAGACCCTGGGGCTCACGGTGGGTGTCGTACAGTCGGGCCAGGATTCGCAGGCCAAGCGGGCCGCGTATGCGTCGGACATCACCTATGGTACCAACAACGAGTTCGGCTTCGATTATCTGCGGGACAACATGGCGTTTACGCTGGAAGACCGTTTTCAGCGCGCCCTGAACTACGCCATCGTCGATGAGGTGGATTCGATTCTCATCGACGAAGCACGCACGCCGCTCATCATCTCGGGCCCGGCGGAAGAGTCCACGCAGCTCTACACGGTGCTCAACAAGGTGGCGCCCAAGCTCGAGCAGCAGGCGTTCGTGGAAAAAGTCCGGCTGCTCGGCGAAGAAGAGCCCGAGCCCACCGGCGACTTCATGGTGGACGAGAAGAACCGTCAGGTGGAGCTGACCGAGCTCGGCCACCAGAAGGTGGAGGAAGAGCTGACGAAGCTCAAGCTGCTGGAAGATGGCGACAGTCTCTATGCCCCCAGCAATCTCGGCCTGCTGCACCACATGCACGCAGCGCTGAAAGCCCATTTTCTGTTCAAGCGCGATGTGGACTACATGGTGCAGGGCGGTGAGATTGTCATCGTGGACGAGCACACGGGCCGTGCCATGCCCGGGCGGCGCTGGTCGGAAGGCATTCACCAGGCCATCGAAGCGAAAGAAGGGGTGGCGATACAGAACGAGAGTCAGACCCTCGCCTCCACCACCTTCCAGAATTATTTCCGCATCTACGAGAAGCTCGCCGGCATGACCGGCACCGCGGATACGGAAGCCTTCGAGCTGCGGCAGATCTACAACCTGGACGTCGTGATCATTCCCACGCACAAGCCCATGGTGCGGGACGATGCCAACGATCTCATTTATCTCACGCTGGAAGAGAAGTACGACGCCATCGTGGAGGACATTACGGAACGCATCGGCCGGGGGCAGCCCGTGCTGGTGGGCACCGCGTCCATCGAGTCGTCCGAGATCCTGTCCACGGAGCTGAAGCGGCGCAACATTCATCACAGCGTGCTCAACGCCAAGCAGCATGAGCGCGAGGCGGACATCATCACCGAGGCCGGGCGCCCCGGCGTGGTCACCATCGCCACCAACATGGCCGGCCGCGGCACAGACATAGTGCTGGGCGGTAACGTCGAGGCGGAGATCGACCGTGCCGGAGAACTGTCTGAAAGCGACAAGGACAAGCTGCGCACCGAGTGGCAACAGCGTCACGACCAGGTGATCGAAGCAGGCGGCCTGCACATCGTGGGCACCGAACGCCACGAATCCCGGCGCATCGACAATCAGTTGCGCGGTCGTTCCGGGCGGCAGGGTGATCCCGGCTCCAGCCGCTTCTACCTGTCGATGGAAGATAACCTCATGCGCATCTTCGCCTCGGACCGGGTGCGCGGCATGATGAAATCGCTGGGCATGGAGAAGGGCGAAGCCATCGAGGCCCGTATCGTCAACCGTTCCATCGAGAACGCGCAGCGCAAAGTCGAAGGCCACAACTTCGACGTGCGCAAGAATCTGCTGGAATACGATGACGTCTCCAACGACCAGCGTCAGGTGATCTACCAGCAGCGCCGCGAGCTCATGGCGGCGACGGACATCTCCGCGACCATCGAAGGCCTTCGCGAGGAAATTGTCTTCGATCTCTTTCACCAGTTCGTACCCCCTCAAAGCCTCGAGGAGCAGTGGGATCTGGACGGTCTGCAGCAGGCGCTGGCGGCAGAATTTGCCAGCGACCAGCCTGTGCGGCAGTGGATGGAGGAGGATGACGAGCTCGACGAGGAGAAGCTGCGTGACCGCGTGCTGGCGCAGATCGACGAAGAGTACCGGGGGAAAGAAACGGATTGGACCGCGGTAGGCATCGACATGCGCGTGGTGGAGAAGCAGATCATGCTGCAGATTCTCGACCAGCGCTGGAAAGAGCATCTGGCGACCATGGATCATCTGCGCCAGGGCATACACCTGCGCGCCTATGCACAGAAGCAGCCGAAGCAGGAATACAAGCGAGAAGCCTTCGAGCTGTTCCAGGAGCTGTTGTACAACATCCGCTTCGATGTCGTGCGCATGCTGAGTCGTATACAGATCGAGCGTCCGGAGGAGGTCGAGGCGCAGGAACGGCAACGCCGTGCGGAAGCGCAGGAGCGCATGAAGTTTCAGCATGCCGATGCGTCAGCCATGGGCGCGGAGGGCGCGGCCCCGCAGCCGGCCAGCAACGGAGCCGGCGCGGCCGATGGAGAACCTGCGGCCGCTGAACGACCGGCAACCTTCCGCCGCGAGGAGCGCAAGGTGGGTCGCAACGAGCCGTGTCCCTGCGGCTCCGGCAAGAAATACAAGCAGTGTCACGGCAAGGTCGGCTGATGCCGGCGCTTGCGTGAGACGGGCTTCGGGCCGAGCGTCGTGGCTGTCAATCTGAGCCCGCCGGAGGTACTGCTGCCGGTGCCGGGAGTTCGTATCGGCACCGCCTGCGCCGGTATCAAGCAGCACGAGCGTCACGATCTGGCGCTGTTTGAGCTGGCTGAAGGCACCGACGTCGGCGGCGTATACACACAATCCCATTTCGCAGCCGCACCCGTGCATCTCGCCCGGGAACGGGACGGCACCGCGCGCGCCTGGGTGGTGAACAGTGGCAATGCAAATGCTGCTACCGGTGCACCGGGTATTGGAGATGCAGACGGCGTTTGCGCTCAGGCCGGGCGCCTCCTGCAGCTCGAAGCCGCCCAGGTGCAACCCTTCTCCACCGGGGTCATCGGCGAACGCCTGCCGGTGGCCGCCATCAATACGGCGCTGACCGCCTGCGCCGGCGGGCTCAGCGAAGACGGCTGGCTGGCGGCGGCGCAGGCCATCATGACCACCGACACGGTTCCGAAGGGTGTATCGGCACAGCTGGAGCTGGGTGGCGCGACGGTGACGATTACGGGCATCGCCAAGGGTGCCGGCATGATCAAACCGGACATGGCCACCATGCTTGCCTACGTTGCCTGCGATGCGCGCGTAGGCCCGCGCGTAGCCCGCATGCTGGTGCGGGACTCGGTCACGGACAGCTTCAACCGCATCACCGTGGACGGTGATACGTCTACCAACGACAGCTTTCTGCTGGCGTGCACGGGACAGGCGGCCAACGAAACCATCGACGGTCGTGGCCATCCGCTGTATGCACAGTTGCTGGCGGCAGTGAAGGACGTGGCGCGCGCGCTCGCCCAGGCCATCGTTCGCGACGGCGAAGGGGCAACCAAGTTCGTGACGGTCCGCGTCACCGGTGGTGCTACACCGCAGGACTGCCTCGCAGTGGCGTACACGGT
>CAZYYJ010000088.1:0-22096 GCA_964651595.1 uncultured Pseudomonadales bacterium | reverse complement strand
TTTACACGCTGGTTCCATAATTCAGTAAAAGATTCCAGGCACTCCATCAACACCTTGCGACGTTCGAGGTAATGCATCACGTCCGGACCGGAGGTGGCCATGTCCGACCAGTAGGTGAGCTTGCGGCGCTCCTCGAAGGGAAAGTCGAAGATGGTTGCCAGCATCTGCGTGGTGAGCTCTATGGATACCGTGTCGACCCAGTCGAACCGTTCACCCACCGGCAGCGAATCGAGTATGGAGGCTGCGCGCTCGCGGATGGTGCCTTCCAGCTTGGCGAGGTTCATCGGTGCCACCACCCCCTGCACGGTCTTGCGCTGGGCGTCGTGCTTGGGCGGATCCATGCCGATGAAATTCACGGTCTCGAAATCGGAGGGCCGATCGGCGAGCACGATACCCGCATCGGAGGAGAAGTCCTGCCAGTTCCGCTCCACCTCCATGATGTGCTCGAACTTGGTGAGCGACCAGTACGGGCCGAACATGCTGTCTTCACAGTAGTGAACGGGATCTTCCCGGCGCAGGCGTTCGAAGTAACCCCAGTGCGTATCGTTCTGCATGAGCTCAGGACGGCTCACGTCGATCTGCTCGATGGGTACGGTGTTCGGGTCGGTGCCCGACAGGTCGACAGCTTCAGCCATGGTCAATCTCCCCCAGGTGCAGGCGTACAAGCGTTAAGAGCACCGACTTTAGCGCAGATGCCTCGCCGGGGTCACCATCACGGCTCCGGCGGGTTGGCGCAGTATCCGGCATGATGCGAGACCATTCGCAGGCGCGCCTGCTCGGTAACGAACACGTTGGTGGCAATCATCACCGCGTCGCCGCCGGCCTGCTCATAGCAGCACACGGCGTACACGCCGGGCGCCCAGGCCATGGGCTCGGCGCCGTAGACGCTCACCGGTCCCTGGCGCGGATTCGAAAGAATGGCCTCCCAGCTCTCCATCACCGCCTTGCGGCCCCGCAGCATGGGCCAGCCGGGATGCAGGCACAGCACATCCGTGTCTTCGGCCCACAGGTGATCCATGGCTGCCAGGTCGCGGCTCTCGAACGCAAGATAGAAAGCCTCGTTGGCATACTCGGCGTGTTCCAGCGTGAGATCCATGAAGCAGCCCGCCCTTGTACACGCTCCCGAGGGTGTCAGTTAAGCTACGCGCATGCAAACGCTAGCCTTCGACAATCAGTTCACCGCACGCCTGCCCGCCGACCCGGTGCAGGACAACGTCAGGCACCAGGTTACGGGTGCCCTCTACTCCCGCGTGCAGCCCACTGCCGTGCGCGCCCCGCAGCTTGTAGCTTATGCCGACGAGGTGGCAGATCTGCTGGAGCTGGATCCGTCCTGGCGGGGCGGAGAAGAGTTCGTGCAGGTGTTCGCCGGCAACCAGGCGCTGCCCGGCATGGATCCGCACGCCACCTGCTATGGCGGCCACCAGTTCGGCAACTGGGCCGGCCAGCTCGGTGACGGTCGCGCCATCAATCTCGGGGAAGTGACCACCGCAAACGGTCACTTCATGCTGCAATTGAAGGGTGCCGGCCCCACGCCGTATTCCCGCACCGCAGATGGCCTGGCGGTACTGCGCTCATCCGTGCGCGAGTTTCTATGCAGCGAAGCCATGTACCACCTGGGCGTACCGACGACGCGGGCGCTCAGCCTGGTTACCACCGGCGAAGACGTGGTGCGCGACATGCTGTACGACGGCCACCCGGCGGCAGAGCCCGGCGCAGTGGTGTGCCGCGTGAGCTCTTCGTTCGTCCGCTTCGGCCACTTCCAGATGCTGCTGGCGCGGGACGAAATAGAGCTCTTGAGGCAATTCACCGATTTTGTCATCGAGCGGGAGTTTCCCGAGCTGCAGGCGGCGTACCCGGACCCGCAGGCGCGCTATCTCGCCTGGTTCGAAGCGGTGTGCGATCGCACGGCGGAGCTGATGGTGCACTGGATGCGCGTGGGTTTCGTGCATGGCGTGATGAACACCGACAACATGTCCATTCTGGGGGAGACCATCGATTACGGTCCCTACGGCTGGCTGGAAGACTTCGACCCCGACTGGACACCGAACACCACGGATGCCGGCCAGCGCCGGTACCGCTACAGCCAGCAGCCAGGCATCGGCCAGTGGAACCTCATGCAGCTCGCCAACGCCATGCTGCCGCTCGTGGGCGACGCCGAGCCGCTCGAAGCGCTGCTGGGCGCGTACGCGGAACGCTACGGGGAGCGATGGCAGGCGATGATGGCCCGCAAGCTCGGGCTCGCCGAGCCGGACCAGCCCCTCGTGGACGAGCTGCTCAAGCTGCTCACCAGCGCTGAAACGGACATGACGCTCTTTTTCCGCCGCCTTGGTGAGCTGGACCTCGCCGCCGCCGATCGTACCCGGACGCTGGAAGCGGCGTACTACGACGGCACCGGCACCACGGCGCCGGTCAAGGCCGCCACGGAACGCTGGCTGGACCACTACGCAGAGGCATTGAAGCTGCAGCACGTTGACGAAGCCTCACGGCGCGAGCGCATGCGCAGCACCAATCCGAAGTACGTGCTGCGAAACTATCTCGCGCAACTGGCCATCGATGACGCTGAGAAGGGCGATTTTGCCCTGGTTAACAAACTCCTCGACGTGCTGCGGCGACCCTACGACGACCAGCCCGAGCACGAGGAGTACGCCGCCAAGCGGCCGGAGTGGGCGAGGACACGGGTGGGATGCTCGATGCTGTCGTGCAGCTCCTAGCCCCGCTCAGGCTTCGGCAAACGGGCTGGTGAGCCTGGGCAGGCCTTCCACCTCGATCTCGACCACGTCGCCGGCCACGAGGTAGGGGTAGGCGCCGCCGTGGGCCACACCACCCGGGGTGCCGGTGCAGATGACATCACCCGGTTCCAGCGTTCTTACCGCCGTCACCGCCTCGACGATGGCAGGCAGTGAGAAGACCATGTCGCTGCTGCGGCCCGCCTGGCGGAGCTCGCCGTTGACCCAGGTGCGGATGCCGATGTCGTTTCGGTCGGCAAACGCCTCCAGCGTGGCCAGACACGGGCCGAAAGGCTTGAACGTGGCAAAACCCTTCGCCTGCCCAACGGCTTCCCGCGTGCCGGCCGCCTGCACGTCACGGGCGGAAACGTCGTTCAACGGCGCCAGGCCCGCCACGACATCCCAGGCCTCCGCCGCGGACACACGTTCAGCGCGGCGGCCGATGACGATGGCAATTTCCCCTTCATAATCCACCTCCCCAGGCGCTGCCGGTGGCAGCAGCACGGGCGCACCGGCGCCGTGTGCCGCCGAACCCGGCGCAAAACCGAACAGCAACCGGTCAGGCACCGGTCGGCCGATTTCTGCGCAATGGGCGCGGTAATTGAGCCCGGCGATGACAAAACACCCGGGGCGGGCAATGGGGGGCAGCAGGCGCACGTCCGCGAGGGCCACACGCGCATGCACCTCGCCCTCAGCCAGCTCGGCAAGGCGGTGCAGATACGGGGCAAGGTCCCGGGCCTCCGGCAGCAGCAGCTCGAGCACATCCGGTGCGTCTCGCGCGGCCCGGGCAATGCCCTGTGTGGTGACAAAAAACTGCATCCGCCGGCCCCTGTGCGCTGCTCAACCCGTGAGTACCCTGACCGTGAGCGCACCACATAGCAAGACCACGACAAGCCCGAGGCTGTTTGCCACCCACCCGTTTGCCTGAATCCCCAGGCGGGACCGATCGTTCAACGCGGCGAGCAGGGCCAGGGCAATCAGCGGCAGAATGATGCCGTTGGCCGCCTGCGCAAGAAAGATCAGCTCGACGGGACGAACGTTACCGAGGGCAAAGGCCGCGCCCGTCGCCAGGCAGGCAAGCATGACTGCCCGCGCAAGCCTGCCCGACAGGCGCGCTTCCACCCCCGCCAGCCCCGTTACCACGTAAGCCGCGGCCAGCGGCGCAGTCACCGCAGACGTGAGACCCGCTATGGCAAAGCCGGCGCCAAAGCACAGCCGCGCCCACTCCCCCAGCACCGGTTCGAGCTGCCGCGCCATGGCGGCCGCTGAGGCCACCTCCGCCCCGCGCAGGGCCGCAGCAGCGGTGATGACGATGGCCGCGGAAATGATGCCGCCCACAATCACCGCCCGCACCAGGTCGCGGCGTGCCGCAGGCAATGCGTCCGGACCGGCCCAGCGCTCGCGCACTACGCTCGCATAGAGATACACGTTGTACGGCACGATCGTGGTGCCGACGAGGGCCAGGGCAGGCAACACCCCGGCATCTGGCAGGCGGGGTACCAGCAACCCGGTGAGCAGCTCCATGAGCGCCGGCCCGACGGCCACCGCCGTAACGACGAAGACAAGACCCATGAGAGCAACGCACGCTACCAGCACCCCTTCGATGAGCCGATAACTGCCCGTCAGCAGCAGCGCTGCGGCCACCACCGCCACCACGGCTGTCCACGCTGCAGGCGACAATCCGCCGACGGCTGCCAGCCCGAGACCGGCCCCTGAGAGGTTGCCCGCCTCGAAGGCAACGACGCCGAGCACTACGGCGACACCCGTCAACCAGGCAGCACACCGGCCCCACGGCGGAGCCAGCGCGCTGAGGGCCTCAGCGAGACCTTTTCCCGACGTCAGCGCAAGTCTTGCACTCATTTCCTGCAGCAGGATGGTGGCTGCAACGGCAAACAGCAGCACCCAGAGCAGGGTCATGCCGTGAGCCACGCCGGTCAGCGTGCAGGCAGTGACGGTCCCGGGCCCGACAAAGGCGGCCGCAACAATGAATCCCGGTCCTGGACGCGTGGCTGTCCGCGTCATGCTGGGCTCCCCCGGCGCCTAGGGAGGAAAGGCCTCGAACAGCCTGGGGATGGCGCGCCCGATGACCTCGGCTGCCGCGTCGCGGTCTTTGGGATACAACGTGGTTTCCACCCAGCCGCGCCAGATGGGATTGCCCCCGCTGTACACGTCCGCTGCCAGAAAGCCGATGGTGCGTATGTCCATGCGTGTGGCCGAGCCGGGATCGATCCGCTCCCAGCAATCGGTGTCCTGGCACGCGGAACCCGCGATCTCGTAGGACACGAGTTCCCGACGCGTGCGCAGCGTGATCTGCACTTCGAAATCGCCGGCCGTCCCGGCTTCGCCGGCGAACGCAAAGCCTTTCTGCTCGAGGTGCGCCTGCACCGCCCCTTCCAGCTCCTTGACGACTATGGGACTGACATAGCCCGTTTCGTCCTGCAGGTCGATGGCGTCACCGCGCCACGTGTAGGCCGGCTTGTCGTCGAGATAACCCGGCTCTACCACACATTGAGAGCCGGTCTGCATGGGCGCCTGACAGGCGCTGGCCAGCAGCCCCAGCACAACCATCGATGCGCCCCGCCGGACGTTGCGCCGCCACCGTCTGTTCATCGCGGTCTCCTCAGCTCGAGCTATTTGGTGGGATGCACGGCCAGCACGTCGCAACGGGCGCGCGTGAGAATGCGTTCCGCCGTGCTGCCGAGGCCCAGCATCTGCCGTACGCGGTGCGCAGCGGTACCCACCACAATCATATCGGCGTTGAGCTGGTGGGCTTTGGTCTGCACCACCTGACCGGGTTTGCCGATGGGAAAATGCCGGCGCGACACCGGCACCCCGAAAGCGTCCAGCGCCCGCTGGATATCCGGCATGGCCTTGTCCAGCATGCGCTGCCGTGCCTCGCGCGCATTGATGATATCGAGATCACGCAGCACGTCGGAGACTTCCAGCGCGTAGACACAGTGCACCTTGGCACCAAAGGTGTCCGCCATGCTGTGCGCGGCGAGCAGCACCTGCATGTTCAGATGCCGGTGTTTGGGCCCTGTCTGCGAAAAGTCGAGGGCGGCGATGATCTTGCCCGACCGCTTGCGTTTCTTGTTGGTGGTGAGCAACACGGGCACCGGACAAGTGCGCAGCAGGTTCCAGTCTGTTGGCGTATAAAACAGGCCCTGAGGCTGCTGGTGGATGGACTTGACCACGAGATCGTAAGGGCGCTCTTCCACCTCGTCGCGCACCCAGTCTGCGATGTCGTTGGCCCACACTGTCCGGGGCTCAAGCGCTGCCGCCGGCACACCGCCGTTGACAAGTTCCTCCACTAGCGTGATCTGCCAGGCTTCAGCCTCTTCCACCATCGCGCGTTTGAGTTTCTTCCGCTGCGTGGCGTCCAGCGTCGTGCGGCTGTCGTACATGGCGTTCCAGCGGAAAGCGATCAGTTCCAGATGAGCCTGGGACAGCTTCTGCAGCTCCAGGCTGCGGGCCAGCGCCGTCTGCTGATGCTTGGCCTTGTCGAGAATCGTCAGGATGGAGGACAGACGCATGCTTGCTTCCTTGTGCCTTCGGTTTCGCGCGGTGGTTCTGAGCGCCTGCAAACTGCGTGATTTATAGCGCGCCCCTCAGACCGTGTCGGTAAGGAATTACCCCTACCGGCAACTAGTGTCCCAGAAACCGGGCGATACGGTCCATGGCGTCCGCGAGGATTTCAACAGGGTGTGTGAGACTCAATCTGACAAAACCCGCCGCGTTGTCGCCAAAGCCCCGCCCGGGAATGGTGGATACGCCGTGCTGATCGAGCAGGCCACGGGCAAAGGTGTCACCGTCCTGCGCCACCCGGCTGACGTCCAACATGAGAAACATACCGGCCCTGGGCACCACGCACGACAGTTCCGGCAGGCTTTCCAGGCGTTGCACCACATAGTCGCGCCGCGTGCGATACGCCTCGCACATGCGATCCACGTACGGACCGTTGTGGCGCAGCGCATAGGCGGCCGCATCCTGGATGAACTGGCTGCAGCCGAAGAAGGCCGAGCCTGCATACGCCGTGATCGCCTCGGTCATGGCGGGAGGACTGGCGACCCAGCCGATACGCCAGCCGGTCATGGCATGGGATTTCGACAAGCCATCCACAACCACCACGTTGTCCAGGCTGTCAGCGCACTTCAGCAGCGACACGTGCGGCTCGTCGAACGTGAAGAGCGAATAGACCTCGTCGTTGACGAACCAGATGCCGCGGGCCAGAAGCTCCGCCGCGAGGGTTTTGAGCGTCTGGGCCGGAATGACGTTGCCAAAGGGGTTGCCTGGCGTGTTCATCAGCACGGCCCGGGTTTTCGGGGTGATCCGCTCCAGCACCGCGTCGACCGACACGGCGCAGTTGTCGTAGAGATCGAGCGGCACGGGCACCACGTTCACGCCCAAGGCCTGCACGATGCCGCGATAGCCGATGTACATGGGCTCACCGATGATCACCTCATCGCCCACATCGCAGACCGAAGCCAGTGCCGCGTACACCGCTGCCGTGGCGCCCGGCAGAATCACGAAGTTGTCGGGGTGCATGGGACGCCCCGCAGCGGCCGTCTCCAGCTCGGCGATGGCCTGGCGCAGTTCCAGTTCCCCGGCCGCCGGTGAATAATGGGTGCGACCCGCGCGGATCTGCGCCACCAGCGTCTCGATGATGTCTTCGGGTGTGGTGAAGTCGGGATCACCGACACTCATCATCACCACGTCTTCGCCGGCATCGAGGCGCTGCGCCGCTTCGTAATGGATGCGCCAGACGTCCTGCTCGGGCGCCTGCAGGCGCCGGGCCATGGCGCTGTAAGGCAAAGATGGGGTCACGGAATCTCCAGGTCAGGACGCGGCATCACTCGGCGTGAACCGGTAAATGGCAGTGAGGATGAGCAGGCTGAGCACACCGCTCATGGCGGCGAAGGGTATCAGCACCGTCCCCCGCACACTCATGTAGCCCGCCAGCGCAAGCAGGCATCCGCACACCGCCAGGTAATAGAACTTCAGCAGAAAGCTGGCACGCGCCCGCGGCACCGCGCCCGCGATCTCCTCGCGAATCTTCGGATAGGCGGGCTGGCGGGCTTCGAGGGGCGCCCGCGCCTGAAACCAGGCGTTGCACATGGGCTGATAAACGCGCAGATCAAGCACCCACAGGGTGAACACGCCGACCGCGCCCGCCCAGCAGAGCAGAACGGTCAGCTCTTCCCGGCCTGCCAGTTCAATCCGGCCGGACAGCACAAAGCCTGTGCCGGCAAAGGTAGCCAGCATCCAGGTGGACGCCAGCGCCCGAATCTTGAAACACAGATCGTTGAAGTGATGCTCTGCCTGGGTGATGGTTTTGAAGAGTTCCAGGTCTTCCGACATTGGAGATCCCTCGCACAATTCGGCGCGATTCTACACCGTCGCGCGGGATCTCTTCAGTCTCGAAGCTCCGCGAGCAGCGCGGCCACCGCGCGGGTCTTGTGGAAGTCTGCGCCTTTCGCATCGGTGAGATACCGATAGGTGCGCTCCGCAAGACCGCGGGCCGCCTCAGCTTGTCCCGCCGCGCGCAGCGCTTCCACGCGACTCTTCTGCGTGTCCCAGGTGAACGCATGCGTGTCGCCGAACTGGGCACGCTTGCGCGCCAGCGTCTCATCCAGGAGCGCAAGCGCCGTGGCGGCGTCGCCCCACCGGGCTTCAGCAGCACCGTACACGTCGGCCATGAACAGACTGAACAGGTGCGTTTCGCCATACAGCGCAACGTTTTTCTCGTAGGTTTCGCGCGCGTAGCTCAGCACTTGTGGTCCGCGGTTCTGATAGAGCATGAATTCCGCGATGTTGCTGCGATAAAGGCGCGACCGGCTGGAGTCGGGGCCCATCAGTCTATCGGCCATGGCCAACGCCTCGCGGGTTGCCGCCTCCGCCTGGGCGTACTGCCCAAGCTCGAAATGCGCCGGGCCGAGCTGCCCGATGATGGTGAGAAGCGACCGATGCGGGCTGTCGATGTGCAAGCGCGCCCTTTCCAGAAGCGCCTCCAGCCGCTGCACCGCTTCTTCTGCCCGGCCCTGCTCCACCAGCGTTTCTATGAGCACCAGGGTGACCGCCATCCGCATGTGCGACCAGCGCGAATCGATGGCGTCCAGCAACTCGAGATTCTGCCGCGACAGCATCTCGGCTTCCTCGAAACGCCGCGCAACCGCCATCACCGTCGCCAGCGTCTGGCGGGACTGCACGGCGTTAAAGGAGCCTTCCCCGTCGCCGTGCTCGACATGCCACCGGAGAGATTTCTCCGCGTAGTGCAGCGCCTGGTCCAGCTGCGCCTCGTCCCGGTAGAGATTGGACAGCGCACTCCACAATCTGAAGTTGGCGGCATGTTCGGGCGGTAGACCGACGGGTGCCGAATCCACCGCTTCGAGCAGAGGCCAGGCGGCCGCCTGCTCACCTTTGAAGACCGCTGTCATGCCCCGCTCGAAGGTCACGTACAGGGGAAGATACGCCGGTAGATCCCGGCCATGGCGCGCCACGAACGCAGCCAGCGCCTCGAGCTGCGCGTCAGCCTGCGCCACGTGCGACTGACTGCGTTCCAGCTCCAGGCGCCCAGCGATGATTGCCACCTTTCGCGCCGGGTCTTCGGTGAGCTCCAGGGCCTGTTCGAAATGCCGGCGCGCCGGTTCGTAGTCCTCCAGAGATGCATGCGACTGGGCCAGCGCAACGTGCAGACGCGACGCCTGCTCGTCGCCGAGCTGGCGCGCTTCCAGATGCCGGGCGGCCTCTTCCAGCATGTCCACGACCTTGACCTCGGAGCCATGCTCGCTGAGCCGGGGCGCGGCCAGCATGTCGGTGAGAAACAGCAGCGAAGACTCCGCCTGCGCGCGGTCCAGTTCAGCCTGCTGGCGCGCCTCACTGGTGCGCCACAGGCCTGCGCCGGTGGCGACGAGGGCCACGGTGAGACTCAGCACCACCGTACCGCCCACCATCCGGCGCTTGCGGCGGTCGGGCGCATCGAGCAGAAAGCGGATACTGCTCAACAACTCGCCGGACGTGGGCCGCGACATCGGCGATCGCGCCAGGCAGGCACGCAGGAGCGCCCTTATCGATCGTGGCACGGCGCCGAAGTCCACCACCGCCCCGCGTTCGTGCACCTTCGACAGGGCGTCGAAGGACTCGGCTTCGACGGGATACCGACCCGTCAACAGGAAGTAGAGCAGCGTGCCCATGGCGTACACGTCCGCGGCGAAGCTCGAGCGGATGTCCTCGAACATCTCCGGCGCCATGACCAGCGGCGAGCCGTAGAAACCCTGGCCCGCGCCGAAGTCCATGAGCACCGGCTCTCCGCTCGTGCGCAGCATTACGTTGGCTGGTTTGATATCGCCATGGGTGATGCCCCGCTGGTGAATCAACACCAGGGCGTCACACAACCGCTCAGCCACGGGCAGGAGCGCACGCAGAGGCAACGGCCCTTCCGCGGCCACAATCTCCTTGAAGGTGCTGCCTTCGATGAGGTCGGCCCAGATGCCGGCTTTCGCGCCGTCCCGATCGCCCCCGTGAATGGCCAGCACGTTCGGATGCCGCACCCGCGCCATACGCCGCGCTTCGGCAATGAGCAGGTCGTCAGGCACGCCAGACCTTTCCGGTTGCGCGAGCTTGAGCGCCACATGGCGTTTGAGCACCGGATCCCAGGCGCGGTACACCGTGCCGAAGCCGCCTTCGCCAATGACCGTTTCCACGTCCAGGTGCCGCCACTGGAACAGCCGCGGGACAGCTTCCGCCGATGCCCCATCGTCACGAAAGGCCCTGGCAATGGCGTCGATACGTTCGAGGTTCCTGGCGAGAGGGCCGAGACCCGCCGTGTCGCCTGCTGCGTCGCCATCGGCAATTCTCGCCGCGACGCGCTCGAGATCCTCAGTCAACCTGCATGACCTCGGCCAGCTCGGTCAACGCACGCACGATCAGCATGCGCGTGCCGTTGGCTGAGCTACGCTGCAGCTCGTCCGCGATCTCCTGATAGCTCATGCCGAACTCGATCCGCATCATGATCGCCAGCCGCTTCTCTTCACCCAACTTTGTCAGGGCCCCTTCGTAGGCGTCCATGACCTCGCTGCCCACCAGCTCTTCCACCACCGACGACTTGCCCGCCAGCTCCGATATGGACATGGACAGCTCCACGGGTCGCCGCCCGGCCCGGCGCAGCTCGTCGCGCAGCGCGTTCATGAGAATGGTGCGCAGATACGCAAGAAAGGCGCCGGGGCGCTGATTTTCGAACTCGTCCAGATGATTCAACGATCGCAGCAGCGTGATCTGCACAAGATCGTCAGTCTCGGCCAGATCCCGCCCGTGCTGCGGCAGGCGCCCATGGGCCCAGCGCCGCAGGCGCGGCAGATAGCGTTCCATGAGGGAATCCCGCGCCGCCGCATCGCCGTCGGCCACGCCCTGCAGCAACAGCGTGGTGGACATCAGGTCGCTCATGATGTCCTCTCGGAAACAACGCGCGGGCCGGCTGATGCCGGGCGGGGCTGCTGCATGACTGCGCCAACGACGTCAAGGGAGATGCCAAATTAGCACAACTGCCCCCGTGACATCGCCAGGGGGGCGGCGGCGACGCGCCGGAGAGTGCTGGATAGGGAGCGTCGCAAGGGGGATTGGTGGGTCGTCTGGGGTTCGAACCCAGGACCAACGGGTTAAAAGCCCGGTGCTCTACCAGCTGAGCTAACGACCCGCGCCCCCGCGCGCAAGCAACGGAGGCGTGCAAAAGAGCCGCGCATTGTAGTCACGCGACGCGACCGACACAAGCGCCTTCCGGTCAGGTTACGTAGGGGGTGGGATCAGCCACGCCGGCCGCCGCAAAGCCTGCCGCGCGAATGCGGCAACTGTCGCAGGCGCCGCAGGCAAGGCCGTCTTCCGTCGCCTGATAACAGGACAACGTGAGCCCGTAGTCCACGCCGAGGCGGGTACCCGCACGAATGATGTCCGCCTTCGTGAGATCGATGAGCGGCGTGTGCACCGTCAGCCGACCACCCTCGACACCGAGGCGCGTGGCGAGGTTGGCCGTGGCCTCGAAACTGCGAATGAACTCGGCACGGCAGTCGGGATAGCCGGAGTAGTCGACGGCGTTGACGCCGATGAAAAGGTCTGCCGCATCCAGCACCTCGGCCCACGCCAGCGCAAGCGACAGGAACACCGTGTTACGGGCCGGCACATAGGTAACCGGGATCCCTTCGGTCTCCTCCACAGGCACGTCGATGTCATCGTCGGTGAGCGCCGATCCGCCGAACAGACGCAGATCGATCTTCAGCACGCGATGCGCCACGGCATCGAGCGCGGCACACACCCGCGCGGCAGCCGTCAGCTCTGCCTGCGAGCGTTGACCGTAATCGAACGACAGCGCGTGGCACGCCAACCCTTCCGCCCGCGCCATGGCAAGGGTGGTGGCCGAATCCAGGCCGCCCGAGACGAGCACCACGGCAGGCCGCGGGGCGGGATCGTTCATCGGCCGGGCTCGTCGTTCCAGAGCAGCTTGTGCAGCTGCAGTTGCAGACGTGCCGGACTTCGGTCACGCACCATCCAGTCACCCAGCAGCGTTGGATCAAGCTCACCCCAGCTGGGCGAAAAGAGCACGTCCGCCACCCGGTCGGCAAGGGCATGCTCGTCACACTTGAGCTTTGCCCACTGATAGTCGGTTTCGCTGCAGAGCACGAACTTCACCTGATCCCGGGGCGACAGCGCCAGCACATTGCCCCAAAGGTTGCGGTGGGCCTCCCCCGACGCGGGCGTCTTGAAATCCACCACTTTGACAACGCGCTCGTCGACCTCGTCCACGGGTAGCGCCCCGCTGGTTTCGAGGGACACCGAGAAGCCCGCGTCACACAATCCCGTCAGCAGCGCATGCACCCCGGGCTGGGCCAGCGGTTCGCCGCCGGTGACGGTCACCCGCGGGACAGCAAAGTCGCTCACGCGCTGGATGAGATCGGCAACCGCGTGCACTTCGCCACCGCTGAACGCATAGGCGCTGTCGCAGTACGTACAACGCAGCGGGCAGCCGGTGAGGCGCACAAATACGGTGGGCAGACCGGCCGTATTGGCTTCGCCCTGCAGAGACAGGAAAAGCTCTGTGATTCGCAGCGTTGCCGCTGCCGGGGACGGCACGCTGGCCGCGGGCTCGCTCACAACCGCCGTTCTCAGGGGAGTTCGGCGGCGTACTTGCGGGCCAGATCTGCCGCCGCAGACTGACCATGCTCGTTCTGGACGCGCGCCAGGTAGCGCTTGGCCGCTTCGATGTCGCCGAGGCGATGATAGACCACCCCGAGCTTGTACAACGCATCCGGCGTCTTCTGGTGGTCCGGGTAGAGATTGATCACCTGCATGAAAGACTGCCGGGCCTGCTCGGCATCTTCGCTGCCCACGAGGTAGATCTCCCCCATCCAGTAAAACGCATTGGGCGTGTACTGTCCGTTGGGGTAGGTCTCTATGAGGTTTCTGAAACCGTCGATGGACGCATCGAAATTGCGCGCTTTCATGGCGTCGAACGCCACACGGTAGGCTTCCCGCTCAGTCGCAGGCACAGCCGCCAGCGGCGTTCCCGTATCGAGGGGCACCGACGTGATGGGACCGGGCTCGGGACGCTGCTCCACGAGGGCAAGCACGCGGCTGTCGAGGTCGAGATACTGCTCTTTCTGGTCGCGCTGCAGCCGCTGAATGAGAAACGTCTGCTCTTCCACGAGCCCGCGCAGGGTCTGCACTTCCTGCTGCAGCATCTGCACCTGATAGAACAGATCGCCCAGACCCTGCCCACCGCCCGAAGGCGGCGCGCTGGAGACACTGCCAGCCAGCGGTCGCGGATTGACGTCGGCCGGCGTACCGGGCTCGATGGTGGGTGGTATGTTCAGGGGCGGCAGCCGCCGGGAACCGGTCTGCGCCGCGGACTGTGCGGTTTCCTGCGGAGTTGCGTCCGCGTTCACAGCTTCGCCCACGGACTCTTCCACAGGCACCGCAGCCTGCGCCACGCTGCAGAACAGAGCGATACAAACACATTGCGCGGCCAGAGCCGCGCAACGGAGTTGAGATGACGTTCGATGCACTGAGTTACCTCTTCAGTTGGTCGAACCGGGCGGCCGCGCCAGGCACGGCCGCCGACCGTCTAACGGTAGTTGACGATCGCGCGCCGGTTGCGCTCCCAGGCAGAGTCGTTGTGGCCCGGGTCCTCAGGGCGTTCCTCACCATAGCTGACCGTTTCGATCTGCCGGGAAGATACCCCTGCGGAGATGAGGAAGCTGCGCACGGCGTCCGCCCGTCGCTCGCCCAGCGCAAGGTTGTACTCGCGCGTGCCGCGCTCGTCGCAATGGCCTTCGATGACAATACTGCGGTCGCTGTTGCGTCGCAGGATCTGTGCGTGCAGTTCCAGCGCCGCAAAAGACGCCGGCTTGATCACAGACTTGTCGAAGTCGAAGTAAAACGTTCGCGAAATCGGGCGGCCGCTGCCGTCAATGGGCGTAACCCCATCCCGCGCAAAATCTGAAGGCGGCTCCGGCTCGGGCTCGCGAATGGGTTCCGCCGGCGGCGTTACGGGCTCTTCGACCTCAGCCGGCTCCGGTGCCTCGGTGGGGGTGGCCGTCGTGCTGCAGCCGGCCATGAGCAAGGCCGCCAGGAACAGTCCCATCAGACTGGCGAAGCGGGGGTTTTGCGCTTGCTTGTACATCAATATCTCCTCGTTGCTGATCCCGTCGGCGAGAACGTTACAGCGGTTTTTAAGGCTTGTTAGCGATTGCTTTCGCAGTTCTTTTTATTGCTGGTTCACACTTCGATTTTGGTTCGTTCGGTGTTTTTGGTTGTTTTGGTTCGTTTTGCGCCCCGATTCAGTCCAAAAACGGTGACCAGGCAGGTTCCCTTACATCCCCAGAAGACGAAGGCAGACGGTACTTGACGCGCCCATCGATCGAAACGACGGCGAGTATACCCCTTCCCTGATCCTGCGTGGCGTAAATCAGCATGGTGCCGTTCGGGGCCAGGGAAGGCGATTCGTCCAGCGACGTGCGCGTCAGAATCTGCAGATTGTCGCGTTCTAAATCGTGCCATGCAATATGGTAGATGCCATTTTGTCGATGCACGTAGATGAGGTCTTTGCCGTTGGGCATGAGGCGGGCCCGCGCGTTGTAGTCGCCCCGGTAGGTGAGCCGCTCCAGAAAGTTGGTGGCCAGCTCCACCTGGTAGATCTGCGGCCGGCCACCACGCTCGGACGTGAAGATGAGCCGTTCGCCGTCCGGTGACCATGCCGGTTCCGTGTCGATGGCAGGATGGCGCGTGATCTGCCGCAACTGGCGCGTATCCAGATCCATCACGAAGATCTCCGGATCGCCGTCTTTCGACAGCACCATCGCCAGACTGCGTCCGTCAGGGGAAAAGATCGGTGCGCTGTTGATGCCCTGAAAGTTCGTGAGGCGCTCCCGGTACGGGCCGTCCACATCCTGCACCACAATGGTGGAGCGGCCGGTCTCGAAGGTGACGTACACCACCCGTTTTCCGTCCGGCGACCAGTTTGCGGACAGTATCGGCTCGCGCGAGCTGAACAGTGACCGCGACTGCTCGCCGTCGCTGTCCGCCACCTCCAGGCTGAAAGTGGCGTCGCGCGTGCCGATGTCCCGTGCAAGCACGTACAGCAGCTTGGTGGAAAAGGCGCCGCGAATACCCGTGATCTCCTCGTACACGGCATCCGAGATGCGGTGCCCCACCGCACGCCAGTCGCCCTGCGCAAAGGTGTATTCGCGCGTGAGCAGCAGCCGCTCGGTGAGCACATCGTAAAGCTCGAAGCTGGCCACAGCGCCGCCATCGCCGGACGAGCGTACGCTACCGATCACGAGAAAGGCTGCTTTCAGCACGCGCCAGTCGCGGAAAAACACATCCTGGCGGCGCGACGGGTAGGACAGCATGTTTTCGGCCGCCAGCGGCGCAAACTGGCCGCTGCGCGCGAGATCGAAGGCCACGATGTCGTCCATGGCCGCTTCGCTGACAAAGCTGGGATCACTCTTGAAAGGCACAACGGCAATGCGGATGGGCTCATCCACTCCGCTGTCGATGATGATCGTGTCCAGCGACCGCGCTTGCACGAGCGCGGTGGTGAACAGCAACGCGCAAACCGCGAACGTGCGCGTTAAACCGGTAACAAAGAGCCTGTGCAGCATACTGCGCCTCATCTCAACAGATCTTCGGGTTTGAACAACAGATAGAAACGCCGGAAGTGCGTTTCAAAGAGCCGGTTCTCTTCCGGCACATCGAAGCGCCTCGCCAGGCGCACCGCCTGCTCAGCAGAGCGGTCGAAAGCAGCGTTGCCCGATGATTCCACCACCGTCACGGTGATGACCTCGCCGTTCGGAATCAGTTCCACTTCCAGCCGCGCGCTCATGCCGGTGCGGGCACTGGGAGGCCGGGACCAGTTACGCCGCACCAGATCGTAAATGGCGGCGTGGTAAGTCCGCACCACGTCGGTTTCGCTGGCTTCGGCCAAGGCGGCCGCTTCGTCTGCAATGGCCTGATCGAGCGAGCTCTGCGCCAGCTCGCTGAGGCGCGCGAGGCGTTCTTCCTGCTCACGCTGCAGCCGGGCCCGCTCGGCTTCGGCTTCCTGGCGCGCCGCCTCTTCCGCCGCCTGCTTTGCGGCGGCTTCGGCCTCGGCCGCTTTGCGCGCCCGCTCCTGCGCCTCGCGTTCTGCCGCACGGTTGTCCTGCGGCTCGGCAGGGGCGGCTTTCGGCGGCGCCGGCCGCGGCTTCGGCCTGGGTGCGTCGAGCACCACCAGATTGGCCATGACCCGGGGCGGATCGATCACGTTCTGCAGTTCTTTCTGCGGGTTCCAACCCTGAAACAGCGCCCACACCGCTGCTGCGTGCAGCGCCACGGCCAGCAACAACGGCAGGGAGTATTGACGCAGCGCGTAGCCCATCAGCCGGACGTGCCCACCTCGGGCGGATCGGTGATGAGACCGACGCTCTGTGCGCCGGCTTTCTGCAGCACCGTCATTACCTTCACCACCTCACCGTAGGCGAGCTGGTGGTCGGCCTTGATGTAGACGGGCACATCGTTGCGCGCACGCAGGATCTTGCCGGCCTGTTCCTCCAGCGAAAACACCGTCACCCGCGTGCCTTCGTCGTCGGCGTCCTGCAGGCCCACGTTCATGAACAGCGCACCATCAGCGCGCAGCGATACCACCAGCGGGTCGTCGTCGGCGCTGTCGATGGGTTGCGACGGCGCTTCCGGCAGATCCACCACCACCCCCTGCGTAAGCAGCGGCGCGGTGGCCATGAAAATCACCAGCAGCACCAGCATGACGTCTATGTACGGTACGACGTTGATCTCGGACATGGGTTTGCGGCGTTGCGCCATACTTGTCTCCGAAAGTTCGTTGCCGGCTGGCGGCCGGTCAGGCCGCGGCGGTGTTCGAGTGTGCGGCCCGGTGGAGAATGGTGCTGAGCTCGTCGCTGAAGGCCTCGTAGCGCTTCATCAGCACTTCCACACGGGCGCTGAAACGGTTGTAACCGATAACCGCGGGAATGGCGGCGAACAGTCCCATGGCCGTCGCCACCAGCGCCTCGGAGATGCCGGGCGCCACGGACGCGAGCGTGGCCTGGCTCATGTTGGCGAGCGACCGGAACGAGTTCATGATGCCCCACACGGTGCCGAACAGGCCTATGTAGGGGCTGGTGGAACCCACGGTGGCAAGGAACGGCAGATGCGTTTCCAGGCGGGCTTCCTCACGGGTGACCGCTACCCGCATGGCCCGCTGCACACCCTGCATGATGGCCTCGGCGTCTGCGCCGGCCTGTTCCGAGAGGCGTTGAAACTCGCGAAAGCCGGCAACGAACACGCTCTCGATACCATTGAGATTCTCCTCGTGTTCGAGCTCCCCGTAAAACTGCCGGAGATCGATGCCCGACCAGAAGTGTTCCTCGAAGGTGTCGATCTCCACCAGCGCGTTACGCAGGAAGAACCAGCGCTGAAAGATCATCATCCAGGACACCACGGACGCCAGCGCAAGCAGCGCCATCACCGCCTGCACCAGAAGAGAGGCGTTGGCAATCAATTCGAAGATGGACAGCTGTTCGGTCAAAACGGGCTCCCTGGATTAGTCGAGCGGCAATGGTGCCTGGGCAAGGTCTTTCGGCACTTCCAGGCCGAAATGCTGGTAGCAGGCCGCTGTAGCGACACGGCCCCGGGGCGTGCGCATGAGATAGCCCTGCTGTATGAGGTAGGGTTCGATGACATCCTCGATGGTGTCGCGCTCTTCGCTGATGGCGGCCGCCAGCGCGTCGAGACCCACGGGGCCACCACCGAATTTCTCCAGCACCGTGGTCAAAAGGCGCCGGTCCATGGTGTCGAAGCCTTCCTTGTCCACCTTCAGCAGGTTGAGCGCTGCGTCAGCCAACGAAGCATTCACGGCGCCGTCGCCCTTCACCTCGGCGTAGTCGCGTACGCGGCGCAGCAGCCGGTTGGCTATGCGCGGCGTGCCACGGCTGCGGCGCGCCACTTCTGCCGCCCCCGGCGCGTCGATGGGCAGGCCGAGCTTGCCCGCCGACCGCGTGACGATCGTGGTGAGCTCCTCCACGCTGTAGAACTCGAGGCGCTGCACGATGCCGAAACGGTCGCGCAGCGGGCTGGTGAGCAGCCCCGCCCGCGTGGTGGCGCCCACGAGCGTGAACGGCGGCAGATCCAGCTTCAAAGACCGCGCCGCAGGCCCTTCGCCGATGAGAATGTCGAGCTGAAAATCTTCCATGGCCGGGTAGAGAATTTCTTCGACCACCGGGCTCAAGCGGTGGATCTCGTCGACGAAAAGCACGTCCCCCGGATCCAGGTTGGTGAGCATGGCTGCAAGATCGCCGGGTTTCTCCAGCACCGGACCCGACGTGCCCTTGATGGCGACCGCCATCTCCTTGGCGACGATGTTGGCCAGCGTGGTCTTGCCGAGGCCCGGCGGGCCGAAGATGAGCGTATGGTCGAGCGCTTCGCCGCGCCCGCGCGCGGCGCTGATGAAGATGTCCATCTGCTCTTTCACGGCGGCCTGACCGACGTATTCGTCCAGCTTGAGCGGCCGCAGGGCATGGTCCTGGCGCACCTCGCCATCCTGCACCGCGGCGGAAACGAGACGGTCGGGTTCGATGCTCATGCGTTGTTCGCCTGGGCAAAGGCGCGCAGCGCACGCCGGATGATGTCTTCCGCGGTTAGCTCGGCAGACGCGTCGCGCGTCACGGCGGCCACGACACGCGATGCTTCCTGCGCACGGTAACCGAGGGCCACCAGCGCATCTTCCGCTTCGTCAGCCGCCGAGGCATTGGTAAGCGTCACCTCGCCCACCACCGCCAGCCCGGCACCGCTGTGCGCGGCCAGCTCGTCCACGCGGTTCTTGAGCTCCACCATCAGTCGTTCGGCGGTTTTCTTGCCCACACCCGGCACCCGCGTGAGCACCGACAGGTCGTTCTGGCGCACCGCGCGCGTGAGCGCCGCCGGTTCCACCGTGGAGATGAGCGCCAGCGCGAGCTTGGGGCCCACACCGCTGATCTTGATGAACGCGCGGAAGAGATCCCGCTCCGCTTTGCTGGAGAAACCGAACAGCAGCTGAGCGTCTTCGCGCACCACGAAGTGCGTGAACAGCGCAAGCTCGGCGCCGGTCTGCGGCTGCGCGGCCAGCACGCTGCTGGCCACTTCCACTTCGTAGCCGACGCCGCCCGCCTCAACGCAGAGCGCGCCCGTCTCGATGTCTATGTCCAGGACCAGGCCTCTGAGCCTGCCGATCATGGTGCTGTCTGCTGGATGGCGGTAACCCTCTTCACGTGCGCGCCGTTTCGACGGCGGCAGTATTGACGTGGCATAGCGCGATCGCAAGGGCATCGGCCGCATCTGCCTGCGGCTGGCCGGAGAGCTGCAGCATTTCCGTGACCATGCGCTGCACCTGCTCTTTGCTGGCGCGCCCCGTGCCCACCACGGCGAGCTTCACCTGCCGGGCCGCGTATTCGCTGACGGGAAGCTCGCTGGCCACGACCGCGGCTATGGCGACGCCCCGCGCCTGGCCCAGCGTCAGCGCTGACTGTGCGTTTCTGGCCATGAACACCTGCTCCACGGCCACTTCCCCGGGGCAGTGCTGCTCGATCAGCGCGCGCACGCTGCGATAGATTTCGCCCAGGCGCTCGGGCAACGAGCCCCGTTCGGCGCGGATGCAGCCGCTGGCCACGTAGACCGGCGCGCGGCCACGCACATCGGTTTCGATGACACCGTAACCGGTACGGCGCGAGCCCGGGTCGATGCCGAGCACGCGGCGGGTCAAGGCGATGACGGACGCCCGGGGTGTCTACTGATAGGCGCTCTCGGGGAAGTCACCGTTGCTGTACACCTCCTGCACGTCGTCCAGATCTTCGAGGGCGTCGATGAGCTTCAGCACCTTCACGGCCAGCGCTTCGTCGCACTCGGTGGTGGTGGAGGCGACCATGGTCACTTCCGCGTTGTCGGGCTCGATGCCGCCGGCCTTCAACGCGTCGGATACCTCGCTGAGCGCTTCCCAGGGTGTGGTGACGGACAGTGCACCGTCGTCTTCGACGTCGATGTCTTCTGCGCCGGCTTCCAGGGCCAGGTCCATGACCTGCTCTTCGTCGGCGCCGGGGGCAAAGTTGATCATGCCCTGCTTGTTGAAGAGATAGGCGACCGAGCCGTCGGTGCCGAGGTTACCCCCGTACTTGCTGAAGGCATGGCGAACTTCCGCCACCGTGCGATTGCGGTTGTCAGTCATGGCTTCGACCAGAATGGCCACGCCGCCCGGCCCGTAGCCTTCGTACACCAGCTCTTCCACGTCGCTGCCGTCGCCGCCGCCCGCGCCTCGCTGAATGGCGCGCTCGATGGTGTCTTTCGGCATGTTCGCGGCGAGCGCCTTGTCTACCGCAGCCCGCAGGCGCGGGTTGTCGTTCACATCGCCGCCGCCCATGCGGGCGCCGACCGTGATCTCACGGATGAGCTTCGTGTAGAGCTTGCCGCGCTTTTTGTCCTGGGCCGCCTTGCGATGCTTGATGTTGGCCCATTTGGAATGTCCCGCCATCTACCGTTCCTGACTCATGTCTGTTGCGAGGGTCGCACGATGAACACACCCGATATGTTAGCCAGCTTTGTTCTTTGCGTCTGCGGCGCCTTCCGCAGCGCTGCCGCGCAGCCGGATATGCAGTTCCCTGAGCTGATGCTCATCGACGAGGTTGGGCGCGGCCATCATGAGGCACGATGCGGTCTGCGTTTTGGGGAACGCGATGACGTCGCGAATGGACTGACTGTCTGTCATGAGCATGGCCAGGCGGTCGAGACCCAGCGCTATACCGCCGTGGGGTGGGCAGCCGTACTGCAGAGCGTCGAGGAGAAAGCCGAATTTCCCCTGTGCTTCCTGCCCCATGCTGAGCGCCTCGAAGACTGCCGCCTGCATGGCCTGGTCGTGAATCCGCAGAGACCCGCCGCCCAGCTCATAGCCGTTGAGCACCACATCGTAGGCGGCCGCGCGGGCTTCGAGGGGCGCTGCAAGCAGTTCTTCAGGCGTACACGTGGGTTGTGTGAACGGATGATGCTCGGCACCCAGCACACCGTCGCGGCCTTCGGCGAACATGGGCCAGTCCACCACCCAGCACGGCGCAAAGCCGTCTGCCACCAGCCCGAGCGTGCTGCCCAGCTCGTTTCTGAGGGCCCCCATGGAGTCGTTGACCACGCCGGCCTTGTCCGCGCCGAAGAACACCACATCGCCGTCCTCGGCGCCCACCCGCTCGAGTACCCCCAGCGCAACTTCGTCGGGCAGGAACTTGAGAATGGGTGACTGCAGCCCGGCCACTCCCTGGGCGAGCTCGTTGACTTTGATGTACGCGAGACCTTTGGCGCCGTAACGCGCCACAAAGTCCGTGTAGTCGTCGATCACCTTGCGGGAGAGCTTCGCACCGCCCGGCGCGCGCAGCGCTACGACGCGGCTGCCGGCGTCGCTGGCCGGTCCCGCAAACACTTTGAACTCCACCTCGCGCATGAGATCGGCAATGTCCACCAGCTTGAGCGGATTTCTGAGATCCGGCCGGTCGCTGCCATAGTCGCGCATGGCTTCTGTCCACGTCAGCACCGGAAAGGCGCCGAGCTCAACGTCCAGCACGTCGGCAAAGAGCCTGGTGAGCATGCCCTCGGTAAGCTGCATGACCTCGTCCTGCGAGACGAAAGAGGCTTCGATGTCGATCTGCGTGAACTCGGGCTGCCGATCGGCGCGCAGGTCTTCGTCGCGGTAGCAGCGCGCGATCTGATAGTAGCGGTCCATACCCGACATCATGAGGAGCTGCTTGTAAACCTGCGGCGACTGCGGCAGCGCAAAGAACTGGCCGGGATGCGTACGGCTGGGTACCAGATAGTCGCGGGCACCTTCC
>CAZYYJ010000087.1:0-22198 GCA_964651595.1 uncultured Pseudomonadales bacterium | reverse complement strand
CGCGGGGGGCGGCAGCTTCACCAACACCGATCTCCAGGACAGGTGGAGCTTTGTATTTTTCGGTTTTACCCATTGCCCCGACATCTGTCCGACGAGCATGGCTGTCATGGGACAGGTGGACCTGGCGCTGCGCGAGGGCCGGGAAGGCAATAATCCGTTCCAGGGGGTGCTGGTGTCGGTGGATCCGGAACGGGACACGCCGGAACGGCTGGAAGCCTATGCGAAGGCTTTTTCGCCGCGATTTGTGGGCGCCGTGGGACCGCGCGAAGATCTCGCCGCGCTGGCCCAGCAGCTCAACGTGGCGTTTGCGAAGGTGCCGGACGGCGCCGGTGGCTACACCATGGATCACACGGGCCACATCGTCATCATCAACCCGATGGGCCACTACCACGGCTTCATTAAGTTGCCGCACGAGGCCGAGACCATTAGGCTAACTTACCAGACCCTCGACGCCCGGTTCTAAACTCGGTTATGCCACCCAATTCGGGGCCTGCCCCGAACGTCCAAGCTGCTGGCACCGCCAGCACAACAGGTACAGCGGCTGAAGCGCTCTGGCAGCGGTTTACCGATGTGCGCCGCCAGAGCCTGCAGTTGTGCGCACCTCTGGAGGTCGAAGACTACGGGGTCCAGCCCATGGACGATGCCAGCCCGCCGAAGTGGCACCTGGCGCATACCACCTGGTTCTTCGAAACGTTCATTCTGAAGGTTGCGCTGCCCGGCTACATACCCTTTCACCCGGACTTCGAATACCTGTTCAATTCCTACTACAACGGGGTTGGCGAACCGTTTCCCCGGCCGCGGCGGGGTTTTCTGTCACGCCCGACGGTCGCGGAGGTGTTTGCCTACCGGGAGTTTGTCGAAGACCGCCTCGAGGCCGTGTACCTCAACGACGGCTGCGAGCTGGGACTGGAAGGCTTCTGCGAGCGGCTGGAGCTGGGCATACATCACGAGCAGCAGCACCAGGAGCTGATTCTCACCGACCTGAAGTACAACTTCGGTCATAACCCGCTGCTGCCCGTCTACGGGGGCGGACCCCGGGAGAGCGGGGTCACCATCCCGTTGACGTTCACAGCCTTTGCGGGCGGTATGACGGAGGTGGGTACCATCGATGCGGCGGCGTTTCACTTCGACAACGAAGCACCTCGACATACCGTCTACCTGCACCCCTTCGATCTCGCCGACCGTCTGGTGACCAATGGCGAGTACCTGGCGTTTCTGGAAGACGGCGGTTACGGGGACTCGCGCCTCTGGCTGGCGGAGGGATGGACGATACGTACCGAACAGGGCTGGACGCAGCCCCTCTACTGGCAGCAACGGGATGGCGAGTGGTTCGAATACCGCCTGGACGGCTTGCAGCCTCTGTGTGCGGCGCTGCCGGTGGTGCACCTCAGCGCGCACGAAGCGTTTGCGTTTGCGAACTGGGCCGGGGCACGGCTGCCCACCGAGTTCGAGTGGGAGCACGCGGCCCGCGCCACGGCGCCGGCCGGTGACGGCTACGTGGACGACAACACGCTGCATCCCTGCGCGCTTGCCGCACCGGCCGCCCAGGCACAGCTGCGGGGCGTGGTTTGGCAGTGGACGGCGTCCAGCTATGCGCCCTATCCCGGTTATCAGCCGTTGCCGGGCACGCTGGGTGAGTACAACGGCAAGTTCATGAGCAGTCAGCTGGTGTTGCGGGGCGGTTCGTGTGCAACGCCGCGATCGCACATGCGCGATTCGTACCGGAACTTTTTTTATCCGCCGGACCGCTGGCAGTTTTCGGGCCTGCGGCTTGCCCGCGACGCCTGACCGGCAACCACTTACGCTTCAAGACAAGGGGATCAACGTTGAGCGAGCGGAGCCTCGAGCAGGGCGAGTACGCGTTTTTCGACTACAAGCCGGACATGGGCGACAGGGCGCGGGAAGTGCTCGACGGGCTGGCGGGCAACCCGAAGCAGGTATCGCCGAAGTACTTTTACGACGAGCGGGGTTCGGCATTGTTCGAACAGATCACGCAGCTCGACGAGTACTACCTCACGCGCACGGAGATGAGTCTCTTCGACGCCCACCTGCCGGCCATCGCGGAACAGCTCGGTGACGGGCTGGCGCTGATCGAGTACGGGAGCGGCTCGTCCGCGAAGATCCGTAAGGTGCTCACCAGCGTGACGCCGACGGCCTACGTGCCCGTGGACATTTCCCAGGTGCATCTGCAGGCCAACGCCAGAGCGCTGCATGCAGATTTTCCACAGCTGCACGTATATCCGATCTGCGCCGACATCACCCAGCCCTTCGCGCTGCCGGATGCCATCGACGGCCTCACGCGGGTGGGCTTTTTTCCCGGCTCCAGCATCGGCAACTTCGACCCGGCGCAGGCGAGAGCTTTTCTGCGCAACGTGCGCGAAACGGTGGGTGAAGGCGGGGCACTGCTGATCGGCGTCGACCGCAAGAAGTCGATCAGTGCGCTGGAAGCCGCCTACAACGACCCGGGCGGGGTCACGGCAGCGTTCAATCTGAACCTGCTGCACCACATCAACGCGACGCTGGACGGCAACTTCGACGTCAGCGCGTTCGAGCACGATGCGCGGTACAACGAAGCCCTCGGCTGCATCCAGATGTTTCTCCGCGCCACCCGTGCGCAGACGGTGAGCGTAGCCGGGACAACCGTTGCCTTTGCAGCCGGCGAAACGCTGCACACGGAGAACTCGTACAAATACCACCCTGATGAGTTTCTGGCACTGGCGGAGGGGGCGGGTTTCCGCGACCAGGCGTACTGGTCAGATGCGCAGTCCCGCTTTGCTCTGTTTCTGCTGCGCGGCGCCTGAGAATGAGGGCTGCAGGGCTTAGCCCAGCAGCCGGGGGTCGAGATAAAACTGGTGGGCCGTGTGGGCGCGCACAATACGTCGGAACTCGTTGGGATCCTTGCTGCGCGCCGAAGGCGTTTCGTCAGGGCGCAGCACCACGGCGAGGCGTGACAGCCAGAAGGCCAGTGCGGCATAGAGCGCGAACACGGGGAACAGCCAGACCTCTTCCGGCCGCAGGGGCCGCACGCCGTGATAGGCACGCAGCAGCGACGTTACACGGTCTCCATCCAGCGCGCCGCTGGAATCTGTGCACCAGTCGTTGGCGATCACAGCCAGATCGTACAGCCAGTAACCGGTGGCGGCGTGATGAAAGTCCAGCACTCCGGTCAAGCCGCGCTCGTTGAACAGCACGTTGTCGCGAAACAGGTCGCCATGAATCATGCCACCCGGCAGCCCGACGGTGTCGCCGCGCGCCAGCAGAGACTGCACCTGCGTGACGGCGGCCCGCATCAGCTCAGCGTCGGCGTACGGCAGCTCTCGCGCTGATGTCTGCGCTTCTGTGCCCAGCCAGGCGGCGTCCCGCGGGTAAGCCGGCAGCGTCACTGCCGGATTGTGCAGCGTCCCGTGCATGCGTGCCGTGAAGCGCGCGAGGCTCTCGATCTGACGTGTGGTGGGATTCACCGTATGCCGGCCCGGCAGGCAGCTCTGCAGCAGCACCGAGTGCCCCGCGTAGCTTTCCACGCATGCGCCTTCCAGGTTGGGCAGTGGTTCGGCAACGGGCAGCCCCGCAGCCGCGAGCGTGCGCATCATCGGCTCGTAGGCGCTGCCGGCATTGGCCGCCTGCAACATGAGGGTCAGAACGTGCTGGCGCTGGCGCCCGTCGTCGCCGGCTGTGGTGAGAAAGTAGTTCGCGTTCTCGATGCCCGTGCCCGCCAGGCGGAACGCCAGCACCTCGCCGAGGCCATAGCGCGCGGCCAGCTCCCGAAGCATGGGGGCTGGGTCGGCGACGTGGTCGGATAGAACAGCGCTCATCGCAGCAGTTGTCCGGGCTGGGGGTGATGGCACACAGCAGGCATCAGAATTCGGCGATCACCCACTTCGGCAGCAGCATGTCGGCACGCTCCAGATCGCCGAAGCCGGTGGTGTCGTCACGCGGCACCAGGTAGTACGGTTTGCCCCACCTGGGCACGATACGCACCATGCGCAACTGTCCGTTCTGGCGAAACTCGTAGACCACCTTGTCTTCGCCCTGGATGATGACCACGTCGGGACCGCGCTCCACTTCCTCGGCTGCCGCTGGCGCCCCGGCGCAGAGGGCCGCGCAGGCAAACACCAGCGCCGCGTGATGGAGCTTGAGCGTCGAAAACAGGCGATGCGCGCGCATGGTGGGTATAGTAAGCGCGTCCGGCACGGGCGCAAAGACGCCCGGCGACTCACTTCCTGCAAGGCAGACCCGCATGGCCAAGAAGCAAGCCCCACAGACGGCTGACACAGACCTGCTGATCCTCGTTGATGGATCTTCCTATCTCTTCCGGGCGTACTACGCGCTGCCCAATCTCACGAGCCCGTCGGGAGAGCCTACGGGGGCCGTGCGCGGAGTCATCGCCATGATCCGCAAGCTTGCCAAAGACTATCCCACAGCCACCCTCGCGGTGGTGTTCGATGCGCCCGGCAAGACCTTCCGCGACGATCTTTACACGGAGTACAAGGCCAACCGGGAGTCCATGCCGGACGATCTGCGGGAACAGATTGCACCCATTCACGAGATCATCCGGGCCATGGGGCTGCCTTTGCTGGTGGTGCCCGGGGTGGAGGCTGACGATGTCATCGGCACGCTGGCGGCCCAGGCCACGGCGGCCCGGCGCGAGACGATTGTTTCCACGGGGGACAAGGACATGGCGCAGCTCGTCACTGACCACGTGACGCTGGTCAACACCATGACCGAGACCACGATGGACCGCGACGGGGTCATCGAGAAATTCGGCGTTCCCCCCGAGCTGATCATCGACTACCTGGCGCTCATGGGGGACACGGTAGACAACATTCCGGGTGTGCCGAAAGTGGGACCTAAAACGGCGGCCAAGTGGCTCAACCAGTATGGGTCTCTCGACGAAGTGATGGCGCAGGCCGGGGAAATCAAAGGCAAGGTCGGTGAGAACCTGCGTGACTCTCTCGACCAGTTGCCCCTGTCGCGGGAGCTCACCACGATCAAGTGTGACGTCGAGCTGGATGTGGCGCTGGCCGATCTGGTGGCCACAGCGCCGGATCAGGAGGTGCTCACCACCCTGTTCCAGCGGCTGGATTTCCGGACCTGGCTGGCAGAGCACGGGGAAACGCCCGCTGAGCCCCTGGTGACCGCGGAGGCAGTGCCTGCCAACTACCGGTGCATCACCGAGGAGGCCGAGCTGCGGGCGTTCGTGACGGCCTGCGAGGCTGCGGGTCAGCTCGCTTTCGACACCGAGACCACGGACATCGACTACATGCGTGCTTCCCTCGTGGGATTGTGCATGGCCTTCGAGCCCGGCGAAGGTGTGTACGTGCCCGTCGGCCACGATTACGTCGGGGCACCGGACCAGCTCGCGTGGGAGCGCGTGAAAGCGCTTGTCGAGCCGCTGCTTGCCAACGGCACGATCCCCAAGATCGGTCAGAATCTGAAGTACGACATCAGCGTGCTCGCTCGGCACGGCGTCACCGTGGCGGGTCCGCTGCACGACACCATGCTCGAATCTTACGTGCTGAACAGCGTGGCCACCCGTCACAACATGGACGATCTGGCGAAAACCTACCTGGGCCGGGAGACGATCCACTACGAGGACATTGCCGGCAAAGGCGCGAAGCAGCTCACGTTCAACCAGATCGACCTGGACACGGCCACGGGTTATGCCGCGGAGGATGCGGACGTCACGCTGCAGCTCCACGAGACACTGTGGCCGCGCCTCGAGGAGGAGAGCGCGCTTGCCGCCGTGTATCAGGAGATCGAATTGCCGCTCGTGCCGGTGCTGTCGGCGGTGGAGCAGCATGGCGCACTGGTCGACGCGCGCCTGCTTGCCCAGCAGAGCGCGGAGATCACCGACCGACTCGGCGAGCTGCAGGCCGAAGCCTGGGAACTGGCAGGCCAGGAGTTCAACCTCGACAGCCCCAAGCAGCTGCAGGAGATTCTCTACGACAAGCTCGGCCTGCCGGTGTTGAAGAAAACGCCCAAAGGCGCCCCCTCCACCGCTGAGGCGGTGCTGGTGGACCTTGCCCGGGACTACCCGCTGCCGGCGGCGATCCTGGAGCATCGCAGCCTGGCGAAGCTGAAAGGTACGTATACCGATAAGCTGCCGCTGCAGATCAATCCGGACACCGGACGCATCCACACGTCTTACCATCAGGCGGTGGCGGCGACGGGACGGCTGTCGTCCTCAGATCCGAATCTGCAGAACATTCCCATCCGCACGGCGGAAGGCCGCCGCATCCGCCAGGCGTTCGTGGCGCCGCCCGGCAAAGTGATCGTTGCCGCCGACTACTCACAGATCGAGCTGAGGATCATGGCGCACCTGTCCGGGGACGAGAATCTGCTCACGGCCTTCGAAGCGGGCGACGACATCCACCGGGCCACGGCCGGGGAGGTGTTCGGCAAAGCACCTGAGGAAGTCACCAGCGACGAGCGTCGCGGCGCCAAAACCATCAACTTCGGTCTCATCTACGGCATGTCCGCCTTTGGTCTCGCCAAGCAGCTCAGCATCTCGCGCACCCTGGCGGCCGAGTACATCGAGCGGTACTTCACACGCTACCCCGGCGTGCGCCAGTACATGGAGCGCACGCGGGCGCTGGCCCGCGAGCAGGGCTATGTGGAAACGGTTTACGGACGGCGGCTCTACCTGCCCGAGATCAATGCCAAGCACGTGCCGCGGCGCCAGGCGGCCGAGCGCACGGCCATCAACGCGCCCATGCAGGGCACGGCGGCGGATGTCATCAAGCGGGCCATGGTGGACGTGTACCACTGGCTTGCGTCCGGATCGCTGGACGCCGCCATGATGATGCAGGTGCACGACGAGCTGGTCTTCGAGGTGGCCGAGGCGGACAAGGACGCGCTCATCGAGGGCGTGGCGGCGCGCATGCAGGGTTCAGCCGATCTGGCGGTGCCGCTGCTGGTGGAATGCGGGGTGGGCGCGAACTGGGACGAAGCCCACTAACCCGGCTCGAACCACGCCAGCAGACGCGCCAGCAACTCGGGGGTGCCGGTGCCCTTCAGGGCCGAAAAGCACTGCCAGGTGAAGGCGGGACAGTCTGCGTAAGGTTTCGCCGTGGCATGCAGCGTACTCTGCTGGCGCGACCGGCTCAGCTTGTCGGCCTTGTTCAGCAGCACGTGCACGGGCATCTCGGACGCTTGGGCCCACTCCAGAAGCTCCTGGTCGAAGGCCTGATGGGGGTGGCGGATATCCATCACCAGCACCACACCCACCAGCGAGTCGCGGCGTGAGAGATAGTCGTTAACGGCCCGTTGCCAGCCCTGCTGCGCCTGTCGGCCGGCTTTTGCGTACCCGTAGCCGGGCAGGTCCACGAGGCGGCCGCCGGTCTGCACGTCGAAAAAATTCAGCAGCTGCGTGCGCCCGGGCGTTTTGCTGACCTTGGCGGTGCGGCGCGAACCGGTCAGGCGGTTCAGCACGGACGACTTGCCTGCGTTGGAGCGCCCGGCAAAGGCCACCTCGGGCTGATCGGGGGGCGGGCACTCGCGCAGGCCCGGCGCGCTCTTCAGGAACGTGGCGGACAGGCGTTCGATAGTCTCGTTCTCGGCGGGCATCACAAGCTCCGGGCTGCGGGGAAGGCTGACATTTGCTGCTGCTGTTATATAATCCGCGCGCTCAGAAATGAATGCTGCTCAAGCGCCCGTTCCGTGGCGCGGCCCGGGCGGCTTCCCCACAGCGACCAGATCTGCAGCGGCACGTTGTGCATGCTGCGCTAGACTTCGCTGGAGGCGTCTAACCGGGCAATCAGCGTAATCGGGGCGACCCAAAAAGAGAACTGGATCTTACAGATGACGATGAAGGCAAAACTCGCGGCGCGCCTCGCGCTTTGTACCGCGCTCCTCGCGATGACGGGCGGCGTGGCGGCAAACGAGCCCAAGGGCGATCCGGCCGCCGGCGAAGCTCAGGCTGCACCCTGTGCTGCGTGTCACGGGCAGGACGGAGCCACGGGCATTGATGGTACGTACCCGCCGCTGGCAGGCCAGAACGAAAAGTATCTGTATCGCCATCTGAAGATGATCCAGAGCGGTGATCGTGAGCTGCTGTTGATGACCGGTCAGCTCAACGGCAAGAGCGACCAGGATCTTGCGGACCTGGCCGCCTATTTCGCCAGCCTGCCATCCAAGTTGCTGCGGGCCGCCGGTGAAGACGAGCAGATTGCCAGCGCCGCAAAAATCTACCGCGGCGGCATTGCCCGCAAAGGGGTCGCGTCCTGCGCGGCCTGCCACGGTCCCCGTGGTGTCGGCAACCCGTTTGCCGGTTTCCCGCGGGTCTCGGGTATGCCTCGGGAATACACGATCAGCACGCTCACCGCCTACCGCGAAGGCACGCGGGCGACGGATGAGGGCTTCGGCGGCATGATGCGCGGCGTGGCGGAGGGCCTCACGGACGGCGAGATCGAGATGCTTGCCGACTACCTCCAGGGTTTGAACTGATACGATGAACTAACGCGCGTCACGTGCGTCTCAACAACGGTGAATCACGACAGCGAGGTAAGGCGGTGATGATGTTTGGCAGTAGAGACCGCGGTGGCAGGTACGGTCGGCGCTTCTGCGCTGCGCTCGCAGCAGTGGTTGTTGCATTCAGCGGGCTCCTTGCGGGCGCCGCCGAAGAAGGTGGCGCACCGCTCATGGGCGCGCGATTCATCGAAGGCACGCACTACAAGGCCCTGCCGGTGCGCGTGGACACGCGTAACGGCGACAAGGTGGAAGTGGTAGAGCTCTTCTCCTACGCCTGCATTCACTGCAACAATTTCGAGCCCTACGTGAAAAGCTGGCAGGAGAAGCAGGCGGGCGACGTCGACTTCCGGCCGGTACCTGCGGTGTTCAATCGCGACTGGGAGCTGCTGGCCCAGGCGTTCTATACGGCGGAGACTCTCGGTGTCACCGAGGCCGTGCACCAGGACATCTTCGACGGCATCCACGAGCGCCGGGAAGACCTGCGGCAACAGGAAGCGCTGGCGGAACTGTTTGCCAGGCAGGCGGGTATCAGTCGCGACGATTTCGATGCGGCCTATGGTTCGTTCTCTGTGCGCAGCCGCGTGCAGCAGGCCAAAGCCCTGGTGCGTGCCTACCGCGCAACCGGCGTGCCGGCCATGGTGGTCAACGGCCGATACATCGTCGACGGTCAGATGGCGGGCGGCAACGCGGCCATGCTGGACGTGGTCGACTTTCTCGTCGCGCAGGAGCGCGCGACGCTGAGCACCGAGGTCAGCACCGCGCAACGCTAGCGCGCGGCCCCGGGCCCACCCTCTCGCAGAGGAACCCACGCAAATGGAAGGCAGCACACAGTTTCTTTCGAAGAGACCTCCTAGACTGAATCTGACCTCTTCCGGCAGGGATTCAGCCATGTTTCCGTGGGGACGACGGACGGAACAGAGAGCCTCGGCAGTTGATCCCGTGGCAAACGTCAGCGCCGCGGCAGCGTTTCCCGAGCGCGTTCGTCCGACTGTTGCGGAAGACCCTCTCAAGCTGCTCACCTTCAACATCCAGGTTGGTATTCGTACCAGGGCGTACCGCGAGTACCTCACCAAAGGCTGGAAGCACGTGCTGCCGCACGAAAGTCGCGTGAAGAATCTGCATCGCATAGCCCGGGTCATCAGCGAATACGACGTGGTGGCCCTGCAGGAAGTCGACGGCGGCAGCCTCCGCAGCGGCTTCGTCAACCAGGTGGAGTACCTCGCGCAACTCGCCGATTTTCCGTTCTGGTACGCGCAGCTCAACCGCGATCTGGGCCCGCTGGCTCAGCACGGCAACGGGCTGCTCTCACGCGTGCAGCCTTACGGTCTGGAAGACCACAAACTGCCCGGGGCCATTCCCGGTCGCGGTGCGGTGGTGGCGCGTCTGCCCTACGCGGGGGACGAGCTGGTGGTGGTGATGCTGCACCTGTCTCTGGGCGAACGCTCACGACGCCGGCAGCTGGCCTACATCGCCGAGCAGATTGCCCACGAGCGTCAGGTGGTGGTCATGGGTGACATGAACACGCCCGTGCGCCAGCTGCTGGAACGCAGCGCGTTCAAAGATCTGGATCTACGCCCGGCCGACAACCTCGAACCGACCTATCCGGCTTGGGACCCGGCGCTGGCACTGGATCATGTGCTGGTGTCGTCCCATCTGGAGATTACCGACTACCAGGTGCTGGGCTGTCGCATCTCCGATCACCTGCCCATAGCGGTAGAGGTCGCCGCTGCCGAGCGACCCCTGGTTCAGTAACCGGGGCCGCCCTGCCGGGTACCTTCAGCCACCGCCTCCGGCCGCTGCCGCCCCGCCTACCTGCGGAATCTCACACGCTGTATCCAGAAGCTCGGGGTACTGTTCCCGGTAAGCTGATTCGCAGAACGCGATCACGTCACCGGCACGCTTGATCACGTAGGCGCGAATGGCCTGCGCATCTGCCGCGTCCAGCGCGTGGGCGAAGCCCGGCATACCTTTGTCCTGATAGGCTCCCCCAACCACGATGGCATCCCAGATGGCGTGCGTTTCTGCCGACGAGTACATCAGGTTGGCGATGGGGCCGGACGTGCCCACGCCGGGCCCGTGGCAGACCGCACAATAGTCGTGGAAGTGATCCTGACCGGCCTGCACCTGCTCGGGGGTGTACTCCATGGCCGGCGGCGTGGGCACGGCCAGGTAGGTCACCGCCGGTGTCGGCAGTGTCTCGGTGCCGCCCAGCTTGTAGGTGAGAATGCGCCCGTCGCTCAGCACGTTGGCACGATGGCGGGGCGCGCCCGAGGCAACCCCGTAGGCACCGCCCCAGCCGGCGACCACGGTGATGTACTGCTCGCCGTCGACCGTGTAGGTGACCGGGGCCGCGATGATGCCGACATGCACGGGGCTCTCCCAGACCAGCTCGCCGTTGTCGGCCCTGTAGGCGGCAAACTTGCCGTCCGCCCGACCCTGGAAGACGAGGTTACCGCCGGTGGACAGGAGACCGCCGTTCCATGCGGTGGCGTGCTGCACGCGCCACACTTCCTGCTGCGTCACCGGATCCCAGGCCGCCAGGAATCCTTTGATGGCCTGCAGGTTGTCGATGTTCTCTTCGGCTGAGGCCGGAGGTGCCTGCTCGCGGAAGTCGACGCCGAGGTTCCAGTCTTCCGGAGAGTGTTTGAAGGCGTTGTCCTGGGCGTAGTCGAAGCGCAGATCCAGGGCGGGGATGTAGACGTAGCCGGTGCCCGGGTGGTAGGTCATGGGATGCCAGTTGTGGCCGCCCAGCGGGCCCGGTTTGATGCGCTTCTTCTCGTTGGCGTAATGGGCTTCGGGGTTTTCCACCGGGCGCCCGGTTTCGCTGTCGATGTGCGTCGCCCACGTCACCGGCACGTACGCCTCGGCGGAAATGAACTCGCCGTTGGTGCGGTCCAGCACGTAGAAGAAGCCGTTCTTCGGCGCCTGCATGATGACCTTGCGCTGCTCGCCGTCGATCTCCAGGTCTGCCAGGATCATGTGCTGCGTGGCGGTGTAGTCCCAGGTATCACCGGGTGTGGTCTGGTAGTGCCACACTTTCATGCCGGTGTCGGGATTCAGGGCAACCATGGAGGAGATGTACAGGTTGTCGCCGCCGCCGGGGCTTCGGATGTAGCGGTTCCACGGCGAGCCGTTGCCGGTGCCGATGTAGAGCATGTTCAGCTCCGGGTCGAAAGCCATGCTGTCCCAGACGGTGCCGCCACCACCTACTTCCCACCACTTACCGCCGCGCCAGGTTGCCGCAGCCTCTTCCATGTCCTTGGTTTCGAAAGGCTCGTCCGGGTTACCGGGAACGGTGTAGAAACGCCAGGCTTCTTCGCCGCTGGCCGCGTCGTAGGCGGTGATGTAGCCGCGCACGCCATACTCGGCGCCGCCATTGCCGATGATGACCTTGTCTTTGACGATGCGGGGCGCGCCGGTGATGGTGTAAGGGCGGTCCGGCAGAATCGTGTTCACTTCCCACGCCGGTTCGCCCGTACCCGCATCCAGCGCAACGAGGCGGCCGTCGATGGTGCCGACGTAAATCTTGCCTTTCCAGGCGGCGACGCCGCGATTGACCACGTCGCAGCACGCATAGCGGGCCCATTCGCGCGGCACCTGCGGATCGTATTCCCAGATCAGCTCGCCGGTCTTGGCGTCGTGGGCCCACACCACCGACCAGGAGCCGGACGTGAACAGCACGCCGTCGACGACGATGGGTGTCGCCGACAGGCCGCGTTTCGTGCCGGTGTCCCAGTACCAGGCGAGACCCAGATCGTCAGCGTTGTCGGCGTTGATCTGATCGAGAGGGCTGTGCCGCTGTTCGTCGTAGGTGCGCCCCGTAGACAGCCAGTTGGCAGGCTCTGCGCTCTGAATGCGCGCGCCGTCGATGGTGGTGGTGGCCGCGCGGATGGCCGCAGCCCGGTCGGTCGGTGCGGCCGCCGGCGTTGCCTGCGCGGCAGTCTGGTTGCTTGATGGATCACCCGCATCGGAGCAGGCAGAGACGACGGCAATCACCGTCAGCGTGGCCGCAGCGCGGACCAGCTTCGTAGACACTTGCATGTGGTATCCCCTCACAGAACAGCGGCAGTGTACCGGCACGACCTGCAAAACAGAACTAAGCCCGACGGCTGTCGCGCCGAAAAATGCTAAAAAAACAGCACGTGGAGCTTTCCATCACCGGAGTCGTGTGCTAAAAAAACAGCACGATGCTAAAAAATTAGCAGTAGCACCTGGAGACAAGGCATGGTCCACGGCAAACACGTTCATCTGACCCGGCGCGAGCGACAGATCATGGACGTGCTGTATGCCCAGGAAGAAGCCACGGCAGCAGAGATACAGGACAGCATTCCAGACTCCCCCAGCTACTCGGCGGTGCGTGCACTGGTGAAAAAGCTCTGCGACAAAGGTCACGTGGCATTCCGCCAGGACGGCGCCAAACACGTCTACCGTCCGGTGCTGCCCAAGGCTGACGCCAAACGCAGTGCCGTGCGCCGCCTTGTTGATACCTTTTTTGATGGCTCGCCGGCGAGCGCGGTGGTGAATCTGCTGGGCAGCGAAGGACGCAGCCTCACCGCCGAAGACCTGGCAGCGATCGAAGATCAGCTCGAGAAGCTGCGACGCGACGAGCGTCAAGAGGCGCAGAAATGATGGAAAGCCTGCTGCTGGAAAGTCTCAGCGCAGGCAACCTCAGCCTGCGGGACGTGCTGCGCGTACTGCTGCTCTCGGCGGGCTTCACGGTGGTTGTGTGTCTCGCCTTCCCCCGCAGCGCCGCCTCCCGACGGGCGCTGGTGCTTGCGGCGGTGGCGGCACTCACGCTGCTGCCTTTGCTGGCGGCGCGTTTTCTCGGCACGTGGCAGCTTGCCCTGGAAGCGCCCGTGCAATCGCTCAGCACCGGTCTGCCTCAGGCATTGATCTGGCTGTGGCTGGCAGTGGCAGCCGCGCTGGGCCTCCGGGAGATCCGTCGCGTGCGCCGCACCATCGTCGCGGTGCAGGCGCTGCCCCTCTGCGGCACCAGCGATCGCCTCGAGAAGGTCCTGGATGAGCTCTGTGCGAGGCTGTCCATGGCGCGCCCCACGGTCAGGGAGGGAACGGCTGCCTGCGCGACGACCTTCGGTACCGCCACCATCGTGCTGCCGCAGAGCTGGCGACGCTGGTCTCAGGCCACGCTGCGAGCCGTGCTTGCGCATGAACTGGTGCATATCCGGCGCCGCGACGACCGCTGGCATCTCGCCGTGCGGGCCGTCGTGGTGGCGTACTGGTGGATTCCGTGGCTGGCTTCGCTGTACCGGGCCCACGGCCGCGCCATGGAAGAGAGCTGCGACGATGCCGCCAGCGAACTGCTGGACGAACCCGCCGGCTACGCGGCAGCGCTGGTCGACGCCGTGCGCGACCACAGCGTTTCCACCGGAGCAGCGGTGGGTTTGCAGCATCATCCGCTGGTGGCCCGCATCGGGCGCTTCCGCCGGCCGCGCCTGCTGGAGCTGGATACCGCGAGTGTCTACTGGTGCGTGCTGGGCATTGTCGGCGTGGTGCTGGTGCTGACGACCGTAGAGCCGGTGCAGGCACGCGACCCCGGCTTGCAGGGACACATGCTCGCCGGTCTCACGCGCACCATGCTCGACGACGGGCCAGCCGCGGCGCGCATGCCGGCGGTGGCTGACGAGGTGCGCCTGCCGTTCGGTGTGGCCCAGCTGCACCGGGAACGCCTGCTGCAGCCGGTGTACCGGGCACCGGTGATTTACCCCGGACGGGCCCTGCGCAACGGCGAGGAAGCCACCGTGGTTGTGCACTTCGTGCTGGCCCGTGACGGCAGCGTCGCCCGTGCGGAGATCGTTTCCAACGACGGCAGCCCCGCATTTGCCGACTCGGCCCTGCGCGCCGTGCGGGGCAGTCGCTACGCGCCGGAGTACCAGTTCACGGCCCTGCGCCATCGCGACGCGGCATCGGTGCGGGTCGCCACGGTGTCAGCACCGGTGGTTCAGCGCACGTTGCGCTACCGCCTCCACACCCTCTGACCACACGGGGAGACGATCATGTTCACAGCTGCAATGAATAGCCAACCGATCGGTCGTTTTAGTATTGCGATGCTGGTCGCCATCTTCGTCACCAGCGTGCTGCTGTTTGTCATGCAGCGCCTGATCGACAATGACGAGGTTTCCGTGCCTCCGGCCAAGCCACCCGTCTACGTGGCCTTCCTGCCGCGTCTCGAGGAACCCCCGGTGGAGAAGAAACAGTCTCTGCCGGACCCGCCGCCGAAGCCGGTCGCGGCCCCTACCATGCCGACGACAGCGTTCCCGGGCGTTGGCCCCGGCCTGCCCATCGTCGGGCCCACAGTGGCCGAGCCGGTGGTGCAGGGCGACTTCAGCGCTGCCGACGGCGATCTGCTGCCCGTGATGACTGTTCCGCCCGAATACCCCGAGCGTCAGCGCGCCCGGGGTGTGCAGGGTTGGGTACTGATCGAGTTCACGGTCGACACGCTGGGCCGGGTGCAGGCGCCGCGGGTGGTGAGCGCCGATCCCGCCCGGGTTTTCGATGCTGCGGCGCTCAATGCCGTGAAACGTTACAAGTACAAACCCCGGGTCGTCGACGGTGCCCCTCGAGCCGTTACCGGGGTGCGGCAACGGATCATGTTCACGCTCAGCTGACAGGTTTTTTCCAGGCGGCCTTGCCGGGGTCTGCGCAATGCGCAGACCGCCGGCTTTTTTTCTTCTGCCGCGGCCTGCGGCGCTTCGAGCGATTGTGACGAAGTTCGCACCAATGCTGCGCGCGTTGCTGGAGAATTCCCGCCTGCGAGACGCAAAAATGGACGTTCTGCCTAAGCTTCATGAGGAACATGGACTTTCGTTTCTCACAATTCGAGATCCTGACGGGTGCCGGCACGCTCCTGGTATGCGTGTTTTTCGTCTGCGTGTTCTCCGAGGTCAGCGACATCGAGAACGAGCTGAGCACAACGGTGACTTCCGCCGTGGAAACGAAAGATCTCTACTGGTCCGGCGTCGAGATGAGCGGACAGCACGTGGTGTTGACCGGTGCAGCCCCGGACGTACCTGCCCAGCGGGGCGCGGCAGAGCGCGCGCTTGCGGTGTGGGGGGTATCGGGGGTGGACAACCAGATCGAGGTGATTGGTCAGGGCGGCACCTGCCAGCATCAGATCGACGAATACCTCGCGCGGGAATCGATCCAGTTCAAGTCGGGCAAAGCCGATGTCACCGAAGCGAGTTTTCACGTCATCGGCATGCTGGCCATGATCCTGCGGACGTGCAACGCCACGGTGGAAATTGCCGGGCATACGGACGACAAAGGCGGCGCCGACGTGAACCTGCGGCTCAGCCAGCGCCGCGCCGACACGGTAGCCCGGCATCTTGCGGCTCACGGCGTCATGGCAGAGCGCCTGATGCCGGTGGGTTACGGCGAGAAGCAGCCCGTCGCCAGCAATGCCACGGAAGCCGGTCGACGGGAAAACCGTCGCATTGAATTCAGAGTGCTCGGAGGCACTGCATGACCTTTCTGATCGTCAAGATCTTCGTCTACCTGCTCCTCGCCGGAGGTATCGGTTTCGGTGCCGGCTGGCTCATGCGCAATCTGCAGGCACAGAAGCAGACCGAGGACGCCACGCGGGCCATGAACGATGCGAAAGCGAAGCTGCCGCAGCTGGAATCGCTGGTGCGCGGGCGGGACGAGCAGCTCAAGCGCATGCGCGATGAGCTGACGGAACTGAAGACGGATCTGAAAGATCGCACGAGGGAGCTGAAACAATCTCAGCAGGAAGCGGAGAAGAACGGCCAGGAACTGCTGCGGGTGAAAGCCGCGGCGCAGGAGAAAGCCAGCATCTCCGCCGGTGTCTCCTCAGACTATGAGGATTCCTCCACCTACAACGAGCTGGTGGACGGCGCGGTGGACTCCGCTCCGGCTGCCCCGCCCAAAACCGACAAGAGCGATGCGGACCGCATCATTGCCGAGCTGTCCCAGGAGATTGCCCAGCTCAAGGCCAAGCTCGCCAGCGCTGCCAGGAGCGGCGACACGACGCTGGCCGATGCAGAACTGGATGCCGCGCGCCTGCAGATCCGCAAGCTCGAACGGGAGCTGGCTGAGGTGAAAAGCGACCTCGAGCGCGAGAAAGAGCACTCCCAGGAGCTGGAGAACGAGCGCGAGCTGCAGAACAAATCGCTGCAGGTGCTGCACCAGCAACTGGAGCTGGAGCGCAGCCGCCGCGCTGCCAGCGCCTGACTCCGCAGCGGGTTCAGCGCCCCGCCTTCCCTTCCAAATGTGCCCCCCAGAGGCGATCATGGCGCATGGTTTCCATTGTTCTGCCGCGAGCGCTCCCGGGAATGCTCGCCGCCTTTCTGGTGCTGGCCGCTTCCTCCGGCAGCGCCGCAGCGCAAGAGGTTCGCGCCATGTCAGCAACCGGCAACGCCCCCTGGACCGAGCAGAGTATCGAGATGCTCGCGGCCGCCATGGCGGCGGGCGAGCTTACCGCTGAGGCCCTGACCCGTTTCTACCTGGACCGGATCGAAGCCTACGACCAGCAGGGGCCTGCTTTGAACGCCGTGCAGGCGCTTACCAGCGATCCTCTCGCGCAGGCGCGCGCGCTGGACGCGGAGCGGGCGCGACAGGGGCCGCGCGGACCGCTCCACGGCATCCCGGTGCTGGTGAAAGACAACTATGAGACTCTGGATGCGCCCACCACCGCGGGCTCGGTGCTGTTCGAAGGGTTCAACCCCGGGCGGGACGCCACCCTGGTGGCGCGTCTGCGCGCTGCGGGCGCAGTGATTCTCGGCAAAACCACCATGCACGAATTCGCATACGGTATCACCACGGTGGGTTCGGCCTTCGGCCAGACCAGAAACCCTTACCACCTGGAGCGCAATCCCGGAGGATCCAGCGGTGGCACCGGGGCTGCCGTAGCTGCGAATTTCGCGGCGGCGGGTTTCGGCAGTGACACCTGCGGGTCGATCCGCATACCCGCCGCGCAGAACAACCTCGTCGGGCTGCGCGGCACTCAGGGTCTGGCCAGCCGCGCCGGCATTGTCCCGCTGTCTTCCACGCAGGACATCGGCGGGCCTCTGGCCAGGTCGGTGACCGATCTCGCACTGCTTCTGGACGCGACCGTCGGCGCTGACGAGGCCGATCCGCAGACTGCGGTCATGGCCGAGCGAGCTGCACCCGGATACCGCGCCGCGCTGCGCCGGCGCACAGGCGTGCGCATCGGCGTGCTGCAAGACTGGCTCGTGCAGGAACCGCCGGACCGGCCGGTGGCTGAGCGGGTGATGCAGGGCCTCGACGCGCTGGCCGCCAGTGCCGGCTGGCAGCTTGAGGAACTGGCTTCGCCAGCGGTGAATGCCGGCGTCGATCGGACGTGGAACGGGCACTACGTGCTGATCTACGATTTCAAAGCAGACATCGACGCTTACCTTGCCAGCAATCCCGAGCTGGGACTGCGCGACCTGCAGGATCTGGTATCGCGTGACCGGCACCACCCGGATGTCGACCCGTCGTTGAAAGCCTCGCTGTCCATCGGCGGGGAAGACCGCGCAGCCTACGAAGCGGAGCTGGCGCAGCGCGACGTGGTGCGCGAAGCGCTGGTAGCGCTGATGACGGCCAACAATCTCGACGCGCTGGCGTATCCCACGATCCGGCGTGTGGCGGCGCCTGCGGGACGGGAACAGCTGGGCACCAACTGCCGGCTGGCTGCAAACTCCGGTCTACCGGCCATCAGCGTGCCCGTGGGCTTCGATGCCGAGGGCCTGCCCGTGGGACTGGAACTGCTCGGGGAGCCTTTCAGTGAGCAGAAGCTGCTGGATCTGGCCTACACGGTAGAACGGGACTATCCCCAGCGGCGTCCGCCGGCTGCCACGCCCTGAAGGCGCCCGGGTGACGGACGCGGCGGTATTCGAAGGTTTTCTGCTGCAGGCGACCTACCGGGTGCGGCAGGGCGTACCCGTGGTGCATCTCTTTGGCCGCGGCGCGGACGGGCGCACGTTCGTCGTGCGCGACGACCGGCAGGTGCCGCACTTCTACATACCAGCGGCCGCGGCCGCCGCGCTTGAGGGCACCGAGCTGGGGCCCATGGTGCCCGCTTACCGTTGCGTACCCTGCGATCTGCGCGCCATGGACGGGGCGGCGCTGGTTCGAATCGAGGTGGCGGTGCCCGGCGACGCGCCCGGGGTGCGCGATGCGCTGCATGCACGAGGGGTGCAGACCTACGAGGCGGACGTGCGTTTTGCGATGCGTTACCTCATCGACCGGCAGATCCGCGGAGGCATTGCCGTGCGCGGTACGGGGCGTCCGGCGCAGGGTGTGGATCTGTGCTTCGACAACCCGGAAACGGGCCCAGCCACGGTGCCGGCTGCGCCGCGGGTGTTGTCCTTCGACATCGAGACCAATCCGCGCTCGAACCGTCTCCTGGCGATCGCCTGTTACGGCTGCGGGGTGGACGAGGTGGTGGTGGTGGACGGCGCTCGCCGCCCCATGCCGCCGGGCGCTGTGGGCGTGGCTGACGAGAAGGCCGCGCTGCTGCACTTCGCCGAGCTGGTCGCGCGAGTCGATGCCGACGTGCTGACCGGCTGGAATGTCATCGATTTCGATCTTACCCAGCTCCTCGCCGTGGCGCAGCGTGTGGGCTGCGACCTGAAGCTGGGCCGGGACACCGGCCAGGTGCGTATCCGCGCGGCAGAAGGCTACTTCGGCAGTTCAGCGGCGTCGGTGCCGGGTCGGCTGGTGCTGGACGGCATGGCGCTGGTGCGAGGTGCGCATCTGCGGCTCGACGATTACTCTCTCGATGCCGTGTCGCGGCACGTGCTGGGCGAAGGTAAAACCTTTGGCGGTGCAGAGCACCGTGGCGACAAAGTCGCTGAGATTCTGCGCACCTACCGCCACGATCTGGAGGCGTTCACCACCTACGCACGCACCGACGCGCGGCTGGTGGTGGACATTCTCGATACGCTCGACCTGGTGGCGCTGGCCTTTGCCCGCTCGGCGCTTACCGGCATGCCGGCCGACCGGGTGCAGGCGAGCATCGCGTCGTTCGACTTCCTGTACCTCGGCGAGCTCTACCAGCGGCGCCTGGCGGCGCCCAGCGTGGATCGCGTTGCGGCGCCTGCGTCGATGCCGCAGGGTGGTGGGGCGGTGTTCGAGCCGGTGATCGGCGTGCACGACAACGTGTGGGTATGCGACTTCAGGAGTCTGTACCCGTCCATCATCCGCACCTTCAACATCGACCCGCTTGCCTTTGCGCAGGCGGATGATGCCGGTGCGGTGGTGCATACCGAGGACGGCACGGCTTTTGCGGGTGGGCGGGACGCCGCCATTCTGCCCGGCATGCTGGATGCGCTGTTTCCTGCGCGGGCAGCCGCAAAAGCACGCGGGGATGCGGTTGCCTCGCAGGCCATCAAGATCCTCATGAACAGTTTCTACGGTGTGCTGGGCACGCGCGCCTGCCGGTTCTTCAACCCGCGCATTGCCAATGCCATCACCAGCCAGGGGCGGGCGTTGCTGAAGTGGAGCAGCGACTGGTTCGGTGAGCGTGGCTATCAGGTGCTGTATGGAGATACGGACAGCGTCTTCGTCGCTTCGGGGGCGGCGGATGCCCAGGCCGCAGCGCGGGAAGGGCCGCGGCTGGTGGAAGCCTTCAATGCCGACCTGTCCGCGTATCTCTCCCGGCGCTTCGGCGTCGAAAGCCGGCTGGAGCTCGAATTCGAAAAGCTCTACACCCGCCTTTACCTGGCCAGTACCCGCGGCGGCAGCCGGGGCGCCAGCAAACGTTACGCGGGCTTGCGCCACGGATCGGACGAGGTGGAGTTCGTCGGCATGGAGGTGGTGCGCCGCGACTGGACGGAACTGGCCAAGCGCGTGCAGCGGCACCTGTTTGCGCATCTGTTCAAGGATCCGGCCGAAGCAACCGATGCAATAGCGGGTTTTCTGAAAACCACGGTTACCGAGCTGCGCGCCGGGGCGCTGGACGAAGAACTGGTCTATCGCAAGGGCCTGCGCAAAGCGGTGGACAGCTACACCACCCACGTGCCGCCGCACGTGCAGGCCGTGAAGAAATCCACGCAACCTCCGCCTCGTGTCGTGGCTTACGTCATGACGGCGCAGGGTCCTGAGCTGGCGTCCGAGCAACGCTCGCCGCTGGACCGCGAGCACTATCTCGACCGGCAGGTGAAACCCGTTGCTCAACCGGTGCTGGAAGTGCTGGGTCTGGTCTTCGATCAGGTCATCGGCGACGACCGGCAGATTGCGCTGTTTTGATGACTGCAGCCGCCAGTCGCAGAGACTTTGCCTGGATAGGCGCGGCCTACGGGTGCGCGCTGGCCGCTGCAGCCATGACCGTGCTTGCGCTGCCGCAGCTCGACCGCTTCTGGCAGGCGGCGGCGGCTGATTGTGTTGCCACGGTGGTGATCTTCGCCTTCTCGCGGGCCTTCGCCAACTCGAGCTTCTATGACGCCTACTGGTCCGTGGCACCGCCCCTGCTCGTCGGCTTCTGGCTGTGGACGTACGGAGCCGGCTTCGATGCCAGGGGCAGCCTGGCCCTGCTCCTGGTTTGCGCCTGGGCGGTGCGGCTCACGCACAACTGGGCCCGGGGCTGGACCGGCCTTGGACACGAAGACTGGCGCTACGGCGACCTGCGGCAGAAGACTGGTCGGTGGTTTCCTGTGGTGGATCTGCTGGGCATTCACCTCATGCCGACGGTGCTGGTGCTGCTTGGCTGCCTGCCGCTCGCGCTGCTGGCTGAGCGTGCGGTGGCTGCAGCCCCTGTGCCCCTGGGGTCCCTGGATGTTCTATGGCTTGCGCTGGGCAGTGCTGCGTTGTGGCTGGAAACGCGCGCTGACAACGTCCTGCGCCGCTTTCGTCGTGAAAGCCGGGGTGGCGTGCTGAGAGAAGACGTGTGGGCCTGGTGCCGGCACCCGAACTATCTGGGCGAGCTGGGCTTCTGGTTTGCGCTGGCGCTGGCCGGTTATGTGGCCACCGGCGCGCTGCTGGCGTGGCTCGGCGCGGCAGCCATGCTGGTGCTGTTTCTCGGTGTCAGCATACCCATGATCGATCGCCGCCAGCTCGCTAACAAAGCCGCCTACGCAGACTACGTGCGGGAAGTGCCGACGCTGCTGCCGAGGCCGCCACGTTCATGACGCCGGTGGATCCATGCGGTAGAGATAGACGCCGGTTGCGTTGAAGTCTGCCGCAAGCCGGCTCAACAGCGCATCGACCTCCTGCGGATCCTGGATCAGCACGGCCGTGCGCGGATAGAGCGTGTCGCCGATCTTCAACAGCACCTGCGGGTTGCGCGCGACGTGCTTCGGCCAGCGCTTGGTGGCGCACCACCCGCAGGGCACGTAGAAAGCATCGTCGATGTGGAAGGACACGGTCGTGACCGAGTGGGGCACGCCGTACCAGGTGCTGGCCTGCACCCAGACCTTCTCCCGCTGGGGTAACTGGCTGAAGTCGGGGGGTATGTCGCTGATGTGGCCCGACAGGCGCGTGCCGGGACGGCGTTCCTCCGGGTCGATGGTGATGATGAGGGCCAGCGCGTACAGCACCACCAGCAGCGTCGCGGTACCCAGCAGCAGTCGTTTGATCATGGTTGTTCCTCCCTCGGGGTGGCGCTGGTTGTTGCGGGCCTGACACGCATGACACCCTCCTGGGCCACGGACACCACCCGCGTGCCGTCACGGCGGTAGAAAGCGCCCTGGGCAAAGCCGCGGCCCTGGCCCGCGACAGGCGAGCACGCAGAGGCTGAGCCCGGCCACCGCGA
>CAZYYJ010000086.1:0-22312 GCA_964651595.1 uncultured Pseudomonadales bacterium | reverse complement strand
CATTTCCGGCGGCACTTCTAGGTGCATCAGCGTCAGCAGCGTCGGCGCCACATCGGCAAGCGTGCCTCCTTCGGCGAAGGTGACTGCCTGCGGCCCCACGTACACCAGCGGCACGGGGTTGTGGGTGTGCGCGGTGTGCTCCTGCGCGGTCGCCGGATCCTGCATCTGCTCGCAGTTGCCGTGATCGGCGGTTATCAGCATCTGCCCGCCGGTCTCGGTGACCGCCTGTTTGAGCTGGCGAAGGCTCTCGTCCAGTGTCTCTACGGCCCGCCGTGCGGGGTCGAGCTTGCCTGTGTGGCCCACCATGTCGCCGTTGGCGTAGTTGCACACGATCACGTCATAGGCGCCGCTGCGAATGGCGTCCACCAGTTCCCTGGTCACCTCCGGTGCGCTCATCTCGGGTTGCAGATCGTAGGTGGCCACCTTCGGTGAGGGGATCAGCTTGCGCTCTTCGCCGGGGAAGGGTTGTTCCACGCCGCCGGAGAAGAAGAACGTCACGTGTGCGTATTTCTCCGTTTCCGCGATGCGCAGTTGTTTGAGATCGCGCTTCGACAGGTATTCACCCAGCGTGTTGGAGAACTTTTGCTGATCGAACGCGCACGGCAGATTAAAATCGTCAGCATAGCGCGTGAGCATGACGAAGTCGGCAAGCTTCACAACGGTACGGCGTTCGAACCCGTCGAAGTCTGCATCGGTGAGCGCCTTTGTGATCATGCGGGCCCGATCGGCGCGGAAATTCATGAAGACGACCACGTCGTCGTCGTTCACGGTAACCGGCACGGCATCCATGGCGTGCACGGCCGTGGGCTGCACGAACTCGTCGTTCTCGTCGCGGGCGTAGGCCTGCTTCAGAGCATCCACGCCGCCCGCCGCATGGAACGGCGCTTCGCCACGTACGACGAGGTTGTAAGCGCGTTCCAGGCGGTCCCAGTTCTGGTCGCGGTCCATGGCGTAGTAGCGACCGACAATGCTGACAAGGGCGCCCACGCCCAGCTCCCTGAAGAGCGCCTCGGCTTTCTCGATGGAGGCGAGGGCGCTGCGCGGCGGCGTATCCCGGCCGTCTAGAAACGCATGCAGGTAGAGCTTGTTCACGCCTTTTTCCGCGGCGAGTTTCAGCAGCGCAAAAATCTGCTCCTCGTGGCTGTGCACGCCTCCGGGAGAGAGCAGGCCCATCACGTGCAGGGCGCTGCCGTGCCTGGTTACCTTCTTCAGCGCGGCGCCAATGGCGCGGTTGTTCTGAAACTCGCCCTGGTCGATGGCGCGGTTGATGCGGGTGAAATCCTGATAGATCACGCGCCCGGCCCCAAGGTTCATGTGGCCAACCTCGGAGTTGCCCATCTGCCCCTCCGGCAGCCCCACATCCGTGCCTGACCCGGAGATGAGCGTATGCGGCTGCTCGGCCCACAGCGCGTCCCACGTAGGCGTGTCGGCGAGCGCGATAGCGTTGTGTTCCGGGGTTGCGTTGTGCCCGAACCCGTCCAGCACGACGAGCAGACTGGTTTGACGCATGGTTTACAGCTCCGTTGTTACAGGGTCCATGGCTCAGAGGCGCGTTGGATGGGCGTGCGGCGTGGTGAGTTCGTGAGGGCCCGCATTCTAACAAAAGTCCGTCGCACCATGTGTATAATCGCGCCGTTTTCGGAATCGGTTGGTGCGCTGCAACATGGCGGATCTTTTCAGTTTCATCGCCGGACATCCCCTGCTCGTGGGCGCGTTCGTCGTTCTGCTGGTGTTGTTCATCCGCAACGAGATGGCCCGCGGCGGCGCGTCGGTGACCGCGCAGGAGCTGGTGGACATGGTCAACAACCAGGGCGCCGTGGTGCTGGACGTGCGCGACAAGGCCGAGTTCGACCAGGGCCACATCGTGGACAGCATGAACATCCCGTACACCAACATCGACGCCCGCATCGACGAGCTGAAAAAGCACAAGGAAAAGCCCCTTGTAATCGCCTGCAAGATGGGCCAGCACGCCGGCTCGGTGGGCACCACGCTGCGTAAACAGGGCTTCAGCAACGTTGCGCGTCTGAAAGGCGGCATCGCCGAATGGCGCGGCCAGAATCTACCGGTAGTGAAATCATGAGTGACGAAGCCCCCCAGAAACCCATGGCGCAGCTGACCATCGAGCGCATCTATCTGAAAGATGCGTCCTTCGAGTCGCCCGGCGCGCCGGTGATCTTCACCGAGCAGTTCCGCCCGGAATACCAGGTGGACATCAACACCCGCGTCAACAGCCTCGGCGACAACCGCCATGAGGTGGTGCTGACCTCGACGGTCACCGCCACGCGGCCGGAAGATCGCACGGCCTACATTGCCGAGGTGCACCAGGCCGGTATCTTCGCCGTGACCGGCGTAGACGGCGCAGCGCTGCAGCAGGTGCTGGGCATTGCCTGTCCGACGACGCTGTTTCCCTACCTGCGCGAGGCGCTCGATGCCCTGGTCATCAAAGGCAGCTTCCCTCCTCTGCAGCTTGCGCCGGTGAACTTCGAGATGCTCTATGGGCAGGCTGTGCAGCAGGCTCAGGCGGCGGCTGCCGCGCAGGAAGACACAACCCCCGCCGCAGACCCGGACGTCAAGCACTAGGCCACCCAACGCCCGGTCCTGCACCCAATCGTAGCGGGCTTACGAGGTTAGCGAGCGCCTACAAACTCCAGCTGTCGCCACGCTTCGTACACGGCTACGGAGACCGCGTTTGCAAGATTGAGGCTGCGTGAGTTGCTCTGCATGGGCAGGCGTAGAATAGCCTCGTCACCCAGCTGCGTCAGCAGCTCCGCGGGCAGCCCCCGGCTTTCCGGACCGAACAGCAGCGCGTCGCCGGCGGCATAGCTTGCATCGGTGTACCACCGCGTTGCCCGGGTGGTGAAGCCGAAGATCCGCGCCGGCGCCCGCGCCGACCGATAGGCCGCCAGGCTGTCGTGCAGCGTTACCGAGGCGTACTCGTGATAGTCGAGCCCCGCCCGTTTCAGGCGCCGATCGTCCCAATCGAAGCCGAGGGGCCGTATGAGGTGCAGCGCCGCACCGGTATTGGCGGCCAGCCGCACGATGCTGCCCGTATTCGGCGGTATCTCGGGCTCGTAGAGCACAATATCGAACGGCATGAATTCCCCCGGTTTGCACCCGCCAGGCAACTTCTCCAGCGAGTCGCGAAAGCGATTCTATACTTTTGGGACATAGAACCCGGAACCATGGCTTAAGTGAAAGCGACGTGGCTGAACAATATCGTGCACCGGTTGACCGGTCAGCGCGGCTCGGGCGCTGCCGGAGGCGCGCAGGCGGCGGTGTATCTGTCCGGTTCCATGGTGGCTACCGTGCTGGCGGACGTGGGCGAGCATCTGCGCGTCGCCATGCGGGCAGACCCCATGCCGAGCATGACGGATCTGCGCGATCAGGTGGCGCTCCAGGCTGAGCAGCTGGGCTTGCTGAAATCGCGGGCGAAGCAGCGCGTGAACCTCGTGCTGGCGCCGGAGCTGTACCACCTGTGCACCGTGGAACGCCCCGACGTGCCTGACAGCGAGGTAGACGAGGCGGTGCGCTGGACGCTGCAGGAGCAGGTGGATTACGCCGTGGACACGGCAACGCTGTGCACCTTTCCGCTGCCCAGCAGCGCATCGCGGGATCGGCGTATGGTGTTTGCGGCCATCATGCCCACGGAGTTTCTGCGGGGCATCGTGCAGCAGATCCACGACGCGCGGCTGGAGCTTGCCAGCATCGACATCTCCGAGCTTGCGCTGCGCAATCTCGCCTGGCACTGCTTCCCGCAGCCCGATCAGAGCGTGGCACTGCTGCGCCTCACCGCCAACAGCGGCGTCATCAACGTATCGCGCGGGGACGAGCTTTACCTCGCACGGCGCGTGTCCGGCGTACCGCGCACGTTCAGCGAAGACGGCTGGAGCGACTTCCGTGAGCGCCTGCTGCTGCAGGTACAGCGCTCGATCGACTATTACGAGAGCGCCATGAGCCAGCCGCCGTGCAACATGCTCATGGTGGCCTGCACAGATGACTGGACCCAGCGCGTATGTGGACATCTCAGCGAATTGCTGCCGATCCCTGTCCGCACCATCGGTGAAGCGTTGAGCGGCGAGCTTGCGCTGACGCTGTTCAATCCGGAACACGAAGACGTGGACTGGGACAGTCTCGACCCGCGACAGACCAACGCGATTTCTGCTGCGGTTCCCGCCCTTGGGGGCGTGCTGCGGGCCCGCATCGAGGCGGCTGACGAGGCTAACGCGGCATGAGCGTGCAACAGATCAACCTGCTGCACGGCGATCTGCTGCCCAAGACGGATCCGCTCACCGCACAGCATCTGCTGAGTCTGTGGGGCGCGTTCGTGGTGGTGCTGATCGGTCTCACGTCGTGGTTCCAGTGGAGCGTGTCCAGTCTCGAAGACGAAGCGGTCACCTCGCAGCAGCAGCTCGACGTGCTGGTGCAGGCCAACGCTGCGAGCCGCCGTAACCAGACCGACCCTGCGGCCATGCGCGACGAGATCCGTTCTCTGGAAAACCAGCTCATGCAGCAGCAGAGCTTCGTCGCGGCGCTCACCGACCGCTCCGGCACCGGTGGTTTCTCGGCGCGTCTGAAAGCGCTCGCGGCGGCCCGGGTGAACGACGTGTGGCTGGATCGCATACAGCTTGCCAAAGGCACGTTGCTGCCGGACCAGGAGAGCGGCCCGGGCATGACCGTGCCAGCGCCGGCGCGCATTGTGCTGGAGGGTGGCGCGGTCGACGCGGCCGCCGTGCCCCGGTTGCTGCGCAAACTCTCGGGGCAGGCTGAATTTCAGGGCGAACATTTCAATCTCATGACCATTCAGCGGCAGGACGATGCACCCACGCTGCGCTTCAAGGTCAGCGACAGCAGCAGCGAGCAATCAGGATGATGCAGCGATTCAATCAGTGGGCCGCCTGGTTCGAAGCCCGCAACATGCGCGAACGCGTGCTGATCACGTTGACGTCGCTGGCGCTGACGTACGGCGTCTGGCTTACGTTCATCGGCGACACCGTGATCGATGCGGAGGCTGAGGTGGTGCGCAACATCGAACGCCTCGCATCGGATCTCAAAACGCAGGGTGCGGAGCGCCAGCGTCTGCAGCAGATGGACTACACCGAGACGCTGCGGGAGCTGACGCAACGCAAGGAAGAGCTGGAAGCGCTGCTGGCAAGCCAGGCCGAGGCCCTGGAGCTGGCGCTCGGCGGCTTCATCGCACCGGCAGACATGCCGGAGCTGTTACAGACCATTCTCAAGCGCCAGGGTGACCTTAAGCTCGTGAGCATGCGCACCAGTGATCCGATCGAGCTGGGCAGCGAGGCAACGCCCATTTTCGTACACCCTCTCGCTGTGCGGGTCGAAGGGCGCTTTTTCGACGTGCTCACCTATCTGGAGGCGCTGGAAAGCGCGCCGTGGCAGCTCAAATGGCGCAGCCTCGAGTACGTGGTGGAAGAACACCCCACAGCCGAGGTGCTGATCGAGGTGGAAACGCTCAGTCGCGACCGGGAGTGGCTGGGTGTTTAGGTGCTGGGCTTTGCTGCTGCCATGCTGCGCGCTGGCGGGCCCCGGGGCCCTGGCACTGGAGGATCCGACGCGGCCGCCGATAAGTACCCCGGTGGCTGTCGTGCAGACCACAAACCACAAGCTGCCGCGGCTGGTATCGGTGCTGCTCAGCGACGAGCGCCGCGTAGCGGTGATCGACGGGCGACCTCTGTCGGAAGGCGACAGCCATGCCGGTTACGAGGTTGTGCACATTGCCCGTGAGGGCGTCACGGTGCTGTCGCCGCAAGGTAAGCGGCTGCAGCTCTCATTGGCCAGCAACAGAGTGACAAAGGACTTCAAGTGAACGAGCTACGCCCAGGGATCGGGATGCTGCTGCTGCTGGGCACTCTGCTCAGCTCAGGCTGCGCGGCCATCGGTCCGTTTTTCACCCAGTCGACGGAGTCGACCGACGAAGCCATCGAGTACCTGGAGCAGGGGGCGCAGCAACCGCGGCTGCCACCGCCGGTACCGGTTACCAGTGTGGTGGTGGCGCCTCAGAAAGAACCGGAGGTGTCCGGCCCCAGCTTTGATCTGGCGGTAGACGAGGCTGACGCGCCGGACTTCTTCCGCGGACTGGTGGTGGACACGCCCTTCAACATCGTCATTCACCCCGACGTGGCGGGTACCGTGTCGCTCGATCTGCGGGACGTCACGGTGCCTGACGTGATGCGGGTCATGCGCGACGTCTACGGCTACGACTACACGCTGCACAAGAACGTCTACCAGGTGTTTCCGGATGTGCTGCGCACGGAGATCTACAACCTCAATTACCTGAACATTGCGCGCGCCGGCCGCTCCGAGATACAGGTAAGTGCGGGCAAGGTAAGCGATGCCGGAAACAACAATAACAATAACAATAACAACAACGGAAATAACAATCAGAACAACGGGGGTGGCAAAGACGGTGGCGGCGGCGGTCAGGTCGTGGGCACCATCGTCAATACCAGCGCTGAAAGTGATCTGTGGACCGAGATACAGATCACGCTGGAGTCGATCGTTTCCCTGGACGAAGGCAGTCACGTGATGGTTACGCCGCAGGTGGGCCTCATTGTCGTGAAAGCCAAACCCCAGACATTGCGGGCGGTGGACGACTATCTCACCCGCGTCGAAGACATGCTCACGCGCCAGGTGGTGCTGGAAGCGAAAATCATCGAGGTGACGCTGAGGGACGGCTTTCAGGCGGGCATCGACTGGAATTCGTTTGGCGATGCGTCCGGCGGCGTGTTCGACCCCGTGCCCATCGAGCTGCCCGACGGCAGCCTGGCGCTGGCTGGTGGCAGCGAACACAGCGTTGCGGGCGAATTCCTCAGCGGTGTCAACGACATCTTCAACCCCCTCGGGGCCGGCTTCAGCCTGAACACGGCTTTTGGCGATTTCGACGCCACCATAGATCTGCTTGCCACGCAGGGCAGCGTGCAGGTGCTGTCGAGCCCCCGCATCGCCACCGTGAACAACCAGAAAGCGGTGATCAAGGTGGGTAACGACGAGTTTTTCATTACCGAGCTGTCGTCGAACACGGTCACGGCCGGCAGCGCCATCAATACCAACGACTCCGCCGAGCTGACGCCGTTTTTCTCGGGCATAGCCCTGGACGTGACGCCGCAGATCAGCGAACGCAACGACGTGATTCTGCACGTGCACCCGACCATCAGCGAAGTGACCGAGCAGCTCAAGGATATCGGCGGGCAGCTCGTGCCGCTGGCGGCCAGCACCATCCGCGAGTCGGACAGCATTGTGCGGGCGCAGAGCGGGCAGATCATTGTCATCGGCGGGCTCATGCAGAACAGCTCCACCGACACCAACGCCGGCGTACCCTGGCTCAGCAAAATTCCCATCATCGGTAACTTCTTCAAGCAGAAGAACCGCAGCAGCATCAAGAGCGAGCTGGTGATTCTGCTCAAGCCCATGGTGATAGAACCCGGGGTACAGGAGACGCTGCTGGGTAACAGCGCCACGAACGCGTCTGAGCTGCGCCGGTTGATGCGCTCGCGGGGCTGACCGCAGCCATGCAGGGTGCGAACAAAATCCGCATTGGTGATCTGCTCGTTCAGAGCGGCGACATCACCGAAGCGCAGCTGATGGAAGCCCTGGCGCTGCAGAAGGAGAACGGTCTGAAGCTGGGCCGTATCCTGGTGGAGCGGGGTTTCGTCGACGAAGACCGGCTGCTGCGGTTCCTGTCCGAGCAGCTTGGCGTGCCGTTCGTGGACCTGCGTGATTTTCACTTCGACGAGGAGCTGGTTGCGCGGTTGCCGGAGACCTATGCGCGCCGCTACCGGGCTCTGGTGCTGGAAGAGCAGGACGGCAGCCTGCTGGTGGGCATGGCTGATCCCATCGACATTTTTGCCTACGACGAGCTGGCCCGGCAGTTGAATCAGCCCATGAACGTGGCGGTGGTGCGCGAGTCGGATCTGCTGGCGCTGCTCGACTCCGCGTACCGGCGTACCAATGAGATCGTCAGCTTCGCGAGCGAGCTGGACGGCGAGCTCAGTGTGGACGAGTTCAGTCTCACCGCAGCCTTCGACAGCGACGAGGAAGACAACACACCCGTTGCGCGGCTGCTTTCTTCGATTCTGGAAGATGCGGTGCAGATACGTGCCTCGGATGTGCACATCGAGCCCGACGAGGCGGTGCTGCGTCTGCGTCTGCGTGTCGACGGGGTGCTGCAGGAAACGATCCTCAACGAGATCCGCATCGCGCCGGCGCTGGTGAGCCGCCTGAAGCTCATGGCGGGCCTGGACATCTCCGAGAAACGTCTGCCGCAGGACGGACGCTTCGAAATCAAGCTGAAAAACAAGAGCGTGGACATTCGTCTCAGCACCATGCCCACCACCACCGGCGAATCTGTGGTGATGCGCCTGGCAGACCACAGCGACGAAGGCGCGCAGCTCGAGCAGATCGGCATGCCGGAAACCATGCTGAACCGCTTCCGCTTCCTGATTACGCGCCCTAACGGGTTGATACTGGTCACCGGCCCCACCGGCAGCGGTAAAACCACCACGCTGTACGGGGCGTTGAACCATCTGAACACCACCGACAAGAAGATCATCACCGTTGAAGACCCGGTGGAGTTTCAGCTCGAGCGGGTGTGCCAGGTGCAGGTCATGCAGAAGATCGGCCTGGACTTTGCCAAGGTGCTGCGCGCGACGCTGCGCCAGGACCCGGACATTCTGCTCGTCGGCGAGATCCGCGACGGCGAAACGGCGGACATTGCCCTGCGGGCGGCCATGACCGGCCACCTGGTGCTGTCCACGCTGCACACCAACGATGCCGTGTCTTCGGCGCTGCGGCTCATGGATATCGGCGTAGAAGGTTACATGGTTGCGTCCGCGGTGCGTGCGATCATCGCGCAGCGTCTCATTCGCAAGATCTGTGAGCGCTGCGGCGAGAAAGTTGAGCCCGAGGCCCATGAGCTGGCCTGGCTCAAAAGCGCTGCAGCCGATCTGGACGTGGAGAGCGTCAGCTTTTACGCCGGCCGGGGTTGCGGGCAGTGCAACCGTACCGGCTACCTCGGACGCGTCGGCGTGTTCGAGCTTCTGGAAATCGATGCCGAGCTTGCTGATGCGCTGCGCGCAGACGATGCGTCCGAGTTTGCCCGGGTGGCGCAGCGCCAGGAGGGTTTCCGCCCGCTCGTGGGCTACGCCCTCGATCTTGCGCTGCAGGGCGTGACCACGCTGACGGAAGTGATCAGTCTGTCGGGTCAGGAAGAGGACCTCTTCGAGGCCGAGACGACGGCCGGCGACGTGGATGCGCCCGAGCTGGGTGCACCGGGCGCCGATGAGTCATCGACGGCGCTGCGGCACTGAGCCTGAGCCGTGCCGCAGTTCAAATACACCGCGAAAGAGCCGTCCGGGCAGATCGTGTCGGGCGTGCGCCAGGCCGCGTCCGCGGGGGCCATTGCCCAGGAGCTGAGGGCCGGCGGCCTGCTGCCGATCCGCATCAACACGGAAGGTGAAGGCGGTGGCGGCGGCGAAGAAAGCCAGGTACTGCGCCTGTTTGAGCGCGGTGTAAGCCTCAACGAGCTGATTGTGTTCAGTCATCAGATGTCGAGTCTCACCCGTGCCGGTATCTCGGTGGTGCGTGCCGTGAAAACCCTCGCGGAGAGCGCCAAGAACCAGTCGTTCCGCGATGTGCTGGCCGACGTGGCCACCAACATGGAGGCCGGTGTGGACGTGGCGTCCAGCATGGGCAGGCACCCGCGCATCTTCACCGAGCTGTACGTCAGCCTCATTCATGTCGGGGAGAACACCGGCCGGCTGGACCAGGCGTTCAAGCAGATAGCCAGCTACCTGGAGCTGGAACGTGAAACCCGCCGGCGCATCCAGGCCGCCACGCGCTATCCGTCTTTTGTCATCGTTGCCATCGCCATAGCCGTGGTCATCGTGAACATCTATGTCATACCGGCCTTTGCGGGGGTGTTCGAAAAATACAACGCCGAGCTGCCCTGGCAGACGAAAGCGATTCTCACCGTCTCGGACACGTTCGTGGCGTACTGGCCATTCATGCTGGCGGCCCTCGTGGTTGCGGGCTTCGGCTGGCTCCGGTTCGTAAGCTCCCCCGAAGGACGGCTCGTGTGGCACCGCTGGAAGCTCAAGCTGCCCATTCTCGGTTCGGTGTTCGATCGCATCTATCTCGCCCGCTACTGCAATACCTTTGCCATGGTGAGCCGCGCCGGGGTACCCATCGTGCAGGGCCTGCAGATCGTGTCCCGGGCCATCGGTAACGACTACATGGCCACGCGTATCAACGAAATGCGCGCCAACATCGAGCGCGGAGAGTCGATCACCACCACGGCACGCCAGGCTGCCATGTTCTCCCCGGTGGTGTTGCAGATGATGTCGGTAGGGGAAGAGACCGGAAACATGGAAGAGCTGCTGGAGCAGGCGGCGGAGTTCTACGAGGAAGAAGTGGAGTACGAGCTGAAAGGCCTCACCGACGCGCTGGAGCCCATCCTGATCATCGCCATTGCCGGCCTGGTGCTGATCATGGCCCTCGGCGTGTTTCTTCCCCTGTGGGATCTGAACAGCGTGGCACAGCACTGACGGGGGCACTTTTCTAGCCGTATTTGTGAACTCCGTCTCGCAAAACCGCCATGCGCGTCTACGCTTAAAAGTGTCGGATAGGCCAATGATGGCCAGGAAATCACCGAGGAATCAGGAGCGAACATGACCAGGATTGATACCGGCCTCAAGCACAGGAATCAGGGTTTCACCATCGTGGAACTCGTTGTTGTGATCATCTTGCTGGGTATTCTCGCGGCAACGGCATTGCCGCGTTTCATCGACGTCGACGATGACGCCCACGCGGCGGCTTTTGAAGGCGTGACGGGCGGCTTTCAGACGGGCATAGCCCTTTACCACGCGCAGTGGATCGCCGACGGCCAGGCCGCGGCCGGCACGCAGGTGACCGAATTCGGCAGCCTGCGGGTGACCGCCGACGGTTATCCCTACAGCCTCACGGCCAATGCGGGCAACACCGTAACCGTCAGCCAGGACTGCGAAGACGTGTTCACCAACGTGCTGCAGAACGGCCCGACGGTCAGCGATGCGGCAAATGCCGGTGCGGTGACAGGCAGCTCCACGGACTACACCGCGGTGCGCGCCGCGGCCACCTGCACGTTCTATTACACGGGGCAGGGGAACACGGCCGGCGCAACCATACCGACGTTCACCTACGACTCAGCGACGGGTCTGGTTTCCACGTCGACGGCGACGCTGACCTAAGACCAGGACATCCTCGGCTCTGACAAAAGGCTGGGCAACTGCGGTTACCCGGCCTTTTCACATTTCCATTTCCTGCATTTTGCGCGTGAGCGTATTGCGGCCCCAGCCGAGCAGGTCTGCCGCATCCCGTTTGCGCCCGCCGGTCTTTTTCAACGCCACCTCGATCATGATGCGCTCGAATTTGGGCAGCGCTTCGTCCAGCAGCGGTGAGGGCGGCTGCGTTTCCAGCAACTGCGTGGCCCAGAGCTTCAGGCTCGTCTCCCAGTCCTGATCAGTCTGGCTCGTTTCCGGCGTCTGCAGCTCGGGCGGCAGGTCATGAACCAGAATCGTGCGCGTGCTGGCCATCACGTGGAGCCAGCGGCACGTGTTCTCGAGCTGGCGCACATTGCCGGGCCAGGGCAGCAGCGTCATGTAGTCTTCGGTTTCCGGTGCGAGGCGTTTCACCTCGTCGCCCAGCTCGCGGGCCGCGGCTTCCAGAAAGTGCTGGGCCAGCATGGGGATGTCCGTGCGTCGTTCTGCAAGCGAGGGCACGTGCACACGGATCACGTTGAGGCGATGAAACAGATCTTCCCGGAAGGCCCCGCGTTCCACGAGGTTTTCCAGATTCTGGTGCGTGGCCGCAATGATGCGCACGTCCACCACCACCGACTGGTGGCCGCCGACACGGTAGAACTCGTTCTCGGCGAGCACACGCAGCAGCCGGGTCTGGGCGGCCGCCGGCATATCGCCGATCTCGTCCAGAAACAGCGTGCCGCCGTTGGCCTGCTCGAAGCGGCCGACGCGGCGTTGATTGGCACCGGTAAACGCGCCTTTTTCGTGTCCGAACAGCTCGCTCTCGATGAGATCGTCGGGGATGGCCGCCACGTTCAGCGCAATGAAAGGATGTTCTGCCCGGGGGCTGTGCCGGTGCAGGGCTTTGGCGACCAGCTCTTTACCCGAGCCTGACGGTCCGTTGATGAGCACCGAAACATTGGATGACGACAGGCGACCGATGGCGCGGAACACCTCCTGCATGGCCGGGGCTTTGCCAATGATCTCGGGCGCCGGCTCGCTGGCCTTTAGCTCGGCGGTAGCGGCGTCCTGGCTGTGGGCGATGGCGCGCTGCACCACGGCAACGGCATCGTCCACGTCGAACGGCTTCGGCAGGTATTCGAAGGCGCCTTGCTCGAAGCTCGACACGGCTGATTGCAGATCCGAGTGTGCGGTCATGACGATGACCGGCACCTTGGGGTAGCTCGACTGCACCTTGTCCAGGAAGTCGAGGCCGGACATGCCGGGCATGCGCACGTCCGTGAGAATCGCCAGCGGCGCCTCGTCGTGCAGGTGGTGCATCGCCTGATCGGCGGTATTGAACGCGGTGATGGGGATGCCTGCTTTGGACAGAGCCCGGTCCAGCACCCAGCGTATCGAGCGGTCGTCGTCTATGACCCAGACGTGTTCGTTCATCGTACTTTCGTTGTTGTGTTCTGTTTGTTCATGGGGACCGTCAGGGCGCCTCGCCATGGTCCTGGGCGCTGCGCTGGGTGAATGGCAGATAGATCGTGAAGCAGGTCTGTCCCGGCTTGCTGGAGACCTGGATAGAGCCGTGGTGTTGATTGACCACGTTCTGGGTGATGGCCAGTCCCAGCCCCGTGCCGTCCGCACGTCCGCTGATCATCGGGAAAAAGATACGTTCGTTCAGCTCAGGGTCGACGCCGGGACCGTTGTCCAGGATGTCCAGCTGCAGCACCACGCGGTGCCGGGTGTGGCCGATCGTGAACTGCCGTACAGCCCGGGTGCGCACGGTGATACGCGGCTCGTCCGTGGTCACCAGCGCCTCGCACGCGTTGCGCACGACGTTCATGACACCCTGAATGAGCTGCCCCTGATCGGCCTCCAGATCCGGCAGGCTGGGGTCGTAGTCGCGCAGCCACTGGAAGCGGGCAGGATACTCGGCCTCCAGCAGCGCTATGACCCGCTCGATCACCTCCAGAATGTTCACAGGCTCCAGCATCACCTGCTGCTGCGGCCCCAGCAGCCGGTCGACGAGCTGCTTCAGACGGTCGGCCTCGCTGATGATCACGCCGGTGTATTCGCGGTACTCGTCGGAGTTGAGCTCCTGCTCCAGCAACTGAGCGGCGCCGCGGATGCCGCCGAGCGGGTTCTTTATCTCGTGGGCAAGGCCGCGAATGAGGCGCCGTGCGGTCTCCTGCCGGGCGACTGATTCGTCGTCTTTGTTGATGCGCTGCAGACGGTTCAGCGGCTGCAGTTCCAGCACCAGGGCTGCGCGCGGTTCCTCGTGCACGAGGTTCACCGTGAAGTCCACGTGCTGGGAAATGTTGTCCGGAAGTCGCAGCAGCGCATCCCGCTCGGTGAAGGGTTGCTGGTTTTCGATGGCCCCGGCCAGCGCCTTCTGCACCTCGTCGTTCAACAGCAACAGCTCGCGCAGCGGCTGGCCGTAAGCATGGCTGGCAGAGACCTGCAGGAGGTGCTCGGCGGCTGCGTTCACGAACACCACTTTGAGCTCGCGGTTGAGCGCAACCACGGCGGTGGTCATGGCGTCCACTACCGTGCTGGCAAGATCCTGGGGGCTGTCGAGTTGCGCGCTCAAAGATGTTTCCGGTTAACGAACTTTCCTAGCAAGAATCAGGCCGATGGCGCTGGTTCGACGGAACAGCGCGGCACCGATGGTTACCGCCCGTGACAGCGATGCTACGGGCGCGCGCGGCGGTTCAGGCGCGCACCAAAATAGTGCACGCACCAAAAAAGTTCAACCGGTGGTGTGGATCAGATCAGTTGGCAGAGCGCTGCAGCGCAGAAAAGCGCAGCATGTGGAACGAAACGGGTGCAGATTCGTTGAGCACCTGCCCGCTGGCGTTCACCACCTGCAGCGTGAGGGTGTGGGTGCCGCGGTCGAGGTTCGTGAAGGAGAACGTCGCTTCACCGGCTTCTCCGGCCTGCGGCACGCCGTCGAGCAGCAGGCGCAGGCTGTGACCGTGCTTCGTATCCAGGCTCGGTGACAGGGCGTAGCGCACCGAGAGGTTGCCGGCGTTGTCGCGGATGGCTTCGTCGTTGGCTGGCGCCAGGATGCCGATGCGCTCGTAAGACGTGATCTCCTGCTCTTCTTCCTCCTCCTGAGCGGCCGCAGGCGCCGGCAGGGGGGTGGTTACGGGAGCTGGTGCGTAACGGTTACCCGCGGAGAGATCCACGGCGGCACCGTCGCCCTTGGCAGGCGGCACGTCGGTAAACACCACGTTGCCGTCCTCGTCCACGGTCTTGTAGATCGCCGCGAGGGCGTCAGTTGCCGGAGCGGCCGCCAGCAGGGCAGCTAGCGTGGCAGTAGAAATGAGGCGTCGGTCGAGCATGGCGGCATTTATGCAGAGATTGCGGTCTGTTGTGCCTCATTGGACCACAAACGGAAAAAAAAGAGCCCCACTCTCTTCTCAAAGACGGGGCTCTATTGTGCTGGTGTTGTAAACGCCGGTCTCACGCCGGCTTGTGCAACACCAGGCTTGCAACGTGTCGCAGGCGGCGCTAGGCGAGGCCTTCTTTCGTCGTCTTGATGATGGCCGCTGCCACCTTGTAGGGGTCGGCGTTCGAGGCCGTACGACGGTCTTCCAGGCGACCTTTCCAGCCGTCCTGCACGGTGCTGACCGGGATACGGATGGAGGCACCGCGGTCGGAGACACCATAGCTGAACGTGTCGATGGACTGCGTCTCGTGCTTACCCGTGAGGCGCTGGTCGTTTTCGGCACCGTACACGCTGATGTGCCGCTCGATGTTCTTGCCGAACTCCTCACAGATGGCGGTGAAGATCTCTTCCTTGCCGGAATCGCGCATCACGCCGTTGGAGAAGTTGGCGTGCATGCCGGATCCGTTCCAGTCGAGCTCGCCGAACGGCTTGGGATGCCAGTTGATGGCGTAGCCCCACTTCTCGCCGGCGCGCTCCAGGATGTACCGTGCCAGCCAGGTTTCGTCGCCGGCCTGCTTGGCCCCCTTGGCGAATACCTGGAATTCCCACTGACCTGCAGCCACCTCGGCGTTGATGCCTTCGACGTTGATGCCTGCTTCGAGGCAGAGATCCAGGTGCTCTTCGACAACTTCGCGACCGTAGGCGTTCTTGGCGCCAACGGAGCAGTAGTAGGGGCCCTGCGGGCCGGGGTAACCGCCAGCAGGGAAGCCCGGGGGCAGGTTGTGCTCGGTATCCCACAGGAAGTACTCCTGCTCGAAGCCGAACCAGAAATCGTCGTCGTCATCGTCGATGGTGGCGCGGCCGTTGGACGCGTGGGGCGTGCCGTCGGCGTTCAGCACCTCGGTCATCACCAGAAAACCGTTCTTACGGTCGGGATCGGGCACGATCATGACGGGCTTCAGCAGGCAATCGGAATCGCTGCCGTCAGCCTGCTCGGTGGAGCTGCCGTCGAACGACCACATGGGGCATTCTTCAAGGCTGCCACCGAAGTCGGGCCGGACCATGGTCTTGCTGCGCAGGCTCTGGGTAGGTGCATAGCCGTCGAGCCAGATGTATTCGAGTTTCGCTTTCATACGCGTGGGTCTCCTAAGGTCTCCAAGTTGTGTCCTGTCAGGTAGATGAGTTTTGTCGGTCGATCACTCTTATCGGTCTTATCGGTCGCTCCTCTTTGGAAAGAGCTGGCTCTCGGTCTCAAGTGACCCCCGAGCTACGCAGGCGTAACCGTTCGCAAAGATGCGTTTCGCGTCAAAACAGTGCCCCGCAAAGGAGCAAAAAGTGTGCCACGGCAGCTCGACGCCAGAATGAGCCGTTCGAGGCGCGCTCGGCGGGTATTATGCACGATTGACGCACAAAAAACGGGCGCACTTGGAGCGCCTGCTCTGTTTTGGTGCAAGCGGGGATCAGCGTACGACGATTTCGAACTCGTAGTGCCGATCGCCGGTGTCCTCGGCTCGCAGCAGATCGTGACCGTGCACCCGGCACCAGGCGGGGATGTCGTGCAGCGTGCCCGGGTCGGTAGCGTGCACCAGCACCCGGTCGCCGGGTTGTCGGGCTTTGATGGCGTCCTGCGTGCGGATGACCGGCAGGGGGCAGAGAAGACCGCTGGTGTCGACGACGCAGGCTTCGGGGGGGGGTGACGTCATGATTGCGGGCTTCCGGTCATGGCCCTGGTAACGTGCTCATACCCGCCAGGTGTCTGACACCATGTCAGCGGCGAGGGGTGTCACGGGCAGGTGCTTCAGAGTGCCGTCCGGCAGGCGTACCTCCACGGTCACCTCGGCGGCGTCACGCCCCTGGCCGTAGCGCGCGACGATGCGCGCAGCAAACTCCACATCTTCGGGCGTTGCCGCGCCGTCCAGCAGCGCCAGGGGGCCCTGGTGGCTGGTTGCGCGCAGGCTGAGGAAACGGTTGCGGTAGCCTTCGAGATAGCGGTTTTCGCCGTCCTCGCGGCTGACGATCAGCTTGTAGTGCGGGGCGGGGCGCAGGTGTCGGCCCACTTTCAACAGCATGATGTCGTCGAGGTCGTACTCGCGCACGCCGCGGGCGTCCCACAGATCGGCCAGCTTTTTGCTGTACTGCGGGTCGGTCAGAAAGCAACAGCCCCCGGCTGGTTGTGCCCAGTCTTCGAAACCGAAGGCGCGCGCAAGAGCAATCTGCGGTTTGCGGTTGCGGCCGTGAAAGCCGTGCAGCGCTTCGCGGTCTACCCAGCCTTCGCGCTCGGGCAGGGTGGGCGGCAGCAGCTTGGCGCTGAGCGGCCGCAGCAGCCGGTCCTCTGCGCCGGACTCGCGCGCAATGATGGGCATGGTTTCCTTGCGCTGGCTCATGGGACGCTGGCCGATCACCTCGCCGGTGACCACGAAATCAAAGCCCTGCTCTTCCATGAAGGACCAGGCCTGGGCTTTGCCCACCATGAAAATTTTGCAGTCGAGGCAGGGATTGAGATTGGCGCCATAGCCGTGCTTGGGGTTCAACAGCACGTCCTTGTACTCGTCGATCACGTCGACGATGTGCAGCTTGATCCCCAGCTGTTCGGCCACCCACAGCGCGTTGTTGCGCTTCTGCCGCTCGCTGTCGCGCTGGCGGATGGCGTGGGTATGGCCCTCCACGCAGAAGCCGGTGAAGAAGTTCACCCCCTCCACGTGCACACCCTGCTCCATCACGACTTTCGCCGCCAGCATGGAGTCGAGGCCTCCCGAGATCAGCGCGACAGCCCGGCGCTGTTGGCTCATAATCGCCGCCTTTTCAAATCGCGCGAAGTCTAGTGTCCTCCCCAAACATCCGCAATGTCGCCATCATCGCGCACGTCGATCATGGCAAAACCACCCTCGTCGACAAGCTGCTGCAGCAGACCGGTCTGCTGGCTGACCATGCCGCTGAACGGGTCATGGACAGCAACGATCTGGAGAAGGAGCGGGGAATTACGATCCTCTCCAAGAATACGGCAATCTCCTACGGCGATGTGCGTATCAACATCGTAGACACGCCGGGCCACGCCGACTTCGGTGGCGAGGTGGAGCGAATCCTGTCCATGGTGGACGCGGTACTGCTGCTGGTCGACGCCGTGGAAGGGCCCATGCCCCAGACGCGCTTCGTCACGCAGAAGGCCTTTGCGTTCGGCCTCAAACCCATTGTCGTGGTGAACAAGATCGATCGAGACGGCGCGGAACCCTACCGTGTCATCGACCAGGTGTTCGATCTTTTCGACAATCTCGGTGGCTCGGACGATCAGCTGGATTTCTCGGTGGTATACGCATCGGCCCTGCAGGGCGTGGCGGGCCTGGAGCCTGACCAGCTCGCCACGGACATGCAGCCGCTGCTGGACCTCATCGTGGCCGAGGTGCCGCCGCCGGCAGTGGATATCGACGGCGCGCTGCAGATGCAGATCAGCTCCCTCGATTACTCCACCTACGAGGGTGTCATGGGCATCGGGCGCGTGAGCCGCGGCACCGTGCGTCGCAACCAGCCGGTGGTGGTAGTGGATCGTGAAGGGCGCGAGCGCAAAGCGAAGGTGATGGCCGTGAAAGGCTATGCGGGCCTGGAGCGCCACGATCAGGAAGAAGCGCGGGCCGGCGACATCGTCTGTGTCACGGGCATTGACGCCATTGGCATATCAGACACGATCTGCGCGCCGGAAACCGTTGAAGCGCTGCCGCCGCTCACGGTGGATGAACCGACGTTGTCGATGATGTTCTGCGTGAACAATTCACCGCTGGCGGGAAAAGAAGGTAAGTATCTGACAAGCCGCCAGTTACGCGAGCGGCTGTTGACCGAGGCGTCTCACAACGTGGCGCTGATGGTGGAGGAAACCGAGGACCCGGACCGCTTCAAGGTGAGTGGCCGTGGCGAACTGCATCTGAGCGTGCTCATCGAGACGATGCGCCGCGAGGGTTATGAGCTGGCCGTGTCGCGTCCGCAGGTGATCTACCACGAGGTGGACGGGCATATCGAGGAGCCCTACGAAACGCTCAGCCTGGATATTGAAGAGCAGCATCAGGGCAAGGTGATGGAGTCTCTCGGCGACCGCCGGGGCGAGCTCAAGGAGATGACGCCCGATGGCAACGGTCGCGTGCGCATGCAGTTCCGCATTCCCACGCGCGGCATCATGGGCTATCGGCCCGTGTTTCTCTCCATCACATCCGGCACCGGCATCATGTCGTTTGCATCCGCCGGCTTCGGGCCGCGCCTCACCGAGCTGGTAGGCAGCCGCAACAACGGTGTGCTGATCTCCAACGCAGCCGGCAAGGCGGTGGCTTTTGCACTTTTCAACCTGCAGAACCGCGGTCGCATGATGGTGCGACCCAACGACGTGGTCTACGAAGGGATGGTTGTTGGCGTGCATTCGCGCGGCAACGATCTGACGGTGAATCCCATGAAAGAGAAAAAGCTCACCAACATCCGGGCAGCCGGCAGCGACGAAAACGTGATCCTCACCTCACCCCTTGAGCTGACGCTGGAACAGGCGCTGGAGTTCATCGAGGACGATGAGCTGGTGGAAGTGACGCCGCGGGCCATCCGCGTGCGCAAGGCCCTGCTGAAGGAGCACGAGCGCAAGCGCGCATGAAGGTGCTGCTGCAGCGCGTTGCCAGGGCGGCGGTGGACGTCGGGGGCGAGCGCATTGCGGAGATCGGCCCCGGGGTACTGCTGCTCGTGGGGGTGGTGCCCGGAGACAGCGAGCGGGAAGTGGCGTGGCTGGTCGACAAGGTGGCGGGGCTGCGGATCTTTCCGGGCGCGCAGGCCGGGGGCAAGGCCATGGATCGCAGCCTCGTGGATATCGGGGGCTCGGCGCTGGTGGTTTCGCAGTTCACGCTCGCGGCAGATACCAGTCGTGGCAGGCGTCCGAGCTTCACCGGCGCTGCACCGCCGGCGCTTGCTGAGCCGTTGTATCTCGCCTTTGCCGAGCGTCTGGGAACGCTGGTGCCTACCCGGACCGGACGTTTCGGCGCTGACATGGCGGTGAGTCTGGTGAATGATGGGCCGGTGACGTTGCTGCTCGAGCGCAGTCCGGAGGTGGTCTCATGAATCTCTCTGTCGATGCTCTGCCCATGCTGGCGCTGGTGGCGGCTGTGATGGTGGTAGCCGCCAAAGGCCGGTCGGGCGAGCCCGCCTGGGGTCTGGAGCGGCAGGCCGCCGGACACGCGTTGGTGGCCGTGGGCTTCTGCCTGCTGCCGCTGGGCGTGGACCTGGTGGTGCAGGACACGGTCACCACGCTGCACATCGTCTGCGCCCTGCTCGGTGTTCAGCTGCTGGTACACGGGGCCAGATCTATGCGCCTGGGCCGCCATCAGGGGGAAGAATGGGCCATGGGCGGTGCCATGGCGCTTGCCGCCCGTTCGAGCAGCGTCATCGGCATGCTCATAGGTCTGCTGCAGTTCGGCGTGTTTGCCGCCTGGGGCGTGCACCGGGAGCTGCATGTCTATCTCGGCGGCATCGCTTGGCACATCGTGCACGCGGCAGTGCTTTTACTGGAAGATTTTACGGCCGGCGGTCCGCGGGATAGCTGACCTGCGCTGCGCTCAGCTTTCTGCGGCCTCGCGCTTCTCGACGAAACGCGCCATCCACACCCCCAGCTCGAAGAGCACCCACATCGGCATGGCCAGCAGCAGCTGAGATACCACGTCAGGCGGTGTGAGCAGCATGCCGACGATGAAACAACCCACAATCACGTAGGGTCGCTTGTTGGCCATGCTCTCGGCGGTGGCGGCCCCCGACCAGGCGAGCAGCATGGTGGCCACCGGGATCTCGAAAGCGAGGCCGAAGGCCAGGAACATCTTGAGCACGAAATCCAGATAGTCGTTGATGTCCGTCATCATCTGCGCGCCGTCGGGCGTGACCGATGCAAAAAACGCAAACACGAGCGGGAAGACGAGGAAATAGACGAACGCCATGCCCGTGTAGAACAGCGTGACGCTGGAGGCCAGCAACGGTATCGCAAAGCGCTTTTCGTGGCGGTACAGGCCCGGGGACACGAAAGCCCAGAGCTGATGCAGCAGCATGGGCATGCCGGCGAAGATTGCGGCGTAGATGGCCAGCTTGAACGGCGTGAGGAAAGGTGTGGCCACCTGGGTGGCGATCATAGAAGAACCTTCCGGCAGCACCGCCACGAGGGGCGCGGCAACGAACTCATACAGGTCGTTGGCGAACACGTAGATCGGCACGAACAGAATCAGCACCGTGTAGACGCTGCGCAGAATACGCGCCCGCAGCTCGATGAGGTGCTCCAGAAACGGTTGCTCGTTGCTATCGACCGCCACGTCGTGCGGGTCGCGTTCCTCGCTTTCCTGCACGGCCTTATCGTCAGGCAGTGTGTTGTCGGACATCAGGTGTCGTCCCCGGCCGCTGCCCTCGCCTGCCTGGCGCGACGGGCGTGCATGGCTTCCAGCTCGGCTTCGCTGGGAGGTAGCGGCGTGGTTTCTTCGGGGGTGTCGGGGCTGGCCGGTGCGCTCGCGGCGGCCGGCTCGTCATTGTCCGCGGTCGAGGTGGCCGAAGTGGCGCTTTCGGTTTCGTTGCTGTCGGCGGGTGTCGAAGACTGCGGGTCGGGATCGTGAATGGAGTTTTTCACCTCGTTCTCGATCCGGCGCATCTCCTCCATCACCGCCTCGTTGTGGAGCTGGCGCCGGATGTCGTCCATGCCCACTTCTTTCTCGATTTCGGTCTTGATGGAGAGAAACGAACGGCGCAGCCGGCCGAACCACAGCCCCAGCGTGCGCACAGTCTCGGGCAGGCGCTCCGGCCCGATGACGAGCAGCGCCACCACGAGAATCAGCAGCAGTTCGAGGTTGCCCATCAGGCCTCAGCAAAGAGAGTCAAAACGTCATCCGGTGAAAGGCGCCGTTGGCGGCGTCAGGCGTTGGTGTTCTGCTGCTGCGTCTCACCCGTCTTCACGCCGGCGTCTGCATTTGTTGCCGCTTCGCCTTCAATCACTCGTTCCTGAGCCTGCCCCGGCTTCTCTTCGTCTTCGGTTACGGCGTTGCGGAAGCCCTTGATGGCGTTGCCGAGGTCGGAACCAATGTTCTTGAGGCGCTTAGGACCGAAAATCAGCAGCACGATGGCCAGGATTACCAGCAATTCGGTCATGCCAAGTCCGAACATGTCTATCTCCGTTGGCGTAGATCATTGCCGCGCATTATAGGGGGTCGCGGGCGCACATACAGTGACATCTGGCGCGTCCCGGAACGTTCGCCGGCGGGCTCAGTCAGCCCCTCTGGCGGCCTTTTCCTCATGGCCGCCGGTGCCGAAGCGGGCTTCCAGCTCCGCCAGCACGTCGGCCGCGCTCAACTCCAGATGGCCCAGCAGCACCATCGAGTGAAACCACAGATCCGCCACTTCGCGTACCACGGCGGCACGATCCTGATCTTTGGCGGCAATCACCACCTCGGTGGCTTCCTCGCCCACCTTTTCGAGGATCTTGTTGAGTCCCTTCGCATGCAGCGCGGCTACATAGGAGCTTTCGGGGTCAGCCTCACGGCGTGCTTCCAGCACGTCGGTCAGTTTATCGATGATGTCCATGAGTTGGCTCCTGCGACGGTGCTCACCGGCGCATTATGACGGCGAGGCCGAGCACTGTACCAGCAAGCCCCAGCAGCGCCAGGGTGCTGAGGCTGGACACGGCAAGGAGCGCCAG
>CAZYYJ010000085.1:0-22432 GCA_964651595.1 uncultured Pseudomonadales bacterium | reverse complement strand
CGGCACGGCCACCGCCGCCTTCGTAGGACCAACCCGTCTCGGTCCTGCGTATGGGGAACCGGCGCTACTCACGAGCTTCGCGGAGTTCGAACGGATCTACGGTGATCTTGATCTGCTGCAGTTCGACGACGGTGAGCGCGAAAACTACCTGGCCTACGCAGTGCGCAGCTTTTTCGACGAAGGCGGCAGGCGCCTGTACGTGGCCCGGGTCTGCGGTGCCGGAGCTGCCACGGCGCGCTGGAGTAACGAACTATCGCCGGCCAGCGTCTCGATCGCTGCGCGTTATCCGGGCGCTGCCGCCAATGGCGATGTGCAGCTCACGTTGCGGCTCACTGACAATCTGGCACACCGAAGCGAAGGCGGGGAGTTGTCCATCAGGGGGGTGAGCGACCGTGACACGCTGCTGATCACAGCAGGATCACCACCGGTGAATGCCCTGGTTACGGTTTGCGTGTCCGACGAGGCAGAAAATCGGAACCCGGTATTGCGCGATTGCGAAGGGAAGGCGGTGCGGCTGGAAGACGTCGCGACCGCCCGGCGGATAACGCTCGATGTTCTGTACCGCCCGGATGGACGCGCTGCCGGGGAGGTTTCATGGGAAGCGGTTAGTCCGGATCCGGCGCACACAGCCGGTGTCACCACGGTTTTCCCCGGCGCCCATGAGGCATCGAGTACCGCTCGCAACACGCCCCTTGTGGTGGCTGCTGACGGCGACAGCAATGGGGCGGCGCTGGTTGATGCGCTGATACGGGCTCTAGCCAGTGACGATGTCCTTGTTGCTGACGGGCTGAAACTGACGGCGCGCCTGAGCCAGGGCAGCGATGGTGCTGCGCCTCCGGCGGAGGCCTACTTCGGAGAAAGCGATAGCGGGGCGGGTGCCAGCGGCATGGGCGCGCTCCGTCAGCTCGACGATGTTTCCATGGTTGCCGCGCCCGGGTCCACCGCTGCGGTGGTGCCCCTCGCCGTGGCAGAAGCCGTGCGGGACGCTCTCATCCGCCACTGCGAGGACATGCGCTTTCGCATTGCAGTGCTCGACAGCGTGGAAGGCCAAAGCCCTCTCGACGTGCGTCGCTATCGCGGCGCGTTCGATAGCAGCCGTGCGGCCTTCTATTTCCCGTGGCTGCGGGTGGAAAAGCCATCCTCGGCGACGAAGCCGGGAGAGATCAACCTGCCTCCAAGCGGGTTTGTGGCCGGCGTGTACGCGCGCAACGACGCACAGCGGGGTGTGCACAAAGCGCCGGCAAACGAGGCCATACGTACACCGGCCACGCTGAGCTTCAGTGTCAACAGCGCGCATCAGGAAGCTCTGAACCCCCTGGGCATAAATTGTCTGCGCTTCTTCGAAGGCCGGGGCAATCGGGTGTGGGGTGCTCGCACGTCTTCCTCCGATCCAGAGTGGCGTTACTTGAACGTACGCCGCTACTTCAATTTCCTCGAGCATTCCATCGAGAGAGGCACTCAATGGGCGGTGTTCGAGCCCAACGGCCCCGCGCTGTGGGCCAACGTGAAGCACGCGATCGAGGACTTTCTCTACAAAGAGTTTGCGCTGGGCAGGTTTATGGGGGAAAAGCCCGCGGAGGCTTTTTTTGTCCGCTGCGATGAGTCGACCATGACTCAGAACGATCGGGACAACGGCCGGCTCGTCTGTCTGATCGGCGCGGCGCCGCTGCAGCCAGCCGAGTTCGTGGTGTTCCGTGTTGGCCAGAAGACGCTCGACGCCGCCTGACGAGGTGCTTGCATTCGCTGGGGCTGAGGTTGAATCGCCTCAGCGTTCGCCTTCGACGGACAGATGCAGATCCAGCCACTGGCCCGCTGCGGTCTGCAGCGGCACGCGTGCGTGGCAGACGGGGGCTGATTCAGGAATTCTGTCGGGCGCGTAGCTCGCAACGATCGCAACCGTGTGATCGCTGCCCGCGGCCAGCTCCAGCGGCTGAAGCTGGCGCGGTGTGAACGACCAGCGTTCGTCGCTGGACGTGCAGGACAGATACACGCGTACCTCGCGCCGGGCGGTGTTGCTCAAGGTCACGGGCATTTCATACACGCCCTGACCCGTCTCCCGCAGGGCGACCGTGTCGGGCAACAGTCCCCGGGACAGCGAAAAATAGTCGTAGTTGTCTGCCGGGGCCACGGAGTCCTGCGCTTTGACGGCATCTGCGGCGATCACGGCAACGCTTACCTCTTCGCCACGCACGGCCACCTGCAGCAGATGATCGAAGCCGCCTACCAGTGGCTGGTCGTTCACGGAATCTCCCGCTGCGTTGGTCATGCTGTAGTGCACGCCATCCAGTTCGAAATAGTGGTAGTGGTGGTGGTGGCCGTAAAACACGTGAGAGACGCCGCTGTCGCGGAACAGCTCGTGCAGCGGCTCTGCGTTGCGCATGAGAAACGGCGGTCGGTGCATGAACGCGAACTTGTGCGCCGCCTGCGAACTTTCCAGCGTTTCCCGCAGCCAGGTGAGCTGCTTGCCCCGGATCGAGTTCATGGCGCCGCGGGCATCGCTGTTGAGAATGACAAACAGCGCGTTCTGATATTCGAACGCGTAGTGCAGCGGCCCCCAGGTTTCTTCGAACAGACGCTCCAACGCAGCGTCCGGTTTCTTGTTGCTGCCGAAAGTGTCGTGATTCCCGGGCACCGGCAGGTAGCGTATGGGGGCGAGCGGCGCTACCTGCTTCCTGAAGCGTGCCCACTCGGCGCTCACCACGTCGAGATTGCTGTTGTAGCCTTCGATGAGATCGCCCACCTGGATGACAAAGGCGGGGCGCAACCGGCGCGCCTGATCCACAAGGCGATTGAAAGCCGGTGGGTCGTCGAACTGCGCATCGCCGAGCACCACGAAGTGAAACTCGGTTGCGTCCGGTTGCGGCGGGATGATTTCGGCCGCGCACACGGCCTGGGTGAGGGCGATCAGGACCACACCCGCTACGATGCGCATGTAACAGCTCCGCCGTTGGCGCGTGCATAGGCTTCGTTCGCCCGCCACACGCGCAGGGTGTTGTCACCCAGAAGTTTACGGATATCTGACCGTGTGAAGCCCCGGGCCCGCAGCGCTTCCACGAGAACAGGATAGGTGGCGGCGTCTTTGAGGCCTACCGGCAGGGAGTCGCCCACGCCGTCGTAGTCGGAGCCGATGCCAACCGCGTCGATTCCGGCGACGGCCACCACCCGCTCGATGTGCGCCACCACGTCTTCCAGCGTCGCAAACGGGTAGGGGTTGCTTTCGCGGAAGCGCGTGCGGAAAAACGACAGCCTGGGATCATCCTCGGCCAGCCCGTTGGCGGTGCGGTATGCGGCCATCTCCGTCTGCAGCCGGGTGCCGTAATCCCGGGCGGGCTGATGCAGGAAGCTGGAGCCGAAATTGATGTGGATGACACCGCCCCGGGCCGCCATGGCTTTCACCATGGCGTCTGTCATGTTGCGCTCGAAGTCCGGCGTGAAGTGGCGCATGGAGGAGTGTGTGGCCAGCACGGGCGTGGCAGACAGGGCCAGTACCTGCCAGAACGCGTCGTCGGACAGATGAGAGACGTCCACCATCATGCCGCGCCGGTTCATTTCCCCGATGAGTTCCTTGCCGAATGGGGACAGACCCCGCCAGCGTTTGTTGTTGTCGTAGCTGGAATCGCTGATGTGATTGCTCTTCGAATGCGCAAGGGTAACGTAGCGCACACCCCGCGCGAAGAAATGGTCGAGCTTTTCGAGGCTGCCTTCTATGGGACCGCCGTTCTCCATGCCCATGGGCAGGGACATGAGTCCCTGACGCTTGTGGCGCAGCAGATCGTCCGTGCAGGTGGCAACGGCAAATTTCTCCGGGTGCTCGCTGGCGATACGCTCCACGATGTCGATGGCTGCGTTGGCAAAGCTGTAGGCATGCCCCAGCGCGTCGATGCGGGCGGGAATGTAGATGGACATGAACGGGGCATTCAGCCCGCCCCGGCGGGCCCGGTCGTAGTCAAAATCGCCATCGCCGGTAGGCACACCAACGTCCTGCCAGTTGCGTTGCAGCCGGTAGGGCACGTCGATGTGGGTGTCGACGATGAGGTATTCCCGGGCCAGCGCTTCGGCCTCGCCGGCAGGCGTTGATACGGCCGGATCCGACGCCGCGCAGGCGCCCAGAACCGTGGTTGCCAGCAGCGCCCCGATACTTCTCATACAGCGTCCCCCGTCTTCGTTGCATCGCACAATAGGATAAACTCGCACGCGAATTCTACCTGTGGAGCAAATCTTGACGGTCATCAAGCAGGACGACGTGATCCAGAGCGTGGCAGACGCGCTGCAGTTCATCTCCTACTACCATCCCGTGGACTTCATCCGCGCCATGCGTGGTGCCTGGGAGGCGGAGGAATCGCCGGCCGCCAAGGCGGCGCTGACGCAGGTGCTGGTGAATTCGCGCATGTGCGCCATTGGCAAGCGCCCCATCTGTCAGGACACGGGCATTGTCATTGCCTTCGTGAAAGTAGGCATGGATGTGCAGTGGGACGCGGAGCTGTCGCTGGAGGACATGATCAACGAAGGGGTGCGCCGGGGCTATACGCACCCCGACAACGTGCTGCGCGGCTCGGTGCTCCGCGATCCGGACGGGGCGCGGGCCAACACGAAAGACAATACCCCCGCCGTGATTCACACAAAAATTGTGCCGGGGGACAAGGTGGAAATCGAAGTGGCGGCCAAGGGCGGCGGCAGCGAAGCCAAGGCCAAGTTCGCCATGCTCAATCCGTCTGACGACATTGTCGAGTGGGTGCTGAGCGTGGTGCCCACCATGGGCGCCGGCTGGTGTCCGCCGGGAATTCTCGGCGTGGGTATTGGCGGTACGCCGGAAAAGGCGATGCTGCTGGCCAAGGAAGCGATGATGGATCCCATCGACATGCACGATCTGCTGCAACGCGGTCCGGCCACCCATCAGGAAGAGCTGCGGGTGGCGCTCTTCGAGAAGGTCAATGCGCTGGGTATCGGTGCGCAGGGCCTGGGCGGACTGACCACGGTGCTGGACGTGAAGGTGGCCGAATATCCCACGCACGCCGCCAACAAGCCGGTTGCCGTGATTCCGAACTGCTCGGCGACCCGGCACGTGCACTTTGCCCTGGATGGCTCGGGACCGGCCACGTTCGCCCCGCCGGACCTCGACGAATGGCCGGACATCGCCTTCGAGCTGGGTGACGAGGTGAAGCGCGTAAATCTCGACACGGTAACTCCGGAGGATGTGCGCGGCTGGCGCGCCGGCGACACGCTGCTGCTGTCCGGCAAGATGCTCACGGGCCGCGACGCGGCGCATAAAAAGCTGGTGGATCTCATCGATCGGGGCGAGCCGCTGCCGGTGGATTTCACGAACCGTTTCATTTACTACGTGGGACCTGTGGACCCTGTGCGGGACGAGGTGGTGGGACCGGCAGGACCTACTACGGCCACGCGTATGGACAAGTTCACGCGCACCATGCTCGAGCAGACCGGCCTTGCGGGGATGATCGGCAAAGCGGAACGCGGACCGGAGGCCATAGCGGCCATACGGGACAACCAGGTGGTCTCGATGATTGCCGTGGGTGGCGCCGCCTATCTGGTGGCAAAGGCCATCACCGGGTCTAAGCTGCTTGCGTTTCCGGAGCTGGGCATGGAGGCAATCTACGAATTCGAAGTGAAAGATATGCCCGTCACCGTGGGCGTGGACGCCACGGGCGAATCGGTGCACATCGAAGGGCCCAAAATCTGGTCGAAGAAGATCGCGGAACAAATTGCCGTGACCGAAGTCTGAGCGCAACCAACGCAGGGGAGATAGACATGCAACGACGAGAGTTTCTCATTGGTACGGGCGCCACGGCGCTGCTGGCGGGGGCATCCGGTCTGGCGCTGGCAGCCGAAAAAGAATCAGAGTGGATTTACCTGTCGCCTTTCAAGAGCGACGGCAGTCTCAGCCGTTGTCAGGCGGAAGTATGGTTCGTCGGCGACGAAGGCAATTTTTACGTGGTCACCGCGGCCGATGCGTGGCGTGCCGAGGCGCCCCGGCGAGGCCTCACGCGTACGCAGGTGTGGGTGGGCATGGCGGGTATGTGGCAGCGCTCGGACGGTGCTTATCTCAAGCTGCCGTCGCTGCAGGCGCAGGCGAGCCTGGTCGGCAATGCCGGCGAGCACGCGCGCCTTCTGACGCGCTTCGGCGATAAATATTCGGGCGAGTGGGGGACCTGGGGGCCGAGATTCAGAAATGGTCTGGCTGACGGCTCTCGCGTGATGTTGCGGTACCAGCCGCTGTCCTGATTATCAGCCCGGCAGCGCGTCGAGATACTTCTCGGCGTCCAGCGCCGCCATGCAGCCGAACCCTGCGCTGGTGATCGCCTGCCGGTAGATGTGATCCGCCACGTCCCCGGCGGCGAACACGCCCGGCACACTGGTTGCCGTGGCGTTCCCATCTATGCCGCTGTGAATGCGGATGTAGCCGTTTTCCATGTCGAGCTGACCGTCGAAGATACCGGTGTTCGGTGTATGCCCGATGGCAATGAAGACACCCTGCAGATTCACGTCACGCTCGTCGCCTTCGCTGGAGCGGATGCGCATGCCGGTGACACCCATGTCATCGCCCAGCACCTCGGCAAGCTGGTGATTCCAGACGGGCTCGATGTTGTCTTTGGCGAACACTCGATCCTGCAGAATTTTCTCGGCTCTCAGCTCGTCCCGGCGGTGGACCAGATATACCTTGCTGGTGATGTTGGCGAGGTAGAGCGCTTCCTCCGCCGCCGTGTTGCCGCCGCCCACCACAGCCACCTCCTGACCCCGGTAGAAGAAGCCATCGCAGGTTGCACAGGCGCTGACGCCCCGGCCTTTGAAATTCTCTTCCGAGTCGAGGCCCAGATAACGGGCGGATGCGCCGGTGGCGATGATGAGCGCATCACACGTGTACGTTGCCTGGTCACCCTCCAGGCGGAACGGGCGGGTGGTGACATCCGCCGTGTGGATGTGATCGCTCACCACCACGGTCTCGAAGCGCTCGATGTGCTCGGCCATCTGCGTCATCAGCTCGGGTCCCTGCAGTTCCGCGTGGCCGCCGGGCCAGTTTTCCACCTCGGTGGTGGTGGTGAGCTGGCCGCCCACTTCCACGCCGGTGATGAGCGCGGGTTTCAGGTTCGCCCGCGCGGCGTACAACGCGGCTGTGTAACCTGCGGGTCCGGAGCCCAGAACTATCAGCTTGTGGTGCACGGTGTCAGTCATGATGAGAACAACCCCTGAAGATGACGCGGCATTCTATGCACATGGGCCGGTGTGGCAACCACGACCGGCGCCTATGCTTATGCGTTCCGGGAAGGCTCAGGCGCGTTCCTGGGCGCGGGTGCGCTGTGCCTGCAGCTGGTGGCGATTCTGTACCAGGGCGCCGACCCGTTCCACTACCTCTTCGCTGCGGAACGGTTTGGCCAGAAACAGGGTGCGTACGTCCGGTTCCCAGCCGTCGAGGCGGTCGTCGTTGAAGCCTGAGATGAACAGCGCCGGCAGGTCTGGATCCATGATCCGGAGCTTCTCCACCAGCGCCATGCCGGAGGCGCCCGGAAACACCATGTCGGTGACCACGGCGCACACTTTGCCGGGCGTAAAGAACGCCATGCCCGCCTGGGGGTCTGTGAAACCGCGTACCTGATAGCCTTCCTGCAGCAGCGCGTTGCGCACGACCAGCATCACGCCCGGGTCGTCATCAATCACCAGCACGACTGCATCGCCTTCCACCAGCGCTGCCACCGGCTCGTTGTCCATGGTTTCGGCGATAGGCAGCCATACGCTGACGACCGTACCTTTGCCAACCCCGGAATCGAGGTCCATGAAGCCGCCATACTGAGCCACAATGCCGTAGCAGGACGACAGCCCCAGGCCCGTGTTGTTTGGTGTGATTTTCGTGGAGAAGAAGGGGTCGAACGCTTCCGCGAGGGTGGCGTTGTCCATGCCTAGGCCCGTATCGCGCACGTCGATGCGCACGTAATGCCCGCGTCCCCGCGGATGGCTGGCCGGCAGCTCCTCGGTGGTGAGGGTGATCTCCAGCTCCCCACCATCGGGCATGGCCTCCCGGGCGTTGTTCACCAGGTTCAGCAGCACCTGCACCAGCTGCGTTTCACCGATGCGCACCAGAGCCGGCTCTTCCTGGTAGTTTTCGATGAGGATGAACCGTGAGTCGAGCGTGTGCCGCACCAGGGCACTCTGCTCGCGCATGAGGTGGCCCACGTCCTGCACGGCTGCCGAAGTGCTGTGGCCGTGGCCGAACATCAGCAGCTTATGGGTGAGATCCGCTGCGTTGGTGGCCACCCGAACGATTTCCCGTCTGGGCTCGCCATCCGGCAGCATATCGGCAAAGCCGAGAATGACCGTCAGCATGTTGTTGAAGTCGTGCGCCACCGCAGCCGCCATGGTGCCCATGCTCTCCAGGCGTTGAGCCTGGTGCAGCTGGTCGCTGACTTTGCGCTGAGCATCGTAGTTGCGCAGAACCACTACACGCTGGCGCGGGTTGCTGAAGCTGAGCTCCGGGGTGGAATAGGCTTCCACCCATACCCAGTGACCGTCCCGATGGCGCAGACGCAGCTCGGTACGGTGCGCCAGGCGATCGGTGGACAGGTCGAGGGCTTTGCTGCGCTCGTCCTGATGCAGGTAGTGCATCAGGGGCTGCCGGCTGAAGGCGTCGGGGCTGTAGCCCAGCAGGCGTTCGATGCCGGGTGAGGCGCCCACGATGGCGTGGTCCTCGAGCGTGACGTAGGCGTCGAAGTGTTTCAGCACCAGATCTTCGAACACCGCCATCTGGCCAGCGATGCGGCGCTGGCTGCGTGCTTCGCGCATGGCGGCGATGGAGCGCGACCGCTCGATCTCGTGAACGATGATGAAGGCGCCCACTGCGACCATGCCGGACACCGCAGCCGTGGCGGATGCGTTGACGGTATCGCTGGTGGCCGCCACGTAGGCGCAGCGCGCGGCGATGACGCCGATCCACAGACGCCCGCCTTTGCCCAGCAGCGCCGCGCCGGCGGCAATGGCCACGAGGGTTACGCAGCCAACGGAGGCTTCGGCGGAAAACAGCACCGTCTGCATGATGAGATTGGCGGTGAGGTAGTGCCCTGCGGGCACCGCGGTGTCGCTGTAGCGCAGAATCACCAGGGCCACAGGGATGGAAAGAGCCGCGAGGTAAATGCCGACGGCGAGGGTGTCGAAACCGTAGGCCCAGGTCATGGTGGCCGCAACCAGCGCCATGCAGGTCGCGGTGGCGCACAGATAGACAAACAGCCGGGCGATACGATCCTGACGCTTGTGGGCGGGCAATAGATAGGTGTCCGCGAACGTCGAGAACATAGGCAACGCGTTCCTTGTTTTTCTTTTCGTCCTTGTTTTGCTTTTCGTCCCTGTTTTCCCCGTCTTGCCTGCCTTCCGTGTCAGCCGGCCACCGGCGCGGCCGACGTCTGCCTGGGGAATTCTCTTCGGGTGCTGCTGCATCGCCGGCTCCGACCCCGGCGTTACCGGCTGATGGTAGCCGACGCGCTCGCGTCGAGGCAACGACGATCAGAGCCCGCGTAATCTGCCTATAATGGCCGCTGTATCCGGGAAGGAGAGACACCTTGAGCACACGTATTCGTTTTGGCGGCTTCGTCGCACCACATCATCCCATCGGCGAGCACCCGATGTTGCAGCTGCAGCGAGACCTGGAGCTCGCAGAGCACCTGGACAAGCTGGGCTACGACGAGTTCTGGTGTGGTGAGCACCACTCCACGGGCTGGGAAGTGATTGCCAGCCCTGAGCTGTTCCTGGCAGCCGCCGGAGAGCGCACGCATCGCATCATGCTGGGCACCGGCGTAATTTCCCTGCCATACCACCATCCGTTCAATGTCGCGCAGCGGCTGGTACAGCTGGATCACATGACGCGAGGCCGGGTGATCTTCGGCTCGGGCCCCGGCGCGTTGCCGAGTGACGCGTACACCCTGGGCATTGATCCCATGGTGCAGCGGGACCGGCAGGATGAGGCAATTGGTGTGATTCGTAAGCTCTTGCGCGGCGAAGAGCGGTTCAGTCATGACAGCGAGTGGTTTTCGCTGAAAGACGCCCGGCTGCAGCTGCTGCCGTTGCAGGAGGACCTGCCGTTTGCCGTGGCATCCATGGTGAGCCCGTCGGGCATGACCCTGGCCGGCAAACACGGCACCGGAGTGCTGTCGATCGGTTCCATGTCCACCGCCGGCCTGCAGGCCCTGCCCAACCAGTGGGGTTTCGCGGAGGATGCAGCCAGTGAGCACGGTAACAGCGTTGATCGGTCGAACTGGCGGGTGGTGATGAGCTGGCACATTGCGGAGACGCGGGAACAGGCGCGTGAGGAAGCCAAGCACGGTCTGTACCGGTGGCACAACGAATACACCGTGGGCACGCTGATGCGCCCCGGCGCCGAGCCCTACGACTCGCCCGACGCGGCGGTGGAGGGGGCTGCCGTGGAAGGGGGTGCAGCGGTGATCGGTGCACCGGATGACCTGATCAAAACCATTCGCGACATGCAACAGCTCACCGGCGGCTTCGGCACCGTGATCGGCTTTGCGCACGACTGGGCCAACAGGGAGGCGACGCTGAGAAGCTGGGATCTGGTCGCCCGCTATGTCATCCCCGAGGTGAATGGCCTGCTCGACGGGTACCGCGAATCGCAGCGCTACGTGATTGAACATCGCGACGTCTTCGACCGGGCGGGGCAGGCTGTGATGGCGAAAATCATGGAGAACGAAAAAGCCGTAGCCGCCATGGGCGAGGCCGCGGACGGGCAGGCCGCCATGCCGTCGCATCACGCGCCGGATCTGTCGAAAGAGGTGAGTGGCGGCGGCAGCTAGATCGATGTGGCTGCGCCGATCGAGGGAACGCTGCGCCCTCTGGCTCTTTGCCGGCGTGCTTGCCGCCTGCACGCAAGAACCGGCTGACGAGGGATCACCTGAAACCCTCTCCGAGGCGCAGGCGGTTGCCATAGAGCGCGTGGACGTCACGGTGCGCGAGGGTACCAATCTCGCCGCTGCGGCTGACCCCGCTACGGGCAACCGCGTTCTCAGCCTTCAAGGACAGCTCTTTCTGATAGACGGTGTTTCGGGCGCGGCGCGGCCGCTGACGTCTCCTTACTACGATGCGCGCGAGCCGCAGTTTGCGCCGGACGGTCGGAGTGTTGTGTTTCAGGGTTACCGGCATGGCACCTGGGACCTGTTCCGGGTAGACCTCGACGGCACCGGTGAACCGCAACGTCTCACAAACGACGCGTTCGACGATCGCGAGCCGCAGCTCACAGCGGATGGGGCCGCCGTGGTGTTCAGCTCTGACCGGTCGGGCAGTTACGACATCTGGCGGCTGGATCTCAGCTCCGGCGCCTTGGAAGCGCTGACACGCACCAACCAGGATGCTCATTCTCCGGCCATGAGCGCTTCGGGGGACCTTGCGTACGTGGCCCGGCAGGGGCTGGGCGCGCGCATAGTGCTCGCCGCCGCGGAAGAACGTGTGCTGGCCAGTCATGCCGGTACCGTTGCCGGGCTGGCATTCTCGCCGGACGGTCGGGCGCTGAGCTATCAGGTGCATACCGGCGCCGAAACCGCCTTGCGGGTGATAGATCTGCAGGACGAGGCGGGCGATGCAGAGGCGCGGCACGTATCCGTCGCGCGCACCGATGTTTTTCCCTTCCGCGCCCAGTGGCTGTCCGGGCATGAGCTTGCCTACACCGCCGACGGTCTGCACTGGCGTCACGATCTGGACACCGGCGCAGAGACTGTCTGGCCGTTCAGCGTAACGCTGCCGTTGGAGCGGCACCGCTACGAACGGCGCTTGCGGGACTATGCGCCCGACAAGCTGCGCAGGGCGCTGGGGATAGCGCACCCGACCATCAGCAACGACGGTCAGCACGTGTACTTCACGGCGTTGGGAGATCTCTGGCACTGGCAGCCAGGCGCCGGATCATTGACAGCGCTTACGGAAGATCGGTTCGCCGAGGCGGCGCCGGCGCTGCGCCCGGACGGAGCCGCGCTTGCTTACGTGAGCGATCGGACGGGCCAGGTGTCGCTGCACGTCATGGATCTTGCCACGCAGGACGAACGGGTGCTGGCAGTGCAGGCGCAGCAGATCAGTGCGCCAAGCTGGTCGCCGGATGGGAAACGACTGGCGTTCTTCGTGGACATTCCCGGCAACCCGCTTGGCGGACAACTGACGATCTACGATCTCGAAACGAACGAAACACAGGCGGTGCTGCAGCCCATGCCGGCGCTGCCGGTATCCTGGACGAGCGATGGGCAGCGGGTGGCCGTTGCGCGGCTGAATCCCTATGCGCGCAGGTACCGTGAAGGTGTGTACAAGCTTGTGGTTGCGGACATTGACGGTACGGCGCAGCACGAGATCGGCCCCTTGCCGCATCGCTCTATTGTGGATGCTCGCCTGCTGCCTGACGGGGCCATGGCCTACGTGCAGGATGCCAGGCTGCATCGCCTGGAGCTGGATGACAATCAGCAGCCGGTAGAAGGTGGTGTGGCGCTGACGGAGGGGCTCACGGATATGCCTGGGTGGAGCGCTGATGGCGCCCATGCGGTCTATCTTGCGGGTGATCGCCTCATGCGCTGGTCGCAGGCTACCGGGACGAGCGTGGACATTTCTCCGTCGCTCACCTACCAGCTAGACAGCCCGGACGAACGCTACGTGCTGCGCGCCGGGCGCGTGTTTACAGGGCAGGGAACGGGTTACCTCACCAACCAGGACATAGTGGTGGACGGGGCGCGCATCGTCAGCGTGGGCCCAGCCGATGCCGCGGTAACGCCGGATGTCGACGCGTCGGCCCACGCGGTGGTGCCCGGATTCTTCGAGATGCACGCTCACATGGGCGAAACGTCCGAGCCGCAGGGGCGGGTGTGGCTTGCCTATGGCGTAACCACCGTGCGCGACCCTGGTTCTAACCCCTATGTGGCCAAAGCCCGGCAGGAAGCCTGGGACGCGGGCGTACGTATCGGACCGCGCACGCACGTAACAGGTTACCTCACGGATGGTAATCGCGTGTTTTACTCGGTGGCCGAAGGCATTGCTACGCAAGCGCATCTCGATCTTGCGCTGGCGCGCACGGCAGCGTTGCAGCTCGATTTCATCAAAACCTATGTGCGTCTGCCGGACGATATGCAGAAACGCGCCGTCACCTTCGCCCACGAGCAGGGCATACCGCTCTCGTCCCACGAGCTGTACCCGGCCATTGCCCATGGCGCAGATCATGTGGAGCACATCGGCGGCACCAGCCGCCGTGGCTATCAGCCGAAGGTGAGTGCTCTTGGTTATTCTTACCAGGACGTGGTCGCGCTGCTGGCCGAAGGAGGCATGGGTCTGACCGCGACAGCGGTGCTGCCGGGGTTTGCCGTGATCGTGGCGCAAGAGCCCGACTGGTTCGAAACGCCGCAGTTTGCATCCTTCTACGGTGCACCTACGCGCCGGGCCTACGAAATGATGATACCTCGCTTCGGTCCAACAGCGGGCGCGATCGCTGAGGCCAACGGCCGTCTGCTGCGCGCCCTCACGGAACGTGATGCGCTGCTGGTGACCGGTACCGATGCTCCGTTCGTACCCTACGGGGCAGGGCTGCACGCCGAATTCCGCCTGTACGCCCGCGCCGGGCTCTCCGGTGCAGCCATTCTGCATCAGGCGACCATGAAATCGGCTGAGGCAGCCGGGGTAGGCAACGAGCTGGGGCAGGTGGCGGAAGGATTCCTGGCTGATCTGGTGGTTGTGGATGGCGATCCGCTCGCCGACATCCGCGATGCTGACAACATTGTGATGACCATCAAGAACGGCAAGCGCTACGCTCTGACTGATCTCACCACCCCCGGCTTTCTCGGGGCGCAGCGCCGGACGCCGGTATCCATGCACGAAGGAGGAATAGGCCATGCCCAGTGAACAGCACGAAGAGATGGTAGCCATGGTGCAGAGTTCGCCGCCCGGGGCCGGAACGGTGGAAGAGTCGCGTGCCGGTTTCGATGCCATGCTGTCGATGTTCCCGCCCGCGGACGATGCGCATATCGAAGAGATCCAGATCGAGCACATGAACGCCGACTGGGTGAGCACGCCGGAAAGCCGCGCCGACCGGGTGATTCTCTACCTGCACGGAGGTGGTTACGTGATTGGCAACAACGTGGGCTACCGGGAGTTTGCAGCGCGCCTCGGCAGGGCGGCGCAGGCGCGGGTGCTGGTGATCAATTACCGGCTGGCGCCGGAAGATCCGTTTCCTGCCGCGGTGGACGACGCCACCATGGCGTATCGCTGGCTCCTGGCGCAGGGTATCGATGCGCAGAACATTGCCGTGGCGGGCGACTCTGCCGGCGGGGGCCTCACGTTTGCAACGCTGGTGGCGCTGCGTGATGCGGGTGACGCGCTACCGGCGGGCGCCGTGACCTATTCGCCATGGGTTGATCTCGAGGGTACGGGCAACTCGGCGCAGCCGGGTGCGGTGGACGATCCCATGGTGGGTCTGGAGGCGCTGCTCGGCATGGCGGCGCACTACGCGCCCAACGATGCACGCAATCCGCTGGCGGCGCCGCTGCACGCCAATCTGAGCGGTCTGCCGCCGGTGCTGGCTTTTGTGGGCACCCGGGAAATTCTGCTGGATGACGCGGTGCGCATCATCGACAACGCCCGTTCGGCAGGCGTGGATGCGCATCTGGTGATAGAAGATGGCCTGATACACGTGTGGCCGATCTTCCCGACCTTACCCGAGGCGGCTGCAACGGTGCAGCAGACGGCGGATTTTCTGGCAGCGCGCTGGGCCAACTGACGGTTTTGTCAGTCTCCGGGCACGCGATCGCCGGCTGTGGGGGCGGTGTCTGGCAATGAAACCTGCGCGGCCACGTGAGTTGCGAACCCGGCACCGGCTTCGGTGTACACGTTGAACACGGTGGCGACCCCCGCGGCCTCCAGGGTGGCAACCTCGTCGGGGAACCGTGCCGTTGCTGCCACGTGCGCGTCGACCGACGACTCCCTGATGCATGTCAGCACTTCCAGCGTGGCGGTGACGCGCGGCAGGGCAATCATGACCAGATCCAGCGTGTGTGAGGCATGCATGCGATCCCAGAAGTCAGAGTCGCTGGGATCGCCCAGAATGACGTTGCGGCCGAGACGCTGCTGGTTCCGCACCGTGACCGGGTCGATGTCGATGCCGACCACGGTTTCGCCGTGACGGGCGCGCATGGTGTCGTACGCGCCGGTGCCCACACCCCCCGCGCCGATGACGGCGATGGTTGCACCCCCCAGGTCGAGAAGGCGGTCCTCAGGTAACAGATCCGCTTTTTGAAAGCGTTGCCAGAAAGACCGGTACTGCACGTACAGACGATGTACCACCAGGTCCAGCGCAGCAGCGCTGGCAAAGGACAGCGACAACGCGATGGCGATGGCCGTGAGCCATTCGTTCTGGATCCAGCCACTGGCGGCGCAGATTGCCGCGACGATGAGGCCGAATTCGCTGTAGTTGGAGAGGTTAATGCTTGCCATGAGCGAGGTGCGCGCCCGCAATCTGAAGCGTGTGAGCAGCGCGAAGAACAGAACACCTTTGAGCAGCACCAGCGGAAACAGCGTGACGCCGATGAGCAGTGTTTCCATGGTGAGGTGGCCGGACATACCGATGGACAGGAAGAAGCCCAGCAGGAACAGATCCTTGAACCCCAGCATGGTCTTGGCGAGCTCATCGGATCTGGCGTGACTGGCGACCAGCACTCCCAGGACCAGCGCCCCGAGATCGCCTTTCACCCCCACCAGGTCAAATACCTCCGCGCCGCCCAGGGCCAGCAGAAAGCCGAACAGCACCAGCAACTCGCCGTGTCCCACGCGGTCGAACACGCGGTGCAGCAGATGCCGCAGAGGGATGAGCAGCACTAACAGCACGGCCCACATCGTGGGCACCTTGCCGCCTGCCAGCGCCAGGAACGCTACGGCAGCGATGTCCTGCATGATGAGAATGCCGATGGCGATACGGCCATGCAGGGCACGGCTCTCGGCGCGTTCTTCCAGCACCTTCACGACGAACACGGTGCTGGAGAAACTGAGTGCAAAGGCGATCAGCGCGGACGTAGTCAGATCCAGCCCGGTGTACAGCGACAACCCCAGCGCCGCCAGCCCGTAGATGACTGCGCTGGAGGCGACGACCACGGCGGTCATATGAATGGCGGACACAGCCCAGACCTGAGGGCGGCCGAGGGTGGCAAGGTTGAGCTTGAGGCCGACCGTGAACAGCAGCAGAGTGATGCCAAGGTCGGCCATTTTCTGCAGCAGCTCTCCTTCTACAGCGCCAATGGCTTTCAGTAGAAACCCTGCGGCAAGGTAGCCGACGAGGGGCGGCAGACGGACGAGGCGTGCCAGAATACCAAGCGTGAACGCGATGGCCAGCCACGCAACGTCGCCCATGGCGAGGGTAACCGAGGCGAAATCGGTCATGGCGGGCTAAGGGTTGCTCATGTGGACAGGGCCCCGGCCTAGCCGCGGATGGCGTTGTCTGCGCGGAACCGTTCTATCTCTGTGGCTGTGTAGCCGATCTCAGCCAGAATCTCAGCGCTATGCTGCCCGAGCGTCGGCGGCGGACGCTGCACGTGCGGCGGTGCTGAATCGGTGAGGTGACCGGCGCTCGCCACTTTCACGTCGCCGCTGCCGGACGGTGATGGAATGGTGGCCATGCTGAGTCGATGTTGATTCTGCGGATCGGTGGCCGCCTCCTCCAGTGTGCGAATGGGGGCCGCCGGAACGCCAGCCTCCCCGAGAACGTTCAGCCAGTATTGCGTGGAATGTTCTGCGAAAGCCGGTTGCAACAAGTCGTTGAATGCCTCGGTGTTGCGTACCCGGTCTACGGGATCTTCATTGCCAACGTAGAAATCCTCGCGTCCCAGCAGCTCCAGGAGCTTCTGTATCTGTGCCTCGCGCAACGCGACCACCTGCACGAAGCCGTCGGACGTGGCGAATACGTTCGCTGTGGGTTGCTTGGTGGGCGAACCGTTGCCGGTAAGCTCCGGCAGCGTGCCGTTGACGAGGTAAGCCGAGAGCTGCGGCGCCTGCATCATGAAGGCCGTATCCATCATGGCAATGTCTACCCGCTGGCCTTCTCCGGTGACATGGCGGCGAAACAGTGCAGCCGACAGGGCAAAGGCCGCGTTCAGCGCGGTGGACATGTCCACCGCGAAGTAGCCTGCCCGGACCGGGCCCGTTTCAGGATGGCCGCTGATGCTCATCATGCCGCTGGCGGCCTGGATGGCGCCGTCGAAGGCGGGGAGCTCAGCCTTCGGACCCGCTTGCCCATAGCCTGAAATGGAGGCATAGACGATGTCGGGTTTTACCGCCCGCACCGCCTCATAGCCGAAGCCCAGCCGTTCGATGGTGCCGGGCTTGAAGTTCTCCACGACGGCATCGCTGGCTTGCACCAGCTTGAAGACAATCTCCCTGGCGGCCGGATGCTTGAGATCGAGCGCGATGCTGCGCTTGCCCAGATTGCAGGTGAGAAAGCTCGGCGCCATGCCGTCGCTGGCGGCAGACATGAGGCCGCGGGTGATGTCTCCGGCGCCCGGTTCTTCGATCTTGATGACGTCGGCGCCAAGTTGCGCGAGCTGCTGCGTGGCGAAGGGGCCGGCCAGCACCTGCGTGAAGTCGAGAATGCGTAGACCGGTGAATGCCTGGCGGTCGCTCATGGGCTAGCGGGGCAGCAACTCGAAGATCCAGAGGTTGTTGCTGACCACCTCGTCGAGCGGCACGGGCTCACCCTGAAAATACTTGCGCGACACCTCGGACAGCACGCCCGGCACGTCCGGATCGTCCGCCCCCACGCGCACGAGCTGGCGGTTGTACAAGGTGTTGTCTACGCGCAGCACGGCACGGCCGTCTTTCTCGGCGTGCAGCGGCCAGTGCTTCCACAGCTTGCCGAAGTCGGTGTTCATGTAGCCGCTGGGAATGAACACGCGATCGCCCACCACCATGATCCAGGTGGTGCGGGACGACTCGGGTTCGATGAGCTGGAACTCCACCGTGTCGTAGTCTTTCACGAATTGCCAGTCGGGTTCGGCGTCCGCCGGCTCGCCGCTGGTGAACTTACCCCCGGCGATCACCGCCCAGGGACCATCGGCGAAACCTGCAGCGGTTACGGTAAGCACCGCGGCGGCGATGATCAGCACAACGATGACCGCGATGGCCTTCAACAGGGTAATGACGAATCCCATGGATACCTCCCGAGTGAACGGCGATGGTTGCCTGTTTCGCCGCAATTGTCGAGGTGGGAGATCTCGCCAATAATGCGACGGAAGCTTCCTGGAGAATGCGATGCAAGCCGCCGTGCTGGATCCGATTTGCGCGCTGGCACCCGCCGTGGTGGCGGCGGCGGATCAGATAGAGCGAGAGCGTGCCTTGCCGCCGTCGCTGGTGGCCGATCTGAAGGCGGCCGGCGCGTTTCGGGCCCTGATACCTGCAGACTTTGGTGGCCTTGCCGCCCCGTTCGATGCCTATCTACGCACCGTGGAAACGCTGGCGGCAGCGGACGCCAGCACGGCGTGGTGCGTCAATCAGGCTGCGGTGATAGGCATAACGTCGCTGTGGCTGCCTGCAGACATCATTGCCGAGATCTGGGCAGAGGCAGATACCTCGGTGGCCAATGGACCTCCGTTCGATTGTGTGATCGAGCCCGAGGCGGGCGGTTACCGCCTCACGGGCCACTGGGGATTCTCCAGTGGCTGCCAGCATGCCACGCGCATGATGGGCGCAGCACGCTGCTCAACGGGTGGCTATCGCATCGCCTATTTCACGCCGGGCGATGTCACTTTCCACGACAACTGGCAGGTGGCCGGGCTGCGCGGCACGGGCAGTTTTGAATTCCGGGTGACGGACCTCCCGGTGGGCGAAGCGTTTGTGGGCGACATGGCTGACGCGCCGACTGTGAATTGTGTGATGACCCGGATCCCGAATTCACTGGCGTTTGCTGTGAGCTTCGCGGCGGTTGCGCTGGGCGTAGCGCGAGGCAGCCTGGAGGATGCGCTGGACATTGCCCGGGACAAAACGCCACGTTTCGTCTCCCGGCCGCTGCGCGATGACCCGAACGTGCAGCACGGCTTTGGCCAGACGGAAGCCCGCTTGCGCGCAGCGCGCGCCTATCTCTTCGACACCGTGGACAGCGTCGTAGCTTCACTCACTTCCGGCAGCACCATCACTCACGATGAGCGCGCGGCATTGCGCATGGCAGGCACGCACGTCATTCGCGAGTGCGCAGAGGTGGTGGATGCTGCGTACAGAATTGCCGGCAGCACGGGTATCTATCAGACGGCGAGCCTGCAACGGCGCTTTCAGGACATGCATGTGATTACCCAGCACGTGCAGGCCCGGGAGAGCTATTTCGCTGCGCTGGGACGCTATCAACTTAGCGGAACCTATGAACTCGGCCCGATGATGTAAGGAAAATCATGGAGTTACGTGCCAATCTGGACAAAACAGCTCATCTTCAGGCCGACGATTTCGAGTGGGTGCCGTCGCCTCTGCCGGGGGTTGAGCGGGTGATGCTGGATCGCGTCGGCGGCGAGGTGGCGGTGGCCACCAGCCTGGTGCGCTACGCCCCCGGCTCGTATTTCGAGCCGCACAGCCACGCCCTTGGTGAAGAGTTTCTGGTGCTGGATGGCGTGTTCTCCGACCAGCACGGCGACTTTCCGGCGGGCAGCTACGTGCGCAACCCGCCAGGAACGGCACACAAACCGCACAGCGAACCGGGGTGCGTGATATTCGTAAAGCTGCGTCAGTTTGCCGACGCTGACCTCACGCCCGTAAATACAACCCTGGACCCGCTTGCGCCGTACGGGCAGTTTCAGCCCCTCCATCAGTATCGTGACGAGGCGGTAGGGTATGTGCGTGTGGAAGCGGGGACGCGGTTTGCCTTTTCCGCCGCTTATCACGTGCGGGAGCTGCTGGTGCTGTCCGGTGAGGTCACCTGGCAGCAGGAGGTTACCCGGACGCTCGGCGCGTGGAGCTGGATTCGCATGCATCCCGGCCAGCCTCTGCGGGTGAACGCGGTGACAGATAGTCTGCTGTTTACGAAAACCCGGCCGGTGTATCGGGCTCCATGAATCCGCCGGTTACGGCGCTCATCACGGGTGCGTCCGCAGGGCTCGGCGCCGAGTTTGCGCGGCAACTCGCGGCGGCAGGGGCGCAGCACCTCGTGCTGGTAGCCCGGCGCGAAGAGCGTCTGACGGAGCTGGCTGAGGCGCTGACGAAGGCCTACCCGGCCTTGACGTGCACCGTGCTCACGGCAGATCTGGCTGACCCCGGCGCGCCAGCGCGTCTGGCGAAGGTGCTCGAGGAGCGTGAGCTGCGTGTGAACTATCTTGTGAACAACGCCGGCTCTGGCGGTCCTACTTTGCTGGATGGTAGCAGCTGGGGTGCGCACGGTGCGTTTCTGCAGTTGATGATGACGAGCATCACCGAACTGTGCCACACGCTGGTGCCGGGCATGGTGACCGACGGTTTCGGGCGTGTGATCAACGTGTCGTCGGTGTCCGGACGCATCGCGCAACCTGGCGACGGTCACTACGGGCCAAGCAAAGCCTATGTGATTGCGCTGTCGGAGTCGCTGGGTTTGACGCTGCGGGGAACGGGGGTGCACGTCACGGCGTTGTGCCCGGGCTTCACGCATACGGAATTTCATGACACCGGCGAGCTGGCAGCCATGAAAGCGTCGATCCCGGGGTTTGTGTGGTATGGCGCGGACGTGGTGGTGCGCGATGCCCTCCGCGCGGTAGAGCGCGGGCGCCTTATCTGCATATCCGGACGGATGTATCGCTGGCTGGATCCCGTGCTGCAATGGAAATGGTCCCGACGGCTTCTGCAACGTCTCACGTGAAGGCTATGCTGAAGGCATGGCTACACGTTGGTTCACAGCACTCGGTGTGCTCGTATTTGCGAGCGCGGTGTCGGCGTGCGAACTGCCTGGCTCGAGGGGAGGCGCGCTCATCGCGCAGATCGAAGGGGTAACCGGGGTTGCGCTTACGCCGGCGGAGCGCGGCGAGCTGTGCAGTCTGCTCACCCGTTTTGCGAACGACGTGCTGACGGACGCGGATGCGCAGAAGGTTTATGGCACGCGCGGGTTGAACGCCGATGCGCGAAGGTCTGATAGCGATGAGGGCGGGTGGGCTGACGCCCCGGCGGTGATCGTGGACCTGCGGAGCGCGCCCTGGGAAGAAGACGCCCTGCCTGAGTGATTTTCCGGACGCGCAAATAAGAAAACCTTGCCATTGGCAAGGTTCTCTCTCGTTTTAAACCTGCCCCGTGCTCGCCTTTCGGCGAGCCGGTAGCAAGGTTTAGGGGTTGTTCCCGGTCGGTGCACTTAGGGGTTGATTACCACAGGGGCGGTTCTCTCTCCCGACGCCGAAGCGCGCACACTCGGCCGGTCACTCTCCCTAGCGATGCTTTCACACCGCTGACTCAAGTCGTTGTTTTTCCCGACGCCTTGCTACGTCGTCCAGCGTGGTGTCCGGCACCTTGCTGAGGTCGGAAGGGCATGCGGCTCCGCGTTAACGTCGCACCCGCCTGCTGGTCTCCCTTATGCCGCCTTTAGCCCGGCGACACCGACCCGGCTATGGGTCACGGTCGGTCGCTTCCGCGTCGCTCCCGTCTTCCGTCCTTCCGGCTGCCCTTGCAGGCTCCCTTCCGTCCGGCTGATCAGAGAGCTGGCTTCGTCGTCTGACCTTGGAAACCAGAATACTCCGTCTGTGCCTGGTGACCAGTGAAACGTCAGCAAGTTGGCTGGCGTGCGTGTGTACAACTACGTGGATAAGTGGGTGGATATGTGGATAAGGCGGTGGATAAGTGAGTGGATAACCGGGGAGTGTGTGACGGCGTACTGAGCAAGGTTGGCTAACTGGCTGATTTTGGTAACGAACGAGGAAGTTGAAACAACTTCATTCAGACCGGGTGTGAAGGTGCTGTGAACGACGAAATGAGGAAAAAAACCTGGTGGAAGGAGAGTTTCGGCAACGAAATGGGGCTTGGGAAGGCGGGTGCGGCGATTGGGAGATCGCCGCACCCGTTTCTCCGTAGAGAAAAAGGAAGACGCCGGGCTAGCAGGGATTTGGGGAGGGGAGGGAACCAGCCCGGCGTCAGTACCTTTGAACTACGTGGTCCGAAATAGTTCCAGGATTCCTGCAACAAGTCGTGGAGAAATTCTGGACGAATTCCCGCGAAATTCCCGAAGCATTCCCGGGTGCGTCGCGCTGTTTGACACCCCGATCCGCTACGGTAAGATACGCGCCCTTGCCGTCAGGCAAGATTGGTTACGCGTTGGGTGTTTAGCTCAGTTGGGAGAGCGACGGCCTTACAAGCCGTAGGTCGCAGGTTCGACCCCTGCAACACCCACCATCTCTCAGAGTCCTCGCCTGAACTGTGGACCATCGTTGAGAGACCCATACGGAGCGGTAGTTCAGCTGGTTAGAATACCGGCCTGTCACGCCGGGGGTCG
>CAZYYJ010000084.1:0-22952 GCA_964651595.1 uncultured Pseudomonadales bacterium | reverse complement strand
GGAAAATCAAACGCCAGAGCAACGACGAGCTGCGGCAGAAATTTGTCGACCAGACGGTGCCCCAGGCAGAGGCCATCGGCCTGCGGGTGCCCGACGATGCCCTCGCATGGAACGAAGCGCGCGGACACTACGACTTCGGCGAAATCGACTGGGAGGAGTTTCAACGCGTGATCGCAGGCAACGGTCCGTGCAATCGACAACGGCTGCGGGCGCACACCCAGGCCCACGAGGACGGGCAGTGGGTGCGCGATGCCATGGCCGCCTACGCCGCGCGCGACGCCGGTTGAACCGCCCGTTCCGGAGACCGTCATGACCAATCGCAACCAGATGCCGCTGTTCGAAGTGTTCGTACGCGGCCGCCGTGGCCTCGACCACATCCATGTCGGCAGCCTGCACGCTCACGACGCCGAACAGGCGCTGGAGTACGCCCGCGACGCTTACATCCGCCGGGCTGAGGGCTGCAGCATCTGGGTAGTGGAAACGCGTCACATCCACGCCTCGCAGGAGTCCGACGCAGCGTCGTTCTACGACCCGATGGAAGACAAGCCCTACCGCCATGCAACCTACTACACCATGCCGGACGGCGTGGACAACATGTGAGCGCGCCACCATGAGCCAGGCAGAAAACAAGCAGCCCGTTGCCCGCTACGCCATCCGGTTGGGCGACGACGCGCTGATCACCGGGCAACGCCTGTGCGAGTGGAGCGGTCAGGCGCCCACGCTGGAAGAGGATCTGGCCCTGGCCAATGTGGGACTCGACTTCCTGGGTCGCACACGCATGTTGTACGGCTACGCCGGCAGCATCACCGGGCAGGACGAGGACGAGCTTGCCGGCCTTCGCGACGTCAGCGCCTTCGAAAACCTGCTGCTGGTCGAACTGCCCCGGGGGGACTTCGCTTTCACCATGGCACGACAGTATCTGCTCGACGCGTTCGAAGACCTGTTCTTCGCTGCGCTGCAACGTTCAACGGACACCAACCTGGCGGCCATCGCCGAAAAAACCGTGAAAGAAGTGCGTTACCACAAGCGCCGCAGCCTGGAGTGGATGCGCCGCCTCGGGCTGGGCACCGACGACAGCCGCCAGCGGTTGCAGGCGGCCGTGGACGAGCTGTGGGGCTATGTGGACGAGCTCTTCGCCATGGATCAGCTCGAAGACGCGCTCCTCACCGACGGCGTCGCCGTGGACCGGGCCCAGCTGGCGGCACCCTGGCGCAGCGAGGTGGACGCTGTCCTGAACGACGTGGGCATACGTGTGCCAGGGTCGGACTGGCAGGTGAGCGGCGGGCGGACCGGCGTGCACACCGAGCACCTGGGCCATCTTCTGAGCGAGCTGCAGTTCATGCAGCGCGCCTACCCGGGCGCAAGCTGGTAAGGCCAGCACCGCAGCCATGGCCAGCGACAACATCATTCCGCTGACTTCCCCGGCCTGCGCCGAGCGGCTGGCGCAGCGGCGCGCCTCGCCGTGCAGCGCACTCTTCGATGTGCTCGATGCCGTGAAAGATCCGGAGGTGCCCGTGCTGAGCATCTGGGATCTCGGCGTCTTACAGGATGTGCTGCGGGTGGACGACGTGATCGAAGTTGTCATCACCCCCACCTATTCCGGCTGTCCGGCCATGGAGATGATCGAAACGGAGATAGCGACGTGTCTTCACGCTGCCGGGCACACGCAGGTGCGCATCCGCGTTCGCCTGGCACCGCCATGGACCACCGACTGGATGGCCCCGGATGCCCGGGAGCGCTTGCGCACGTATGGCATAGCGCCGCCGCATACCGCCGCCTGCCCTCAGTGCGGCAGCCAGCATACCGAGCTGGTCAGCGAGTTCGGCTCTACCGCCTGCAAGGCGTTGTACCGCTGCACGGACTGCCGGGAACCCTTCGACCACTTCAAAGGTATCTAGGCAAGACGCTGATGGACCTGCACACCCTCACCATTGCCGAGACCCGCACCGAGCCCAACGACATGCTCTACGTGCAGCTCGACGTACCGGCACCGCTGGCAGAAACCTTCACGTTCAAGGCGGGCCAGTATCTGACGTTCTCTGCGACTCTGAATGGTGCAGAGGTGCGCCGCTCTTATTCCATCTGCGCGGCAGTCGGAGAGCCTCTCGCAGTGGCCATCAAGCAGATCGACGGTGGCGCCTTCTCCCGGTACGCCCACGAGCATTTCCGACCCGGTGCCAGCGTGCACGTAAGCCCTCCGGCGGGGGAGTTCACCTCGGCCCTGAACGCCGATCAGGAGAAAGACTACCTGTGCATTGCCGCCGGCAGCGGCATTACCCCCATCATCTCCATCGTCAAAACAGTGCTGGAAACCGAGCCGAAGAGCAGAGTGACCCTGCTGTACGGGAACCGGCGTTCCGGTGACATCGTCTTCCGCGACAAGCTGCTGTGGCTGAAGAACGCCTACATGACACGCCTGCAATGGATCAACATTTTCAGCCGGGAGAACCAGGAAGCCCCCGTGCTGAACGGCCGCATCAACAACCGTAAAGGCGGCGAGTTGAACCGACACCTCATCGACATCCGCGGTTATGACGAGTTTTTCCTCTGCGGCCCGGAAGCCATGATTTCCGAAGTGGCCCGCGGCCTGCGCGGCGAAGGTGTGGCCGAGGCAAACATTCACTACGAGCTTTTCTTCGCTTCTCCGGAGGATGCGCGCGCCGCCATCGAGCGCCACAACGCCCGGGCGAAAGCCTACGCGGGCCTCACCACGGAAGTGGTGGTGCGCTCCTCGGGCCGGGAGATTTCCTTCGAGCTGACCGCGGACGGCGAGAACATTCTCGACGGCGCCATGGACAACGGCATGGATCTGCCTTTTTCCTGCAAAGGCGGCGTGTGCGCCACCTGCAAGGCGAGAGTGCTCGAGGGGGAAGTGGACATGGATCTCAACCACGCCCTGTCTGCGGACGAAGTGGCAGCAGGCTTTGTACTCTCCTGTCAGGCACACCCCATCTCAAAGAAGGTCGTGGTCGACTTCGATGTGATATGAAGCTGAGGGCTACGGTTCCATACGGGCGATCAGCTTCGCCCGCTCTGTGATGACATCGTCGAGCGGCGCCTGGCGCCAGCGCGCAACCTCCGCTTCCGTATAAGGCTCGAAGCCGCCGGAAAGCTGCGCCGGCGAGATCTGCACGAGCATCCAGTTCAGCACTTCCGCCAGGGCGGCATCGGACAGCGCGGCGTTCGCCGAGCCCGGCACGCGGATCAGAAACTCACGCCCTTCGGGGACCGCCAGAAAATTGCCGAGAAAGTTCTTCATGGTGGGCACCGCGCCGTCTGCCGTGCCGGCGCCGTCGGCACCGTGACACCCCTGACAGTTCAGCATGTAATTCACCTTGGCCCGGGCCGCGTTGTCCACGCCAGGCATTTCCTGCGCAAGCGACGCGCTGGCAAAGACCAGCGTCAGCGCCAGCAGAGCCGGGCGCATCACTCCACCGCCACCCCGACGATGATGGCCGTAGAGCAGTGGTAAACCGCGCTGCTGGTGCCCAGGCACCAGTTGATGTCGTTGCTCTTGGGCGGGTTGTACATGGGCCGGTCGCCTTCGTTGGTGTTGCACAGGCAATTGCCGCAGCCCGATTTACCGCAGCAGTCATTGTAGGAAATGACATAGTTGAGACCGTCGACCGGATTGTTACACGTGCCGATCCACGTGATGGGTGACATCTCGGTGCCGGGGGGACAGGTGTTCACGCTGCCGCCACAGCAGGTGCACAGAAAACCGTCGATGGCACAGTAGCGCCAGTACTCACACGTCAGGTCGTCTCCTGTATCCGGCACGGCCGCCGCCTTGGGCTGCGCGCCACCGGCCGCACGCGCTACCGGCAGCAGCGGCAAAGACGCTGCACCCACCACGCTGGCTCCCAGAAGTCCGAACAGCCCCCGCCGGGAGGTTCGCCGTGCCACGCTGCGGCTCAGGCGCTCACCAATCCTGTCGAAAAAGTTATCGTGCATGGCTCTTACCTTTGTCCAAGCTTGCTACTTGTTTTCAGCCGCATCGTAGTGCAGCGAATCCTGACCGTTTTCCTGGTCGAGATAATCCTGTATCGATGCGACACCCAGGCGCTGCGCTTCGAAAAGACTCTCCAGGTGCTCGCGCGAATTGACGATACCCAGCGAGGCAACCACCGATCGCTCGTCGATCAGCACCGCGTACGGCAGCTTGCCGACGCCGTAGCTGCGCCCCACGATCTCGGACAGCGCGTAGTCGAACTGCTGCAACCCTTCCGCTTCCACGTACGCCTGGTGCTCGGCCTGCGTGGCGCCGTCACTCACCAGCACAATCTCAACGCTGCCCTCTACGCGACGCATGGTCTTCAGCACCGGCAGCAGGCTCTTGCAGATAGGACAGTCGGGCGCCAGAAAGAACAGCAACTGCCTCGCGGTACCAACCGACCTTGCTTTGCCATCGAGCGTTTCCACGGCAATTTCCGGGGCGGCATCGCCGACCTTGAGCTGCTGGTTGATCATGAGCGCCCCGGCTGGCGCCACCCGCTCGTAGAGCACACCGACCTGTCGCGCCAGCGCAAACACGACCACAACCAGCACAATCACCAGGATCCACAGCACCACCACTGAAACGGCCAACAGATCCACTAGCTCACTCCCAGCCACAGGCGCCGATGCAACCCGCGGTTGGCGAGAAGCTGATCTATGGCCGCGTAGATGCCATAAGCCACGCCCGCACCCAGCAGCGCGACCAGCACCTCGAGCCCGGCTGACCGCATGTCCGGGACGCCGCCGGCCGCCGCAGTCGCAAGTCCCACCAGAACGAGGTTACGCACCAGCAGACCGGCGCCCAGGGGCGTGGGTTCGTCGCCACAGCCGCAGTCGATGAAACGCCGGCCACGGAAGAGGTTGATGGCCATGGCAACGCCGTAAACGAAAAACAATCCCCCACCTGTCAGCAGTGCGGCTGGCAGCCCGGCGAGGCAGCCCAGCACCACCCAGCCTTCGAGCCCGGCCAGTACCACCGCCACCGGTGTGACGAGCCGTTCCGGCACCAGCCGGTAGGCGGCGAAGCTCGCCTTGAAGCGCGCCCACGATTGCACCTTGTGCCTCAGCGCGGCTGCGAAAATCAACGCCACCAGCCAGCTCACCAGCAGAGCGACGGTCTGGGACAACGCCACGCCGGTCATGCTACTGGGCGCCCTCCACGATGAACGGCGTAGCAGCGCCGGTGTTCAGGGTTTTGAGGTACTCACCATCCGGCAGCGAGTACATGTCGATAGCCATTTCCGTGTTGGTGACGAACATGAAGCGCTGCTCGTCCCTGCCGGAGTTACCCAGCGACAGGCCCCAGTTTTTCAACTCGATACGACCTTTGCGCTCGCCCGCGGCAAAGTCGTATACCCACACCTCGCTGCCGCCGTTTTTGTGCGTGCCCTCACCGCCTTCGGGATGCATCAGCACGTAACCCAGCCCGGCGCTGTCGACCATGATCAGGTTCATCCCCCCCGGGCGCCAGGTGGCTTCCTCGTCGTTTGTCGCCAGCGGCCATGGGTCTCCCGCAGCCACCGTTTCGCCGCTGACGTCCAGGGGCATGATCTGGCCGCTGAACGTCGGGAAGTAGGCCACACCATCGAGCATGGCGGGCGTTTCGAAGATCGGATCGTTCTGCGGGTCGAACAGCACGTCGGTTTTGGCCGTGTCTTTCAGCGTGCCGTCCGCATTCAGGTGACTGGTGAGGAAGGCACCGTTAGAGCAGATCGAGGTGAAGCTGCGCTTGCCATTGGGAATGACAAAGCCGCACCCGGGCGTGCTGACTTCGGCGACGAATTCGCGGCTTTCCAGATCAACGATGCTCACGGACTGCGCTGGCGTGAAGTTGTAGACACCGAGAAAGCGTTCGCCGCCGATGAAATTGGTAGCGGTGAGCTTGGGCATGCCGGTGATACGCTTTGGCGGAATCACCACCTCCCCGATGACGGCCAGGGTGGCCGGATCGTAGATGGCAACCACACCGGTACGCTCGCCACCCCTGCCTCCGCGCGAGAAGAAGTCTTCGATCACGTACAACTCGTTGCGGGTGGCGCTGCGCTCGTAGGCGGCTATGAAGCTCGCGGTGATCATCCCCTTGAACTGCTCGCCGAGCGTTTCGCCGAGGGGGTCAACAACCTGCACCTTGCCTTCCAGCATGTGGAAGAACGAGAAATCCCGCACCATGATCCAATGGGGCGGATAGCTGTCGAGGCTCTCTATGACGCCGACCGGTTCGGGTTCGAACTCCGCCCGGACCGGCGCGGCGGCAAGGGCGCCGGCAAGGGCGCCGGCGAGGGCGGCGAGACACATCCAGAGGTTGAGTTTTTTCATTCTGTCACCGTTCCCCAAAGTTTCCGCTCGTGACGCAGTCGCGGACGTTGGTGCGGAAGCAGTCGCGTCGTGCACGCAGACTGCTGAAGCGTGGAAAATTGTCGGCCTCATTGCATTCGACACGGCATGCGACACGGCACGCGACACGCCCCTCCCGGCCGATTCGCTGCCCCGTAAACTTACACCAAAGCCGCAACATACACATCACTGGCCGTCCGGCCCCGGCATTGCCCGGCGTTCAGAGAGAGCGACGTTCGCGGGCGGCGCGGCGCTGCCGTAGCGCCTCTCCTTTGCGGGCCAGCTCGGCGCGATTGGCGTCTGTGATCTCGAGATAGCGCGCGCGCCAGCCGTTGCTGCCCCAGCTTTCGGGGGAGCGCTCTGTTGTCATGGGCGTCCGCGCGGTCTCAAACAGCTTCACCCCGTGACTGACGATGCGCGCCTGCATGGCTTCGTCCCAGGGTTTCCCGCACGGATTACCCAGCGGAAAGTCCACGAACAGAAAGCGGGGCACCGCACAGTGCTCCACGATATCCAGCGCGGAGCCGACGATCACTGTCGGCATCCCCTGCGCCTCGAGGTACCGGGCCGTCAGACTCACGGTCTGATGACAAACCGGTCACAACGGCACCAGCAGCGCGACGTCGGCACCATCTTCCAGCAGCCGCCGATGCAGTTCGGGCGCGTCGTGCTCGGTTGTTGCGCGATGACTGTATTCCGTGGGCGCACAATGAAACCTCGACGCGATGGCACCGAGCCGGCCGCGCTCGACCAGGGCGCTGAGCGCGGGAATGGGACAGAAGCTTGCCACGTCATCCAGATGGGTGGCCTCTTTGTCCCAGGACAGATCGTCACCGTACAGCCGCTGCGGCGGCGGCTGCGTGGGTCCCGAGTCCACCTTGCGCGGTTCGAGGCTCGCGCGCGGATACGTGGCCGCAGTGACAACGAGCCCGACGGTGCATTCGGCCAGCGGCCTGGGCAGCGGGGCAAACGGTGCCTCCTGGTGATGGGCGTAGCGATACGGCTTGTCGAACCCCTGCGCCTCGTAGTACGCGCGGGTTCTTGCCATGTAGGGAACAGGCTCGTTCGACACTGTGCTCATCGCTCTTTTCCTCGATCCATGGCTGACCCCGACGCTGCTGCTGCCCAGCATACCAGGCCGCCGTCAGTCGATGGCAGGCGCCAGCGCAGGGTCGAGGCGATGGGCCAGCGCCAGCTTCAGATCCGCCTCCAGCACGCGCCCCAGGGACAGCGGCGGCAACGCATCGAAAGCAAAGAACTCCGCTCCCACCGTCTCGTAACCCGCAACGGGCTCCTGACCATCACTCGTTTCCTCGCACAGAAAGAACAGCTTGTAGAAGTCACGCACGTCGGCAAGATACGGGTGCTTGGCCTTGTGGCGCACGGCAAAGAGCTTGCGCGGGACGATGTCCAGCCCGGCCTCTTCCCGCGTTTCTTTCACCACATTTTCCGCCACGGACAGTCCAACGTCGGCAAAGCCGCCGGGCAATGTCCAGCGCTGGTCGGACCGCTCCCGTACCAGCAGCACCCGTTCGTCCCGGAACACCGCTGCGCGCACTTCCGCCATCGGCGTGGCATAGCCTTTGCCGAAGGCCGGGAACAAGCGCTGCACGGCCTCGACGGGCTGCTCGGACAATGCAGCCAGCATCGCCTCCGCGATACCCGCCACTTCCTCGTAGCGCTCCTTGTCAAAATCGCTGGCGCCGTAGTGTGCGCCGGTGGAGGCCAGGGCATGCAGCCGCTTGGCCCAGGTCAGCCAGACATCTTCCGGGGCGCCGGTGGTCAGGACGCCTCCCGCTTCTTGCGCCGCTCTGCTTCGATGGTGTCTTTCAAAGCCGACAACTGCTCTTTGGTGATGAGCTGAAAGCCGGGAATGCTGCAGCGGGCGCCCGGTGTCACGCTGGACCCGAATTCGTACATGCCGCGGATGCTGTCGTGCACACACAGCCGGCTGGCCCGCGGTTCCATCATGATCGGTTTGCCACGGCGCAAGCCCGGGCAACGCCGTTCGAATTGAATGAGATAATACTCATCGCGCCGCATGCGCAGCGCCACGTGCTGATCGTCCAGCACCTCGGAGTTGCGGACGCGGCGGCTGTCGATGCAACGCACCTCGTCGACATAATCCTCAGGCTCTGGCGTTCGCTGCAGAAGCTCTTCCGCCGACAGGCCCGTCGAGCGATCGTCTTTGGCGCGGGCTTGCGTGTCCGCGCGCTCCCCCGGCGCCCCGTCTGCCGTGGATGCCTCGGCCCTCGCCCCGCCTGCGGTGAGCAGGAGCGCAAAGGCAAAACATGCGGCGGGCAGGCATCTGGTGATTCTGTCGCCGACACCGATGCTCATGGCACTGATACCTCCTGAAGTGGCGCTGAGGCGATGGTCTACCCCTGGGGTGTCATTGTACAGCGGTGATTGTCAGACTCCCGCCGGGGCGGTCAGCGCTGCCGCCAGCGCCGTCATGGACACGCCGCAGTCCCCCGGCACTTTCACCGTGACCAGCTCGTCGGCTCGCGTGTGCCCGTCGTTCAGCAGCACGATGGGTATGCCGCGCTCGTGGGCGCGCCGTACGAAGCGGAAAGCGGAAAACACCATGAGCGACGTGCCGACAATCAGCAGAGCATCCGCCTCGTCCACCCAGGCGTAGGCGTTCTGCACACGGGCTTTCGGCACGCTGTCGCCGTAGAAGACGACGTCAGGCTTGAGAATGCCGCCGCAGCGCTCGCAGTCCGGCACCTGCACGGCATCGTAGTCCACCGCCACCAGATCGGCGTCCCCGTCCGGCGCCGCCGCAAACGCAGCGTCGGCGACGGCGGCGTTGCGCATTTCCAGCCAGTCCTGCAACACGTCCCGTTCAAGCCTGTCACCACACGCCGTGCAGACCACGTAAGCGAGGCGGCCATGCAGGTCGATGACCTGGCGTTGTCCCGCCTGTTGATGCAGGCCATCGACGTTCTGGGTGATTACGCCGCGCAGATTCCCGCCTGCCTCGAGCCGCGCAAGCGCTGTGTGGGCGGCATTGGGGCGGGCGCGGCGGAACTCCGGATAACCGCGCTGGCTGCGCGCCCAGTAGCGGCGCCGCCAGGCCGGCGACCGCATGAAGTCCTGATGCTGCACCGGTGCGGCGCGTTTCCAGGCGCCGGCGCTGTCCCGGTAATCGCCGATGCCGGAGTTGGTGCTGGCACCAGCCCCTGTCAGCGCCACGATGCACCGAGCCTTTGTTAGAAGCCGAGTTGCCTCACCGAGTTCGATCACGTATGCAAACGGGTTAGGAGAATCGACGGCGGAGTGTACAATCCGGCCATGGCAATTCAATGGCAGGACTACCAGGCAGCCGGGTTCTGGGACGAGCTGATTACGCCTGGCGGTCAGGCCAGACGCGGCGCCGGCGCGTTGAAGCGCGCATTGAGCAGGCTGGACGACGCTGAGCTTGTCGAACGAAAAAACGCCGCCGAGCTCGCAATCCGCTCCATGGGCATCACCTTCACGGTGTACGCAGGCGACGACAGCGGCGTCATCGACCGCGAATGGCCTTTCGATATCATCCCCCGTCTCATTCTCAAGAGTGAATGGGATCAGATCAGCGCGGGGCTGAAGCAGCGCGTACGCGCGCTGAACGCCTTCATCAACGACGTCTATCACCGTCAGCGCATCCTGGAAGAAGGGGTCATCCCGCGCGAGTACGTCGACCGTTCCAAGGACTACCGCCCCGAATGCGCCGGCATCAACCCGCCCCACGACGTGTGGTCGCATGTCTGCGGCAGCGACCTGGTTCGCGACGGCGACGGCACCGTGTACGTTCTGGAAGACAACCTCCGCGTGCCCAGCGGCGTCAGCTACATGCTGGAAAACCGCGAAGTGATGAAGCGGGTGTTTCCGGAGCTGTTCGAGGACTACTTCATTCACCCGGTGGACAACTATCCCAACGAGCTCGCCCGATGCCTGCGATCGCTGAATCCCAACAACAACGCCAAGCCGCAGCTCGCCGTGCTGACACCGGGCATCTACAACTCGGCCTATTTCGAGCACGCCTATCTTGCCCACGCCATGGCCGCAGAGCTGGTGGAAGGGCGTGACCTCGTGGTGGGCGACGACGACTACCTCTACATGCGTACCATCCAGGGTCTGGTGCGCGTCGACGTGCTGTATCGCCGCATCGACGACAGCTTTCTCGACCCGGAGGTGTTCAACGCCGATTCCGTGCTGGGCGTGCCGGGACTCATGCGCGCCTGGCAGGCCGGCAAAGTGGCCCTTGCCAATGCCCCCGGCTGCGGCGTAGCTGACGACAAGGTGATCTACACCTACGTGCCCGACATGATCGAGTTCTACCTCGGTGAGAAGCCACTGCTGTCCAACGTGCCGTCGTACCGGTGCGTGGAGAAGGAAAGTCGCGACTACGTGCTGGACAACCTCGACAAGCTGGTGGTGAAGCCGGCCAACGAGTCCGGCGGCTACGGCATGATCATCGGCCCCAAGGCCAGCCGCAAAGAGCGCGACCGTTTTGCCAAACTCATTCGCGCCAATCCGCGCAACTACATGGCCCAGCCCATGTTGAACCTGTCCACAGCGCCGACGCTGATCGAAGACCACGCAGAACCCCGACACATGGACCTGCGGCCGTTCATTCTCTCAGGCGCCCAGCAGTTCGTTACCACGGGAGGGCTCACCCGCGTGGCCATGCGCAAAGGCTCCATCGTGGTGAACTCCTCGCAGGGTGGCGGCAGCAAAGACACATGGGTGGTCGACGTCGAATGAGCGACCTGCTGCTCTCCTCCACTGCCGAGCGCACCTACTGGCTGGGGCGTTACCTGGAGCGGGCTGGCAATACGGCCCGGCTCGTCTCCGTGAACGCCAGCCTCATGATGGATCTGCCCACGCGGTTGCCGCTGGGCTGGCTGCCACTGGTGGACATTCTTGCGCTGGGGGATACGTTCACCGAGCTGTACGGCGTGCCCCTGGATGCCAACGGCGAGGCCACGTACGAGCGCGAGGTGGCGCGTTTCCTGCTCAGCGACCGACGTCACGGCGGCTCGCTGATGGCGTCGTTGAACGCGGCCCGTGAGAACGCCCGCACCCTGCGCTCGTCGTTGCCGCGCGCCGCCTTCGAGCACGTGAACGCTGCCTTTCTGGATGCAAAAGAAGCGCTTGCGGAACCGCTGTCGCGAACCCGCCGCACCCGGGGTCTGCAGCAGACCATCGAGCATCTGCAACAGATCGATGGCTTTCTCTCCAGCACCATGATGCATGGCGGCGACTGGCAGTTTCTGCGGCTGGGCAACTTCATCGAACGGGCCGACATGGTCACGCGCCTGGTCGACCTGCGCACCGTCAGCCTGCTCTCGCCCGACGCCGAGCTGGATCCCTTTGAAACCATCCAGTGGCGCAGCGTGCTGAACGCTGTGGACGCCATGGAGAGCTACACCGAGACGGTGCAGCAGCCCATCGGCCAGGCGGACGTGCTGGAGTTTCTGCTCAAGCACCCGCAACTGCCGCGGTCGCTGCTGCGCAGCCTCACCACCATCCGCAACTGTCTGCGGGCGCTGCCCAAGAATCGCGAGCCGCTGGCGCAGGTGGACAACCTGCGTCGCCAGCTGCAGCGCGCCCGCGTCCGCACCCTCACGGGGGAGCGCTTGCACCGGTGGGTGGATGCGCGCCAGAAACAGCTCACTACCTTGCACAACAAGATCACCAACACCTATTTTCCGCCGGGCTGACCGGCAATCACATCGAAGGGGAACACCATGATCCAGCTGTACGGCTTGCGCATGAGCAATTACTACAGCCTCACCAAGGCGCTACTGATCGAAAAAGGCGTCGAGTTCGAGGAGGTGAAAGCGCCCCCGACGCAGGAGGCGGACAATCTCGCCAGAACACCCATGGGCCGCATGCCGTCCATCGGTGTGGACGGTACGTTCATGTCCGAGAGCCTCGCCATCGCCACCTACCTGGAGCGCACCTATCCGGAACCGCCGCTGCTGCCCGCCGATCCGCTGGCAGCCGGCAAGGCCATGGAACTTGCCTGCCACATCAAGCTCAACGTGGAACTGGTGGCCCGCCGCTGCCTGCCGGAAGCATTCTTCGGCCAGACCGTTTCGGACGAAACCAAAGCCACCACGGAGGCCGACCTGGCAAAAGGCATGGCGGCTGTAGATCGCATCTTCGTCGGCGCACCCTACGCCGCCGGCGCAACGCTCACCATCGCCGACTTCTATACGTTCTATTGCTTCGGCCTGGCCTCGGGCATCACCCAGAAGATCTTCGGCCAGGACCTGCTCGCAGATCACCCGAAGATCCAGGCCGTGATGGCCTTGATGGCCAAGCACCCCAGCGTCGCCAGGGTCGAAGCCGACAAGGCTGCTTGAGGTGCGCCGTCTCCGCTGGCTGCCTATTGCCCTGGTGCTGGCCGCGCCGGTTACGCAGGCCCGGGAACTGCCCGAAACAAACCCGGAAGCGGTGGGTATGTCGTCCGAGCGGCTGGCGCGCATCGCCCCGGCCATGCAGCGTTACATCGATGCCGAGCTCACTCCGGGGGTGATCACGGCCGTGCTGCGCAAAGGCAAGCTGGTGCATTTATCCGTGCAGGGAGACATGGACGTGGCCGCCGGCAAGGCCCTGCAGGAAGACGCCATTTTCCGCATTGCGTCCATGACCAAACCCATCACATCGGTCGCCCTGATGATGCTGTGGGAAGAAGGGCTTTTTCAGCTGCGGGATCCCGTAAGCCGTTTTCTGCCGGAGTTTGGCGACGTCAAAGTAAGCACCACGGCTGACGCCAGCGGCAGAACCGGCGAGCTCGTGGCACCGAATCGCCCCATCACCATTCGTGACATGCTGACGCACACGGCGGGGCTGGCCAACAATTACATCGGCAACGTGGAAGCCTATCGGGAGACGACCCGGGGCGCAGCAGACAACGCCGACCTCAGTGCACGCCTGGCCAGCATGCCCCTCAACTACCAGCCGGGCGAAGCCTGGCAGTATTCCGCGGCCACCGACATCGTCGGGCGCCTCGTGGAGGTGATCTCGGGCCAGGATCTCGATACGTTTTTCCGCGAGCGGATCTTTGTCCCCCTGGACATGCCGGATACGCATTTCTACCTGGAAGAAAAAGACGCACCACGCCTCACCACGCAATACACGCCCGGGGACGACAACAAAATCGTGGCGCAGGATCCCGGAACGGTCGACAGCCGCTGGATCGACAATCCCCGAACGTTGTTCCGCGGCGCGGGGGGCCTTGTGTCCACCGTGCGCGACTATCTGCGCTTCCAGCAGATGATGCTGAACGGCGGCGAGCTCCATGGTGTGCGGTTGCTGGCACCCGCCACCGTGAGCCTCATGCTCGAAAACCATACCGGTGATCTGGACCTGTGGCTCGCCGGCCCCGGCATGGGTTTCGGCCTTGGTTACGGTGTGGTGACCGACCGCGGTGCGGCTGCCACACCGCTGTCAGAAGGAGCCGGGTACTGGGGCGGCGCGTACTGCACCATTTCCTGGCTCGACCCCGAGCAGGAACTGGTGGGTGTGCTGATGACCCAGGTGCGGCCCTACACGCACATCAACATCAGGCAGGATTTTCAGGTGCTGACCTATCAGGCGATTGTGGACTGACAGCCTGCCTGCGACTCACCCCGATCGGGACAGCGACCCGTCGTGGGCCTCTGCAGGCCTCCGCGCGAGGATGTAGTACACCACCAGCGACAGCGCCAGCGCGGGAAATACCTCGTGCACGACGCTGGAGAAACCCAGCACCAGCCACACCACCAGCATGGCCGTACCGCACAGCATGGATGCGATCACACCCCGCGCGGTGCCTGCCGACCAGTGCAGGCCCAGCAGCACCGCAGGTAGAAAGCACACCGCGTAGAGGCTGCCGGAAAAGATCGTGAGCTGCACGATGTCCCCCGGCGGATTCAGGGCAATGGCGGCGGCCACCAGCGCAAAGCCGATCACAGCGAGCCGCGTCCAGCCGAGCTGGCGGCGGGCGGCCGCCGGCGCCAGGGGCTCCACCAGGTTCTTGTACAGCGTGGAGGCAGCCACCAGCAGCACGCTGTCTATGGACGACATGGCAGCCGCCACGATGGCAACAATCAGGAAATCGGCGGCCCAGAGCGGAAACACGCCCCGATCCGCCACCAGCGTCGGCACGATGAGATCCGTATCCGTCACGCCGTCCAGCAACAGATGGGCGTACACACCGACGGGAAACAGCGCAAACTGCACCAGCAGCAGGCCGATCAGCGCCACCCAGATACCCCGGCGCGCTTCCCGTTCGTCCCGCAGCGCGAAGAAGCGCGACAGCTGTCGCGGGTCCACCAGCAGCTTCATGGCCCCGGACAGGGAAATGCCCATCAGCACGGCAAAAGGAATACCCGCATCCAGCTCGAACAGAAACGCGGTATCGGGCTGAGCTGCCAGCGTGGTGATGGCGCCCACGCCGCCGGCGGCACTGGTCACGAAGTAGAAGATCGCGAGCGATCCAATCACCATCAACACACCCTGCAGCACGTCGGTACGCACAACCGAAACGAAGCCACCGATGCTGGTGTACAGCACCACGATCACGAGGGTCACCCCCACCGCGGCACTGTAGCTGATGCCCAGAAAGAGCTGAAACAGGTGCCCGGCACCTTTGAAGATGGCAACGAGGTAAAGGAGGCTCGAAAACACGATTATCAGCGCGCTCAACCAGCGCACCGCGTGGCGCGGGTGGTCAGCAGGCCCCGCGAAGCGGGCGCCGAGGTAGTCCGGCAGTGTCAACGCCCCGGTCTCATGCACGAAGGCACGCAGCTTCGGCGCAACGAACCGCCAGGAGATATACGTGAACAGCACCAGCGTACCGGCCATCACCAGCCACGGGATCCCGTAGGCATACCCCTTGCCGGCATGGCCGATGTAGCTGTTGGTGGATGCAAACGTGGCGAAAAAGGAAATGCCGAGCACCACGCCACCCATGTTGCGGCCACCGACGTAGTAGCCCTCGATGCCGGTGCTGGCCCGGCTGCCGAGATACGCGTTGCGCAGCAGCAGCAGCGTGTACGCGCCCAGCAGCACCACGGCGAGCCAGTGCTCACTCAACCAGGACATTTACAAGCTCCGGGGCGAATCGTTATGCTCAAAGCACCCAAGCTGTCAGCTATACGCGTGGGTTCGACGCTGTGCGTTACTTGATTCAGTTCGTTATTCCAGCGCTGATATTTCTCGGCGTAGTGTACGCGGTCACCAGGCACCGCCGCCGGCAGGCCAGTGGCGAGAGCGATGACACGGCCGGGATCTACCTGGCCATTCTCGTCGTCGGCGCCGTCGTCGCCGTGGCTACCCTATTTGTTTTGCAGGCCAATTGGAACGGCGGGTAGGCAACCCGCAGACCTGTGGACCGCTACGGGTACAGCCGCACCAGGCTGGCTTTGGCGCAGCCATCACGGGCTTGTCTCTGCGTGAGCCCCTCGATCCGCCAACCACTGCTGAGCTGCGCACCCTGTGGCTGCGCCACCGCGTGGTGTACTTTCCCGATCAGCATCTTTCCCTGCACGAGCTGCAGCGGTTTGCCGGCAGCCTCGGGCGCCTCGGCCACGACCCGTACGTGCGTCCCATGGCCGGGCATCCACACGTGCTGGAGGTTCGTCGCGAGGCTGATGAGACGGTCAGCCCGTTCGGCAGTTCCTGGCACAACGACTGGTCTTTTCAAGCACACCCACCAAGCGCCACGCTGCTGCATGCGAAGGTGGTGCCTCCCGTCGGCGGTGACACGCTCTTTGCGGACGGGGTACGGGCCTACGAAAGCCTCGATCCGGCGTTGCGCGCCGATCTCGACGGACTGAGCGCCCTGCACAGCGCCCGGCGTGCGTACAGCCACGAGGGTTACCTGCGCGGCGGGGGACCGGGCCGGAGCATGCCGATCCGGCCGGGGACACAGGCCTGGGACGTGGAAACCCATCCCGTGGTGCGCACCCACCCTGAAACCGGGGAGCGGGCTCTGTGGATCAACCCCGTTTACACCATCGGTCTGCAGGACGTGCCACGCACCGAAAGCGATCAGCTTCTGGCCGGGCTGTTTGCCCATGCCCTGTCGCCGGAGTTCGTCTACCGTCACCGATGGCAGCCGCACATGCTGACGCTCTGGGACAACCGCTGCACCATGCACGCGGCGCAGGGTGGCTACGACGGGTATCGGCGCGTCATGCACCGCGTCACGATCACCGGCGACCGCCCGCGCTGAGCAACCACGCTTTCCCGGGCCGGCGTTTTTCGGCAAAGTGCCACGCTGGCTGGAGGAATTGACCGCATGGCGCGACCACTCGCTTTGTTTGTTCTGTTTGTCGCGCTCGCGCTGATGAGCGCGTCGCCGGCGCTCGCGGAAGAAGCGTCCGTCGTGGAAGGCGAACAGATGCCTGCTGGCGACTACCTGCCACCCCTGCTGCGGGAGGCCGTGGAAGATCTGAAGGCCGGCCTCGACACCCCCACCACCCTCGGCAGCGCACAAGCACGCGCACGCACCGCGTGGGATTGGATCAACGCCTACGCGCTCGCCGATCGTTACGTGCCTGTCAACGCGACGCTCAGCGTAGCCAGAGCGCTGAGTACCCAGGCCAACGTCGCGGCGTTCGCCGCGCTCGATGCGACGCTGTCCGAGCTTGCTTTTCTGGACACGCACCCGGATGCGCTGGGCACCTTGACCGCAACGCCGGGGCCGTTCGAAGCCGGCAGCGACGCCACCATCACCCAGACATACACCGTGGGCGCGGCTGCCATTCAGACCGGGGGCGGCTTCATGCTCGCGCGCCATTTCATGGCCAACTTCGGCCTATGGCAGACCACCAGGCCGACCGAGCCCGGCTACGTCACCATCGAGTCCAACAACCCGAAGGTGAGCTTCGTCGCCACCACGGCGCCCATGACCGGCATGCACGGTGGCTTCCGCAGCCAGCGCGAAACGCTGGTTTTCCGGGTGGCATCCGGCACGCTGGCGCCCGGCGACGTGGTTACCCTCACCTACGGCGACACGCGCCAGGGCAGCGTCGGCATGCGCATGCCAACCATGTCCAGCGACCGTATGCCACTGCCCGTGTATCTGGCCCTCAACGCCAGCACGCAGTTTCTGAGCCTGCCCATTCAGCCCGTGCGCATCACGGGCAGTGCTCTGGCGGGCGTCGCCGGTTTTGCACCTTCCGTGGTGCAACCGGGCGAGCGTTTCGAACTGGCGCTCCGGGGGCGCGACGCCTTCTACAACCGTGCGCGCGCCGTGCCCGACACCTGGGTGCTCACCCTGAACGATGAGCCGTGGCGCAAGGTTCCAACGAGCGGCGCCATCACGTTGGTCGACGTTCAGCTCGACACCCCCGGCGTGTACCGCTTCGGCATTGAAGCCGAAGACGGCAGCTTCTCCGGGGAGGTCAACCCCGTCCTGGTGGCCGCCGAGCCACGACCACGCATTTTCTGGGGCGACACGCATGGACATTCCGGTTTCGCCGAGGGCATCGGCACCCCCGAGCGCTTCATGCGCTGGGCCCGGGACGATGCACGGCTCGATTTCGTCACCCACTCCGAGCACGACATCTGGCTGGACGATGCCGAGTGGGAGGTGCTGCGGGAGCACGTGCAGCGGTTCACGCAACCGGGGCGCTTCATCGCGTATCTCGGCTACGAGTGGAGCGTGGCCAACACCTCAGGGGGCCACCACAACGTGCTGTTCCGTACGCCGGAAGGCCGGGACCGCGTGCCCGCGCAGTTCTACCCGACCCTGAGCCGGCTCTACCAGGGCCTGCGCGCAGGCACCGCCACCCGGGACGTGGTCGTCATTCCGCACGCGCACCAGGCCGGCGACTACCGGCTGAATGACCCGGAGCTGGAACCGCTGATCGAAATCATGTCCCAGCACGGCACCTTCGAATGGTTCGGTCGCATGTATCTGCAGCAGGGACACCAGGTGGGTTTCACGGCAGCCTCGGACAACCACCTGAGCCAGCCGGGCTACTCGGCACCCCTCGGCGGCTCACTGTCACAACGAGGTGGTTTAGGTGCCGTGCTCGCAGACGCGAAAACCACCGACGGTATTTTCGACGGCATGAAAGCCCTGCGCGCGTACGCCACCACCGGCGATCGCATGATTCTCGACTTCACCGTCAACGGCGCCACCATGGGCAAACGCATCCCCTTCAGCAAGACGCGGACAATCGACGGCACCGTCGCGGGCACGGCACCCATAGACCGCGTGGACGTCATCAAGAACGGCGCCGTCATCTTCAGCAAAGACTACCTCACCGTTGCCGAGAACCGCTTCAATCGCAGCGACCGCTTTCTGCTGAGCTTCGAGTCGGACGCCGAACCCGTGCACCCCGGCGACAATCCACGCGGCTGGCGCACCTGGGACGGCACCCTGCGCGTCGAAAACGCGCGGCTCCAGGACATCAGGCCGAACGATGCGAGCATTCAGCAGCGCCTGACGCGCCAGGAGGATTCGCCCGGCACAGCGCGGTTCAACACGATGACGCGCGGCGACACCAGCTCGTTCATCCTCACCCTGACCGACATGCAGCGCAGCGCCACCGTGCAGCTCGACCTCGTGGAGAGTCGCGAAAGCGGCGGTGGTCCCACCATTTACCGCCCGCACCAGCGGGTGCCCGCGATCAGCCTCAGCCTCGCCGTGAAGGACATCACTGATGGCCGGGTGTCCGCCATGCAGCCGGTGGATGCGTACACCGACCGGGTCACGCTGCGGCGCATTGTCACCGACGCACCGCGCGATGTGAGCTTCTCCCTCAGCGACGAGGGCCACACCCAGGGGGACTACTACTTTGTCCGCGTCGTCCAGGCCAACGATGCCATTGCGTGGTCCAGTCCCATCTGGGTGGGCGGCTATGGCAAGCGCTGAGCTATTCACGCTGCACCCGCGCCTCGCCGCAGACACGCTGCCTGTGCGGGAGCTGGCGCTGTCGTCGCTGCGCCTCATGAACGACGCCACCTATCCCTGGGTGCTGCTGGTGCCCCGTGTGCCCGACGCGCGCGAGCTGCACCAGTTGAACGCCCACCACCAGAGCACCCTCTGGCAGGAGCTGATGCTCGTCTCCCGCGCTCTGGAGAGGCTCTGCGCTCCCCATAAATTGAACGTTGGCGCCCTCGGTAACCTCGTACCGCAACTGCACGTACACGTCGTGGCCCGCTTCGAGGGTGATGCCGCGTGGCCTGGCCCCGTGTGGGGCGCGGTGGCGCCAACCGCCTACGACGACGCGGCATCCACCACCTTCGTCGCCCGCCTGACGGCTATGTTGGACGCGGTATCGGATTGACCGGCATGGGCACGTCGTAGCCCCGTTGCACCGCCGGGCGATCGGCGATGGTCAGGTACCAGCGTTTCAGGTGCGGGTAGGCGGCCCAATCGATGCCCTGCCACTCGTAGCGCGAAATCCAGGGCCAGGTTGCCATATCCGCGATGGAGTATTCGTCCGCCAGATACTCGCGGTCGGCCAGGCGCTGATCCAGAACGCGGTACAGGCGCTTCGCCTCGCTGGCATAGCGCTCTTCGGCATAAGGCGCCTTACCCTGGTTGAAATGCAGGAAATGGTGCGCCTGGCCCAGCATGGGGCCGACGCCACCCATCTGCAGCATCAGCCACTCGAGCGTGACGTAGCGGTCGCTGCCCCAGAACCGATCTTCCCGGTCTGCCAGGTACACGAGAATGGCCCCCGACTCCATCATCGAGCGATTGCTGTCGCGATCCACGATGGCGGGAATTTTGTTGTTCGGGCTGATGCGCAGAAAATCGGGCGCAAACTGCTCGTCCTTGCCGATGTGCACGGTGTGCACCTCGTAAGACAACTCGAATTCCTCCAGGGCAATGGAGACTTTGCGCCCGTTGGGCGTAGGAAAAGTGTACAGATCAATCATGAGCGCACGTCCGACTTTCCGGCGATTAAACCACAGTCGGCCCGCAAGGGCGGCTGATCAGGCAGCCCTGGGGGTTGCCCAGCCGGTTTCCTGAAACTCGAGGGTCGGCCAGCCCCGGCCGGTGCCGATCTTGACGAGCTTGGCTTTGCCGTTCACCACCACAGGATTTCCCACCCCCTCCAGCAGCGGCAGATCGTCCGGCGAGTCACTGTAGAAGTAGGCGTCGCTCAGCTCAGCCCCGACGGCCCCCACGTAACGCTGCGCCGCGTCGAGCTTGCCCGGGCCGTAGCAGGCGCGGACACCGCCCGCAATTCTGCCGTCGACAATTTCGAGCTCTGTGCAGGCAACCTCGTCGAACCCCAGCGCATCGATCACAGGGGCAGCCTGATAGCGGGTAGCAGACGTGACCATGACCACGTCATGGCCGAGCTCCCGGTGCGTCGCCACTAGCTCGAAGCCTTCGCGGTAGATCCAGCTGGCCAGTCGCTCCTCGTAGGCCTGCCGCCCCAGCGCGTAGAGCGCTTCCTCGGTCATGCCGCGGATGTCGTTCACCGTGGCCTGCAGCATCTCGGCGTAGTCCTTGCGGCCGAGGCCATAGCCCAGAAACATGGCGCCGAGGGAGATCACGCGGCGGAGCGACAGGTCACCGTTGAACAATTGCTGCCACGCCAGCGCCGTGAGGGAATAGCCGTCGATCAGGGTCCGGTCCAGGTCGAAGAACGCCACCACGCGCCGCTGGCCGCCTGCTTCACCAGACAGCCGGGCCCGCAATCGCGCCAGATAGTCATCAAAAGCCATAGATTTTGAGGTCATAGCACTACCCGTGTTGCGCATACCGGGTGGCAGGTAAGCCCCGCCCGACATCCGCGCGCACCTTAAGAGCGGATTGTGACAGCCCTATGAAGCGCAGGACAACCGCCCCGGGTTCCGTTCCTGGTGTGAACAAACGCGCGAAGCCGTTGTGACGCGGTGCACAATCCCGGCCACCGCGTTTGTAGTGGCGCCGCGCGACAGGCGATGCTACGGCTTAGGACTTTCCGCGCCAGGCACCGGCACGCCGGGCCATTGCACACGAAGGATCGGTGTTTTGTTTCAGTTGACCATCTGGTCCCTTCCTCCGCTCGCGGTGACCCTGCTCGCGTCGTACGCATTCGTGCGCGCCAGGGCCAACCTGCACGAACCCGGTGGCACCGGCTTGCGGCTGCTGCTGCTCGCTATCGTGCTGTGGGCAGGTCCCCAGGCCGTGGAAACGCTGGTGATTTCAGAAGCGGCGAAAATCGCCGCCAATCAGGCTTCTTACGCCGGGATTGCGCTGGCCCCGGTCGCGTGGTTTCAATTTGCCCTGACCTTCAGCCAGCGCACGCTGCACGTTTCCCGCATTCTGCTTGCCGCGGTTGCCACCGTGCCCCTTGCCACCCTCGCGCTGGTGGTGTCGACACACCACCACCAGCTCATCTGGTTGTCGTGGGAGGTGGTGGAAAGCAACGGCTATCACGGGCTGGTGACCGAGCACGGTTTTGCCTGGCACATCAACGCGTTCTACAGCTATGCGCTGCTCCTGGTGGCCACCAGCATCCTCGTTTTCTCGCTGGCGCAATTCAAGCAGCCTTCCAGAACCGTATGGGCGGCAATTCTGGCCCCCGCGTGCGTTGCACTGGCCAATCTCTACAGCCTGTCCCCGCTGAACCCATGGCCGTGGCTAGACCTCACGACGCTGGGCTTTCTCTTTGCCGCCATGATTCTCAGTCGGGTCGTGTTTGCCATCGGCACGGGCAGCCAGATGCCGGTTGTGCGTCACCGTGTGGTCGAACAGCTGAAAGATCCCGTGCTGGTCATCAATCACGAAGGCGTGATTCTGGACTTCAACCGCTCCGCGCAGACGACCTGGGACACGCTGGACGACGAGCTGATCGGCACGCCGGTGACCCGCCTGGTGCCTCACCTCTCGCTGGAGCTGCTGCTGAACAGCGCCATCAACTCCGACTGCACCATCAACGAGTCGTCTTTCGAGGTGGCAACCACACCGCTCAACGACCGCGACCCTGAAAGTGACGTGGCCCTCGTCTTCCGTGATGTCACGGAACGGCGCAACTCAGAGCGCAAGCTGGTTGAGATGAAAGACGAGCTCGAGCGCATGGCCCACACCGACGCCCTCACCAACCTCTTCAACCGGCGCTTTTTCATGACCCGCCTGAACGAAGAGTTCGAGCGGGTAAAACGCCACAACAGCATCCTCTCGGTGCTGATCTTCGACCTGGACCACTTCAAGCGCATCAACGACAGCTTCGGCCACGACGTGGGCGACGCCGTGCTGGTTTCGGTTTCCACGGTCACCAACAACGTCAAGCGCGTCACGGACGTGGCCTGCCGCCTGGGTGGAGAGGAGTTTGCACTGCTGCTGCCGGAAACCGATAAGGCCGGCGCGTTGCAGATGGCGCACCGGTTGCGCCGCGGCGTGGAAGACTATCCCTATCTCGATCTCGTGGGTCATGATCTCGCCGTGACGGCGAGTATCGGCGTGGCCACCGTGACCAAACAGACCCGCGTGCCCGAGGCGGTGTTGAAAACCGCCGACCGCGCCCTGTACATGGCCAAGCACGGCGGTCGCAACATGGTCTGCTACGACGAGTGAGGCTCTCCCTCGTCCGCCGGGCTGGCCACGGCGGCAGCCAGCTCCACATCCTGCATCAACAACTGCTCGGCGATGTAGGTGGACACGCGAAACCACGCCCCGGGAGCATCCC
>CAZYYJ010000083.1:0-23430 GCA_964651595.1 uncultured Pseudomonadales bacterium | reverse complement strand
GTCGTCCGCGTCGGCAACCTGATGCGCCCGCTTACCCTCGTCTTTCTGCCCGTTGATGAACCAGGTGGCCTGGCGCGCGGGCCATTTCTGCTCGTCGATGTCCAGAGAGCGCATGACCCGTTTCACCAGGCGCTGCTGATCGTCGGCATCGAGGATCTGAAAGTTCTGCGGCAGCTTTGCTTCCTGCCAGTGCATGCGCAGCAGGCGGTGCGCAATGCCGTGGAACGTGCCCACCCACAGCGTGCGCACGGAAATGTTGAGCAGCTCTTCGATGCGCGCGCGCATCTCCGCGGCTGCCTTGTTGGTGAAGGTGACCGCCAGAATGCTGTGCGGCGACACACCTTCCACATCGATGAGCCAGGCGATGCGATGCACGAGGACCCGGGTCTTGCCGCTGCCGGCGCCGGCCACAACGAGCGTATTGCCCAAGGGCGCCGAAACCGCCGCGCGCTGCGGCTCGTTCAAACCCTCGAGAATGTGTGTGATGTCCAAGGCGTGCTTACCCGACGCTGTGCGTCCGTTGGAAGCCGGACAGTCTACCGCCCCGGGGGCGAGCCGCGCCAGCAGACGCGCGCTGACAGCCCCGCGAGGCGATTCCCCATGTACCTGGCCGGGCCGTTTGAGCGATACTGCGCAGCCGCGATCACGGAAGGAGACGCATGCGAGCGCGCATGCTCCCGGGCACCACCACCCGGGAAAGGACACGGCGATTGACCTGCCGCACAGGCGCCCGGCTGCTGCTGACCAGTCTGCTTGCGCTCACCTACGCCACCGGCAATGCCGCAAGCGGTGCGAAAGACGCAAGCGGTGCGCAAGACGCAAGCGATGCGCAAGACGCGGCCGCTGCCTTCGCGCAGTGTACAGCCGGCCTGCAGGCCCGCGCCCTTGCTGACGGTCTGCCCCCCGCAGCGGTCACCGCGGTGTTCGACACGGTCGAGCAGCTACCGCGCGCCATCGCCGCTGACCGCAAGCAACCAGAATTCACCCAGACCTTTGCCACCTATTACAACAAGCGGGTGCACGAAGCCCGGGTGCAGCGGGGCCGGGCGCTCGTACGTGAACACCGCACGCTGCTGCAACGGGTGGAACGCTCCACCGGCATTCCCGCCCAGTACCTCGTGGCGCTGTGGGGGCTGGAAACCAACTTCGGCAGCTACTTCGGCTCACTCTCCATTCCCAGTGCCCTGGCAACGCTGGCGTGCGACGCGCGCAGAAGCGAGTTCTTCACCCGCGAGCTGCTCGCGGTGTTACGCATCGTCGCGGATGGTGACCTCACGCCGAAGGAGCTGCGGGGCTCGTGGGCGGGCGCCATGGGCCACATGCAGTTTATGCCCAGCACGTTCGTACGCTACGCCGTGGACGCCGATGCCGACGGGCGCCGCGACCTGTACGGCAGCATCGAAGACGCGATGTGGTCGGGTGCAAACTACCTCGCGTCCATGGGCTGGCAGCCCGGTTACCGCTGGGGCCGCGAAGTGCTGCTGCCCGAAGGCTTCGACTACAGCCTCACCGGGGCCGACCGGCCCCAACCCCTGAGCGTCTGGCGGGCGCAGGGAGTAACGGACGTGTTCGACCAGCGCCTGCCTGACCTGGATCTGCCAGCCGCCGTGCTGCTGCCCACGGGCTATGAAGGCCCGGCTTTCGTCGTCTATCCCAACTTCGACGTGATCATGCAGTGGAACCGTTCAGAAAGTTACGCGCTGTCGGTAGGACGCCTGGCGGACCGCATTGCCGGTGCCGGAAGGCTGGCGGTGCCGTTGCCGGGGGAAGAGTTGATCGCGTTGCCGACGGTTGCGCTCAAAGCGCTGCAAGGCAACCTGGAGGCACTGGGGTTCGACCCGGGTGGCGTCGACGGTGTGCTGGGACCGGGTACCCGTGCCGCCGTGCGGGCGTTCCAGGTTTCTGCCGGCCTCGTGGCAGATGGCTACCCGCGTCCCGCAGTGGTCAAAGCCGCCGCTGAAGCGCGCGCAGCCCTGGCAGTCGAGGATACCGGCGTTTCCGGCTGAGACTGTCAGGCTATACCCGTCACCGCAGCTCAGAAAAACCAACCCGCCTGCACGTAGCCGTAGAGGGCGCGGGAAGCTTCCGGACCACCGGCAACGTTGTCCGCAAATCCGTCGAACCACAAAGCCGAACCACCCACCTCGACGCGAACCGTCGCTGGCTTCAGCCAGTAGCGAACGCGGAAGTCGAACATATCCCCCAGCCGGTCACCCGATGCTCCGCTCTTATCGCGCAGCCGCGCCACAATCCAGCTGTCCTCCGCAGAATGCAGCGACGCACGCTGATAGACCAGGCGACCGTCCAGGCGGCCGCGGGCAAAAGACAGCCTTACCCCCGGCACCGATACGTTAGACCGCGTCAGCGGTCCGTGAATGCTCGTGTTACCCAGGTCACCGCGGCGCGTCCCGAAAAAACGCTCGTAGCGTTCGTAGGTATCGCTACCCGCCCGATCGCCCGTAGCAAGGTCATACTCGAGACCAATCCTCGGCCGCCATGGGCTGTCGAAGGTGTAACCCACTTCGGCGTGCACCATGCGCGCGCGAACGTCGAGGCGATCTGCACCCGGCTCATCGCTGGCCGACCGGTGACCGAAACGGTAAGCGGTCTCCAGCTCAAAATCGAAGCGGCCAGGGGCGTCAGATAGAAAAAGTCGCAGGCCCGGTGCGTAGACGTCGCGATCGGCTGTCGGCGTGCCACGCTCGTCCCTTTCGCGCAGCCCGTATACGAAGAGATCCAGCTGTACGGAACCAAACAGCTCGGGCCGCTGCCAGTGCACGCCCCAGAAGAAGCGGGTATCGCTTTCCTCATCCGCCTCGTAGTCGTTGCCGTCGAGGTCGGCGCGGTTCGAAGGCAGCTTGATGACCGGGCGCACGAAGAACGCGTCCAACGTGCCATTCCCGGGCGGCTGCCACGTGCCATGGACGCCCGTGTAGCTGTTGATGGTGTTGCGGAAGTCGTTACGTTCGACGAAGCGGCGACTGGCGATATCCAGGGTGAACCGTCCCAGTCTCAGTTCTGTGGCGCCGAAACGACCGGCCACGTAAGCCTGCAAAACTGCAAAGGTGTTGACGAAGCTGCCGCTCAGCGGCGTGCCGGCATCGTCAAGGTAAGTGCGCGCGTCATGCAGCTCCCCGAAAACACCCACGTTGCCGTCGACATACTGCGCCCTGAGCAAGGTGCGCAACGCAGCCAGTTGGTCACTGCCGGTAGCACCCTGCCGGTACTGTCCGTCCAGCGACTCGTAGCGGGCGCGCGTGTCGCCTTCGTAGCTGAAACCCGGGGAAGCGAAGTCGGCCGCCCACGTGCTCGATGCCGCAAGCATCAGCGCCCACACCGCGCGCATGATCAGCTGCGAAAGCGCCGGTCAGCTTTCCACAGCCACCGGCGGCTGATTCTCGAGGCTGTTCCAGAAAGCTTCGTCCGGCGTGCGCATGATGTGCTCGTACACACCCTCCGGGTAACCGGTCATGTGCGGACCGGGCGCCGTGGCCGGATCAGGGTTGGCAATGCTGCCACCCTCTCCCGCGAACCCGTCGGGACGCTTGTAGCGGGCCAGCTCCTCGGCGGAAATACCGGCCAGCGCCACCACTTCCGGATCGATCCAGGCTTCCTGATTGATGGGCTCGCTGGAGTAGGACAGTTCCAGCGACAGATTTTCCGGACCGGCAAAGTACATGGACACGCACATGCCGTGATCAACCGGCCCCATCACGGGCACCCCCTTGCTGCGCAGCCGATCCCTGAGCGCAAGCATTTCATCGTGGTCTTTCACCTTCAGGGCCAGGTGCTGCATGGCACCGCCCGCGCAATTTGCACCCGGATTACCTGCGTGGCTGGCACCCAGTTCGCGCGGAATGCGGCCAATCTCCGGATTGCAGACGAAGGCGATGGAACTTTCGTCGTTCAGCCGCAGGAAACCATGCCAGGTATTCTCCACACCGTGCATCCAGTACAAGGCCACGAGCTCCATGCCCAGCTTGTCCGTGAAAAACTCGATCTGGGCTTTCATGTCTGCGGTGCACACGGCGAGGTGATGCAGGCCTTCTACTTTGTTCGTACTTTCGTTCGCACTCATGGTCCCCTCCAGCTGATGGCAACCCGTCGATTAAAGCACGCGGCCGCCGCTGCCCTCTACCGTCTGGACGGCAGCAACGCCGATCTCCTACCATCGTCGGGTTGACGCACGCGTAACGGGAGGAACCACGATGCGATTCGGCATGCTATACGAGCTGCAGCTGCCCAAACCCTGGACAGAGAACAGTGAACAGCGCCTGGTAGACGACGCCATCGAGCAGTGCGTGCTCGGCGACAAGCTGGGTATCGACTACGCCTGGTCGGTTGAGCACCACTTTCTGGAGGAGTACTCGCACTGCTCCGCAAGCGAGGTGTTTCTATCGGCCATCGCCGCAAAAACCGAACGCATCAAGGTTGGCTTCGGTATCCGGCAGGTGATCTCCAACTACAACCACCCGGCCCGCACGGCAGAAGCGGTGGCGATGCTGGATCTGATTTCTCACGGCCGCGCCCAGTTCGGCATCGGGGAAGGGGCCACACGGCTCGAGCTGGGCGGGTTCGGTATCCAGGCGAAGCGCAAGCGCGCCATGTCGCTGGAGGCGTCGCGCGAGATCGCCGACATGATGGTGATGGAGCCTTATCCAGGCTACGAGTGTGAAGACTGGTCGCTGCCCTGTCGCAACGTGCTGCCCAAGCCGGTGCAGAAGCCGCATCCGCCAATGTGGATGGCCTGCACCAACCGGGACACGATCAAAGTGGCCGCACAGAACGGGCTCGGGGTGCTCGCCTTCAGCTTCCTCGATCCGGAGGAGGCCAAAACCTGGAGCCAGGTGTACTACGACACGATCAAGTCTGACGAATGTGTACCGCTGGGCCACAGCGTAAATGCCAACATCGCCATGGTGTCAGCCTTTTCCCTGCACGCCGATCACGCCGAAGCCGCCCGCCGCGGCGAAGATGGCTTCCGCTTCTTCGAGTACGCCATCGGGGCCCTGGTGACAGACGACGTGCGGCCGGGTCGCAGCGACCTATGGGAGAAATACGAAGCACGCAAAGCTGCCCGCGCGGCGGGAGAAAACGTCAAGGACGTGGCTTACGGTGGCAAAGAAGCCAATCCTGACCGCAGCATGGCTCGCTCACCGGGTATCGGCACCCCCGACGAGTTCCGTGCGCACATGCAGGGTTTTGCCGATGCCGGTGTAGACCAGGTGATTTTCCTGCAGCAGGGTGGCAACAACCGGCACGAACACATCTGTGAGAGCCTGGAGATGTTCCAGCGCGAGGTCTACGACGACTTTGCGACCGGCCGGGAAGCGCGGGAAGCGCGTAAAGCCGAAGAGCTGGCACCCTACATAGAAGCGGCTCTGGCGCGACGACCGTCCCGCAACGAGATGAGCGACGCCGAGATTCCCATCGTGCCGGCATCGCGCCCCAAGCCCAAGGCGGCTAGCGCGGGCTGACCGTCAGGTTTCCCGCGGCACCAGGCGCAGCACAATACGGTCGGCTTCGAATTGTGTCCGCACGGCTTCCTCGGCTTCGACAACCCGAGCGGTGTAGATGGTCTCGCTGCCGCCGAAGCGAACACGCACATCGGCATCGCTGACCATGTGCTGGTACCAGCGGCGGTCCGGGGCAGGGTCGATGTAGAGCCGGCCATCAATGCCCACGGCGTTGATGTTCACCGAGTAGGGGTCAGCAGGATTGGTCTCCAGCTGAATCACGCTGCCGCCTGGAGGGACCACCGCGTCAGTCCAGGGCCGTTCCGGCCCCTCCAGCGCGCCACCGGGCAGATAAAGCAGTGGGCCCGAGCAGGCGCCAGCAAGCAGCAGGGCCGGCAGTGCGAGCAGGTTACGCATGAACACTCCCGCGGGTTCAGGTGAGCGAGTAATCGTACTCGGAAGACTGCATCTCCACGAGACGGCTCTGGATCTTCAGAAAATCGACCGATCCTGCCTGGATGAGATCCGCGGCGAACAGCTCGTGCACAGGCACATGGGCGCTGACGATCAGGCGCTTTTTCGAGTCGTACATGATCTCGACCAGCCAGGCGAAGCGCCGGGCCCGATCGAGGGTTTCCAGGCGCGGGACGTTGGCGACCAGCAGGGTCGGAAAGTGCTTCACCAGCCGCAGGTAGTCGTTGTAGCTGAATGGCGCACCGCACAGCGCCTCGAACTCCAACCAGGCGGCACCGTCAGCCCGGGCCTGAACCGGCAGCGGGCGGTCGCCGAGCGCTATGGGTTCCTGCGTGGCAGGGCCTTCGCTCACCGCTTCCAGAACGCGGGCGAGTCGCCCACGGGTCTCGGGCGTGACCGGACTCTGATACAGATCCGCCCCGGAGAGCTTCTGCAGGCGGTAATCAACCGCACCGGCGAGCTCGATCACCTCACAGGCCCGCTCGAGACGCGCTTCAAAACGCCGCACGGCTGCGTGCTGACGGGCATCGTCCGGAAAGAGCTGCCCGGGCGCCTGGTTGGAGCTGAAGCTCACCACACAGCCCCGCCGCCACCAGTCGAGCACCGTTTGCGCAAACAGCAGTGCCGAGGCCGTGTCGGCGATGTTGACCTCGTCCACCACCACGAGGGCGTGCCGTGGCACCAGCTCAGCGGCGGCCTGGCGCACCGTGTAGCCGCTGTTGACGAGGGCATTGAGGCGCGCCATCAGCTCATGCAGGTGCAGGCGCACCTTGCGCGGTGTCTGCGCCACATCGAACATCGCGTCCAGCAGAAAGGTCTTGCCGCGCCCGACCGAACCCCACAGATACACGCCCTGCGGCGCCCGCAACAGCATCGCCCAGGGCAGATGACGGCGATTTTCGTGGCGAGCCTGCGCTTTGAGCAACAGATCCATGCGGTGGATGACAGCTTCCTGTGCAGGATTACGGCGTACGCGACGCAGGGCCACGGCCGTTTCGTAGAAGTCGTGCAGCGACCGAACGATGGTAGCCGGGCGCGTAAGCAGATCGGCCAGCAGCGCCACCACCGTTACGACCAGCAGGCCGACTCCCGCCAGGGACCAGCCTCCTGCAAAGAACAGACCGGCGCCGGTGAGGCTGCAGACACCGAGCAGGCCCAGCACCGCAAAGGGCCGGCGAACGTCGTAGGAGGCAATGGCGGTGACCAGCAGCAGGAGTCCCAGCGCTAGCTGCATCCAGCCCGCCGGGGCATGCCCGACGTGCCTGAGTTGCAGGGCAGCCAGCACGCACAGCATGAGCCCGCACGCCATGAGACCGGCTACGGCCAGGCGATGCCAGAACGCGTTCACGGCGCCCACATCATCAGCGCGCCAAGCCCGCCGAGGCCAACCAGCAAACCCACCACGAACCAGCCGAGCGCCCAGGGCAGCAGAGGGCTGTAACGCGCCCGCGGCGGAGCCGGCGCGTCCAGCAACACCAGCACGGGCACGTTGACGGAGGCGTCCGTGCACACGCGTACGCTGCGGCCGCCGACGCCAAAACGCAGGTCGATACGTTCGAGGCGCTCGGCCTGCGACAGCACGACACTGAGCTGAGCCCGAAGCGCCGAGAGCTGCTCTGCCCGGTCCAGCGCAAGGAGACGTTTCAAACTCTCCGCATGCGCCTGCAGCAGCGGTTCGCCAAGCCAGGCGGCGGGGAACTCCCACGCCGCGTCGAGCGCGGGTGGAGGACCCAGATCCAGATGCTCTTCCACCAGTGCAATGATGGTGCCGAGGTCTGCAAAACGCTGCGGCACGCGCAACTCCGCCGCCCCCGTCCTCTGGTTGGCGCCGCGCCAGATTGCACCGGCCAGGCGCAAGCGGCCATCGGCATCCAGAAACGGCGGCAGCAGCTCGAGCAGACGCACCAGCAGCACCCGCGACAGCTTGGCCCTGGGTGGTCGCGCCATGGGCGCGGCCCAGTCGAGCCATCGAGCCGCCGCTGCGCCATGTTCAAGGCGATAGCTGGCGAGAAATTCCGTGCGCGAAGTTTCGGTGAGCGCGGCCAGCGCGTGGGAGAGGGCACCTGTGAGCGCCTTCAGCGCAGCGGGATCGGCCCCTTCCAGCGGCACCAGCGCCGTTCCGGCCGCGTCGGCATGCTGCACGACTCAGCGCGCCCGTGACGGTCAGGCGACGATGGCTGCGATAAGCAGCGCGCCAACGATGATTGCGCCGGCGATGATGTAGGTCATGTGCAACGGATTGGGATCAGCGCCTGCAAGCTTGCCCCGCGCCGCGCGTTCGGTGTTGCCAACCACAATTTCCGTATGCCCGAGCGCGGTGGTCTGCGAGTGTGTCGCGGTGACGCTGACGCCGGTATCCACCGCCTTGCTGGTCTGCTCGGTGAGGGCCGCCAGGGTCTGGTCGAGCGCGTGCACGTCGAGCTTCAGCTCGTGCGCTTTGCGCTGCACCTCGATCATCCCTTGCGCATGCTGGCGTTGCAGAGCACTCAGCTCCGTGGGCTGAAGACCGGCGACATCGACGGTCTGATCTTCGCCCGCGAGCCAGGGGTCGGCCAGATCCAGGCGAGTGAGCTTACCGGCAGCTGCGTCGGCCGGCCGTTCCGCAGGCCGCAGTTGCGTGGGTTTACCGTCGGTGGGTGATGAGGAATCGGACATCGCTCTACACTACTCCTTCTGGCCACTGCTTTTGACCACTCGTTACCCTCTTACGCTCTCAGCCTCTGAGCCTCTTCCCCTCTAAGACCATTCCCTGAGTGACACGTTCGGCGTGTCCGGCGGGCAACGCGCCATGAGCTTAGCGGATCGCCCCGATCAGGACCATGCGCCAGCGCAGGTTCCGCCCCGGGTCCGCTTGCGTCTAGAATTCCGCCAGGGGATTTGGGAGCCATGTATGCAGAGAAGAACCTTCCTGGCGCACGCCGCCGGCGTGGCAGCGGCGCTCGCCGCGGGACCCATCATGGCCAGACGGGAGAAACAGGCTTTGAACATATCGCTGGCGCAATGGTCGCTGAACCGCCGCTTTTTCGGAAAGAGCCGAGAGGCCGGTTTTGCAGAGTTTTTTCGTCTGCTCATGTCCGACCCGGATCAGCTGCTGCAGGGGGACGATCCACTGCTGTTTCCGCAGATTGCGCGCGAAGAGTTCGGCATAGACGCCGTCGAGTACGTGAACACGTTCTATTTCTCCCGTGCGGGGGACGAGGCTTACCTCGAAGAGCTGGCCCGACGCGCCGGTGATGCCGGCGTGGCATCGCGCCTGATCATGTGCGACGCCCTCGGCCAGCTCGGTGCTGCTGAGCCCGCAGCTCGCGCAGCCGCCATCGAGAATCACAAACCCTGGCTGAGCGCCGCCGAGCAGCTCGGCTGCCACGCGATTCGCGTGAACGTGGATGGCGAGGGTACGCGGGAAGCCGTCGCCGACCACATTGTGGAGGCGCTTTCCCGTCTGGGTGAGCTGGCGGCCGCGCACAAGCTGAGCGTGCTGGTGGAGAATCACGGCGGGCTGTCGAGCGACGCGGGATGGCTGGCCGACGTGATGAGCCGCGTGGGCCGCAGCAACGTAGGGACGTTACCCGACTTCGGAAACTTCCGGCTCTTGTCGAACGCCACCCCCCGAGGCCCCGACGATCCCTTCTACGACCGCTATCAGGGGGTCGCGGAGCTGATGCCCTACGCCCACGCGGTCAGCGCAAAGAGTTACGATTTTGACGACGCCGGAGCCGAGACCACCATCGACTACGAGCGCATGCTCGCGATTGTGCACGCGTCAGGCTACGAAGGTGACGTGGGCATCGAATACGAGGGCAACCGCTTGAGCGAAGCGGACGGTATCCGCGCCACCAAGGCGCTGCTGGAACGTCATCTGAGCGGCGCATGAGCATGCGCGCACAGCTTCTGCTGGCGCCGCTGCTGGCCCTTATGCTCACCCCGGCGTGGAGCGCCGAAAGTGACGCCCGCGCGGAGGCCATGGCAGAGCGGATTCGTCAGCAACAACAGGCGCCCGATCGACACGAGTTCGACCACCGTCGCGACGGGCCGCGTCGGCCTTTCGACACCTTTCAGTTCCTGGGCTTGCAGGCCGGCATGGTGGCGCTGGATGTTGGCGCCTACGCCGGCTACACCACGGAGATGCTGGCGGCCGCCGTTGGCAGCAAGGGGCGCGTGATCAGCCACAATCGGGAACGGGTGCTGCTGGCTTACGCGGACGGGTATTACAAGCGAACCATGGACGAGCGCCTGGCGAACGACCGCTTACCCAACGTGGAGATACACCTCGCGGAATACGAGGATCTCGGTCTGAAGGACGAGGTTGACGTGGCTTTTCTCGGCAACATGCTCCACGACTTCTACTACCGCGACGGCGAAGCGAAGGCGCTCGCGTTTCTCGCAGCGATCCGGGACGCGCTGAAGCCCGGCGGTACGCTGGGCGTGATGGATCACGTGGGCGAGACCGGCTACGACAACGCTGCCTTGCACCGGATCGAGCCGGCCATTGCGCGCCGTCTTCTGGAACGCGCGGGCTTCGTCGTCGAGGCCGAGTCGTCGCTGTTCGCCAATGCCGACGACGACCACAGCCTGATGGTGTACGACGACACGATCTACCTCAAAACCGACCGCTTCCTGTTTCGCGCCAGAAAACCCTGAAGCGGTTCACGTCGCCCGCGGCGGTTTCAAACGGACCGCAGGCGGACACAGGCTCGACCGAATGGAAAAGGAGTGAGCTGATGATGAAAGGAGCCTGCAACTGCGGCGCCATCCGATTTGAAGTCGGCGGTGAGCACTCCGGTGTGTTTCTGTGTCATTGCTCCATCTGCCGCCGCCACACCGGGACGAGCGGCAACGCGGTGGTGGTGCTGCCCAACGACGAGTTTCGCTGGGTGAGCGGTGAACAGGACATCGCCACCTGGAAAAAGCCGGGGCACGACTGGCAGATCTGGTTCTGTCGGGTTTGCGGCTCGCAGGTGCCAGGGCACAACGACGACGCCACCATGTTTGTGCCAGCCGGGTTGCTTACGGATGGAGCCGAAGACCTGAAAGTGGTTCATCACATCTGGGTGGATTCGAAAGCCCCATGGGACGAGCTTGGCAAAGCCGGTCAACAGCACAAAGAAGCCTTCGAGAGATAGCATGCAATGGATGTAGTAGAGACGCTCATCGGCATCACCGAGATAGCAGTGGCGTTAGCCGGTTTTACCGGCGTTGTCGTCGCGTTCGGCAGCCGCAGCCATGGCACATGGCATCCCGGAGATCTGCTGCGTCTGACTTTTCTGCTGGAAGCCAGCCTGACAGCGGCAGGCTTCTCCCTGCTTGCGCTTCTGCTGGTTTCTGCGGACATGCACGCCTCTGACCGCTGGCTGGTGTGCAGCCTGAGCTGGGCTGCTTACATGCTGGGCTCGCTGATCGCGTCTCGACGAGCGCTGAGCAGAAGCGAGGCAACCCACGGAGACACCGACAAATTATCGAACCGGTTCACCGCTACGCTGTTCGTGCTGATGATCGGCACGCAGATTCTGAATGCCGTGTTCTGGCAGGACTTCACCCCGTTCCTGGCGGCTCTGGTGCTGAACCTCGCCGGCGCAGCCATGCAGTTTACGAGGCTCATCCGAACCACGTTTCATGGTTAGTGGGTTGGCTGGCCGTTCCCTCCTGGTGGAACACGAGGGACGTGACGATTGCGTTTACGTGGCCTGTTGCCGCCTGAAAATGCCCTCAAACAACCTTCTATCCCGCCACTCAAAATAATACAGTAGTGAAAGATCGGCATCTTCGCCCCTGGTCTAAGCAGCAGATCGTGCCGTGAGTGTATGGTAAAGACATCGAACATATTGGTAGACACTCTTCAGCTCGAGAAGAGCGGCCTGCTACGGTTTCTTCGTCACCGACTCGGCTGTCCAGACGCAGCTGACGATGTGTACCAGGCAATGTCAGAGAACATTCACTCAATACCCCAGGCAGCGACTATCACCCAACCAAGTGCGTACCTGTTTAAGGCGGCCGCGAACGCAGCGAATTCGCACCTGCGGGCCGAAAAAGCCCGAGAGCATTATGAGACTGCTGCAGCCGAGCAGCAGGAGAGTACAGACTTCCGCAACCCCGAACGCGTCACTTTAGGTGAGAACGCGCTAGAGGTCGTTGAAGCCGCCCTCGCCGAGCTACCTGTCCTGACAAGGCAAATGTTTGTTGCTTCCCGTGTCCATTCGGAGACCCAGGAAGACATTGCCAAACGCTATGGCGTGAGTCTCTCGACCGTTGAAAAACGTATTGCAAAAGCGACCTCGCACTGCCACCAGAGGTTACGTAGTGTTGGTTTTACGGTAACTACCGGCAAACCGCGTCTTATTCATGATCGGTCGCAGGACACAGGCGAACCCTGATGCGGCCAACTTCGACCAATGACACCGAGGACCTGGTTGAAGCAGCACTCATCATGCTGGCTCGAGTTGAAGGTACGTCGCCGGCGTCGCGCGACGCTCAACTCTCAGAATGGCGCTCGAAATCCCCAGCCCATGCCGATGCCCTCAATAAAGCAATCGCTGAGTGGAATCTCTTTGGCCAACTGACCCCTCGGCCGCTTTCAAAACTGGAGCGCATGCAGTTAGCCGGACAAACAGCATGGGCCAGTGCAATTGATCACCCTGCTCAAGCAGGAATAGCAATCTGTGCGCTACTTGTTTTGGCACTTGTACCGCTTTTTCTAACGGATCCCCTTAGTCAGCCCGATCACACATCGGAACTCGTCCTCAGTCCTGGACCTCATCAGCACACAGCCCTTCACTATCGGGAAGCAGTCCGCCATACCACCAAGCGAGGCGAGCAAAAGTTCGTTTCACTGCCCGATGGGTCAAGCCTATGGTTGAACTGGAACTCGGAGGTTCTGGTCGCGGTCCTGGAAGACGAGGTTCACGTTGACATACTTCGTGGCGATGCACTGTTTTCCGTTTCAGAATCTAAGCGTCGCCCCCTGGTGGTCCACGCGGGGGACACCTTTGTTAGTGCGCCGCAGACCGAGTTCGCGATTCATAGCCACTCTCCCCACGATGCTTTTTTTCAGGTCAAAGAAGGCATCGTGAACATCATGAGCACGGGCTCAACCGTACCGGTACAACTGAGTGCCGCGGAACAAGCCTATTTTGAAAACGGTAAAGGAACCGCACCAAGATCGGCGAGTCTTTCGTCTATCGCAGCATGGCGTCAGGGAAAGCTGATCTTCGACGAGCAGCCTCTGATCGAAGTGCTCTACGAGCTCTCGCACTACACCGAACATCCACTTCAAGTCGGTCATGTCATCGAAACCGGCGATCGAGTATCTGCCACCTTTGATCTGGCGGACGCAGATCACGCACTTCTGCAACTGGCGGATCAGTATCGGCTCGAGGTTTTGCACCCGGCGTCAGAAAACGCCATTGTTCGTTCAATCGACAACCGACGGCTCTAGCGCAACACCGTCTCGCAAAGCGAATCGTCGCTTGCCTGGATCGAAAGCAACTTCGCTGCCGTCGAATGCGCGACCAATCGCGCCATTTGCAACGAGTTCGTGCGGTGAACCGAACTGCATCTGCCCATCGTCCACAATCCATAGCTCACCCGCCAGTTCTAAACCCAGTTCGAGATCATGACTAGACAACAAGACGATATTGCCTGTTTCCGATGCGTGTCTGCGTAACAACGCCATGATTTCGACCCGACCCGGCAGGTCCAAAAAGGCGGTGATTTCATCGAGAACCATCAACTCGGACGATTGGGCAAAAGCACGGGCGATCATTACACGTTGACGCTCGCCATCCGAAAGACCATCAAAGGGTTTGTCTGCAAATTTCGTCGACGCAGTCGTTTCCATCGACTTTGCCACGATCTCTCGATCTTCCGGCGCTAACTGACCCCGCCAATCGGTGTAGGGTTGGCGTCCAAGTTCCACTACATCCCTGGCCAGCAGGCCAGGACTCGAGACACGGTCTGTTGTGACTACCGATATGGTACGAGCGCGGTCACGTGCACTGAGTGTCGACACAGCGCTGCCATTGATCCAAACAGATCCGCCAAGCGGCGACTGTAAGCCGGCGATGGTGCGCATGAGTGTTGACTTGCCTGCTCCGTTTCGACCGATCACACACACAAATGACCCGGGCTCTAGACTCAAAGACAGTTCTTTGACAACGACGCCCGTCGACCCCGTATAACCGGACACCAGTTCCTTGAGCACCAACATCAACTGCTTGCTCTAAGCGGGGCGTTGAAGAGCAGGAGCGCAATCACAACCGGTGCGCCAAACAACGCCAGAATCGCGTTAAGGTGCAGAAAATGCTGTTCCCATGGCAGGTGCACTACTGCATCTGCACTAATCGCAAGCAGCGCGCCAGCAAGTGCGGCCAACGGGATAAGCGGAAGAATCTGGGAGGTACGCGCAACCGCCCGCGCAAAGTGCGGCACAATCAAACCAACGAAAGTCACCGGTCCGCAGTACGCGGTTACCGGCGCTACGAGAAGCACGACAGCACCCAGTGTCAGCCAACGCAAACGCCGCACATCGGTGCCGATACTCCGCGCGTACGTCTCTCCCAGGAGCAGTGAACTCAAACCCTTGGCACTCGCAATGGCAACAATCAACCCCACCGCGATCGGGAACGTCATGAACGACAGATCATCCAGAGTGGTCGATGCGAACGTACCGTCATTCCAACCTGAGTACACTCGACCACCCACACGGTTCGCAAAGTGAATGACAATGCTCACGATCCCTTGCACCGAAAAGCCCAGCATGAGACCTACCACCAGCAGAGTGATGTTGCCAACCCGCCGAGACAGACCTGCCATGAGTGCGGCAAATACCGCCACGCCCAACAACGCACCTGTTGTTAGACCAACGCCCTGAAAGGCCGTCAGGAAAGCTATCGCGGCGGGGCCCGCGAAGGCGGCAGCGGTGACAATCAATGCAACCCCCAACTGCCCCCCCGCCAGCAAACCCAGAGACCAAGCATCCGCCATTGGATTGCGAAACAAGGCCTGCATCAACACACCCGCGACACCGAGCGCTGCGCCTGCCGCCATACCAGTCAGCACCCGAGGTATGCGGATATCGCGCACAATCTGGGCTGCGATGGGATCGCTGGCTGGAGCAAATAGGCCATCCATCAACCGATCAAACTCAAGTGCTACCTGCCCGTAAGACAGGGTAAACAGAGACACTGCGAGCAACGCAAGAATGAACACGGGAATCGCCAGCTGTGTCGTGCGTACGGCGGTCACGGAAGCGTCTGCGTTCATTGTCGCGGTGTTTCCTGGTCAGGTCGGATATATACAAACGGTTCGGTGACTGCATTCGGATGCAGCATATGTATGAAATCCCGCAGCAACAGGTCTGGTCGCAACGGCCCTGTCTCATAGATGTCAAAAGCATCCGCTTCTGCTTTGCTGGAACCGTCAGATGCAAACAGGCATCCGTCACGCCATGCTTTGAATTTTTCGAGGTAACTAACGTCAGTGAACGCTTGAGAGTGCGAATCGCGAATCACCCAACAATCCGCATCTCGCGCCAGCTCCAACAGTGACTCAGAGCTTATGCGACTAAAGTCATCCAAACGAATATCGTCTGTTTGCGCCATCGGGTTGATGCCGCCCGCATCTTCCATCAGTTGATTCTCGGCATTTCGAACCGTCACCATCCAACGTCCGCTCCCGGCATACCACGCACTGAGCACACTCCGTTGAGGCCGACCTTCGACCTGTGCCTTCAACTCATCAACGTTCCTTTCCACCATGGTTGCGAAGCGATCAGCTGTTTCTTCCAGTCCCGTGAACATGCCAAACAAACGTACGTAATCCACAGGACCCATATAAGTGGTTTCTGCTTCCAGGAAAATCGGCACCACGGGGACACCCAGGTCTTTGATCCGCTCATAGTGCTCCGCGTGTCCAAGGTCTCCGAGCACCATGAAGAACACGTCAGGATCGACTGCCAGCAACGGCGCGATAGACGGTGGTGCATGCCAGCCGTAACCAATTTGTGCCAGCTCACCGGATCGGGCTTTAGCGCGAAGATCATCGTTGTAGCTCTTCACGCCACCCACGGCGACCAACCGATCTTCGGCGCCCAGAGTTGTCATGATCGCTTCCAGAAAGCTGTAGTTGACCGCAACTCTGTGCACCGGCGTACGGACGACTACAGCATCAACAAGATCTCCGGTTAACTCTGGTGCAGCGGCACCTTCAGGCACCAGAACAATTCTCGCGGTCTGATCAGTGCCCTTTGCATCGCCACCCCAACTCACTACGGGCGCTTTGAAATCTACGATGCGATAGCCGTCACGTTCGTGGACGCGGAAGGTTTGAGCATGGGCCATGGGTAACAGCGTTGCGTCAGAGACAGCAGGCCGCGTCCCGTCGGTGGCCAGACTCTCTTCCGAGGCATCCCGTTCACATGCAGCCAGTGCCAGAACCGCAAGCAGTGCGATAAACCGACCCATCAGAACCTCTTGGTGATTGCCACTCGAAATTGTCGCTGCGGGAAGGGCACGGCATAGGTGGGTGAAGTACGGTTGCCAAAGTAAGAGTACGCTTGTTCGTCAAAGGCGTTATTCATTGTCACATCAACGACCGCGCCATCCAGGAAGCTCGGTGTCAGTTGCGCGGCAAAAGAGACAACCGTATAGCCCCCATCTTCAAAGGCGTTGTTCACGGTGTAGTGATAGTCGCCGTAGTGCTCGACAATCGCCCGTAGAGTGAGCCTCTCGTTCACCTGCTGGTCCGCCTGCAGATACAGAAGGTGCTCAGGGACGCCAACGGGGGCGTTTCCGGAAAAATCTTGTGGTCCCGAGAACGTGTCGATAGTGAACTCGTCCCACTCCGGATCGAGATAGGTATAGTTGATCCGTAGCGTCGTCGAGTCGGTTACCCGGGCGATGGCAGACAGTTCAACACCGTGACTCTCATAAACATCTCCGAACGTAACGAGACTGAAGGGTTGGGTGAAGTCGTTCTCTGCCGCTGGATTGTTGACAATCTGTCTGCGATCTTCTTGTTCGCTGTAGAACACTATGACTTCCGTGCTGAGGCGCTCATCAAAAAAGCGCCCCTTAAACCCCAACTCGATGCTTTCTATAACGGTGGGTCGCGCTTCAGGTCTGGCGTACTGTGCGGGGTCCCATTCGAAACTGGCGCCAAAGTTCGAGTTGAAGCCCCGGCCGTAGGCTACGTAAACCTGCCCCCAGTCAGTGAAGTACGACAGCGAGGCTTTGGGTGACAATTCGTCAGCATCTGCATCCTGCTTACCACCGTCGGTAATGCCGTCAATCGCAAAGAACTCCGCATCCCGCTCGAAACTGTCATAGCGAAGGCCGAGCGTGAGGCGCCACCGCTCTGTTAACGCAATCTCGTTCTGAACAAAGGCGCCCCAGAACCTGTTTTCAATTTCATTATCCGATATCAAATCGTCATTGACGAAACATGGGTGGTCCTGGTTTAACACGGCACCTGACTGGTAATCGACTTCGACCAGGTAGAACGTAAATCCGCATTCAAAGGTAAAGCCGTTCTGACCCGTCCAGAAGTTCTGCGCTTCGCTGTCCGACAACTCTGCGCTTACACCCGCAACAACCCTATGACGATCGTTTTGCCACTCTATTGTGCCCTCGCCGAAGTAAACCTCTTGCTCCGTCGGACCATCAAAACCGTTGTAGCCGACAATCCCGGCATCAAGATTCTGTCCAAAAGGGTCAAAAAAATTGAGCAGGTTCTCGGTCTCAATATGCCGGTAAGAGCCACGGACCGTTAGCACCAAGCGCTCCGAAGGTCTGTGTTCCAGGAACACAGCCGTCAGGATATTCTCAATCTCGCCGTTAGGCGCCCCGAACCCGATAAATCCCTCATCCCCGCCAGCAAACGGAAGAATCTCACCATTGGCCCCAAGCGGGCGTCCGTTGGGCAGATCCACATCACGATCGTTGTAATTCAGGTACGCGTTGAGCGTTGTGCGCTCTGACAGCTCCAGACCGACCTTGCCAAACAGATTGAAGATCCGGCGATCAGCCTGCTCACGCCAACCTTCGTAGTTCTCGTAGGATCCGGCAAACAGCAGTCCACCTCGTTCACCAAACGTCCGCTCGAGCGATGCATCGGCGCGATAGAACTCATCGCTGCCAGCCGAGAGCCGCGCAACCACCGCATTTTCGTCAGGATTGCGGGTAATGTAATTGGTCGCTCCATAAAGCGCTCCCCGTCCGTAGAGTGCAGACACAGGTCCTTTGACGATCTCTATGCGTTCCACCGCCTCGTAAGGAATCTGGTTGAGCTGAAGTTCTTCAAACAGACCGATGAACGGAATCCCATCGACCAGGCTTATGGACCCTTCGGTACCGGTTGAGCCGCGAAAGGACACAAACGGAAACGCATCCGCATCACCCTCGCCGCGCCGAAAAAACACGCCCGTCACACCCCGATACTCATCAGTACCGGCTTGAAATCCGTTGCGCCTGAGTTGTTCCATGTCCTGAACAGTGACGGAAGCCGGTACCGCTAACACGTCTTGTTCTGTACGCGTAGCGGTGACCACTATGGTTTCCAGCAGCTCGTTGGTGGCTCGTGCTTCTTCAGCCATCGATGTCTGTACACCAAGTGCAACCGAGGCAAGCGCGAGCAGAATTGTTGGGAGAAGAACTCGTCTATTCATCTTCGGCGTCCATGTAGTGAATTGAAAGCTGTGCCGTTCTCTGCGCTGTTCCTGACAACAGGTTTGCGATGCTTGTTGCTGTCAAAACTGCCCCGTGAACGTGAGTGTTGCGAACATGCCGCGGCTACGATCGACCTTCTCGGTGCCCGCTAAGGTGCCGCTCCGGCTTGGCTCGAAAAACCGGCGTGTGCGATAGAAGTTTCGATCGCCAATGTTTCTGAGCGCCAGATTCGTCCGCATACCGAAGAAACGCGTCGTTTCTACAAACACTGACCAACGCGACCCCTCGGTTGAGAAACTCTCTTCATCCGCAAAGAAAACCTCGTTGTCCTGATCTGCGCGGTACGACCCCCCCCACGACACGCGCGTATCGATCAGATCCTGGCGAAACTCGATGAGTATCGTTGGCGAGCGAACATCAGAAAGTCCTCGATCCCGTCGGGACAACGGGTCCGCAAAGTCCGAATCGAGAACGTTCGCCTGGATCTCGATGAGGCCGCCGGGAATGAGCGCTGTGAGTGGTAACGCGGCGTTAGCGGTGACGCCCCAGAGCCGCCCTTGGCCGGCGTTGGCTGCGCCGAAGGCACCGGACGGCAGTTCGATTTGCTCAATGACGTCTTTGCGCCACTCGTGGAAAAGTTCGACGTTGAGAGCGCCCCGGGTCTCGGATCGCAGATCGATCGTCAGGGAGCCGCGGGTGGTCTGATCGGGACCAAGGTCTGGATTTCCGCCAAGAAGCCTATCGTCATCTGCTTCAGCCGAGGCGGCAAACTGGCTGAAATCGAGCTGGCCAACACTCCTTTTTGCACCCAATCTGATTTGAAGTCCCTGCCGTGCATCGTAGATGAGCGTGGCAAAGGGTTTGGCAAAGAGGAAAGTTTGCGAGTTTTCCGCATCTCCGGAAACGGAAATTTCTGATGCCTCGACGGCAATACCTGTTTCGACAGAGACGCTTTCACTCGTCTGCCAGATCAGGTTTGCAAATAGCTCACCGCGCACTTCCTCGACCAGCACGTTGGCAGCGGGAAGTCCAATCACGGAGACGTTTCCACTGTCACGAGTCACCAGGGACAGCGCGCTCTCAAGACGATTGTAGGCAACCTCGCCACCGAATTCGGGTCGTAGCTTGGCCCCGCTGCCTTTTCCAATCGTTCCGCGCAGCACAACTTCCGCACCGTCTTCCTCCAGCTGAAACGTCGAATCTGACACCGAGATGCCAACTGGCCGTTCATTGGATACGTTTTGCTCATCGTCCAGGGCAAAGAGCGACGAGAAGGACAAAAGCTTGATGGACCAACCGTCGCTCAACGGTCGCGTCCAATCGATACCAATCTCTCCTTCAGCCAGAATGCTGTCGTAGTCGATGCTAAATCGTTCGTCCGGGTCACCGTCGGGAAACCGATTGAGAAAGCCAAGCCGCTCTGTATCGGGTAAGAAGTGACTGCGACCGGCCCGCGCCGTTACGGTCAGAACGCCTCCTGACAACGACCGATCTGCGTTGGTGGACAAATATCCTTGCGCAAACACGCTGGGGCGATCTTCCACTTGCGAGAACAGAAGCTCGCCATCCGCATCTCTCCGGATACGCGACCCCTGCAAGGGGTATCGCTCCCAAAATGCGTTGAGTTTCGTGGAGGTATCCCATGCACCGACTTGTCGAGCCCAGCTGATCTCTCCGGCCGGATAGACGGTCCCGTCATCCGCGTGCTCTATCACCGTTTTCCAGCTTCCGGCCGGTTCTTCGTTGCTACGAACGACATTCGCCACAACAGACTGTCCGGCTGCCTCGCTGAGACCCGCCGTGCCACGGATCACCTCTATGCGCTTGACTCGCCGTGCAGGGATTCTCCGCAAGGCGTCTTCGATGCCTCCCGATTTGATTGAGGGGCGTTCGCCATCTATCAGCACATTACCGGCGGCACCTCCAAATCCGCGGAGATCATCATCACCACCATCGAGGGCAAACCCCGGGAGTCGCTCCACCATATCCAGGGCGGTTTGGGGATTGAATCGGTTGAAAAAAACGCGCTCATAGCGCCTTGTTCCGTGCGCATCAGATACTTCCGAAGCAGCTGAGGAAACACCATCTTCGTCAGCCGCAGCCGGGTTCAGCGCCGCAATCAGGAGCATCACTGAGGCGCAGCGGCTCAGACCACCAATCCAGATCGGCGATCCCCGTTGTGCCTGTTTGTCATTTCGCTCAGCCAATTTGACGCGGCTCACCATCCCACTAAAAGCCGTGCTGCTCAGAGCAACGCCTACCAAGGGAGAGACGCGGGCCGGAAGGTAAACCCGTAAAAAAAAAGCGAAATGGAATTTCTGCGGGTCGACTCCAGGCGCTAGCGGCGCAAATCAGGTCGCCGCTCTGGAGTCGGTTAAAACCTCTGAGAAGAGATATCTGAACCTCGCAGGCTCAGATCTTTGCGGGCAAATTCAAACTCTGGATTCAAGAACCAGGTACAACGGCAACCTGGAAGCGCTACTCGACCGTGACAGACTTCGCCAGGTTGCGCGGCTGATCCACATCAGTGCCCTTCAGCACCGCAACGTGATACGCCAGCAGCTGCAGCGGTACCACATACACGATGGGGGCGAGGAGCGGGCTGACCTTGGGTAAGGGCACCACCGTGACGTCGGGCTCTTCTTTGAACCCACTGTCCTCCGCGGCGAAGACGTACAGCTTGCCGCCCCGTGCCCGCACTTCCTGCAGGTTCGAATGCAGCTTCTCCAGCAGGTCGTCGTTAGGAGCCACCGCAATCACCGGCATGTCATCGTCCACCAGCGCAAGGGGACCGTGCTTCAGTTCACCCGCCGGGTATCCTTCAGCGTGAATGTAGGAAATCTCTTTCAGCTTCAGTGCACCTTCCATGGCCACCGGGAACATGGTCCCCCGCCCCAGGAACAGCGCGTGGTGTTTTTCGATGAACTCTTCCGCCAGCGTGGCGATACGCTCGTCCAGTTCCAGCGAACTGTCCACCAGCTCGGCCAGCCGGTGAAGGCCGCGCACGATATCAGCCTCACACTCGGGCGTCATGCCGTGCCGGCGCCCCAGCAGCGTCGTCAGCAGCACCAGATCGGTGAGCTGCGCGGTAAAGGCCTTGGTGGACGCAACACCCACCTCGGTGCCTGCATTGATCATCAATGCCAGGTCGCTTTCGCGTACCGTGGAGCTGGTGGGCACGTTGCAGATGGTCAGAGTGGCGAAGTAACCGGAATCTTTGGCGATGCGCAGCGCGGCAAGCGTGTCTGCCGTTTCGCCCGATTGCGTGATGGTCACAAACAGGCTGTTGGGCGGCACGGCCAGACGTCGGTAGCGGAACTCGCTGGCAATCTCCACCTGGCAGGGAATGCCCACAAACTCCTCGATCCAGTAGCGGGCGACCGAAGCGGCATAGTAGCTGGTGCCACAGGCCACAATCGTGACCGCTTCGACCTGGTCGAAGATATCTTTCGCAGCCACGCCGAACGCCTGCTCCAGCACCTGCGCTTTGCCGATGCGTCCCTCGAGCGTCTTCGACAGCACCCGCGGCTGCTCGAAGATCTCTTTGATCATGTGGTGACGGTAGTTGCCTTTGTCGATGTCGTCGTGCCCCAGCTCCACCCGTACGTCGGAGCGGACAACGCTTTCGTCCTCGATGTTCCAGATGGCAATGCTGTCGGCACGCACCTCCACGAGGTCACCTTCTTCCAGGAACACAAACCGGTCGGTCACCGGCTTCAGCGCCAGCACATCCGACGCTATGTAGTTTTCACCCAGGCCCTTACCGACGACCAGCGGACTGCCGGCCCGCGCTGCGATGATACGGTCGGGCTCGTCTTTGCTGATAACGCCAATGGCATAAGCGCCTTCGAGACGCTTGACCGTTGCACGCACCGCTTCCAGCAGATCCAGACCTTCTTCGAGATAGGCATCCACCAGGTGAGCCACGGTTTCCGAGTCGGTGGCACTTTCGAACGTGTAACCTTTGCCGCGCAGCTCCTCGCGCAGAACCTCGAAGTTCTCGATGATGCCGTTGTGCACGATGCTGACGCGATCCCCGGACGCATGCGGGTGCGCGTTCACCTCGGCGGGCACGCCATGGGTTGCCCAGCGGGTGTGCGCTATGCCGATGCCCCCGGCCAGAGGCTCGGCGTCCAAGCGGTCAACAAGCTCCTGCACCTTGCCGAGCTGTCGACAGCGCTCCAGGACACCGTCTTTGGTCAACACGGCGACCCCTGCCGAATCGTAGCCCCGGTACTCCAGCCGTTTCAGTCCTTCCAGAAGGATCGGCGGAACGTTGCGATCGGCGACCGCGCCCACAATGCCACACATACTGCTATGTCCTTACTCTGCGTCTTGCTGCTGCGATACGGTTTCGCGCCTGCGAAGGCTAGGACCGCTTGTCCGGGCGCTTCCAACCCTTGATGTTGCGTTGCCGGCCGCGACCCACCGCCAGATCACCGGCGGCCACCTTCTGGGTAACCACAGAGCCTGCGGCAATAAACGCACCGTCTTCGATTTCCAGGGGTGCAACGAGCGTCGTATTCGTCCCCACGAACACATCGTCTCCGATCGCCGTGTGGTGCTTGTTCACGCCGTCGTAGTTGCACGTGACTGTCCCGGCACCCACGTTGCAGTCGGCGCCGATGTTCGTATCGCCGAGGTAGGCGAGGTGGCTGGCTTTGCTGCCCTGGCCCATGACGGCTTTTTTCGTTTCCACGAAGTTGCCGATCTTCACCTGGTCGGAAAGGTCCGAACCGGGGCGCACGCGGGCGAAAGGACCCAGCTGACAGTTGCGCCCCACCAGCGCCCCTTCGACGACGGTGTGCGGGTGCACCACGGTACCGTCACCAATTTCGGCA
>CAZYYJ010000082.1:0-23560 GCA_964651595.1 uncultured Pseudomonadales bacterium | reverse complement strand
AAGGCCGGTTTGTCTGAACTTGTCGCGTCAATCACCGAATCACTATGAACGTATCCATCGAGACCACTACCGGCCTTGAGCGCCGGCTCACCATCGCATTGCCCAGCGAAGATTTCGAAACCCGCATCACCGCGCGCCTGGAAGAAGCGCGCGGCCAGGTACGAATAGCCGGCTTCAGGCCGGGAAAGGTGCCGCTAAAAGAAGTGCGCCGCCGCTATGGCAAAGCGGTTCGCGCCGAGGTTGCCGGCGAGATGATGCAATCGAGCTTCGTCGAAGCCGTGCAGCAGGAAGATCTCACGCCGGCCGGCCAGCCGAGCCTCGAGGTGGTGAAAATGGATCCGGGCATCGACTTCGAGTTCACCGCCACGTTCGAGGTGTTTCCGTCCATCGATCTCATGCCGTTCAGCCGGGTGGCTCTGAAGCGACCCACCGCGGACATCACCGATGATGATCTAGAAGCGATGGTGAAGAAGCTGCGGGAGCAGCGCACGACCTTCGAGCCCGTGGAACGGGCCGCAGATGAAGGCGACAAGGTCAAAGTCGACTTCGTTGGTACCCAGGACGGTGAGCCCTTCGAGGGTGGCACCGGCGAAGACATGGAATTCACCATTGGCGCCGGCCAGATGATTGCTGATTTCGACACCGGCGCGCGGGGTCTGGCGGCTGGTGACAGCACCACCTTCGACGCAACCTTCCCGGACGATTATCAGGCGGAAGACCTGCGCGGTAAGACGGTGCAGTTCGAGATCACCATGAAAGAGGTGCAGGAGTCGACGGTACCGGCCCTCGACGAAGAATTCTTCGAATCGTTCGGCGTGCAGGAAGGCGGCGAGGAAGCGTTCCGCACCGAGGTGCGCGACAACATGGACCGTGAACTTGGTGGCGCCATAAAAAACCAGATTAAACAACAGGTTATGGATGAAATCGCGAATTTGCATGATTTCACATTGCCTCAAGCTATCGTTGATCGGGAGATTCGCGTCCTCAAGGATCAGATGCTCAGCCAGTTCCAGATGGGTGGCAACGCGCAGGCGCCCGAGCTGCCGGATGAGCTGTTTCAGGATCAGGCTGAGAAGCGTGTCCGGGTCGGCCTGATCGTCAACGAGGTCATCAGCTCCCGCAGCCTGGAGGCCGACCCCGAGCTGCTGGATGCTAAACTGGCAGAAGTAGCAGCACCGTACGGCGAGCCCGATCAGGTGATTGCCTGGTACAAGAGCCAACCCGAGCAGATGCAGAACCTGGAGATGGGGGTCCTTGAAGATCAGGTAGTTGACCTCATAGTGGCAGAGGCGACGGTCGAAGAAGTGGCGTCCAGCTACGATGACGTCATCAGCGGGCGCGCAATCGCTCCGGAGCCTGAGGAAGCGGAAGACGCTGACGCCGGCGACACGGTCGAGGAAAACGAGCAGGCTGACGAAGCGGACAAGTAAATTACGCGTATCACGTCACGCCTAATTTGCCCCCGGTTCGTGCACCATTACCACCGTGCGAAGCCATCACGACGATGGCAGCACCCTGGCGGTCCCCGCGACGTCACGTTCGCGGGAACCAGCCGGCAACCTGGAGATTCACATGACGGACTTCACTGACCCCTATCGCGAGCCGGTGCGCAACCTCGGCATGGTGCCCATGGTGGTCGAACAATCAGCGCGGGGCGAGCGTGCTTACGACATCTACTCGCGTCTGCTCAAGGATCGCATCGTGTTTCTCGTCGGCCCTGTCGAAGATCACATGGCGAACCTCATCGTGGCGCAGATGCTGTTCCTCGAGTCTGAAAACCCCGACAAGGACATTCACCTGTACATCAATTCTCCCGGCGGATCGGTGACCGCGGGGCTTTCGATTTACGACACCATGCAGTTTGTGCGACCCAACGTCAGCACGCTGTGCGTGGGGCAGGCGGCAAGCATGGGCGCGTTTCTGCTGGCCGCAGGCCACCCCGGCAAGCGCATCGCGCTGCCCAACTCACGCATGATGCTGCACCAGCCCAGTGGCGGCTCACGCGGTGTGGCAGCCGACATCGAGATCCAGGCGCAGGAAATTCTGTTGCTGCGCGAGCGCATGAATGCGCTCATTGCAGACCACACCGGGCAATCGGTGGAACAGGTGGCGAAAGATACGGATCGCGACTTCTGGATGAGTCCCGAGCAAGCGCACGAGTATGGTCTGGTCGACCGCGTGCAGCAGAACCGCCGCGGTACCACCGAAAACGGCGAATAACCTCCGGCGTTTTGTGGGGCGGCGCTAGGTCGTCCCGGCGCAAACCGTTTACACTGATGGGGTTGCAATCGCGTTACGGACGCCGCATCTTATGAAAGCGAGCGCCCGTAGAAGCGCTGCTTGAAGTGCAGCCATGCCCCCTTTACCCAGTGGGCGAAGGGCACTTGTGAAAGCGTAGAGCGAAAAGAAAGAAGGAACAGTTACGTATGTCCGACGACAACGGCAAAGGCGACGATTCAGGCAAGCTCCTGTATTGCTCCTTTTGTGGCAAGAGTCAGCACGAAGTACGCAAGTTGATTGCGGGTCCATCCGTTTTCATCTGCGACGAGTGCGTCGAGCTCTGCAACGACATCATCCGCGAGGAGGTGTCCGAAGCTTCGCAGTCGTCCGAAACCAGCAAGCTGCCGGTACCGCACGAAATCAAAGAGATTCTGGACCAGTACGTCATCGGCCAGAACCACGCCAAGAAAGTTCTGAGTGTCGCGGTGTACAACCACTACAAGCGACTCAATTACAATGGCAAGAAAGACGACGTCGAACTGTCCAAGTCCAACATTCTTCTCATCGGGCCGACCGGCAGCGGCAAGACGCTGCTCGCCGAAACGCTGGCCCGCCTGCTCGACGTGCCGTTCACCATCGCTGACGCAACCACGCTTACCGAGGCAGGGTACGTCGGCGAAGACGTTGAGAACATCATCCAGAAGCTTCTGCAGAAGTGCGACTATGACGTGGACCGGGCGCAGGTAGGCATCGTTTACATCGACGAAATCGACAAGATCTCGCGAAAATCCGACAACCCGTCCATTACGCGCGACGTCTCCGGCGAGGGTGTGCAGCAGGCGCTGCTCAAGCTCATTGAGGGTACTGTTGCCTCGGTACCGCCCCAGGGTGGACGCAAACATCCCCAGCAGGAGTTCCTGCAGGTGGATACGTCCAACATCCTGTTCATCTGTGGCGGTGCGTTCGCGGGTCTCGACAAGGTCATTCGCGACCGGTCGGACAAGTCGGGTATTGGTTTCGGCGCTGAGGTGAAAGGCGAAACCGATCGCAAGAGCATCGGCGAAACCCTGCGCGGCGTGGAGCCGGAAGACCTCATCCGCTACGGTCTCATTCCTGAGTTCGTGGGGCGTCTGCCGGTAGTGGCCACGCTGGAAGAACTCGACGCGGATGCGCTCATCCGTATCCTCACCGAGCCCAAGAACTCGCTGACCAAACAGTACACCAAGCTCTTCGAAATGGAAGAGGTCGAGGTCGACTTCCGAGAGGATGCGCTGCGTGCTGTGGCTGACAAAGCCATGGAGCGCAAAACCGGTGCTCGCGGTCTGCGCTCCATTCTCGAAGCCGTGTTGCTCGAGACCATGTACGACCTGCCGTCGTCCGAATCCGTCAGCAAAGTCGTCATCGACGATAGCGTGATCAAAGGGGAAAGCGATCCCATGTTGATCTACGAGAACGTCGAACAGGCCAAGGCCGCTCCGGAAGACTGATTCCGGAGGAACGACTCCCGCCACCAGCCCGTCACTGGGAGATGGCATGCAAGGAGCAGTTTTGATCGAGAATATCCCCGTTCTCCCTTTGAGGGACATGGTGGTGTATCCCCATGGCGTGCACCCGTTGTTCGTCGGCACCGCAAGCTCCATCCGTGCGCTCGATGCAGCCATGGCCGACGACAAGCAGATTCTGCTGGTTGCCAAGCGCGATGCGGACGTCACCGAACCTGGCGCGGACGACCTCTTTGCCGTTGGCAGCGTGGCCACGATTCTGCAGCTGCTGAAACTTCCTGACGGCACGGTTAAGGTGCTGGTCGAGGGGGGGCAGCGGGCAACGCTGGATCACCTGGAGGTGGGTGACGAGTACCTGCACGCCAGCGTCCGCGTGCACGCGGAACCGGAGATCGACTCCCGGGAAGGCGAAGCCGTTTCCAAGACCCTGCTGGCTCAGTTCGAGCAATACGTCCAGACCAGCAAGAAAGTGCCGCAGGAAGTGCTGAGCTCACTGTCCAGCATCGACGACCCGGCGCGCCTGGTGGACACCATTGCCGCGCAGATGTCACTGGCCATCAAGGACAAGCAGGCCATTCTCGAGGCCATGGAGCTCAAGGGGCGTGTGGATCTGCTGCTGCAGCTGATGGACGCCGAGATCGACATGCTCGAGATGGAAAAACGCATCCGCGGGCGCGTCAAAAAGCAGATGGAGCAGTCGCAGCGCGAGTACTACCTGAACGAGCAGATGAAGGCCATCCAGAAGGAGATGGGCGAGCACGAGCAGGGTGAGGTGGACGATCTGCAGCGGCGCATCGAAGAAGCCGGCATGCACAAGGAAGCCAAGGAAAAAGCGCAGAGCGAGCTGAACAAGCTGAAGCTCATGGCGCCCATGTCGGCGGAAGCCACGGTGGTGCGCAGCTATCTCGATTGGATGCTCAATCTTCCCTGGAAGAAAAAGAGCCGTGTGCGCAAGGATCTGGCGGCAGCGCAACGCATCCTCGATGAAGACCACTACGGTCTCGAGGAAGTGAAAGACCGCATCATCGAGTACCTGGCGGTGCAGAATCGGGTGCCGCGCATGAAAGGACCGGTGCTGTGTCTCGTGGGGCCGCCTGGCGTGGGTAAGACCAGCCTCGGCGAGAGCATAGCGCGCGCTACCAATCGCAAATTCGTGCGTATGGCCCTGGGCGGCGTGCGTGACGAAGCCGAGATCCGCGGGCACCGCCGCACCTACATCGGCTCCATGCCGGGCAAGATCGTGCAGAAGATGTCCAAGTCCGGTGTGGCTAATCCGCTGTTTCTGCTCGACGAGATCGACAAGATGGGCATGGACGTGCGCGGCGATCCCGCCAGCGCGCTGCTCGAGGTGCTGGATCCCGAGCAGAACAACACGTTCAACGATCACTACCTGGAAGTGGACTACGATCTGTCCAACGTGTTTTTCATCTGCACGTCCAACTCCATGAACATCCCGGCTCCGCTGCTGGACCGCATGGAGGTCATCCGGCTGCCAGGCTATACCGAGGATGAGAAGCTCAACATTGCCCGGCGTTATCTCGTGCCGAAGCAGACCAAACAGAATGGCCTGAAGCACGACGAGCTGGTCGTGAGCGACGCGGCGCTTCTGGACCTGGTGCGCTATTACACCAAGGAAGCCGGGGTGCGTGGCCTCGAACGGGAAGTGGCGAAGCTCGCGCGAAAGGTGGTGAAGCACCAGGCGCTGGCCGGCTCGAAAGAGCCCATTGTCATCGACCAGGACGACCTCGACGAATACAACGGCGTGCGTAAGTTCAGCTACGGCCTGGCAGAAGAAGAAAACCAGATAGGCATCGTTACCGGCCTTGCCTGGACCCAGGCCGGAGGTGAGCTGCTGAACATCGAGGCGGTGGCGGTGCCCGGCAAAGGTCGGCAGACCAAAACGGGCTCGTTGGGCGACGTCATGCAGGAATCCATCCAGGCGGCGCTCACCTTCGTGCGCAGCCGCGCGGCGTCGCTGGGGCTGGAAAAGTCGTTTCACGAGAAGCTCGACCTGCACATACACGTGCCGGAAGGGGCGACACCCAAGGATGGTCCCAGCGCAGGAATCGGCATGTGCACCGCCGTGGTGTCGGTTGTTACAGGCATACCCGTGCGGGCAGATGTGGCCATGACAGGGGAAATCACGTTGCGGGGACAGGTGCTGCCCATTGGCGGCCTCAAGGAGAAGCTGCTCGCAGCCCATCGCGGTGGCATCAAGCACGTCGTCATTCCCAGCGAGAACGAGAAAGACCTCAGGGAAATCCCCGACAACGTGAAAGAGAACCTCACTATCCACGCCGTGAAATGGATGGACGAGGTGCTGCACATCGCCCTCGAACGGTTGCCGGAACCGCGTCTTGCGGACGAGAGTGACGACGAAGGTGAGGAGCGCAGCAAGAGCGATCCCGCGTCACTGCCCGAGGCAGGCATCAATCCCCACTGAGCATATGTAAAAGCGCAGGATTCGCGGTGTGCCGCGGCTTGCGCGCCAGCAGCGCTGTTGGTATAAAACCGCCACTCGCGGGGCTGCGCAGGGCGCAGGCGGCGGGTGTCACTACAGCTTCGCCCGGGTCGGCTGCATGCTAAGGCCGAACGAGAGCGGAGACTTCCAGAAACCGAAGCGAAAGCAAAATCAACAATCCAGAGTTATCGCGCACCTGCCTGCGACCCGCCGTACGTCGGGGATGTCGTTGGATGATTTGTCATACGACACGCATCCCTTCTCGCGCGCACCGCCATAACTCCAAGCGAGGGGCAACCACGTGAACAAAACTGAACTCATCGACCACATCGCAGAAGCATCCGACATCTCCAAGGCCGCTGCGGGCCGTGCTCTGGATGCCACCGTCGAGGCCATTACCCAGGCTTTGAAGGATGCGGAGACAGTGTCTCTGGTCGGTTTCGGCACCTTTCTCGTCCGCGAACGGGCTGCGCGCACCGGCCGCAATCCGCAAACCGGCGCCACGATTCAGATCGCGGCGGCGAAAGTGCCTGCCTTCAAGCCCGGCAAGGCGCTCAAAGACGCGCTTAATTCTTGAGTCCCTAACGGGGATCCCTACAATACCGCCGCAGCAGAGCTTGCATCGGCAGCGGCGGTCCAGTCCGGGCTGACTTTGCTGCCTGCCGCGAGAACGCGTAGCGTTCTCGCGTGATTTATCAGTCTTCAGGCAGAGCCTCAGAACATGTTACAGAAACTACGCGATCAGACGCAGGGCACCGGCTTCAAGGTGCTGGTCATCGCCATCATCGCCGTGCTTACGCTCTTTGGTTTTGGTGCCACGAATCTTTTTGTTGGTGCTGATCCCGAGGTGGCCAAGGTAGGCGACATCTCCATCACCCAGAGCAGGCTTGCGCTCGAGACCGAGCGGGCACGCATTCGCATCCTCGGCCAACAGGGGCCCGACTTCGATCCGTCCGCTATCGACCGCCTGGCGTTACAGCAGAGCGTTGTGCAGGACCTTGTGAACCGGCAGATTGCCTACCAGACAGCGGTAGATCTCGGCGTGCGCACGCCGCCCGAGGAAATCAATGCTTCTCTGGTGGAGAACGAAGCCTATCAGATCGACGGCCAGTTCAACGAAGCGGTTTATCGCCAGTATCTCAGTCAGCTCGGCTACAACCCGGTGGAGTTTCTCGAGGAATACACCAGCGCCGTAAGCACGGAGGTGATCCGGGGTGGTGTGGAGAACACGGTCGCCATCAAAGACTGGGAACTGGCCGAGATGGTGCGGGTGCTGACGCAGACGCGCGACCTGGCCTATTTGCCGCTAACGGTCGAGCAGTTTGCCGACGACATCGAAGTTTCCGACGAGGACGTGGAGGTGCGCTACGACGAGCAGCAGACGCGCTATCTCACCCCGCTCACGCTCGACGTGGCTTATCTCGATCTCAGCGTCGACAGTCTTCTGAACGACCCAACGATCGAGATCGTAGAGGAAGACCTTGTCAGCCTTTACGAGGAGGAGCGGCAGGCGGCGCTGCGCGACGAGCAGCGGGACAGCTCCCATATCCTGGTACAGATCAATGACGACCGCCCGGAAGACGCGGCGCTGACGCTCGCCACGGAACTGGCCACGCGCCTGCAGGAAGGGGAAACGTTCGAGGCGCTGGCTCGTGAGTTCTCGGAAGATCCGGGCAGCGCGGAAAATGGCGGGTCGCTGGGACCGGTGGGCAAAGGCATCTTCGATCCAGCCTTCGAGGAGGCGCTGTGGGCGCTCGGTGCAGCCGGTGACGTCTCAGCACCGGTGAAATCGAGCTTCGGCTATCACCTCATCCGCCTCGACGAGATCGTGGAGAAAGATTATCCCGCCTTTGAGGACGAGCGCGAGGCGCTGGAACTGCGCGCGCGGCGGCTGGCGGCCCAGGCGCTCTTCGCGGACAAGGCCCTCGATCTGGAACGGGCGGCCTACGACGAGCAGTACGCGCTCGATGCAACTGCTGAAAGTCTCGGCCTCACCCTCGAGCAGGTTACGGGCGTCACGGAAGCCGATGCGGCAGCGCTGGGGGGCATCTTCGCCAGCCGCAGCGTCGTCAATGCCGCCTTCAGTGACGAAGTGCTGGGAGGCGTGAACAGCGAGGCGCTCACCATTGGTGAAGAACAGCTCGTGGTGCTGCGTGTCAACGAGCAGTATCCACCCGAGATTCGACCTCTGGACGACGTGCGTGACGAAATCCGTGCAGAGCTCGTGCGGGAACGGGCCCTGGTGGCGGTAGAAGAAGCCAAAGACCGCGCCTTCGCACGCCTGTCGGCGGACGAGAGCGTCGCCGAGATAGCCCGCGACGTGGGTGTGGAGTGGCAGACGATCGAGGCTGCCAGCCGGTCCCCACGCACCGCACAGGAAGCGGCTGTGCCGGCTGAAGTGCGTCGTTATGCCTTCAGCCTGCCGCGTCCGCCGGAAGGTGAAAAGGCTGTTGGGGTGGTCGATCTTGCGAACGGTGCCGCGCTGGTGACGGTGACGCGCGTTGAGCAGGGTGATGTGAACACCATCAGCCAGGGGGAAGTGGAGCAGTTGCGACAGATCGCGCAACAGCGCGCGGCGCGGCTTTCTTTTCAGAGCCTGCTGCAGGCTGCGGAAGACCGCCTGGGTGTAGACCGGCCGGCACCGCCAGCAACCTGACGATTCTCGTCAGCCGCCGACGACGTCCACGTACAGCAACAGAGGCTGGCCCGGTTGCAGGTAGCGGCTGGTGTCCAGTTTGTTCCAACGCGCTATTTCTTTGACGGTGACGCTGAACTTCTGGGCGATGCGGGCCAGGCTGTCGCCGGAGCGCACCGTGTAGTTGACCTTGCGCACCACGCTTTTGCCCTGACCGCCGTGCCCGGGCAGGGCAAGGGTTTGGCCCACGCGCAGCGGGTCTTTCGGGCCGATGTGATTCAGGCGCATCAGCGTGTTCAAACGCACGTTGTACTGCCTGGCGATGGCCCACAACGAGTCGCCCGATGCAACGACGTGCTGAGCGTTACCCTGGCCGGGTGCGCGCGGCGCAGCCCCGTCGGCCCCCGCGCGGGGGATGAGCAGGGTTTTACCCGCACGGATACGACTGCTGGCCAACCCGTTGGCGGTCTGTATCGCGGCGACGTCCGTGCCATGACGCGCCGCCAGGCCACCGAGCGTGTCACCGGGCCGCACCGTGATTTCCTGCCAGTCCATGCGTTCTGTCTTTGGCACGGCATCAATGGCGGCCTGGGCGGCGGCCGTGTCGACCGTGGTCGGCACGATAATGCGATGCGGGCCGCGCGGCGGCGTTGCCCATCGATTGATTGCCGGGTTCCAGTGGTGCAGCTCGTCAACGGAAAGGCCGGTGGCCTCGCTGAGCTTGGAGAGTTGGAACTGGCTGTGGACCGTGAGCTCGGCAAAAGCCTGACGATTGACCAGCTCCGGCAGCGTCAGCCCGTACGCCTCCGGTGCTTTGACAACCGCTGCCAGGGCCAGGAGCCGCGGCACGTAGTACTGCGTTTCGCGCGGTAACCGCAGCTCGAAGAAATCTCTGCTGTCAGCCCGGCGGATTGCGCGGGCGACGGTGCCCTGGCCGGCGTTGTAGCTGGCGAGGGCCAGGCGCCAGTCACCGAAGCGTCTGTGCAGCGCTTCCAGATAGTCCAGGGCGGCGTCGGTGGCGGCAACGACGTCCCGACGGCCGTCGTACCAGCGATTGATGTCGAGCTCGTATTGCAGCGCCGTCGCGCGGACGAATTGCCAGGGCCCGGCAGCGCCGCCATGAGAGAACGCGTAAACGTCGAGCGCGCTTTCGACGATGGGCAGCAGTGCCAGTTCTGCCGGCATATTGCGCAGCCGTACCTGGCGCAGGACGTAGGGCAGGTAGGTCTGCAGGCGCTCTGCGAGGCGAGGCAGATAGCTTGGGTGCTTCTTCAGCCACTCGAGTTCCTGGCGTACCCGTTTCTGCTGTGGAGCCAGGTCGAGGTGCATGTCGCGCCGCAGGTGCCACCACAGGTCATTCGGGTCCACCTGTGGCGTCGCCACGGGCGGCTCCACCTCATCCACGTGGATCGCAAACCAGTCGAAGTGTGTGGGCAGGGGGCCCGTAAGAGGGCCTGGCGAAAACACAGGGCCCGAGGGCAGCGCAGGAGCGCCTGTCAGCGCGCTGCCATGCGCGTCCGCTGGTTGCCCCTGGCACGCAGATAACGAGGCAGAGGCGGCCACGAGGAGCGCCAGCGCGCGTCTTGGGAAGCGTGGGGGAGTGCTGGTGGTCACGGTTACCGGATTTTGTCTGTTTTATTGCCTTCGGTGGCGGTGCCTGGCAGTCCTCGGCCACGCCCGCTACACTCGCCGTAACTCTGGTCGAAGCAGTAAACCTTGGCAAGCGAAAGCACTCCGGCGTGTGATCCACATACCACTGCCCATCTGTGGCAGCGGCCGCTGGGACGGCGCAGCATGCAGCTGGAGCAACGCATGATTGCCCCCTGGCTGGCTGAGCTCCACGGCGAAACGGTGTTGTGGATCGGTGACTACCTCCCGGACTACGACCCCTTTGCCAATCTGATGATCAAGAACCCCACCTGGGTGGTGACGCAGGAGCGTGTTGCTGCGCAATACCGGGCGGCACCCCGCGCCGGCGCCAGCGTCTGTTTTGCCCATCCGGAAGAGCTGCCCTTTCAATCGCGCAGCGTGGACGGGGTAATTCTGCAGCACGCGCTGGAGACGGCCGACGATGCGCGTATTGCCCTGCGGGAGGCGGCCCGTGTGCTGGTACCCGGCGGACGCCTCATCGTCAATGGTTTCAACCCGGTGAGCTTCCTGGGCCTGCGTCAGCTCTACGCCGACTATCGGACGGACGTGCTGTCCGGGCGGCGTATGGTCAATCCGCTGCGCCTGTTCGACTGGCTGACACTGGTGGGGCTTGAACTGCACGCCGCACCGCTTTATCGCGACCCGCGCATCTTCCTCGATCGTCAGCCCGGCAACCCGGCGGTGACGACGTTGTCGTCGTCGCGCTGGCGCCGGGCGAGTGCCCCTTTGAAACGTTGGCTGCACGAGATCCCCTTCGGGGGCGTGTTTGCGGTGCACGCCGTGAAGCAGACCGGCAACTACCGGCTTCAGTGGCAGCGCCAGCGCCGCACGCGACCAGCCGGGCAGGTGGCTTACCCGCGCGTGGCCAGCTGGCAGCGGCACGAGCTCGCCATGGCCACCCAGCCCGCATCCGACCAAGCCGAGTGAAGGTCGAAATTTTCACGGACGGGGCCTGCCGCGGAAACCCCGGCCCAGGCGGATGGGCAGCTTTACTTCGCTACGGTGACACGGAAAAGCTCATCAAAGGCGCCGAGCGCGATACCACCAACAACCGGATGGAGCTCGTGGCTGCCATCGAAGGATTGCGGGCGCTCACTCGTCCAGCCAGCGTGTCGTTGACCACCGATTCGCAATATGTGCGCCAGGGCATCACGCAGTGGATTGCGGGCTGGAAGCGCAACGGCTGGAAGAACTCGCAGAAGCAGCCGGTCAAGAACCAGGATCTGTGGCGCGCGCTCGACGCCGCGGTGGCGCAGCACGATGTGGCGTGGCACTGGGTCAAAGGCCACAGTGGCCACGAGGAGAACGAACGCGTCGACCAGGCGGCCAACGACGCCATCGACGAGATGCAGGCGAACTCACGCTGATGGCGCGCAGATGGTAAGACAGATTGTCCTGGATACGGAGACCACGGGCCTCGAGCCGGACATGGGTCACCGCATCATCGAGATCGGTGGGGTGGAGATGGTCAACCGCCGTCTTACCGGCAACCATTTTCACTACTACATCAACCCGGAACGAGAGGTCGACGAAGGCGCTGTGGAGGTGCACGGGCTGACGCGTGCCTTCCTTGCCGACAAGCCGTTGTTCGCAGATGTCGTGGACGAGTTGGTTGAGTTCATCCGCGGCGCTGAGCTCGTGATACACAATGCACCATTCGACGTGTCTTTTCTGAACTACGAGTTCCGGCAGCTTGCCGAGAGTCCCCCGGACATCGAAGCCTTGTGCGCGGTCACTGACAGTCTGGTTGTGGCCCGACGGAAACACCCCGGCCAGAAGAACAACCTGGACGCCCTGTGTCGTCGCTATCAGGTGGACAACTCCCAACGGCAGTTACACGGGGCCCTGCTGGACGCCGAGATTCTCGCTGACGTTTACCTCTTGATGACTGGCGGACAGACGAGCCTGTTCGGCAGCGCGGATGCACAGGCGGGCGGCGGGGAAGGCGCTGCGGACGCTCCGGTGGAAATTGGCGAGCTGGCTGCGCCGCTGGTTGTCGTCGAAGCCAGCGCGGCTGAGCTTGCCGAGCACGAAGCCTACCTGGACCGCCTGGCAGAGCAGGGCGCTGATCCCTTGTGGCGCACGCTGGCAGGCGAGCGTGCCGGCTAGGCGCTAGCGGGCTGGGCCTTAGAGAAAGTAGCTGACGCCAACCCAGCCGGTGATGCCCATGACGATGGTGTAGGGCAGGGCCATTACCACCATCTTCACGTAAGACAGGCGGATCAACGGCGCCAGCGAGGACGTCAACAGGAACAGAAACGCCGCCTGACCGTTGGGGGTGGCTACGCTGGGAATGTTCGTGCCGGTGTTGATCGCCACCGCCAGCAGGTCGAACTGTTCTCTGGAGATGGTGCCCGCGTCAAAGGCCGCGCGCACCTCGCCGATGTACACGGTGGCCACGAAGACGTTGTCGCTGATCGCCGACAGCACACCGTTTGCAATGTAAAACATGCCGGGCTGGATATGTTCCGGCAGCGATAGCACGTACGCGATCACCCCCGAGAACAGATGCTGATCGTGGATCACCCCGACGATGCCGAAGAACACCACCAGCAGCGCGGTGAAAGGCAGGGCTTCTTCGAACGCGTGGCCGAGCTGATGCTCTTCGATGACCCCGTTGAAGGCGGTCTGCAGCACAATGATCGTGAGGCCGATGATGCCCACCTCGGCGACGTGAAACGCCAGGGCAAAAACGAGAAACAGGGCCGCAACGGCCTGCACCACCAGCCGAGCGTTGTCGCGGGCTGAGCGTGACGCCGACTCGTGCTCGTCGAATTCAACGAGAATTTCGCGCACGCGCGCGGGAATCGTCTCGCCATAGCTGAACCACCCGGTGCGCTCGAGCACGAAGCACGTCACCAGGCCTGCAACCAGCACCGGCATGGTCACGGGTGCCATGCGGTAGAAAAACTCCATGAATTCCCAGCCGGTGTAGCTGGCGATCAGAAGATTCTGCGGCTCCCCGACCGTGGTGCAGACACCGCCGAGGGCGGTGCCCACGGCCGCGTGCATCATGAGATTGCGCAGAAAGCCGCGAAACTGATCCAGATCCTGACGGTGGGAGTCGGCGACCGAGCCGTCCTCCCCGTGTTCGTGCTCGTCGCGAAAATGTTTGCCGCTCGCCACCCGGTGATAGATGGAATAGAAGCCGACAGCCACGGTGATGATCACGGCGGTTACCGTCAGCGCGTCGAGAAACGCCGAGAGCACCGCGGATACGAAAGAGAACAGCAGGGAGATGATGGTTTTGTTCTGTACCCTCAGCAGCAGCTTGGTGAACGTGAACATCAGCAGCTCACGCATGAAGTAAATCCCTGCCACCATGAACATCAGGAGGAGGATTACCGGAAAGGCGGCAAACACCTCATGACGAATGGTCTCCGGACTCGTCATGCCCATGATCACAGCCTCGAAGGCGATCAGCCCGCCGGGTTGCAGCGGGTAGCAGCGCAGCGCCAGTGCCAGCGTGAAAATGAACTCCAGCACGATGATCCAGCCGGTGATATACGGCCCGAGAACGAACAGAAGCACGGGATTCAGCACAAGAAAGGCGACAACCGTCAGCTTGTACCATTGGGGGGCCTGACCCAGAAAGTTCTGTGCAAAGGGGCTGGCGGCGATTCCATTCATGGGCAGGTCCTGTGGCTTCCGTCGACCTGCGTCGACTCCCCTGTCGGGTCGATGCGGGCGCTTGTTGAAAGGGCTGTTAGCGGTGGCGTCCGCGACGATAGCGGAAGCGGCCTTTCCCGGGCAAGTGTCATGGACGATCCATTCAAGTATAGGTGCCGCTCTGGCAGATGTGCTATTTTCGCTAACCCTCCGGTTCGAGACGCAATAGATGTGGCCTGATACGCCCGACGAGTTTGAAGCAGCGCACAATGCCCCGGAAGATGCCGATCACGGCGACGCCTGGTACTTCGTGTTCCTCCGGGGAGAACTCGTCTGCAAGGTCAGTCAGGGCGCACCCGAGCCGATCACCCGGGACGATTTCCGCTGGTTCGACATGGAGGTGCAGGCCAAACACTTTCTCGGTCACTACCTGAATCGCCCCTGTTTTGCCGTTTCCGCCCAGGGTGCCATGGCGGAGGGATACAATGCGCTCGGATTGAGAAATCTGCTGGGGCGCACCAACCAGTCCCTGTTCTACCTCGCGGGCCGCGCACAGCAGGTGCTTGAATGGGACGCCACCCATCAGTTCTGTGGGCGTTGCGGCGCCCGCATGGAAGATCACACGGCAGACCGGGCCAAACAGTGCCCGTCCTGCGGCCTGATCAACTACCCGCGTCTCTCGCCCAGCATCATCGTGCTGGTGACCCGGGGTGACGAGATGCTCCTGGCGCGTAACGCCGCCTGGCCGACAGGCATGTACAGCACCCTTGCCGGCTTTGTGGAGCCGGGCGAATCCATCGAGCAGACGCTGCATCGTGAAGTGATGGAAGAGGTCGGGCTGAGCGTCACGAATCTGAAGTATTTCGGCTCGCAGAGCTGGCCCTTTCCCAACTCCCTGATGTTGGGATTTCATGCCGAGTACGCGGGCGGGGAGATCGTTTGTCAGGCTGACGAGATTGCGGACGCGCAGTGGTTCAAGGCGGACGCGCTCCCGCAGATTCCACCGAAAACCGCCATTTCCGGGTGGCTGATCGAAGAGTTCGTCCGTTCCCGCAGCTGATACCGTCGACGGCCGGGCCAGATCAGCCCGGCAGGAAACACCGTAGAAAACGGAACACATCCACGATGTAACCGCTGGCGCGCAACTCTCCCCGCGTAAACGCCTCCAGCGGCGACAACTCGCCGCGAAACAGCGCCAGTGCCAGCGCTTCGCCGGGAACGTAAATCGTGAAGTCGGGAGGCTGAGCGGCGAACGATAGGCGACCTTCGGCCAGCACACACGTCAACGTATGCTCAGGGCTTGCGATGGCAATGGTAAAGTCCATGCTCTCCGCCGAAGCGGGCCTGAACGCCTGCGCAAGATGTTCCTGCAATTCGAGCATGCGGCCACCGTACGCAGTGCGTCGGCACCTGGCAAGCAGCGCGGTGGACGCCTCCGGGGGCGATCTATACAGTACCGCGCTCGAAACACGAACTGCATCGCATGACCTACTTTTTCGAGTATCTGGTGTTTCTGGCCGAGGTTGCCACCATCGTGCTGGCCATTGTCGTCGTCATTTCCGTGAGCTATGGCTTCAGCGCCCGGGCGCAGCACGACGGCAGACGCGGCCGGCTCAAGGTGCGCAAGCTGAACGACCGGCTGCGCGATCTGCGCCACGAAATGGAAGCGACGCTGCTGCCCCCCGACACCGTGAAAAAGCGGCACAAGGCGGAAGCCAAAGCTGAGCAGCAGGCGCAGAAATCCCACGCGCTGGCGCTGAAGCAGACGCCCCCTGAAACGGCGGAGTCCGATGCCGCGGCAGGGGCAGACACGCAGACGGCACCGCGCCGGGTCTTCGTGCTGCGCTTCAACGGTGATGTCAGAGCATCGGCGGTGGAACTGCTGCGGACAGAGGTGAGCGCAGTGCTGACGATGGCCACGTCGCAGGACGAGGTGGTGGTCACCGTGGAAAGTCCCGGCGGCATGGTGCATGCCTACGGTTTCGCGGCAGCGCAACTGACAAGGATTCGCAACAAAGCCATACCGCTCACGGTAGCCGTGGATCATGTCGCAGCCAGTGGCGGCTATCTCATGGCCGCAGTGGCCAATCGGATCATCGCTTCACCCTTTGCGTTGCTCGGTTCCATCGGTGTCGTCGCACAGGTGCCCAACGTGCATCGCCTGCTGAAAAAGAACGACGTCGACGTGGAGATCCTCACGGCGGGCAAGCACAAGCGTACGCTTACAGTGCTGGGGGAGAACACCGAGGAAGGCCGGGAGAAGTTCAAGGAAGAGCTCGAAGACGTGCATCTGCTGTTCCAGGAATTTGTTGCGGAGTACCGCCCGCAGCTGGACATGGCTGAGGTGGCGACGGGCGAAGCCTGGTACGGCAAACGCGCGCTCGACCACAAGCTGGTGGACGAGATTGCCACGAGCGATGAGTACCTCCTGGACGCCTGCGCTGACAGCGAGGTGTTCGAGGTGGTATGGGAAGAGCAGAAGCGGCCGATCGAACGCCTGCTGGGGCAGGTGGAGGGACTGGCCGAAAGGGCACGGGCGCTGACCGCCTGGCTGCCGCAGCGCTGACAGAATCAATTCAGGGGGACAACCATGGCATTCAGAGCGTTACAGATCACCAGAACCGATGCTGGCTTCGAGCGGGCGATTGTCGACCGCGACGAGGCAGAGCTGCCGGCGGGAGACGTGCTCGTGGACGTGCAGTTCTCGTCGCTCAACTACAAGGATGCACTGTCCGCGACGGGTAACCCGGGCGTAACGCGTAATTTCCCGCACACGCCGGGCATTGACGCCGCTGGTGTTGTGGTGGAATCCACCGCGGAACGGTTCTCCCCGGGCGACGCGGTGATCGTGATCGGCTTCGATCTCGGCATGAACACCTCTGGCGGTTTCGCAGAGCGCATACGGGTGCCGGCCGGGTGGGTGGTTGCCATGCCCGACGGCCTCTCCGCCCACACCAGCATGTTGCTGGGCACCGCAGGATTCACGGCTGCGGAGTGCATCGACAAACTGGAAAGCAGCGGCATGCAGCCTGATGGCGGTCCGGTGCTGGTGACCGGTGCAACGGGCGGCGTTGGCTCGGTAGCCGTGGCGCTGCTTGCCAAGCTGGGTTACGAGGTGGCTGCTGTCACCGGCAAAGCGGAGCAGCATGGTTTTCTCACCGACCTGGGGGCAACCACCGTGCTGTCGCGGGAAGAGGCGCTCGAAGGCGCCAAGAAACCCCTGCTGGCCGAGCGCTGGGGCGGGGTTGTCGATACGGTGGGCGGTGACATGTTGTGGAACGCCGTGAAATCGCTGCGCTATGGATCCAGCCTCGCCGCCTGCGGTCTGGTCGGCGGCGTGGAGATACCGGCATCGGTGCTGCCGTTCATTCTGCGGCACGTGAACCTGCTCGGTGTCGATTCCGTGGAATTGCCCATCGAAGAGAAGCAGCGCCTGTGGGAAAAGCTGGCCGGGCCCTGGCAGATTGACCTGTCCGCGCTGGAAACGCGGCTCACCCTCGAAGATCTGCCGGACGCCATCGATCGTATTCTGGCCGGTGCCATGGTGGGCCGAGGCGTGGTACACCTCTGAGCGGGCCAGGCTGCGTCAGTCCCGGCGCAGCTTCGGGTCAGGGGCGATCGGGCTCGGGTAGCGGAAAATGACGAAGTAGCTGCTCGCCACGAGCGTCAGCACCGTGGCGAACTGCAGCACCAGAGCGGCGCCGTCGCTCACGAGGGCGTTGCTGACGGCAATGTAGCTCAGCAGCAGCGAAAACTCGCTGGCCTGTCCCAGCCGGTAACCCACCTCCCAGGAACTGTCGCGCTGCTCACCCTGTCTCGTGAGCAGCATCGCAAACACCACAGGTTTCATCGCCAGCAACAGAGCGGCCAGCAGCACCGCAGGCACCCAGTAGCTGGGCAGCAGTGTCACGTCCAGCGCGGCGCCCACGGAGAAGAAGAACAGCACCAGAAAGAAATCGCGCAGCGGCCGCAGGTGGTCCGCGATGTACTGCGCTATGGGTGAGGTAGCCAGCGAGACGCCGGCAATGAACGCGCCGATTTCCATGGAAAGGCCCAGCACGTTCGCCAGCGTGGCCAGCGTGAGACACCAGCCGATCGCTACGAGAAAGATGTACTCGTGAAATGCGTCGAAGCGGGCCAGAAGCTTCAAAAGACCCCAGCGTACGCCGGCGTACGCCAGAGCGATCAGCGCCGGCAGACCCAGGAACACGCCGGCAACACTCGTCACAAGGCTCTCGCGACCTGCGCCGAGGCCGTTCAGCAGGAGAATGGCAAGGATGGCGAGCAGGTCCTGGATGAGCAGGACGCTCACCACAATCTCGCCGATGTGCCGATGGTGCAGGGCGGTGGTGGGCAGCAGCTTGATACCGAGAATGGTGCTGGAGAATGTGGCGGCAATGCCCGTCACCGCCGCTTCCAGGAGCGTAAAACCGAAGAGCCACATCACGCCGAAACCCAGCGCAAAGAAGACGAGCGTCGTGCCCAGGGCCGTGCTGAGGGATGCCCCCAGCATGTTGCGCAACTTGCTCGGCTGCAGATCGAGGCCCACGAGAAACAGCAGGAAAATGATACCGAACTCGGCAATTTCGGAGAGCAGGGCGGGGTCGTCGACCCGCTCCAGCCCGAACGGCCCCAGGATCGCCCCCAACGCGATATAGGCAACCAGCATCGGCTGGCGCGTGTAAAGAGCCAGAGTGGCTAGAACGGTCGCGCCGGCGAAGATGTAGAAAAATGATTCGAGAATGCCGCCGTGGGGCATGGGGCCGTACTGGTTGCTGTCGGCCTCTCGATTCTACGCTGCCGCGCCGCGCGGCACACGCCTGTACGCGGGCTGCGGCTCGATGATGCTGGCCTGGTAGTGATCGGTGTACGGCTTCAGCCGCTGCAGAGCCCGCTCGGCGCCGCCTTCATTGGACAGGCTGAGATGCGTAAATCCGCAGCGAACCATGTAGTGAGCCAGGTCTTCGTGCACGTCGCCCACAGCCCACAGGTCGCCTTCGAAGCCGATACGCGTGCGCAACAGCACGGCGAGGGACAGCGCGCGGCCGTCGTTGAACGCAGGCAGCTCGATGGCAATGGCACTGGCAGCTGTGAAGGTGGCTTCGGGCTCTGCATCACAAGGCAGCAGCAACGCGTTGCCCGGTGTCCATTCGTCGGGTGTCTGCCACGCCGGTGTGTCGCTGGTATGCACCTCCCAGCCGCCGCTGGTGTTACTGATTGTCTGCATACACATGCTCCTTGAAAGGATCGATACCGACGCGTTGGAAACAGCTGAGGAATGACTCTTCCTCGAAACGCTGGCTGACGTAGACATCCAGCAGCCGGGCGATGACGTCGGGTACCTCGTCCCGCGCGAACGACGGGCCGAGAATCTGCCCCAGCGAGGCGTCCGTGTCACCGTGGCCGGAGTGGCCGCCGACGGAAATCTGGTAGAACTCGGCACCCTTCTTGTCCACGCCGAGAATGCCGATGTGCCCCACGTGATGGTGGCCGCAGGCGTTCATGCAACCGGAGATGTTGATGTCGAGCGCACCGAGGTCGTGCAGGTAGTCGTAGTCGTCGAAGCGGCTCTGGATGGCTTCTGCCACGGGAATCGACTTGGCGTTGGCCAGCGAGCAGTAGTCGCCGCCGGGGCAGCAGATCATGTCCGTGAGCAGGCCGACGTTTGCAATGCCGAGCTGCATGGCGTCTGCCGCCTGCCATAGCTCGAAAAGCGCCTGCGCGGGCACGTGGGGCAACACGAAGTTCTGCTGGTGACTGATGCGGATCTCGCCGAAGGACCAGCGCTCTGCCCATGCTGCCACGGCGTCCATCTGCTCGTCGCTCACATCGCCGGGAGGCACGCCGGTGACTTTCGTTGACAGGGTCACCACTGTGTATCCGGGCATCTTGTGCGGCACGACGTTGTGCTTCACCCAGCGGCTGAAGGCCGGATGGGCAAGACGCTGGGCGTCGAGCTCAGCGTTGTCGTCCGGCAGGCTCGCAAAGTCCGGGTCGGTGAAGTGGGCGCACACGCGATCGATTTCCTCGCGGGTGAGCGTCGCCGGACCGTCTTTAACGTGAGCCCAGTCTTCCCGCACCTTCTCGCGGAAGCCCTCGGCGGTCATGGCCCGCACGAGAATCTTGATGCGCGCCTTGTATTTGTTGTCCCGTCGCCCGTAGCGGTTGTACACGCGCATGACAGACTCGAGGTAGGTCAGCAGGTGCTCAACGGGCACGCGCTCCTCGATGAGCGCACCTATGACGGGTGTACGACCGAGGCCGCCGCCCACATAGAAGTCGAAGCTGATGGCGCCGTCGTGATCTTTGTGGGCCCGCAGGCCGATGTCGTGCACGGCAATGGCTGCGCGGTCTTCTTTGGCGCCGGTCACGGCAATTTTGAACTTGCGCGGCAGCCAGTCGAATTCGGGGTGGTTCGTGGACCACTGGCGGATGAGCTCACAATAAGGACGCGCATCCACACTCTCGTCCGCGGCTGCTCCGGCGAACTCGTCCGTGGTGACGTTACGTATGCAGTTGCCGCTGGTCTGGATGGCGTGCATTTCGACGCTGGCAAGGTCTTCGAGGATGTCGGGCACCCGCGCCAGCTCGGGCCAGTTGAACTGCACGTTCTGACGGGTGCTGAGATGACCGTAGCCGCGGTCGTATTCCCGCGCAATACGCGCCAGCATCCTCAGCTGGGTGGCATCGAGAGTGCCGTAGGGGACGGCCACGCGCAGCATCGGTGCCAGGCGCTGCACGTAGAGGCCGTTGCGCAGACGCAGCTGCAGGAAAGCGTCGTCAGACAGCTCACCAGCAAGGTAACGCTGGGTCTGTTCCCGGTAGTGGGCAACGCGTTCTGCAACGAACGCGCGGTCGAAGTTGTCGTATCTGTACATGCAAAGCGGATGGTTGGCTGCGGGCGGGGCGCATGATGCAGGAAATCGCCCCGTAGCGGCAATGCCTGGTCGCGATAAAGATAGAACGGCGGGTTGTGATGGCAGCGCGCCGTTGTGCGCGCCACGGCGCTATGCACGGCGGCAATTATCTCTATAATGTCGCCGCTTCAAGGCCCGCAACCCGAGGAGAAAGCCATGCAGGAAGACGTCGCAGAAGTTGAGGATCAGCCGCAGAGCGAAGATGCAGGCGGCGACCTGAAGGCCGACGTCCGGGCAATCCTCGTCATGTTCAGCGCCGCGGTGCTGATGGCGGTGCATTTCGTTTCAGGCTTCACCTTCGACTTCTGAACACCCCGCGCATACCTAGCCCAATGCAGGCCGCAGCAGCTGTGCGGCCGCCTCCAGATTGATGCCTTTCCGCGCCGCGTAGTCTTCGAGCTGATCGCGATCGATCTTGCCCACGCCGAAATAGCGACTTTCCGGATGAGAAAAGTACCATCCGCTCACCGCTGCTGCCGGCGTCATGGCAAATGAGTCGGTAAGGGCTATGCCCGTTTCCGCCGTTGCGTCCAGCAACTCGAACAGCGTCTGCTTCTCGCTGTGCTCGGGGCAGGCCGGATAGCCTGGTGCCGGCCGGATCCCGCGGTACTGCTCGCGAATCAGCGCTTCGTTGTCGAGCGTCTCGTCAGCGGCATAGCCCCATGCTTCGCGGCGCACGAGCTGATGCAGATATTCTGCAAACGCCTCGGCCAGCCGGTCGGCCAGAGCTTTCAGCAGGATCTGGGAGTAGTCGTCGTTGTGATGCTCGGCCACGAGCTCGTCTAGCCCGAGACCCGCAGTAACGGCGAAGCCGCCGATAAAGTCCGTATGCCCGGACGGGGCGATGAAATCCGCGAGGCTCAGGTTCGGCGCGAGATCGTCAGGCTTGGGCGCCTGCTGCCGCAGGTGGTGCAGCTGACAACGCACGGCTGAGCGGCTTTCGTCCGCGAACACGTCGATGTCGTCATCGCCGCTGCGGTTGGCGGGCCAGAAGCCGTATACGCCCCGGGCTTTCAGACGTTCCTGGCTGCACAACTCATCGAGCATGGCCTGGGCGTCGGCAAAGAGGTTGCGGGCTGCTTCCCCAACCACCTCGTCGTCCAGAATCTTCGGATATTTCCCAGCCAGCTCCCAGGTCATGAAAAACGGTGTCCAGTCGATGAATGGCACCAGCTCCGTCAGAGCGGGTTCGATGACCCGGGTCCCAAGAAATGTGGGCACCGGCGGAGTGTAGTCTTCCCACTGGATGAGCGCTTTGTTGTAGCGGGCGTCCGCCAGCGTGAGAAACTCGCGCTTCTCGCTGCGCGCCTGCACGCGGGCGCGGACTTTGTCGTATTCGGCCGCCAGCTCCTCGCTGAAGGCCTGGTAGCTCTCCTTGTTGCTCAGCAGCGCGGACGCGGTGTTCACGGCCCGCGATGCATCGCTCACGTAGACCGTGGTTGCATTCTGGTACGCCGGGGCAATACGGGCTGCGGTATGCGCCTTGCTGGTCGTTGCGCCGCCGATGAGCAGCGGCACGTTCATGTCCAGCCGCTGCATTTCGCTGGCCACGTGTACCATCTCGTCGAGGGAGGGGGTGATCAGGCCGGATAAGCCAATAGCCTGGGCGTCGTTCTCACGGGCAGCTTCGAGAATCTTCTCCGCAGGCACCATCACGCCGAGGTCAATGACCTCGTAGTTGTTGCACGCCAGCACCACGCCGACAATATTCTTGCCGATGTCGTGCACGTCTCCCTTGACGGTGGCCATCACGATCCGGCCCTTGGACTGAGCTTTGCCGTCCTGCTCGTCCTCGATGAACGGTATCAGGTGCGCCACCGCCTGCTTCATCACGCGAGCGCTCTTCACCACCTGTGGGAGAAACATCTTGCCCGCGCCGAAGAGATCGCCCACCACGCCCATGCCGTCCATGAGGGGGCCTTCGATCACGTCCAGCGGGCGGTCCGCCTCCAGACGAGCGGCTTCCGTATCTTCTACGATGAAGTCGGTGATGCCGTTGACCAGCGCGTGTTTGAGGCGCTCGGTGACGGTGCGCTGGCGCCAGCCATCGGTGTCGTCACCACTGTCGTTTTTGCGCTCGGTCAGCGCGTCCGCCACCTCCAGCAGGCGCTCGGTGGCGTCCTGGCGGCGGTTCAGCACCAGGTCTTCCACACGCTCGCGCACGTCTTCCGGGAGATCCGCATAGATGCCGAGTTGCGCGGGGTTGACGATGCCCATGGTCATACCGGCACGTACGGCGTGGTAGAGAAATACGGTGTGGATGGCTTCGCGCACGGGATTGTTGCCCCGGAACGCAAAAGAAACATTGCTCAGCCCGCCGGAGGTGTGGGCGTGCGGCAGGTTCTGCCGTATCCACTCCACGGCGCGGATGAAGTCCACGGCATAGTTGTCGTGCGCCTCGATACCAGTGCCGATCGCAAAGATATTGGCGTCGAAGATAATGTCGCTGGGGTTGAAGCCCACCTGCTCGGTGAGAATGCGGTACGAGCGCTCGCAGATTTCGATCTTGCGTTCGTAGCTGTCAGCCTGACCGTTTTCGTCGAAGGCCATGACCACCACCGCAGAG
>CAZYYJ010000081.1:0-23874 GCA_964651595.1 uncultured Pseudomonadales bacterium | reverse complement strand
CGGACGAACCGCCGCCAGAGGAACCTCCACCCGAAGAACCGCCCCCGGAGGCGCCGCCGCCGCCCGAGGATCCGCCGGAAGAACCCCCGGAGGAGCCCCCGGAACTGGGTGAAGAACCGCCCGTCGGAATTTGACTGATGGGGGCACACGCTGCGAGCAGCAGCGAGATGATTGCGGCGCCTATCAGCCTCTGTCCCAGCGGGCGAGGCGTCTGCGTCAGGTCAGAGCTACTCGGCATCGGGAAGTCCTGTCGTGCTGAGCTCACCGTCGCTGGGCGGGCCGGCGTTGTCGCCAGCTGCCGGCGCAAGCGGTTGAGCGGGATAGTATGGGTAGGTGTAGGCGAAGGTCTGATCTTCGACGAAAGAGGGCGCACCAGCATCCAGTCGCGGACGGAAAACTGCCACACGCATGCTGCGACGCACGCGGAAGTCCATCAATCGAGGCGGTTCCGAGCGCAGCGTTTTTAGATCCCGCACCCGACCGGTCCGACTGACGGCAAAGCCCAGCTCGACCACGCCTTCCTCCACGTCGCCCCGCTTGTGCACAGGGGGCGCCCGGGGATCTTCGGGCCGCGGAAAGTAGATCATGACCGGTTTGGCGAAGAACAGATCAGCGTCGAGCTCAGACGCCTGCATCTGCTCGTAGATGTGCGTGTAGAGCGTCGCCGCGTCTTCCACGCGACCAAACATCTGATGCCAGTCGGCGAGTTCCAGCAGAGCATCCATGCGCTTCGCCGATTGTTCGTGGATCTTGCGGATCTCTATGACCCGCTGCAGGGCCCGTTCCCCTGAATGGAACGTGTTGATGCCCACGTACTGCCGGTCGAGGTCTGAATTGCTGAGACGCGGTTGCGGGCCCTGCACGCGAGCGTCGTCCGGGTGCGAAATATAGATGGGCGGGAAGCGTTCCATGCGATGGGAGCGCGCGATGCCTCTCAAGACCGGCACGGCGCCAAGTTCGAGGTCGAGATCGTTGACCTCCAGAATTCGCAGCGCCCGGTTGAACAGCACCCTCGCCGGCAGGGGATTGCGGGTTTCGAGATAAAAGTTGGCAAGTCGCTCGATTGCGGGCAGCAGCTCGGCGTCGTACTCGGCGTAGTCTTTGCGCGCCACTTCGTACGCGTACTCTTCGCGATTGCTGGCGCCGCTCAAGTCGCCAAGGGCGCGATAGGCGTCCGCCTCGCGGTAAACCAGAGGGATCTGACGGCGATCGAACAACCCGAAGCTCACACGCGCGATGTGCCGCGCCCGCCCGTAGCTGTTCAATGCGGCGTCGACCTCACCCAGCTTCATCTGGGCATCCCCGGTGAGCATCAGCGGGGTGACGAGCGTGTCGTGGTAACGGTGGCGGCTCTGTTCGATCTCCTCGACCATCTGCACGAGCTCATCCAGGGCGAGGTCTGCTTCCTCGCTGCGTATCTGCTGCTCCAGAAAGCCGAGGTTGTCGGCCGCAGCATCCTCGACCGGTAGCGTTGCCTGGAGTTCTGCGGGCGAAGAAGGGGGTTCCTCCGGGGCCGGCGCCGTCTGCTCGGCGAACGCGCCGGCGACGGGGGCCAGCACGAGCAGGCCTGCGAACGCGGCTCGCACGCATCGGCGTGCGGTTGTCATCCCTCGGTCAACGTGTGCTTCTGCGTTTCTCACCCTTGCCTTGTCTCTCGGCGTGTCTCGCGACCTGTCTTTCGACTTTTTTCCCGGCCTCTTCCCGGCCTTCTTCCCGGCCTTGTTCCCGGCCTTGTTCCCGGTCTTGTTCCCGCGTTTTTCCCGGCGTTGCGTCGCGCGCTGCGCCGCTTGGAGTCACGCACGGAACCAGCCCGTCCTGTGGTTCGACCGCACGAACCGAATTGGGTTCTCCAGCCTCATTCTCGCAGGGCCACCGGGTGCCGTCACCACCTGATATGTGACCTGTGGCGCGGGTCGCAGAGCGTGTCTGAACCAGTCGTTGCCGCAGGCTGTGACTTCCACTGTTGGCGTCCCAGCGCATCACAGGGATAATTCTACCTCTCACAGCCATGGTCGCTAGAACCGTTGCACGAACATAACGACAGCCTGGATGCCACCGGTCTGCTCTGTCCTGAACCGCTGATGCTGGTGCGCAACCGCGTGCGCGAGCTGGCGGCTGGACAGGTGCTGCACGTACGGGCTACCGACCCTTCGACGTCTCGAGATCTGCACAACTTCTGCCGCTTCATGGGCCACGAGATGGTGGCGGCCGAGCAGCAGGACGACATCTACGAGTACTTCATCCGCAAGAAAAGCGACTGACCTGTTGACCGACTTCTACTTCGCTTACGGTTCGAACATGAACGCTTCGAGGGTTGCCGAGCGTGGCTTGCACGTCATCGATGCTCTGGGCGGGCGCCTCCACGATTTCCGGCTGGCCTTCGACAAGGCCTCGCGGGCGCACGCAGGCGTGGGACACGCCTGCATTCACCGCGACCCCGGACATGTCGTAGAGGGCGTGTTGTACCAGCTCGCTGATGCTGCGGAAATCCTCAAGATGGACCCGTTCGAACGCGCGCCCTGGAACTATGGCCGCGACGCCGTTGCGGTGCAGACCGAGCAGGGCACAGTCTGGGCCTGGACGTACTTTGCCAATGCGGCAGTGCTGGCGCATGGCCTGAAACCTTCCCGGGCCTATCTCGATCATCTGCTGGCGGGGGAAGCGTTCCTGTCCAGCGCCTACCACGCGCGCCTTGCCCGCTGGCCCACGGGAGAAGAGGACGGATGAGTACCCTGGTAACCGCAGGTGAGATCGAGCGGGTATTCGCGGGCTGCTTCGGACCCCATACCTCTCATGGGACGCAACTGCAGGGCGGTGCTCAGGAACCGCTGTATGAGCCCGCCGTGGACGGATCGCCAGCCCGCCTCTGGTATCGGGAGGATTTTGCCGCCAGCGCGTTGCACGAGGCGGCACACTGGTGCGTGGCTGGCCCGGCGCGCCGTCGCCGGGTGGATTTCGGGTACACCTACTCACCGCCCCCGCGCACGGCCCGCGAGCAGGCTGCCTTCTTCCGGGCAGAGCTGAAAGTACAGGCCCTGGAGAGCCTCTTCGCCGACGCGGCAGGACTGCCGTTCCGCGCCAGCGCCGACAATCTGGAAGCGGACGTGCGTGATTTCGAACAGCGCGTACTGGCGGCCAAAGCTGCCACGCAGGTGTGGCTGAGCACCAGCGCCGATGGCCGTGCGCGCCTTTTCGCCGCGGCGCTCGCCGACGCGAGGCGCTCCGCGTGACCGAGCGGGTGGATTGCCTGGTGATTGGCGCCGGCGTCGTGGGTCTGGCCGTTGCAGCGCGTCTCGCCGCGCTCGGCCGCGATGTGCTGGTGCTGGAACGGCACGAGCTTATCGGTGCCGAGACCAGCTCCCGCAACTCGGAGGTGATCCACGCGGGCATCTACTATCCAGCCGGATCGCGCAAGGCTGCGCTGTGCGTGCGGGGCAAAGCGCTGCTCTACGCGCATTGCGCTGCGTACGGCGTGCCGCACGCGCGCTGCGGCAAGCTGATCGTCGCCACGCAAGACAGCCAGATCGCCACGGTGCGCGGTTACGTGGCTCAGGCTGCCGCGAACGGCGTGGAAGACCTGCGCTGGCTCAGCCAGGCGGAAGTGCACGCCATGGAACCGGAGGTGACTGCCGTCGGCGGCGTGTTCTCGCCATCGACCGGTATCGTCGACTCCCATGCGTTCATGCTCAGCCTGCAGGGGCAGCTGGAGGCAGGCGGCGGCATGATTGCCTTCGAAACCGCCGCCGAGCAACTTACTCCCGGTTCCACGGGACCCGTCGTGGAAGCTGCCGGTATGACCCTGGCCACAAACTGGCTGATCAACTGTGCCGGGCTGGCAGCGCCGGGTGTGGGCGCGCAACTCGTCGACGGCCCGACCGCCCACTTTGCGAAAGGCCACTACTACGCGTACTCGGGACGCCAGCCATTCAGTCGCCTCGTTTACCCGGTGGCGGAAGAGGGGGGGCTTGGCGTGCACGTCACCCTGGATCTGGCGGGGCAGGTCAAGTTCGGCCCCGACGTCTGCTGGATCGACAACGTGGACTACGACTTCGATGAAGGACGCTTCGACGCCTTCGTGGATGCCATTCGTCGGTACTACCCCGCCCTCGATCCGCAGCGGTTGCATGCCAGTTACACGGGCATTCGCCCCAAGCTGGGGCCCGCGGGCAGCGGCTTCCAGGATTTCTCCATTGCGGGACCACAGGACCACGGCGTGCGTGGCTTTGTGAATCTCCTGGGCATCGAATCGCCCGGATTGACCGCCTCGCTGGCCATCGCCGAGACCGTTGGCGAACTGGTCAGCGAACCATGACCGCAAACAGCGTGCCCAGGCTGCGGCTGGGCCTTGTCGTCAACCCGGTGGCAGGCCTTGGCGGCTCGGTCGGCCTGAAAGGCAGCGATGGCGATGACCTGCAGGCGGCGGCGCGGGAACTCGGCGGCACGCCGCGCGGGCACGCACGCACAACCGCTTTTCTGGAGGCTCTGGCGCAGTGCACGCCTCCTCAGGCGGGTGTTGCCTGGATCGCAGCCCCCGGGGCCCTCGGCAACAACTGCCTGCAGGACGCAACTCATGTCACGGCACTGGCGCTGGAGGTGCCCGCCGAAACGACCGGGGCCCACACCCGTGAGGCCGTGAAAGCCCTGGTCGCAATCGGAGTCGATTGCCTGGTGTTCACCGGCGGCGACGGCACTGCACGCGATGTGCTGGCGGCGCTTGCTGACGTGGCGCCCCACCAGCTGGTGCTGGGTATTCCCGCCGGTGTGAAGATGCATAGCGGCGTGTTCGCCGTTTCCCCGACCAGCGCCGCGCAGGTCATCGCGGGCCTGCTCACGGGCCGCTGGGTGAATTCTGTCGAGCAGGACGTGCGGGATTTCGTTGCTGGTGGCGATCCCGGTGAGATCCGCACGCGCAGCTACGGCACCCTGCGCGTGCCCGAGGCCGGGGGTTATCTGCAGCACACGAAAGAGGCGGGGCGCGAGAGTGAGCCGCTGGCGCTGGAAGAGATAGTCGCTGACGTCGTGGAAAATCTGGACCGGAATCAGCCCGTTGTGCTGGGACCCGGAAGCACCGTGTACGCCATCAAGGAGGCTCTGGCGCTGCAGGGGACACTGCGGGGTTTCGACATCCTCAGCAATGGTGCGGTGCAGCGGGACGTCCCGGCAACCGCCATCGCCGAGGTGGCCGATCGCGCCCGGCTGATCATCAGCTTCACGCGCCGGCAGGGCTTTCTCCTGGGAAGAGGTAACCAGCAGCTTACGCCCGCTGTGTTGAGGACATTTGACTGGCCCCGCCGCGTGACTATTGTCGCGACACGCAGCAAGCTCAAATCACTGGATGGGCGGCCGCTGCTGGTGGACACCGGCGAGGCGGCGCTGGACGAGCGGCTTGCAGGCCTGGTGACGATTGTCAGCGGCTACGAGGACCGGCTGCTCTACCGCGTGGCGACCCAGGCCCACCACACCTGATGGATACTGGCCATATCGATACCGTGGCTGGCGCCTGCGCCGAACGCTGGCGCGTCGATGGAGAAGCCCGACGGTTGTTTCACGGGCGTGGACACTGCTTTGCGGGTCTGGAGCATGTCGTCGTGACCGCTTTTCCTCCCTACGTGCAGATCAGCCTCTTTGCCGAGGAATCACCGACCATGCTCGATCACCTGGTAGACGCCGTGGCGACCGCCTGCGCCGGTGCACAGGGCATTGCGGTGCAGGCGAGAGACGGGCGCGCCACCAGCACGCGCGTCTGGCGTGGTGACGTGCCGGAGGAGTGCGCGGTCCGGGAGAACACCCTCAGCTTCTGGGTGCAGCCGCTGCGCAACCAGAACGTCGGTCTGTTTCTGGACATGGGACACGTCCGCGCAGCGCTTGCGCCGCGCGTGGCGGGACAGCGCGTGCTTAACCTCTTCGCCTATACCTGCGCGTTTTCTGTGAGCGCCATTGCCCACGGCGCAGAACTGGTGGTGAACAATGACATGAGCCGCAACGCGCTGGCGCTGGGTGAGCGCAACCATGTGCTCAACGGCCACGACACCCGGCGCGTGCGCATGCTGCCGCACAACCTGTTCAAATCCTGGTGGAAAGTGCGCCAGCTCGGTCCCTACGACGTGGTGATCATAGACCCGCCCACCAACCAGCGAGGCAGTTTTGTCGCCGAGAAATCGTACGGGCAGATTCTCAAGCGGCTGCCGGACTTCACGGCGCCCGGGGGGCTGGTGCTCGCCTGCTTGAACTCTCCGTTCCTGGATGCAGATTTTCTCACCGGGCAGATGGCCCGCTGGTGCCCGGCCTGCGAATTTGTGGAACGGCTGCCGCCGCACCCGGACTTTCCCGACCGCTTTCCGGAACGGGCGCTCAAGGTGCTCGAATTCGTCTATCGCCCCTGACTGCCGTCGCGCCCTTCCGTCATGACCTGCACGAGGCTGTGGAAGTGCTCCTGGAGTCGTGTGGGGTCCTTGTGCGTCATGGCGTCTTCAAGCGCAAATGCCAGCGTCGACCGCTGCCAGGTAACCTGCCGGGGAAGATCGGGATCGGCCACTGCCACGGTGGGCGCGATCAGCGCGTTGAAGCACTTGCCTGTCAGCACCGCCTGATCGATGGCGTCCTGACGGATCGGCTGGTCGTAGCGCAGGTAGCCTTCTTCACCCAGCCACAGCATGGTGGCAAAGCAGGCCTGATAGCGATGACTGTGCAGGCCGTACTCGTCGGGCTCGTCAGGGCCGCAGATGTCTTCCGCGTAAATGGGCACCGGGCGCGGAAACACCCGGAACAGGCTCACCACGATGCGGGCCGCATCATGGAAAAACTCGTGAATGTGCAGGTCGGACATCGCCCGCGGCGTCAGCCCACCTGCCGGTAACCGCTGAGGAAATGCCCGATGCGGCCGATGGCGTCCCGCAGATCGTCTTCACGGGGCAGGAACACAACGCGGAAATGGTCCGGTTCCGGCCAGTTGAACCCTGTGCCCTGCACAACCAGCACTTTTTCCTGCCGCAGCAGGTCCAGCGCAAAAAGCTCATCGTTGCGGATGTTGAACTTCTTCGTATCGATCCTGGGAAACAAGTACAGCGCCCCCTTGGGCTTGGCGCAGCTGACGCCGTCGATGTCGTTCAACAGCCGCCAGGCGAGATCGCGCTGCTCATACAGTCGACCACCGGGCACGATGAGCTCGTTGATCGATTGATAGCCGCCCAGCGCTGTCTGCACCGCGTGCTGCGTCGGCACGTTGGCGCAGAGCCGCATGTTGGTGAGGATGTCCAGCCCTTCGATGAAATCGCGCGCCCGCGCCTTGGCGCCGCTGACGATCATCCAGCCGGTACGGAAGCCTGCCACCCGATAACTCTTCGACAATCCGCCCAGGGTCACCATGAGCAGCTCGTCGGTGAGAGAGGCGAGGGGCACGTACTCGGCTCCGTCGTAGGTTATCTTGTCGTAGATCTCGTCCGCCAGCATGACCAGATCGTGCTCCAGGCCGATCTGCACCAGCTCTTCGAGCACGGCACGTTCGTAGACCGCCCCCGTGGGGTTGTTGGGATTGATCACCACCATGGCACGGGTCGCCGGGGTGACCTTCGCGCGCACGTCGGCCAGGTCGGGCTGCCAGTCGGACGCTTCATCGCAGCGGTAGTGCACAGCTTTGCCGCCGGCCAGATTGATGGCTGCTGTCCAGAGCGGGTAGTCCGGAGCGGGCACCAGCACCTCGTCACCATCGTTGAGCAACCCCTGCATGACCATGACGATGAACTCGGACACGCCGTTGCCGATGTACACGTCTTCGATATCTACGCCGGGGATACCGATCTGCTGCGTGTACTGCATGACCGCCTTGCGCGCCGAGTAGATACCCTTGGAGTCGCAATAGCCCTGCGACTCGGGAATGTTGTGGATCACGTCGCGCAGAATCTCGTCGGGGGCTTCGAAACCCCACGGCGCCGGGTTACCGATGTTGAGCTTCAACACCTTGTGGCCTTCTTCTTCCAGCCGATGGGCTTCGTGCATGACGGGACCGCGTATGTCGTAGCACACATCGTCGAGCTTGCTCGATTTCATGATGGCCCGTCGCGGCTCTTTGCCGAACGGCAGCAGGTTGTCCTGGCTCATCGGGTTTCCTGGGTTTGAGGCTGGGCCTATGATACACGGCTTGACCGTCGCAGGCCGTGATCGCACACACGCGCCGATGTAACGTGCGCAGCCGAGCGCCACAGAGAATTCGACAACCAGAGCATAGAGGAGAATTGTTCCATGCCCGTTCCTGCTGACTTCGCCGCGCAGACGCCAGACAAGACCGCCTACACAATGGCCGAAACCGGCGAGCGCGTGAGCTACCAGGCGCTGGAGGACGCAGCGAATCAGGGTGCGCATCTTTTCAGGCAGCTGGGCCTGAAACGGGGCGATCACATTGCGATTCTGCTGGAGAACCATCCCAGCTTTTTCAAGATCTGCTGGGCTGCCCAGCGCTCCGGGCTTTACTACACCGCCATAAGCTGGCGCCTGCAGGAAGAGGAGGTTGCCTACATCCTGGATAACTGCGAGGCCCGCGTGTTCATTACGTCGAAAGCCCGGGAGGCCGTCGTGGCGCCGCTTGTCGAGCGGGCCCGGGGGGTGGAAGCGCGGTTCATGCTGGATGGCGTCACGGAGGGCTTCGAGAGCTGGGAAGACGCCCTGGCCGCACAGCCGACACACCCCATTGCGGACCAGGCTGAAGGCACCTCCATGCTGTACTCGTCGGGCACCACGGGTTATCCGAAGGGCATCAAACGACAGTTACCGGAAGGTGCTTACGGCGACGGTGAGCCCCTGTCCCTGCTTGGCGCGTTGTACGGCGCCAATCCCGACTCGGTGTATCTGTCACCGGCGCCCCTGTACCACTCGGCGCCGCTGGGCTTCACGATGTCCTGTCTGCGCAACGGCATCGCTGTGGTGGTCATGGAGCATTTCGATGCCGAGTTTGCGCTTCAATGCATCCAGGATTACCAGGTGACGCACAGCCAGTGGGTGCCGACCATGTTCGTGCGCATGCTCAAGCTCCCTGAGGACGTGCGCCTGCGCTATGACGTCAGCTCGCTCCAATGCGCCATCCACGCGGCCGCGCCGTGTCCCATACCGGTCAAGGAGCAGATGATCGACTGGTGGGGCCCGGTCATTTACGAGTACTACGCCGGCACCGAGGCCAACGGCTTCGTGCAGCTCAACTCGGAACAGTGGCTTGCGCAAAAAGGCTCCGTGGGACAACCGCTGAACTGCACGATCCATATCTGCGACGACGATGGACAGGAGGTGCCGGTCGGTGAGGCGGGTACGGTCTATTTCGGCGGCGGTGCGGAGTTCGAATATTACAACGACCCCGAGAAGACGCGGGGCTCGCGCCATGCCAACGGTTGGTCCACGCTTGGCGACGTGGGCTATCTGGACGAAGACGGGTTCCTGTATCTGACCGATCGCAAGCACTACATGATCATTTCCGGCGGCGTGAACATCTACCCGCAGGAGGCAGAGAACGTGCTCATCACCAACGACAAAGTGCTCGACGTGGCTGTGTTCGGCATCCCGCACGAGGAGTTCGGTGAGGAGGTGAAGGCCGTGGTGCAGCTCAAGGCTGGTGTCGAGGCAAGTCCGTTGCTGGAAGTAGAGCTCATGGATTTCTGCCGCGAGCACCTGTCACATGTGAAATGCCCGCGAAGTATCGATTTTCGCGACGAGTTACCACGTCACCCCACGGGGAAGCTCTACAAGCGCCTGCTGAAAGACGAATACTGGAAAGCTGCCCAGCAGGGCTAGTTGTGCAAAACGTTCGCGGGGGAATACTGATCGGTGAAGACCCGCGCCCCGGTATCCCAATCGGGCGCCGCCCCACGCAGGCGTACCAGGTTGCGGGAGAACTTGCGTATCGGCACGGCGTAGGGTTTGAGCGGTGCTTCGAGCTCGCGCGCGCGGGCGAGCAGTGTCTCATCAGACAGGTTTGCAACCGGCGCGATGACGATACGGTTCGAGCTGTCCGCCATCCGGAAGTTGATAAAATCTCCAAAGACATGTTTGTAAGTGGCTGATTCATTTGAATAAAATCGGCTCATACCAAACGTGTTCGATACCATCACGCCTTCCGGCCCCAGCAGTGCTTTCAACTCCTCGAAAAATTCCGCGGTCATGAGGTGCTCGGGGATGTACTCCCCGTTGAAGGCGTCCAGCAGAATGTAGTCGAACTGCCGCTGCTTCAGCAGTGCGCGTTTCACCCACACCCGCGCGTCCTGCGTGTGCACCCGCATGCGGTCGCCCGTCTCGAACGCGAAGAACTCGCGCGCCACCTTCACCACCGCGGGATCGATTTCCACCGCGTCAATTTCAATGTCGGGATACAGCTCCGCCAGCGCGGTAGGCACCGTGCCGCCGCCGAGGCCGATGATCAGAGCGCTCGCAGGTTCCGGTGCAAACAACAGGCCGGCCATGGCCATGCGGGTGTACGAAAATACCATGCGACGGGGCGCGCGCCGGTCGAAACAGCTCTGGTTGCGCTGGTCGGAGCGCACCTTGAACTGCAGGCATACGCGATTGCCGATGTGCTTCACGACAATGTCGCTGTACAGACTGCGCTCCTCGTGCAGGATACGCTCTGCGTGGCCTGCGGCCGGCAGCAACGCCAGGCAGAGAAGCCCGCACAACGACCAGAACGCTAAGGTGTTCTGCTTCAGGACGACATCTCCAGATCACCGGCGCCGGGCGGCGGAGACGGAGCGGCTGTCAGGCGCGCGACGACCGTGGCGAGCGCAAACATCGCCAGCAGTATCGTCGTCATACCGTTGAGGATGGTCTGTACTTCAAACCACAGCACGAAGTAGAAAGACGTCAGCAGCGTGCCCAGGGCACTGCCGAGGGTTGCCACGAAATAGAGCTGCCCGGCAACGCGCCCCGAGGTCGCGATCTCGTCCACCAGCAGACGTACGGAATAGGGGGAGATCATGCCCAGCACAATCGTCGGCGCCATGAACAATGCAGTCGCGGCGAGTAACGAGCCGTAGCGAGGGTCTTCCACACGCTCGAAAATCCAGGCCATGGTGGGCTCGGCCAGGCTGACGAGTGGAAACAGAATGACGCCCGCCACGAGGAACAGGCAGCCGAAGCGCTGCAGGCTGGGCCGATGCATGGACCAGCGTCCGCCCAGCAGGTAGCCGGCGGCAAGCGACACCATGAAAATGGTGATGATGCTGCCCCAGACGTAAATGCCGCTGCCGAACCACGGCGCCAGCACCCGTCCGCCCAGCAGCTCCACAGACATGATGACGAAGCCACCGGTAAAGGCGAGAAGATAGATGAGAGCGATCACGCGGCGCAGTGTACAAACCCGCACGGTTCGCGCATAGACTCGTTCCAACATCCCTCCGACAGACAGACAAGCTGTGCACGCGGCAGCACAAGGACAGATCATGCAGATTGGCGTAACTCTGAGAAACATGGGCGATCAGGCCACTGCGGCGGTCATGCGGGCCGGCGCACAAGCCGCCGAGGCCCGCGGCTTCGAGTCGCTCTGGATCACTGATCACATCGCCATACCACCGGACGACGCTGAGGGCAGCGGCGGGCTCTACCTGGATACGCTCACCACGCTGGCATGGCTGGCCGCCGCCACCGACAGCATCCGGTTGGGCAGCGGCGTCCTGATACTGCCATACCGCGCGGCGCTGCCCACCGCGAAGCAGATCGCCACCGTGCAGACGCTGTCCGGCGGCCGCCTCGTCATGGGGGTGGGTATCGGGTGGATGGATGCAGAGTTCAAGGCTCTGGGTGTCGACCGGCATCGGCGGGGACAGATCTCCGATGCCACCCTGCGTTTCATCAACACCTGCTTCGAGCACGACGAGGTGATGGCAAACGGTCAGTCGTTTCTGTTCAAGCCCCGTCCACCCAAACCGCCACTGCTGATCGGCGGTCGAGCACCGCACGCGCTGGCGCGGGCAGTCAGCTACGGTGATGGCTGGCTGCCCATGGCACGCCGCCCCGATCAGCTGCGTGACGACATCAACACCTACCGACACATGGCGGAAGAGGCAGGCAAAACCGCAACCGTGACGGTCATGGCAGCGCTACCGGAAGACGCGGCCGGTGCACGCGCACTGCGCGACGGCTACGGCGAGCTTGGCGTAGATCGGCTGGTCTGCGCCGTGCGCTACGAGACGTTGCCGCAGTACGCCGTACGTCTCGACGAGCTGGCTGCGTGGCTGGACCTTCAGCCTCGCTGAACCGTCAGCGCTTGGCCGGCACTTCCTCAGTGGGTGCACCCGAGTCTTTCCAGCCACGGAAGCCTTCACCGATGTGGCTGACGCGATCCATGCCCATATCCTGGACAGCTTTCGTGGCCAGCGCCGAGCGCCAGCCGCTCTGACAGTAGAAGACGAACTGCTTACCGCTGCCGAACACGTCTTTGTAGTAAGGAGAGGTATCGTCCACCCAGAACTCCAGCATGCCGCGAGGGGCGTGGAACGCCCCCGGGATTTTGCCTTCGCGCTGCAGTTCGCGGGGATCGCGCAGGTCGACGAACTGCACGTCTTCCTCTTCCAGCAGAGCGTTCGCGTCATCGATGGTGAGCGTGTCGACTTCTGCCAGTGCGCGCTCAATGAGGTCTTTATGGGTGACTTTCAGGGGCATGTTGTTCTCAGAGTTGTCAGTTCGAAGGGGATGTGCAGTTGATCACGCCAAAACAAAATACATACATTTCAATGGTTTACGCAGATTGCCTCGACTGGCATCAAATTTGTATCCCCGGTGGTGGCAATGACTGCCGATGTTGATGGAGTAGAGAGGTCCCATGCAACAGCTACGTTACCGGTACTACACCGGACAATTTTCCACGACGCCTGATCTGCTGCACGTCACGGTGCCGCAAAGCGAGATTCTGTACGAGATGGCCTGCCGCGGCGAGCAGGAAGCGTTGAACGACGTCTGCCTGGCTGTCGCCATTGTCGCCGATGCCATAGCGGCGGCGCAGGCGGACGTCGCCTGAGCGCTACGCTATTTGCCTTTCCAGTTGGGCGGGCGCTTCTCCGCGAACGCTTTCGGGCCCTCGATGAAGTCTTCACTCTTCACCATGGCCTGCACGGAATCGTACTTCGCGGCCATGGATTCCTGCAGCGAGGCGTGATCCAGGCTGCGGTAGACCACGTCTTTGCTCGCGCGTATCGACAGCGGCGAACATGCCTTGATCTGCTGCGCCCAGCTCATGGTTTCCGCCATGAGGTCGTCGTGCGGCACAACCGCATTCACGAAACCCAGTCGTTCACCTTCTTCAGCGCTGACGTGGCGACCCGTCAGAATCATCCCCAGAGCGCGCTTCGAGCCGATCTGGCGGGGTAACCGGTTCAAACCGCCTGCGAGGGCGGCGAGGCCAACTTTCGGCTCTGGCAGGGCAAACGTCGCCTTGTCGGAGGCGATGATCAGGTCACACGCCAGCGCAATCTCGAATCCGCCGCCCATCGCGACGCCGTTGACCGCGGCGATGACCGGTTTGGTGAGGTCAAAACGCGAAGTCAGCCCCGCAAAGCCTTTGGGCATGGGCAGCCGTTCGCCGCCCTCAGCCTGATACCGCAGGTCGTTGCCGGCGCTGAAGCCGCGGCCTTCGCCGGTAATGATGGCCACCCACATGTCGTCATCGGCGGCAAAGTCGTCGAACACCTCCCCAAGCTCCACATTGGCCGGCGGATGCATGGCGTTAAGCCGGTCCGGGCGGTTCAGGCGTACGGTCATGATGTGGTCTTCTTTGTCGACCAGGCAGAATTCGGTCATGGCTCCCCCTCGAGCAGTTTCTGATGTGTTCCCGACGATGTTATAGATGCGCGAACTCGTTGAACACGTCCACGTGCGGCGTGGGCTCCAGGTGCAGCTGCGTGAGACTGCAGTTCTGAAAGCGGTAGTCGGACCAGGCGGTAGCACGGCCGTCCAGCAGCGTGGCAACCGCAGCGCCGAACGCGACCCCGTGGCCCACCACCAGTGTCACAGCCTCCGGCTGTGCCGCGTGGATATCGTGCAGGGCTGCGACCACACGGTCAGCCACCGCATTGAGGCTTTCACCACCCGGGGCGAAGAAGTCGCCGTCCGTGGCAAGCGTTGTAAACAGACCCCGTTCACGCTGCAATGCCTCGAAGCTCTCACCTTCCCACTCACCCAGGTCCATTTCCCGCAAATCGTGATGCTCGGACACCGTCAGGCCGAGGGCGCGTGCTGCCGCATCAGCCGTTGCGCGGCAGCGCTGCAGCGGACTGGTGACAATTGCCTCTACCGGCGGTTGCCGTCGGGTGAGCCGGCGCGCCGTGCGCCGTGCCTGACGACGCCCCAGCCAGGTGAGCGGGGAATCGGTGGAGCCGTGCCACAGTCCCTGGCGGTTGGCTTTGATCTGGCCATGACGCTGCAGCAGCAACATGAACGGTCAGCCGAACCGCTCGGCGACAAGGGCACCGACCAGATCGCCTTCCACGTTGACCGCGGTGCGGAAGGTATCCAGCGGCCGTTCGATGAGCAGCACCAGGCCAATGGCCTCCAGCGGGATGCCGACCGCCAGCAGCACCGTCTGCAGACCGGCCATGGAGCCTGAAGGAATCCCGGGCGCGCCGGCTGAGGCGAGCATGGTGATGAAAAAAACCACTATCAGCGACAAGCCGTCCAGCGGCACGTTGAACATGTACGCCAGAAACACCACGGCCACGCCTTCGAAGAGGGCGGTGCCGTCCATATTCACCGTGGCTCCCAGTGGCAGCACGAAGGCAGCCTTCCCCTTGTCTACACCCAGCCGTTCCTCCGCAGTGCGCAGCGACAACGGCAGCGTGGCAGCGCTCGAGGAGGTGAGAAAGGCTGTGAGCATGGGCTGTCCCACCCGGCTGAGAAACTGCCTGGGCCCGAGGCCGCCCAGCCACCAGGCGAGGAGAGGCAGCACGACGAGGCCATGAAACGCCGTGGCTCCGAACACGACACCGACAAAGTGCCCAAGGGACACCAGCAAAGCGACATCGATCTGGTCCGCAAGCTGATGCGTGATGGCGAAGAGACCAAGGGGCAGAGCGGTAAGCACCCACGTGGCCATGCGGTAAATCACCTGTGTCAGCTCGCCGATCATGCGCGGCCACTGGGAATCGGCTGGCAGTGCCCAGGCCGCGGCAAGACCGATCAGAAGGGCGTTGGCCAGAATGCCCAGAATGTTCAGCTCTGCAAGGGCGCTGAAAGGATTGGCGAAGATGGCGCGGGCGAGGCCGGCGAACAGCTGCGCGGCGCTGCCGGCCTGCGCGTCGATGAGCTCCAGGTCGGCCGGGGGCATGACTGTCAAAGGCGGATAGGCGGTCCAAGGATGAATGAACAGCACGACCGTGAGGCCGATCATGATCGCAATGGCCGACGTGCCCAGATAGAACAGCAACGTCACCGAGCCCAGCCTGCCGATATTGCCCGCCCGGCGCAGTTGCAGCACGCCGCTGATCAGGGAGAAGAAAATCAGCGGGGCGATGATCATTTTCAACGCCGCGAGGAAGGCCGTGCGCAGGAAGTCGGTGACAGCATTCAGCCAGGCGAGATCCGGCACCGCCACCGCGAGCAGCCAGCCCAGCACGGCAGCAACCAGCAGCGCGACGGCAAACCAGGGAGAATTCACTGGAAGCAAGAACCGCGAGCCCCGGGCTCGCGGCTTCTAAACGTAAGTATCAATGATCAGACCAGAACTCAGCTGCACGCGTGTACCGAACCTCTCGTCCGGGCCCACGCCCCTGCGCGCCGGCACGGGCATCTGCTGAGCCGCTTTCACGGAGTGAACGGAACGATCTCCTCTTCCCTGCAAAGCGGGCACGACGTCAGTGGTCGACACCTTCCTGTCTGCTCGGTACCCGCGTTGCGACGGCATAGTATAGTGCTCCACCATGAAGTGCTAACCCGGCGCGGACAGTGCCGTCATCTCTCCGGGCGTCTGCGGATAGTCTGCCGGGGTGGGGTGCGGGCCATGCACGGACTTTGTAACCCTTCCGTAACGGCTGCCGGATTCCAGGCATCGATGAGACGCAGAGCTGTCAATTTGTTGGTAAACCCGGTTGCCGGGAGCTGCTGGAGCCTCACCCGTTTTTGCTGTGCGGTGCTGCTGGGCTTTGTTGCCGGGTGTGAAAAAGGTTACGAGACGGTGCGCGGCGAGACGATGGGCACTTACTACGCCGTGCAGTACGCGGCATCGCAGTGTACGGTTGCGCCCGCAGCCATCGACGCGTTGCTGGCTACGATCAACGCTGCGATGTCCACCTACCAGGCCGACTCGGAGCTGTCGGCGTTCAATGCCAGTACGCTAACTTCGCCCCAAGCCGCCTCCGACGAGCTTCTGACCGTTCTGCAGGCTGCCCACGATGTCTACGATGCCACCGGAGGCGCCCTGGACGTGACCGTGGGACCCCTCGTGGATCTCTGGGGTTTCGGACCGGCACTCTTCACGGGGCCTCCATCGGATGAAGCGCAGGCAGCCGTCGCGCAACGGGTCGGCATGCACCTCCTCGAGCTGAGCCCCGGGACCGTGCGTAAGCAGCGGCCGGACATCTCGGTGGATCTGTCTGCGCTGGCCAAAGGTTACGCCGTAGACCGCGTCGCCGCCCTGTACGGTGCAGCAGGCTGCCGCGATTTCATGGTGGATATCGGCGGGGAGATGCGCGTCGCCGGACGCAACCCGCGCGGTACCCCGTGGCAGATCGGTATTGAGGTGCCGGACCCCGCTCAGCTCGGCGTGCTGCGCACCGCATTGACGGTGACCGGGGTCGGCATCGCAACCAGCGGCGACTACCGCAACTTCCAGGTGGTGGATGGTCGACGCGTGGACCACGTCATCGATCCGCGCCGGGGCGAGCCCGCGGACAATGCAGTGGTGTCCGTAACGGTGCTGGCGCCCACGGCGATGCTGGCCGATGCGTACGCAACAGCGCTCATGGTCACAGACGTCGATACCGGGCTTGCCATTGCCGACCGGGAAGGTCTGGCAGCCTACGTCATGTACCGCGATCCACAGGCCCCCGAGACGATCCGGGCGCGCTATAATGCCGCTATGCGACCGTACCTGCCTCCAGAGGAGAGAGCTTCTTCATGACGACAATCATTCTCGCGTTTCTGTTCATGGCGCTCGTGATGGGCGCCATGGCCGTTGGCGTGCTGTTCGGACGCAAGCCCATCAGCGGCAGCTGTGGCGGCATGAAACAGCTCGGCATGGACGTTGAGTGTGAGATCTGTGGCGGCAATCCCAGCCTGTGCGACAGCGGCAGTGGCGACGACAGCAATCTCGGACGACGAATCGGCAAATAAATTGTCCGAAGTGGTATCGGGCAACCCGATACGCTGATTTTTCCGATCAGACCCGGGAACTGGCGCACAGTCGCCAATCCCCAAGCCGGTTCTGCGATCCCTTTGTCTATGCTTAAGGCGTACTCGCACGCATGGAACGCGCATGGCCGAACAACCCGCCGGCTTCAGTCACGACGAGCTCATCACCCTGATCAGGCAGGAGCTTGCGGACGGAGTGTTTACCGTACCGCTGTTACCCCATACGGCATCGGAGGTCCTCGCCAGCTCGCTCGAGGAGGACAGCGACGCGCAACGTCTGGCTGATCTCATCGAGAAAGATCAGAGCCTCGCGACCCAGGTGCTGCGCGTGGTCAACTCGCCTGCTTTCCGGGGCTCCGCCGAGATAGTGGCGCTGCGCCAGGCCATCGCCCGCCTGGGCATGGACCGCATGCGCGAGATTGCGTTGAGCGTGTCGGTGAAAGGCACCGTGTTCAAGGGCGGGGCCCACGAAGCCATGCTCACTTCAGTCTGGAGCCAAGCGTTGTCCGCCGGTCTGTGGGCCAAGGAAATCGCGCGGCGCGCCCGCAAGAACGTGGAACTGGCGTACCTGGCCGGCCTGCTGCATACCATCGGGGTGCCGGTGCTGGTGAATCGCGCCGTCGAGCTTGATGCCAGCGTGACGCCTGCTGCGCTGGAAACGCTGCTGGACACCCTGACCATGGAAGCCGGCCAGGCTGTCGTGGCCGCCTGGCACCTGCCACCGATCGTGGGTGAGTGCATGGCCTGCGCGGGCGCCTTCGAGGAAGCCGACGCTCCGGATCTCGTTGCTGTCAACGAGGCGGGACAACAGGTTGCCAGCCACATGGCCGACAGCGAAACCGCCGCGGTCGATGAAGAGGATGTGCAGGAGTTTCTGGGCGAAGACGCCTTCCAGCACCTGAATTTCTACCCCGACGACGTGGCAGAGCTGCTGGCGCTCGCCGGGCAGATCGAAACCACTGTGGAGAGCCTGCGATGATCGACGTGGATGCCTTCGTCATCGGGTCCGGCCCGGCCGGACAGAAAGCCGCCATACAGCTGGCCAAGGCCGGCCGGCGCGTTGTGCTGTGCGAGCAGCTTCGCGAAGTGGGCGGGGCGTGCGTGCACCAGGGCACCATCCCCAGCAAGGCGCTGCGGGAAAAAGCTTTCGAGTTCGGCCGTGTCAATGCCCGTCTGGCGGCGCTGAAGCTGCCCCTGCTGGAGCACAACATCAGCGTTGCCGATCTCATCGGCGAGATGGGCGATGTCGTGGCCGCGCACGATGTCTACATCACCGAGCAGCTCGAACGCAACGGCATCGAGGTGGTGCACGGGCGCGCATCCTTTGTCGATGCTCACACCATGGAGGTGCTGAGCACTACCGGGCACAAGCACCTCTACAAAGCCGCCAACATTGTCATTGCCGCGGGGTCCCGGCCTCGCAAGCCGGATAACGTGGCGATTGATCACGAGCACGTGTACGACAGCGATTCCATCCTCACGCTGGCGTATCTGCCCCGCAGCATGGTCGTGCTGGGTGGCGGCGTCATTGCCTGCGAGTACGCGTCCATCTTCGCCATGCTGGGTGTGCGTGTCACGCTGGTAGACCGCTATCCGCAGCCGCTGGGCTTTCTGGACACGGACCTCACGGAACGTTTCGTGCGCGCGTTCGAACGCAGGGGAGGTACCTTCGAAGGCGACGTGGCTTTGAAGCGCTGCGCCTTCGACGGGGTTAGCCAGGTGGAAACTCACCTGGACGATGGCCGGATGCTGACCAGTGACAAGGTGCTGTGCGCGCTGGGGCGCGTCGCCGATCTGGGTGCGCTGCGCATCGAGAACGCGGGCTTGAGCCTCGACGACCGGGCGCTGCTGACCGTAGACGAATTCGGTCGCACCGCCCAGGCGCACATTTACGCGGCCGGCGATGTCGTCGGCCCGCCGTCGCTCGCTTCCGCCTCGATGGAGCAGGGGCGTCGAGCTGCCTGTCACATCGTTGGCCAGGAAGTAGGCGTGCTGGGGGAAGTGCTGCCCTCGGGCATCTACTCCATTCCAGAGCTCGCCAGTGTCGGACTGACCGAAGCGCAGGCGCGGGACCGCTTCGACGGTGTCGTGGTAGGACGGGCCGACTTCCGGGAGATTGCGCGCGGTCACATTGCCGATGCGAAAGACGGCATGTTGAAGCTGGTGGTCAGTGGCGACGGTGTCATCCGCGGGGTGCATGTTGTGGGTCAACACGCCACGGATCTGGTGCATATCGGCCAGATGGGCATGCTGCAGGCCGCCACGGTGCACACCTATATCGACAACGTGTTCAATTTCCCGACCTATGCGGAGAGCTACCGGGTGGCTGCATTGAGCGCAGCGGCCGCGCTGGCCCAGGTATCGGGCGCAGAATCCGCGGCGTGAAATCAGCCCGACAGAGGTAGCGCGGTACGGCTCTCCAGCAGCAGAAAACGGTTCAGGCGTCGCTGCTCGCGGGCCGGTAAACCGCTGAAGCGGAAGCGTGCGCAAGGCGCGCCGGTGCTCAGACAGGGCGCTGCCACGAAGAAACAGTGCTGGTCGTGCAGCACGAGATGCAGTCCCAGGACGTGACCTTCCTGCATGGCCAACGCCTCCGGCAGGCGCACGCCACCCATTGCCAGTTCCAGGGTCACGGGAGGAGGCAGGGCAAAAAGCGTCTCGTACGCTACTGCATCGATTTTGTCATTCAGGAGGGCCAGCGCGTCGCGCATCGCACCGTCCAGCGCATCCGCATGGAACACGGTCTGCATCTGCTCGTCGATGCTCAACATACGTTCCACGGCGGGTCCCGCTTCGGTCAGAGAAAAATCGCTGAGCAATCTCGACCGGTCGGGCACGGTGTCGTACACGCGCCACACGCAGGGCACGCTGGTACGTAAACGCAGGGACTCTCGTCGCTCTGGGTGCATCCTTGAGCTTAGCCGATATTTTCTGGCATGCAGCGTCTATACTTCCGCGCCAGCAGCACACCGGGTAACCACTAGCACTCTTGGCCATCTCTCCAGACACGCTTGCCACGCAGGCCCAGGGCCGTGCGCCGCTCCCTGTCTCGGGTTGGATCGCATTGCGCTATCTCTTTGCGCCGGCGACGAACATGGGCAGTGTCGGCCGGCTTGCCCTCGCCGGGTTGATTCTGAGCGTTGCCGTGCTTGTGATCGTCATTTCCGTCGTCAACGGCTTCGAGCGGGAGCTTCGCGCCCGCGTGCTGGCGCTGTTGCCGCATGTCACGGTCACGCTGCCGCAGGCGCTTCCTGCGGATGAGCTGGCCGCGCTGAGCGCCGGCGACATAGAGGGAGCGATCGGGTTGGCGCCCTTCATCGAGCGCATGGTGCTGCTCGCGGCGGGCGATGAACTCGTGTCGGCCAGCGCAGTAGGTGTGCAACCCGAACGGTACGGGCAGGTTTCCGACATTGGCCGTTTTACCGGCAGCGGCGATCTGGCCACGCTCAAAGCCGGGGAGTTCGGCGTAATTCTCGGCGCCGGCGTTGCAGCGGCTCTGGGCGTGGCGCCGGGCGACAATGTCCGCATGATTCTACCGGCAGCGGGGGTCTCAGCCATCGGCACGGTCCCACGGCAGCGGCGCATGGTGGTGGTGGATATCTTCGACAGCGAGTCGATCCTGGACGATCAGCAGGTGTACGTGCACCTCGCCACCGGACAGCGTTTGTTCCGCAGCGTCGCGCCCGAGGGTCTGCATGTGCGTCTCAGCGATCTCTTCGCGTTGGGGCCGACGGTGGACGCTGCGTACGAGCGGTTCGGCGAGCGTACCCGCGTGAACACGTGGACGCAGCGCTATGGTCCGTTGTATCAAGCCATTGCCGTACAGAAGCTGACCATGTTCGTCCTTCTGTCATTTCTCATCGCAGTGGCAGCATTCAACCTCATTTCCGGTCTGGTCATGATCGTCGAGCAACGCAAGCAGGACGTCGCCGTCCTCGCCACCCTGGGTTTCGACAGTCGCGGCTTGATGCTCCTGTTTGTCACGCTCGGCTCTGCCATCGCCCTCTCCGGCATCCTCAGCGGCGTTCTGGGTGGGGCGCTGGTGGCAAGCGCGCTGCCGCACCTGTTCTCAGGCGTCACCAATCAGTTCAACCTCGATCTCATGAGCCAGTATTTCATTGCCTATCTGCCGGTGGACGTGCGCCTCAGCGACCTGGCGACAATCAGCAGCGTTGCCTTCGTGCTGGCGTTGCTGGCGACCGTTTTTCCGGCCTACCGGGCAACGCGGATCCTGCCCAGCAGAGTGCTCGCCCATGAATAGCGCGCCTGCCCTTCAAGCCTCGGCGCTCACAAAAACCTTCGGCAACGGCGACAGCGCAGTTGCGGTGCTCTCGAAGGTGGATCTGACGCTGCGCGCGGGCGAAAAACTGGCCATCGTCGGGCGCTCAGGCTCGGGGAAAAGCACCCTGCTGCACCTTCTCGCCGGCCTGGACACCCCGGACAGCGGCAGCATTGTGGTGGACGGTGTCGACCTGGCGGAGGCCAGCAACGACGAACGCGCACGGGTACGTTGCCGTGCCATGGGGTTCGTGTATCAGAATCATCATCTGCTGCCGGAGTTCAACGCTCTCGAAAACGTAGCCATGCCGCTGCGCATAGGCGGCCGGACCATGTCGGCTGCGGCCGACGCCGCGCGTGAGCTGCTTGCTGCCGTGGGGTTGGAACATCGCCTGACGCATCTGCCGAGCGCGTTGTCCGGTGGCGAACGCCAGCGGGTGGCGGTTGCACGGGCCATTGCCGGTGATCCGCAGGTCGTGCTGGCTGACGAGCCCACGGGCAATCTCGACGTGCAGAACGCCGGGGACACCATGGCTCTGTTGCACTCGCTCAGCGCCGCGCACGGGACCGCTTTCATCGTAGTGACGCACGATCAGTCCATGCTTGCCGAGTTTGACCGCGTTCTGATTCTGGAAAACGGCGCTTTGTCGTGAGCGGCGGAATCACCGCCCATCTGGCACGGCGCATGCTGGCGCCGTCAGCAAATCGCTTCGCCCGCTTCGTCACCTGGGTATCGTTCGTTGGCCTGTCACTGGGCGTGATGGTGCTCACCGTGGTGGTAACGGTCATGAATGGTTTCGATCACGAACTGAAAACGCGTCTTCTGAGCACCGTGCCCCACGTAACCCTGGTGCAGACCACAGAGAGTGACCAATTGCCCGACACCGCTGCCATCGTCAAAGCCCTGGCGGCAAACTCCGCAGCCGATGACGCTGCCGCATTTCCCTATTTCCGGGGAGCAGGGGCGGCCACAGGCCGGGGCCGGGTATATCCGGTGGCGTTGTACGGCGTGCCCGGCACCCACGCGCCGGTGCTGACGCGCATGCAGGCAGGGCTCGATGAAAACCTCGCGCGAGCGCTGGCGGCCCGCCCTGACGGTATTCTGCTGGGAGCGCCCTTAGCGCGCGCCCTGGGCGTCGCGCCTGGCAGCAGCGTCTCGATCGTGGTGGGGCGCAATCGCGAACAGCAGGTGCGTCCCCAGGTGCTGCGCTTCACGCTGGCGGGTACTTTCTCCCTGGGTGCCGAGCCTGACTACACCCTGGCCCTGGTGAACCTGGAACGCTACGACGATACGCTCTGGCGCGAGCTGGGCGAGGTGGGTATGCAGGTTCAGTTAACGGCGCCCCTGGACGCGCGCTCTGTTGCCGCAGAGCTGGCCGCGACGTTTCCGTCGCTCGGTGTGGGTTCCTGGGAGGGCACTTACGGTGAGCTTTTCAGCGCCGTGCAGCTGGAAAAAAGCATGATGTTTGTGCTGCTGCTACTGGTGGTGGCCATAGCAGCGTTCAACATCGTGGCCGGGCAGAGCATGCTGGTGAACGACAAGGCGCGCAGCATTGCGATTCTGCGCACCCTGGGCTGCACGCGCTCTACGATCCGCGACGTGTTCCTGATGCAGGGAGCGGTCATCAGCGTGGGGGGCACGGGTCTCGGTCTGACACTGGGCCTGGGTGCGGCGATGTTCATCAACGAGATCCTCGACGCCGCGGAACGCGTGACCGGCATGCACCTGCTGGACGGCTCCTTCTTTGTGGAGGTGCCCACACGCGTGCTGCCCGCCGACCTTATGGTCATCGGTGCCATGAGCGTGCTGCTGTGTATGCTGTCTGCCATGATTCCGGCACTGCGCGCGGCGAAGATGGATCCGGTCAGCGGCCTCCATTAGCCGATTGCGGCGCTTCAATGGCGTCACTCTTGCGCTGCGCGCGTTTCAAGCGGCGCCGTTCCCGCCAGCGGCGAATGACAGCAAAGCGCCAGATGAGCCGTGTGAGCACGAAGCCACTGATGCCGGCGACCCAGCCGCAGACGACAGAGCCGAAGAGCAGAGGCCAGCCGATGGTGCCGAAGTTGTCCCACAGCCAGCCGAGACTGAGATCCACCGACGCCGTTTCCATCTGCATGTCCAGGAGCCAGGCGCCCAGCCGGTACGCGAAGTAGAACATCGGCCCGATGGTGATCGGGTTGGTGATCCAGACCAGGGCCACCGAGATCGGTAAATTCACGCGTGCGGCGATGGCGCGGAACGCCGCCGTCACCATCTGGCCCGGCAACGGCCGGAGCGCGGGGGAC
>CAZYYJ010000080.1:0-24236 GCA_964651595.1 uncultured Pseudomonadales bacterium | reverse complement strand
GGCGGTCATCATGCGACACGCACCGATGCCAAGATCGGCAAGCTCATAGAAGCCCATGCGCTCGCCATACTCCAGAATCGTATCTTTCCCGGTGATGCCAAGATCGGCCACACCGTGTTCCACGTAGGTGGGGACGTCAGCGCTGCGCGTGATGATGAGCTGATGCCCGCCTTCGCGGGTGTCGAAGATGAGCTTGCGCGACGCGTGCGGGTCCTCGTCCGGCTCAATGCCGCACGCAGCCAGCAATGGCAGGCATTCTTCGAGAATGCGGCCTTTGTTGAGGGCTATCACCAGGCTCATAGCGTCGCGTTAAACCGGTTGGTTGTGGTGTTTGAAAGCGCGCGCATCCTACTCCGAGCACCCCGGGATGACCAGTTGCGCGGACCTGGCCGGTTCAGGTCACGCGCTGCACGGCGCCACCGAGCTGCTGCAGCTTCTCTTCGATGGTCTCGTAGCCCCGGTCGATGTGGTAGATGCGGTCGATGGTGGTGGTGCCTTCAGCGACCAGCGCGGCAATGACGAGACTCGACGACGCGCGCAGGTCCGTGGCCATCACCGGGGCAGCGGTAAGAGCATCGACACCGTGCACCACCGCCATGGAAGGTCCGTGCAGCTCGATCGTGGCACCCAGGCGATTCATCTCCTGCACGTGCATGAAACGGTTTTCGAAGATGTTCTCGCGAATGGTGGCGGTGCCTTCGGCAACCGCGTTCAGCGCCATGAACTGAGCCTGCATGTCAGTGGGAAAGCCGGGATAGGGAGAGGTTTCGATATCCACGGCACGCGGGCGCTGTCCGCCCATGTCCAGATCGATCCAGTCGTCGCCGGTTTCGATGCGCGCGCCGGCCTGCTGGAGTTTTTCCAGCACCGCCCCCAGCGTCTGCGGATCGGCATCGTGCAGCCGCACGTGACCGCCCGTGGCCGCGGCAGCCAGCAGATAGGTACCGGCTTCCACGCGGTCGGGCATGATGCGGTGTTCCCCGCCATGCAGCGCATCGACGCCTTCGATTTCGATCGTGGGCGAGCCGAGGCCTTCGATGCGCGCCCCCAGCGCTTCCAGAAAACGGCCGAGATCCACCACCTCGGGTTCACGGGCGCAGTTGAAAAGCCGCGTGGTGCCGCTAGCCAGCGTCGCAGCCATCATGAGGTTCTCGGTACCGCCGACCGTGACCAGATCCATGTACACATCGGCGCCGGTCAGCCCCCGCGGCGCGGTGGCAGTGACATAGCCCCCCTCCACGGTGATCTCGGCGCCCAGCGCTTCGAGCCCCTTGAGGTGCTGGTCCACCGGCCGCGAGCCGATGGCGCAACCGCCCGGCAAAGACACCTCTGCCGCCCCGAAGCGCGCCACGAGCGGCCCCAGCACCAGGAAGGAGGCGCGCATGGTCTTCACCAGCTCGTACGGCGCCCGCAGCGAGCTGAGCCTGGCGGCGGAAACCTCGACGTTCAGCTTCTCGTCGATGACCACGTCGGCCCCAAGGGAGCCGAGCAGTTCGATCATGGTGGTGACGTCATGCAGATGCGGCGCGTTAGCCACACGCACCGGCTCCTCGGTCAGCAGCGTGCCCGCGAGAATGGGTAGCGCCGAGTTCTTCGCGCCAGACACGCGCAGCCGTCCCGACAGAGTCTGTCCGCCCGTGATGCGCAGCTTGTCCATGGCTAGGAGGCGTCCGCCTTGATAGTCACGGCGTGCAGCCGGCCATCCGCGATGTAATCCTCGATGCAGGCATACACCGCCTGCTGCTTCTTCACGCGTGACAGGCCGTCGAACTCACTGCTGAGCACGGTGATCGAGGCGCGATTGCCGTCCACCTGCACGTCCACCTGCGCGTCGGAAAATCTGGAGCTGAGGCGCTCCACCAGTTCTGCCTGCATGGATTGTTACCGTTAACTGGTTGTTAGTGGGCGGGCCATCAGCTGTCCCCGGCGTCCAGAAGCACCGGGTCGAGGCCCGAGAAGCGCACAATGTTACGTAAATCGCTGGAGAGATTCACAAACTCGATGGCCTTGTCGTTCGAACGCGCCGCGCGGTACCACGCCAGCAGCACCGCGACGGTGATCGTGCTGGCCCGTTCGAGGCCCCCGAGATCCACGCGCACTGCCGTCGTCGCCGCCTCGATGAGCGCACAGCCACGCGCCTTCAGCGCGTCAGCTTCGTCGAAATCGACGGCTTCACCCAGGAGACGGAAATCGTCTGTGAGCTCACAGGCAGCCATCGGCGGCATCCCTGGCGCTGGCATGCGGGCAGGCGGTCATGCGCCCTGCGCATCCCCGGCCGCGGCGGCATCGTCGCCCCGCCCGGAGCCGATGATGTCGCTCCACGCGGCAATCACGCGCCCCACGTCGCCGGCATAGGTGGGGCTCTTCACCGCACTGGCAAACTGCTCCTTGAAGGTAATGCCCACGTTCAGCCCCTCGATAATCATGTTGTTGAGGCGCCACTGGCCGTCCCGGCGCCGCATGTCGTATACGACGAGGTAGGTGGCGCTGCCTGACTGTATCTGCTGAGTCACCTTGGCTTCGTCCGGGTCGCGCGGCGGACGACGCGGCGGCAGCACCTCCACGCGACCGTCGCGGAACTCGGTGAGCGCCAGGGCGTAGGTACGTACGAGACTGCGTTTGAACGACGCGGCGAAGTGGTCGCGCTGCTCAGCGGTGGCGCGACGGTAGTAGGGCCCCATGACGTTCCGTGCGAAACGTCGGAAATCGATGAGCGGCTCGATGAGCACCTCCACCTGCGAGAAGAAAAGCTCCTTCTCGTCGTTGGCGTAGGCGCTGCTCGTTTCGATGAAGCCCAGCACCTCGTCGGTGGTGCGCGTTACCGCCTCCTCGGCGCTCGCCACTTTCAGCGCCGCGTTGAGCCGCGCAAGACTGGCATCAGTATCGGCCTCGGCCCGCACGAACGGCGCAAGCAGGGTAATCATGAGCGCGGCGATGGCGCCGCGCGCTGGCAGGTGGTACTTCTTCATCAACCCGTCCTCTCCACGTGAGTTCTGCCCAACGTTCAGTTGGACCCTGTCATATTGGTCAAGAAATCTCCGATAAGGTTCTCCAGAACCAGAGCGCCCTGCGTATCTTTGATTTCGCCGCCGTCGGCAAGCGTTTCCTCGTCCCCTCCCGGCAGCAGGCTCACATAGCGGGCCCCTAGGATGCCTTCCGTCAGGATCTTTGCGCTCGTGTCCGTGGTGAGATTGCCGGGCGTACCGTAGATGTCGAGGGTCACCACGGCGTCACCCCACTCCATATCCACAGCGATGGAACGCACACGGCCAATGGTGACGCCAGCCATGCTGACCTTGCTGCGCTCCCGCAGGCCCGCCACATCGTCGAAACGGGCGATGACCGCATAGCTCTCCTGCGAGGTGGCATCGGTGACGCCACTGACCTGCACCGCCAGAAACACCAGGCCGAGGGCGCCGGCCAGCACAAAGGCGCCCACGCTGATTTCGAGGTTCTTGGTGCGCATCGGTCAGAAGTCTCCGTACATGGCGAGGGTGAGTAGAAAGTCCACAGCGAGAATGAGCACCGACGACAGCACTACGGTGCGCGTGGTAGCCAACGACATACCTTCGGCGGTAGGGGGAGCATCGTAGCCCTGAAACACGGCCACCCACGTGACGAGGACCGCAAAGACCACACTCTTCAGCATGCCCTTGCCAAGGTCTTCCCACCAGTCCACTACCGCCTGCATGCCGGACCAGAAACCGCCGGGGTCGGCGCCGAGCCAGTCGATGGCCACCACCACGCCGCCGTAGATGGCCACCGTGTTGAAAATGGCCGTGAGCAGCGGCACGCTGATGATGCCGGCCCAGATGCGCGGCGCAATGATACGCCGCAACGGGTCGACGCCCATCATTTCCATGCTCGAAAGCTGCTCGGTGGTCTTCATGAGGCCGATCTCCGCGGTCAACGCAGAGCCGGCCCGTCCGGCGAAGAGCAGCGCCGTCACGACCGGCCCGAGCTCGCGCAGCAGAACCAGCGCCAGACCCACGCCCACCGCTTCCTGGGCGCCGAAACGGGCCAGCTGGGTATAGAACTGCAGCGCCAGCACGGCGCCGATGGAAAAGGCCGACAGCACGATGATGATGAGCGACAGAAAGCCGACGTTGTAAATCTGCTTGGCAAGGAGCGGCAGCTCCGACCAGGTGGGCACCCAGCGCATGGCCCGCAGCCACAACAGGCCCGCACGGCCGAGCGTGCCGAGCGTTTCCAGCACCCGCGAGCCCGTGCGGCGCATCACGGCGAGCATGGCAACGCCTCAAACCGACGCAAGCACGTCATATTCATAGCGGTCCGCCGGGTAATGAAAAGGCACGGGACCGTCACGTTCCCCGTGCATGAACTGCCGCACCATTTCCGACGGGTCGCGTTCCAGCTCTTCGGGCGTGCCGGCGCCGATGAGCTTGCCGTCGGCAATGACAAAAATCTGGTCGGCAATGCCCACGGTCTCGTGAATGTCGTGCGACACCAGCAGGCTGGTGGTGCCCAGCGCGGTGTTCAACTCACGGATCAGACTCACCAGCATGCCCAGCGCAATGGGATCCTGGCCGGTGAACGGCTCGTCGTACATGATCAGCTGCGGGTCCAGGGCAATCGCCCGGGCCAGGGCCACGCGCCGCGCCATACCGCCGGAAAGCTCCGCCGGCATGAGATCGCGCGCACCCCTCAAGCCCACCGCGTTGAGCTTCATCAGCACGAGATCGCGCACAAGCTCTTCCGACAGCCGCGTGTGCTCGCGAATGGGAAACGCCACGTTCTCGAACACATTCAGGTCGGTGAACAGCGCGGAGGACTGGAACAGCATGCCGATTTCGCGCCGCAGGGCCAGAAGTTCCCGGCGGTCGAGACGTGCAACGTCGCGGCCGTTTACCAGCACGGTGCCGGCGTCGGGTTTCAGCTGCCCGCCGATGATACGCAGCAGAGTGGTCTTGCCCGTGCCGCTGGGACCCATGATCGCGGTGACCTTGCCACGGGGAATGTGCATGTCGATGCCGTCGAAAATGGCTCGCTCACCCCGGTAGAAGGTGAGGTTGGAAATTTCAATGAAGTTCTGCGGCATGCCTCTCCGCTCTCGCTGCCGAGCGCCTGGTGTCGTTCTCTCTGGTCTCTGCCTTGCGGCTTCTTTGCTTCTTTGCTTCTTTGCTTCTTTGCTTGTTTGCTTGTTTGCTTGTTAGCTTGTTTGCTTACTAGCTTGTTTGTTTGCTTGCTTGCGCATGCGCGCTGAGACGTACTCTTCCGAGCAGTCTGCCCTGGGGTTCGCGCCGGAATCTGCCGACGGCGCGTCGCGGGGACACAGTATAGCACCGCACCTGAACAGAGCCTGAAAACCACCGCGGTTGGCTCACGACCTGGTTCCGACTAAAGTGCGCAACCAAAGCAAAAAAATGCCACAAATCTGACCATCTATCTCTGATGTGGGTTCCACTTCTGCTTCTGATTTTCGGTTTCATCGCGCTCGTCTGGAGCGCGGACCGGTTTCTGTCGGGCGCTGCTGCGTGCGCAGGGAATCTGGGTGTGTCAAAAATGCTCATCGGACTCACCGTGGTCTCTGTCGGCACGTCGGCGCCGGAGATTCTGGTGGCGATGTTCGCGGCCATCGACGGCAATCCGCTGCTCGCCGTGGGCAACGCCATCGGCTCGAACATTGCCAACATCGGCCTGGTGCTGGGCATTACCGCCCTGGTGGCACCGCTGCCGTTCTCTGCCACCGTGCGCCGCAAGGAGTTGCCCTGGCTGCTGGCCGCCACCGCGCTCACCATCTTCCTGCTGTTCGACCTCACCCTGAGCGGCTTCGACGGCTTTGTGCTGCTGCTGGGCCTCGCCCTGATCATGTACCGGCTGATGCGCGGCCAGGACGAGGACGATCTGTCGGCATCGCTGCAGGAGGAGCTCGAGGAGCTCCCCGAAATGACCACGCCACAGGCGGTCGCCTGGCTGGGCCTGGGCCTGATCATTCTGCTGATCTCCGCGCAGGTGCTCGTCTACGCCGCCACCTGGATCGCCCAGGCTCTGGGCGTCAGCGAGATGATCATCGGCCTGACCATCGTCGCCGTCGGCACCAGCCTGCCTGAACTCGCAGCCACTATCGGCTCGGCCGTCAAAGGGCATCCGGACATCGCCATCGGCAACGTGGTCGGCTCCAACATTCTCAACATCCTCGCCGTGCTCGCGGTGCCCGGTCTGCTCGGGGGCGCCACCATCGACGCCGTCTCGTTATGGCGCGACTGCGGCATGATGCTGGCCCTGACGCTGATGCTTGCGCTCTTTGCATACGGCATCAATTCGCAGGCCGTGATTACGCGTTTCGAGGGAGCGGTGTTCCTGCTGTTCTGGATCGGCTACAACACCGTGCTGGTGCAGCAGGCTTGACCGGACTTCCCGAGACCGAGCGCAACACCCGTGCTGCAGACCTGCGCGGTGTTGTGCTGGACGTGGATGGCGTGCTCACCGACGGGCGCATCATCTATACCGACGACGGCCACGAAAGTAAGGCGTTTCACGTGCAGGACGGCGCCAGCATAAAGTTATTGTTGGCGCATGACATCGAGGTGGCCATCATCACCGGCCGGCGTTCACCTGCTGTGGCACGTCGGGCCCGCGAGCTCGGTATCCGTCACCTCGTTCAGGGTGCCGGCGACAAGCGGGCAGCCTATCTCGGTCTCGTCGAGCAGGGCTTTCCCGATACGGACAACGCCGTCGTGGGCGACGACCTGCAGGACCTGGCGTTGTTCGACGCCCCGGGCGTCACGCTCGCTGTCACCGTGCCCAATGCCCACCCGGTGGTGCTGGAACGCGCCCACTGGGTTACACAGCGCAGCGGCGGCACCGGCATCTGTGTCGAGCTTGCCATGACCGTGCTGACGGCCCAGGGTCGGTGGCCCCACTGAACGCCCGGCCGGCGACGCTTGCCACTCTGGCGCTGATTGCGCTGCTGGCGCTGGGCGGCTGGTTCGGCCGCCTCGGCCTCGACAGCCCGACAGTCGATGCCGCGGAAGAACAACCCATCGAACGCAGGCAGCCGGACGTGCTGGGCGAAGCAGTGACGTTCAGTGAGCTGCGCGCCGACGGTTCGCTGCAATACCGTCTGCTCGCGGACACGATCCAGCAGTTCGACACCGAGAGGCTGACCCGTCTGGAGGCCCCCGACCTGCATCTGACAAGCGCGCGCCAGCCGCCCTGGGACGTGACCGCCCGGCACGGTTATCTGCGCAAACGGCCAAACCCGGACGGTGTGGAGGAAGACGTCGTGTTTCTGCGGGACGATGTGCGCATGGTGCAGCTGCACCCGCGGAACGGCCGCCTGATGCTGCGGTCAGACACCATGTACATCTTCCCGGATCGTGAATACGCGCAGACAGACGAGGATGTTATGATCGACACCGAGGTCGGTCGCACCAGAGCAGCCGGCATGATTGCCGACATGGCTACTGGACTGCTGCGACTGTCCTCCAGTGCCAGTCAGAGGGTGCACACCATTGTCCTGCCCGAACAGTTCAAAAAGTCCTGACCCCATGCACAGGCCCTGGCGCGCCCTGGTTTGCGCTGTTCTGTTAGTGACCAGCGCGCCCCACGCGCTGGCCCTGCGCGAAGACGCTAATCAGCCGATCCACATCGAGGCCGACGACGCAGCCATCGACCAGAGCAACGACACCATCGTCTACACCGGCGCGGTAGAGGTGGTGCAGGGCTCCATGCGCGTGCGGGGCGACAAGATGGTTGCGAAGATGCGCGACGATCAGATCGAGCAGATCACTACCCTCGGCTCGCCCGCGCGCTACCGGCAGGAGCTGGAGGACGACCGGGGCGAAGTGGCCGCCCGCGCGGACAGCATCATCTATCGTACCGCCGAAGAGCGGATCTATCTCAACGGTCGCGCCACGCTCGAGCAGCAGGGCAACAAGCTCGAGGGGGAGTCGATCCGCTATGACATGGTGAACGGCAAGGTCGATGCCAGCGCGGGAGAGAGCAACGGCCGCGTGCGCATGCAGATCGACGCGAAGACCGCTGGGACTGCGAAAGACCCCTAGTGTCGTCCCCATCCGATCTCACCCGCGGCGCATCCGTGCTGCGCGCTACCAACCTGCACAAACGCTACGGCGCAAAGGTGGCCGTGGAGAGCGTTTCCCTGGCCGTCAGCACCGGCGAAATCGTCGGTCTGCTGGGCCCCAACGGCGCCGGCAAAACCACGTGTTTTTACATGGTGGTGGGCCTGGTGCGCGCCGATGACGGCGAAATCCATCTGGATGACCGCGAGCTCACCCACGCCCCCGTGCACGTCCGCGCAGCGGCGGGCATCGGCTATCTGCCTCAGGAAGCGAGCGTCTTCCGCAGCCTCAGCACCGAGGACAACCTGCGAGCGATCCTGGAACTGCGCCCCGACCTCAGCCGTCGCGCACGGCGGGAGCGGGCTGATCAGCTGCTGGAGGAGTTCAACCTCGAGCATGTGCGCAAGAGCCCCGGACGCGCGCTGTCCGGCGGCGAGCGCCGGCGCCTCGAGATTGCCCGCGCGCTGGCCAGCGAGCCGCGTTTCATCCTCCTCGACGAGCCCTTCGCCGGCGTTGACCCGATCAGCGTGGCCGACATCAAGGCCGAGATCGACGATCTCAGAGCCAGAAACATCGGCGTGCTCATTACCGACCACAACGTGAAAGAGACGCTGGACATCTGCCATCGCGCCTACATCGTGCACAACGGCGGGCTCATAGCCTCCGGCGAGCCCGACGAGATATTGACGAACAAAACCGTCCGCCAGGTCTATCTGGGTGACGGTTTCCGCATCTGAGCGCCCCCGCCGGAAAAAAGCACCCCGCTTCGCAGCACCCAGGTCTCAAACCGGGGACATTTTTACCCCCGCGCCAACGCGTGCGTGATAAATTGGCACGATATTTGGAGACCCCGGAGTGACCCGGGGCGGAAACGGCCACGAAGCCCGCCCGAAAGCGGGGTTCGCCAAGCAAGCGGGACAAACAGCAACGCGCCAGGACCATGAAGCAGACGCTCGCGCTCAAACTCGGACAGCAGCTCACCATGACGCCGCAGCTGCAGCAGGCTATCAAGCTTCTGCAGCTGTCTGCGCTGGATCTGCAGCAGGAAATCCAGGAAGCCCTGGAATCGAATCCGCTGCTGGAGCTTTCCGAGGAAGGGCTGGACGCGCTCGGCGACCGCGAGGACGGGGCCGATCAGACCGAGCGTCAGGAGGCCATGGACGCCCAGGTGCAGAGCGCGGTGGAGGCAACGTCCTCCGAAACGGAAGTGTCCAGCCAGATGGAGACGCCGCTGAGCGAGGACATGCCTGTCGACTCCAGCTGGGAAGATCACTATCCCAGCGTGCCCAACCTGGCCGCTCCGGAAGCTTCCGACTTCGACCCCATGAGCAACCGCACCGCCGAGGAGTCGCTGGCCGACCACCTGCTGTGGCAGCTCAACCTCACGCCCATGGCACCGTCAGACCGGCGTATCGCCGAAGCCATCATCGACGCCATCGACAACAATGGCATGCTGACCATGGAGCTGGCCGACATCCGTGACGGTCTGCTCGGGCAGCGCGAGCTCGAGGCGTACGAGGTAAACGGTGCCGACGACGCCAGCGAAGACCCGGGCGCCTTCGAGCTTGAGGAGTTCGAAGGCGTGCTGCGCCGCGTGCAGGATTTCGATCCCGTGGGCGTCGGTGCCCGCTCGCTCGCCGAATGCCTGCTGCTGCAGATCCAGACACTGCCGGCCAGCACGCCGTGGGTGAACGAGGCCATCATGGTGATCGAGCAGCACCTGGATCTGCTGGCGCAGAAAGATTTCACCACGCTGAAACGCAAAACCAAGCTCAGCGAGAGCGAGCTTGCGGAAGTGGTTGCGCTGATCCGCACCTTGAATCCTCGTCCCGGCAGCGCCATCGCGGACAAAACCTCGGACTACATCATCCCCGATGTGGTGGTGCGCAGGTTTGAGGGAGCGTGGATCGTGGAGCTGAATTCCGATGCCACCCCGCAGGTACGCATCAATGCGGTTTACGAGAGCATGAGCAAAGAGGTGCCCTCCGGTGAAGCGAAGACCTATCTGAAAGACAACCTGCAGGAAGCACGCTGGTTTCTGAAGAGTCTGCAGACCCGCAACGATACTCTGCTCCGCGTTGCCGCACGCATCGTGGAGGTGCAGCGGGGTTTTCTGGACTATGGGCCAGAAGCCATGAAACCGCTGATTCTGGCCGACGTGGCCGAAGCCGTGGACCTGCACGAATCCACCATTTCCCGGGTCACCAGCAACAAATACATGGCGACGCCGAGGGGCGTTTACGAGCTGAAGTATTTCTTCTCGTCCCACGTGGGCACGAGCACGGGCGGGGAGGTTTCCAGCACGGCGATCCGCGCATTAATCCAGAAGCTTACCGCAGAGGAAGACCCCAGGAAACCATTGAGCGACAACAAGATTGCCGCAATACTCAAAGACCAGAACATCAACGTGGCCAGGCGCACCGTCGCAAAATATCGCGAATCCATGTCGATCCCACCTTCGAATGAACGTAAGCAGCTGGTCTGAACGCGCAACGCCTGACCCACGCCAGCCGGTTCTTTTTCCTCCGACTACCATCAGCTATATCAGCCCGCACGCCGGGCTCTGGCCTGTGGGCGCAGACGAAATGCGTTCCCAGGCACGCTCACCCGTTGCTAGAATGAAGGAGTAGCCATGCAGCTAAGCATCACCGGGCATCATCTCGACCTCACCGAATCGCTGAACGCTTACATAGAGCAGAAGTTCGACAAGCTGGAACGTCACTACGATCACATCACGCAGGTTCATGTCGTACTCACGGTGGAGAAGATCAATCATCTGGCGGAAGCTACTGCCCACGTCACGGGCGGCGAGCTGTTTGCCAACGCGTCGGCCGGGGATATGTACGCGGCCATCGATGCCCTGGTGGACAAGCTCGACCGACAGCTCATCCGCCACAAGGAAAAAGCCGTGGCGCGCCACAACGGCAGCCACGCGCGCAGCGCTCACCACGACTGATATCACCGCTCGCGGCCCGACCGCAGCCCGGGCGCACTGACCGTGTCGGTGCTCACCCCGCTGCTGACGCCGGACCACGTGCGCTGCCAGAGCCCGGCCACCAGCCGCAAACGCGTCCTGCAGGACGCGGCAGCGGCTCTCACCGACAACGACAACGCAGCAGACCAGCTTTTCGACGAGCTCATGGCGCGCGAGCGTCTCGGCAGCACCGCCCTGGGGGAAGGTGTTGCCATTCCGCACTGCCGCGGGGCCTGCGACGCCATGCGGGTATACATGATCACCACGAGCGTCCCCGTCGACTACGAAGCTGCCGATGGCGACGGCGTGGACATCTTCTTCGTGCTGGTTGTGCCGAAAGAGGAAAAGGAGCTGCACCTGCACGCCCTGGCGGAGCTGTCCACCGCCTTCGCGGAAGCAGCCCATCGCCAGGCACTGCGCGCCTGTCACAGCGATCAGGAACTGCACGACGTGATGCATGGGCTGCTGGGGGGTGCCCCACCCAGCGCTGCTCAACGGTGAGCCCCGCGCCGCCGTGAAACTCATTGTCATCAGCGGCCGTTCCGGCTCGGGCAAATCCAGCGCTCTGAACGCGCTGGAGGACGCAGGTTTCAACTGCATCGACAATTTCCCCATCAACCTGCTGCAGTCGCTGGTGCACAACACTCTGCGCGACCCTCTGCAGAAGGACGCCAACCTCGCCGTCTGCGTCGACGCGCGTAGCCATGAGCTGGAGCGCTTCCCGGAGATTCTGCTGTCCATCGACCGCATGGACGTGGACTGTCAGGTGATCTATCTCGACGCCCTCAGTCCGACACTGGTAAAGCGCTTCTCGGAAACCCGCCGCCGCCACCCGCTGACAGGCCGGGACACGGACCTGCGTCAGGCCATCGACGCTGAAGGTCAGATGCTGGAAGCCATTGCAGACCTGGCAGATCTCACCATCGACACCACGCGCCTCAGCGCCAAGGAGTTGACCGACACGATCACAAACCGGGTCATTGCCGGCAGCGCCGCGGGTATGAGCCTGCTGTTCCGTTCTTTCGGCTTCAAACACGGCGTGCCCGTGGATGCCGATCTCGTGTTCGACCTGCGCTGCCTGCCGAACCCCTACTGGCAGATGGAGCTGCGCGCGCTCACCGGCCAGGACGAAGAGGTAAGCGCCTATCTCGACAAGCAGGCGCTGGTGAACGAGATGTTCGACGACATCTCAGGCTATCTCACGCGGTGGATTCCGCGCTTTCAGGAAAACGCCCGCGTTTACATGACCGTGGCCCTCGGCTGCACCGGCGGCCAGCACCGCAGCGTGTACTTTGCCGAGCGCCTGTCCACGCACTTTTCCGATCAGTTCGAGAACGTGCTGGTGCGCCATCGCGAGCTGGGCATGTAGGCAAATAGCCTCGCGCCAAGCATGTGGCTAAACTGCCGCGATGCGTAACGCTTCCCTGACATTGATTAATCCGCTGGGTCTGCATGCCCGCGCCGCGGCCAAGCTGGTGGACGTAACCAAGGCCTTTGCCAGCAACGTCACGCTGGCCAAAGCGGACAAAGCTGTGGACGCAAAAAGCATCATGGCCGTGCTCATGCTCGGTGCACCGGTCGGCACGGAGCTCGAGCTGTCGGTGGAAGGAGAGGACGAAGACCAGGCCATCGAGGCCATCCAGGCCCTCGTGGAGGCTGGTTTCTACGAGCTAGACGACTCCGGGTAACGCGTGGCCAGCATCGAGACCGCACCCACCCGCAGAGAGGATCTGATCCAGAGCTACGCGACGCGGACCGCCGCGGAAACGCGCGTGCTCATGGCCTCGCTGCGCCCCGCCGAAGTCGCCAATGTGCTCGAGTCGTTCCCGCCCAAAGAACGCAGCGTGCTGTGGGAGCTGCTGGACGAAGACAGTCGCAACCAGGCGCTGCAACACCTGCACGAGGACGTGCGCGGCGATTTTCTCGAAGACATGGACACGCAGCAGCTGGTTGCCGTGGCCGACGAGCTCGACACCGACGATTTCGCCGACATCCTGCAGCAGCTGCCGCAGAGCATCACCAACCAGGTGCTGGCCTCCCTGAACACGCGGGACCGGGCCCGGGTCGAAGCCGTGCTGTCCTACGACGAGGACACCGCCGGTGGCCTCATGAACACGGACACCATCACGGTGCGGCCCCGCCATGCGCTGGAACTGGTGTTCCGGTACCTGCGCATGGCCAAGGAAATGCCGGCCTCCACCGATGCCTTGATTGTCGTCAACTCCCGGGACGAATACGTAGGCATGCTGCCGTTCAGCAAGCTGCTGACGTCCGATCCCACCGTGACCGTGCGGGAGGTCATGGACACGGAAGCTCCGGCGATCCCGGTGGCCATGCCCGACACTGACGTGGCGCGCATGTTTTCCGAGGAAGACCTCATTTCCGCCGCCGTGATCGATGCGGACGGCCGCCTCGTCGGCCGGATCACCATCGACGACGTGGTGGACGTGATCATCGAGGACGCTGACGAGGCAGTGCTCGCTCGCGCCGGTCTCGACGTCGACGAGGATACCTTCGCCCCCGTGCGCAAATCGGTACGCCGCCGCGCCGTCTGGCTGGGCATCAACCTGATAACGGCCTTCATCGCCGCGGCGGTGATCAATCTCTTCGAGGAAACCATCGCCAAGGTGGTGGCTCTGGCCGTGCTCATGCCCATCGTCGCCAGCATGGGGGGCATTGCCGGGACACAGACGCTGACCCTGGTGATTCGCGGCGAAGCGCTCGGCCACCTCGGGCGCAGCAACCTTCTGTGGCTGGTGAATCGCGAATTCGTCGTCGCGGCCCTCAACGGTCTGTTGTGGGCAACGCTGGTGGCAATCACGGCTGCCATCGCCTTTCAGGATACGACCCTCGGCATTGTGATCGCCGTTGCCATGGTCATCACGATTGTCGTCGCAGCCGTTGCGGGCAGTCTGTTGCCCAGCTTGTTGCGACGGCTGGATATCGACCCCGCCATTGCCGGCGGCGTGGTGCTCACCACCATCACCGACGTGACGGGCTTCTTTGTGTTCCTGGGTCTCGCGACGCTCGTTTACGCGTAGCTAACCGTCCCCGGCCAGCACGAAACCATCCACCAGCACGCTGGGCGCGCGGATGTTGTTTCTGGCATCCACGTCATCACCCAGCGCCACGATGCCCTGGTACAGCGCCTTCAGGTTACCGGCGATGGTCACCTCGGCAACGGGGTAGGCAATCTCACCGTTCTCCACCCAGAAGCCCGCGGCACCGCGCGAATAGTCACCAGTGACGCCATTGACCCCCTGCCCCATCAGCTCGGTCACCATGAGCCCGGTCCCCATGCGCTGGCGCAATTCGGCCACCGGCGTCTGCGGTCCTTCGACATCGACGTTGTGCACACCCCCGGCATTGCCCGTGGGGGTCATGCCCAGCTTGCGGGCGGAATAGGTAGAAAGGACATAGCTGGCGACCGTGCCGCCGTCGACGATGCATTTCTCAGCCGTCGCCACCCCATCGGCGTCGAAAGCTGCGCTGCCCAGGGCCTTAGGGAGATGCGGTCGCTCCCGCAGCGTAAGCCAGGACGGCATGACGTCCGTGCCCAGCGAATCCAGCAGGAAGCTGGCCTTACGGTACAGCGCGCCGCCGGAGACGGCGCCGATGAGGTGCCCGAAGAGGCCGCTCGCCATCTGCGGCGCAAACAGCACCGGGTACGCTCCGGTGGGCGCTTTCCTTGGCGACAGACGCTCGAGCGTGCGCTGCGCTGCGCGCTCGCCAACGGCCCGGGCATCTTCGAGATCCGCCGCGTCCCGGCTCACCGTGTACCAGTAATCCCGCTGCATGCCCTGATCGTCCTCGCCGATGAGCACGCAGCTCAACCCGTGGCGGGTCCCGCAGTACGCACCCACGAAGCCGTGGCTGTTGCCATACACCCGCAGGGACTGGCCGGTGGTGATCTGCGCACCGTCCGTGTTCGTCAGCCGCTTGTCCATGGCAAGCCCCGCAGCCTCGCAGGCCTGCGCCAGCTCAGCCGCTTCCTCAGGCGTCACGGCCCAGGGATGATTGAGATCCAGAGCCGGCAGCGTCTCAGGCATGCGGTCGGCATCTGCCAGGCCGCTGCACGCATCGTCCTGGGTGTAGCTTGCTATGCGCACCGCCGCAGCAACCGTATCGGCCACCGCCTGAGGGCTTGAGTCGGTGGTGCTGGCGCTGCCCTTACGCTGACCGATGTATACGGTGAGCCCGAAGCCGCGGTCCTGATTGAACTCGACGTTTTCCAGCTCCCCTTTGCGTACGCTCACGGCCAGGCCCGTTTCCGAGCTCACGGACACCTCTGCCTGATCGGCCCCCTGGCGCTGCGCCTCGTCCAGAATTTCCTGAACCTGCGTCTTCAGCTCGTGCTCGTTGGCTGTTAAGTCTTCCAAAAGGGTATCCTTGTCACCGTCTACATCCTGATGAGTTCCGCGCGAAGCGGCCCCATGACCGACGTTTCAGCCGACAAGCCAGCCGACGAACCGCCGTCCAAGACCGCCGCAAAACGCGCGGCTACTGAGCTGCAGATGTTGGGCCAGCGCCTCGCAGAACTCAACGACGATCGCCTCGCCCTCTTCGATCTGACGGATGCGTTGCACAAGGCCATCACCGACTATCGTCGTTTTCCCACCCGGGAGGCGAAGCGCCGGCAACTGCAGTTCATCGGCAAGCTGATGCGCAAGACCGACGTGGATGCAATTCGCGACCGCTTTGCTGATCTCGACGGCCAGTCGGCTGCCGCCCGCTATCACTTTCACCAGCTGGAGCAGTGGCGCGACCGCTTTCTCGGCAGCGCCGCAGAACCTCCGGAAGATCGGGGCACAGTGCTCAACGAGTACCTTGAGGCGCACCCGGGTTCCGACCGCCAGCGCCTGCGTCACCTTCTGAAACGCGCGGACAGCGCCGTGGATCCGGCGGCCCGCAAAGCCGCCAGCCGCAACCTTTTCCGCTACCTGAAGGAAATGAACGAACAGCTGCCCTAGCTAAGCCTGCGTGCCGCCCACCACAATCTCGTCGACCTTGAGCGTCGGCTGGCCAACCCCTACCGGTACGGACTGCCCGTCTTTACCGCACACGCCCACACCATGGTCGAGCTTCAGGTCGTTTCCAACCATGGACACGCGGTCCATGACCTCCGGCCCGTTGCCGATCAGCGTGGCGCCACGGATGGGTGCGGTGACCTTGCCGTTCTCGATGAGGTAAGCCTCCGTGGCCGAGAACACGAAGCGCCCGGAAGTAATGTCCACCGAGCCTCCGCCAAAATTCACCGCGTACACACCTTTGTCAACGCTCGAGATGATCTCTTCGGGGTCACTTTCGCCGGGCAGCATGAACGTGTTGGTCATGCGCGGCATGGGCACGTGTGCATAGGACTGACGGCGGCCGTTGCCCGTGGACTGCACGTTCATGAGACGGGCGTTGAGCTTGTCCTGCATGTACCCCACGAGACGACCGTCCTCGATGAGCACGGTACGCTGGGTGAGGCTGCCTTCGTCATCAACCGCCAGAGAACCACGACGGCCGTCCAGCGTGCCGTCATCGACAATGGTACACAAGGGTGAAGCCACCTGCTCGCCGACCCGGTTGGCATACGTGGAGCTGCCTTTGCGGTTGAAGTCACCTTCGAGCCCGTGGCCCACGGCTTCGTGCAGCAGCACCCCGGGCCAGCCCGGTCCCAGCACCACCGGCATGGGGCCTGCCGGTGCCCCGACTGCGTCGAGGTTGACCAGGGCCATGCGTACCGCCTCGCGGGCCAGCTCTTCCGCCCAGGTGCCGGTGGCCAGGTCATCGAGCCCTCGCCGGCCACCACCGCCGGCGCTGCCGCGCTCCCGACGTCCACCGCCTTCCACGATAACCGATACATCGAGACGCACCAGCGGTCGCTGATCCCCACCCAGCGTGCCGTCACTGGCAACCACCAGCATCACGTCATGGTTGGCGGCAATACGCACGTTGACCTCTTTCACGCGACTGTCCGCGGCACGGGCAGCGGCATCCACACGCTGCAGCAGCTGCACCTTGGCCACCTCATCCAGCGTGCCGATGGGATTGGTGGGCTGGTACAGCCCATGCCCGCGGGTTGCGGCAAACGCTTCGCCGCGCCGCGCCTGGCCCTGCCGGGCGATGGTTCTGGCAGCTTCCGCCGCCTGCAGCAGGCCGGCTCTGGTCAGATCTTCGGCATACGCGAAGCCGGTCTTCTCGCCACTCAGCGCACGCACGCCAATGCCGGCGTCGACGCTGAAGCTGCCATCTTTGACGATGCCGTCTTCCAGCCCCCAGCTCTCCGAGCGCAAGCTCTGCAGAAACACCTCGCCATAGTCGATGCTGTGCCCCAGCATCGCGGCCAGCGCGTTCTCAAGGTCCTGCTCAGCGATGTCGCTATGGTCCAGGAGCGCCGCGCGAGCGGCGGCCACCGTATCGTTCATGAAGGTTGTCCGTTCCTGCCGGGACTCGGATTTTACGTGGGATCAGGGAGAGGCAAAACCGGCCTGCACGTCATCCGCCTGGCTCAGGGCCGGCACCGGCTCCTCGAGGCCGACGGGCTCTGCCGGGTCCGGCTCAGAGATGGAACGGTCCCACAAGCTGACGAACGTCACCTCCGGCTCTTCCAGCGTGCCGCGCACTTCGAACTTGGCGGTGCTGAACGCCTGGATCGGCTTGCGCAGGACCCGTTCGCCCACCAGCACACCGAGTCCGGCCAGGGGATTGGCAAGGGCCAGATAGACCCCGTACCAGGGCAGCGAATCGCTCACCGGCAGGGTCACGATCATCTCGTTGTTGAGGTTACCGCTGAGCAGATCCACCGTGCCGCCCACCTCGAAGTTGGACGAAGAACTCTCCACGGTCATGCGCTCTTCGAAGCTGAGACTGCCTTCGTTCAGCCTCACGCGAGCCTCGATGCGCTCGAAACTGAGACCGTTTTTGGTCACGTCGCTGAAATCGAACATCATGCGCTTGGCGATGTTGGAGAAGTTCAACAGGCTCATGATGCGCAAGCCGCCGGCGGAGGCCACGTCCAGAAAACGACCGTCACTCGCCTGGAAGTGCATGTTGCCCCGCAGCCCTGCCAGCGACACGTTGGCCGGCGAACCGGACCAGCTCGCGTCCGTGCGCACCGACGCCTCCGCGGTTTCCACGCTGGGCGCGTAGTCCCACAGCGGTAAGGTCTCTGCCAGATCCCCGAGCACCATGACCCCATCGAAGGCGCTGGTGTTGGTGGCCAGATCCCAGGTCACCATACCGTCGCGCACGCGGGCGCCGTTCACGTCCGCGCTGAAATCGGCAAAGGTGATGAAGTCGTCGGCCGGACGGATCTCGAAGGCCCATGTGCCGAAAGGTTCGTCCCCCAGCACGAGCTGTGCGACGCGGACCCAGGCGGCCGGGAGCTCATAGCCCGAGGCAACGGTGATCGGGTCCACCTCCGGCACGGAAAATGCCCCCGCCGGTGGCGTTGCCGCCAGCGGGCTGCCTTCCGCAAAGCTGAAACCGTCCGTGAGCGGCAGCTTGATGTAGTCCAGCTCGAGCTCCATGGGCGCCGCTGGCGGCAGCAGCACCGTGCCGACGAGCTCCGGGCTGACCACGTCGAACTGCAGACTGTCGCCAAGCTGAGCACCGCCCATCACAACCTTGCGGAACTCGAGCTCGTCGATCAGCAGGCGATTGATTTCGAGATCGCGCATGATCCAGTCGAAGGGCAGGCCGAGGCCCCCTTCACCGTCGTCGCCGATCCAGTCCGAGATACGCACGGCGGGCATACGCCCGGAGATCAGCAGGGCCTGCTGCTGCTGGTCGGTCATGGGCGGAGGGCCGCCAATGCCCACCGCACCGCGCTCGACCTCGTCACCGTAGTGCAACCAGCCCTGCGTGCCGTTGTGCTGCCAGCGCACGCTCTGATACCCGGAGAGAAACTGCACGTCCAGCTCGCTGGGCGAAGGCGCGTCCGCCGCCTTGGCAAACTGCGCTGGCAGATCGATCGTGAGGCCAACGAGATCCGTGACCATCGAGAGGTTGGTTACGCCGTTGTCATCCATCGCCAGCGCGAGCTTCGCATCGTAGCGGAAGGCGCCATCCAGAATCTGCGAGGCGTCGAACTCGATCAGCTCGTAGATCTGCGCGGGCGTGGCCTGCCCTTCGATGGCAAAGTCGATCCACTTGTCGCGATGGGAGGCCACGAAGCGCGCCGGTGTGTCGAAGAGGCGCCCTTCGAATTCGCCGGCCAGCCCGTGCGGCAGCTCGAACGTGCCGCTGCCCGTCAGTTCGTCCATGCGTACGCGCAGCTCAGGCATGGCCAGTGCCACGCCATCGAGCCGGAAACCAAGCTGTGCGGACAACGGTGGTGGCGACCGCTCCTCGGCGAGGGGGATCGACAGCGTGCCATCGACCACCAGCGCGCCGCCCGCCGTCCAGTCGGGCGTCACGAACCCCATGATGTCGCGCAGCGGCGACGCCCTGACGAAGGCGAGCGCCTCGGCGCCGTCCAGCCGCGCGCGCACCGAGCCCGCTGCATAGAGCGCATCGTCGTGCAGCGTCAAAGCCGTGTCGGCAAGCTGCGCCCCGAGGGAGGTGCCGCGCAGCAGCTGCACGCGGGTCTGCTTGCCGGCAACATGCACACGGGCTTGCGCATCCTCCACCAGCGGCCAGGCCGGGTCGTACTGTACGATACCGTCGTGCAGCATGGCCTCCAGCTCGATGCGCCGCCCCAGTTCGTCCGGACGGGTATGCACCTGCCCGTGATAGGCAAAACGGACGTCGCTGATACGGCCGGCCCGGGGCCCGGTTTCTATCCAGTTGGCCAGCACGTCGGGGATCTTGTAGGGCACGAAGGTGAGGCTGCGCGCAAGTCCCGCCTGATCGAGGCTCAAGGTCAAGCCGACGCGCTGCTCGTAGCGCGGATCGGGACGGGTCAGCGAAAAGGTGCCCGCCACGCGGCTGCCGTCGATTTCCGCTTTCAGCCCGTCGCCCCGCAGCGCAAAGTAACCGGGGCCGAACCACCCTTTGACGACCCCCTGCAGATTGTCGAGCGGCCAGGTGTCGTTGAAGAGATCGGGAAATTTCAGCGAGCTCGCGTCACTGAGCTGCACGGCAACGCCACGGCCATGCCCCCAGAGCTGGCCCTGCGCGTCGGTGACCGACGGTGCGCCGCGGTAGCCGCGTACCTGCAGATCGCTGAGAGTCCCGCCATAGCCGAGACCCTTCGCCGGATCATAAAACGCATGGAAGTTGAGAATCTCACCCCGCGCCGCCAGGCCGCGCAACCACCGGTCCACGGGCTCCCAGCCGTTGAGCTGCTCGCCGACAAACGCGGTGACTTCCGTGAGGTCCAGCCGGTCCATCCAGAGCCGCACCATGGCCGGGGCCGCCGATGCCTCGGGCGCGTCGTCGTCGACGAAGCGGTTGGTCTGCAACCATTCTCTGGCCGCGGTGGGCGGCTGCGGCAGCTCGAGGCCGAGGCGCGCATCGGGCAGGGCCAGCAGCCGCCCGCCGGCCGCAAGCGCCAGGGTCTCCACGGCAGCAGACGCTACCCCGCCGAAACGCTCCGCGACGAGGGCCGCCTCCGCGCTGAGGGAGTTTTCGACGCCAGGCAGACGGATGCCCTCGGCAGCGAGTGCCAGCCGCCCCGCGCCGACGCCATCCCGCTCGTCCCACCAGCTGTCTTTGACCGCGAGGCGCACATCGTCAGCACCGAGCAGCGCGGGCGGCAAGGTCAGCGTCCCGTCGAAGCGCGCGCTCAGAGCGCCCGGCTGAAGGAACGTCACCACATCGTGGCGCCACAGCTCCGCCGTGAGACGCTGCGCGGCCGAATCATCCAGCGCGCCCTCGCTGTCGGCCAGAACGAGCTGCACGTAGTGGCGTGCCTCGCGATTGGCAACCCGCACGCGGCCATGCACTGCGCCCTCGACGCCGGCACGGTTCTCCAGATTGACTCGTACGCTGGCAGTCAGCTCATCCACATGCTGCAGGGGCTTCGTCACGTCAATGCCGTCCGCCTGCGGTTCGAAGCCGTCCAGGCGCCAGCCCGCATCGGTCTGCACCAGTTTCATGGTCACCTGATCAACGTGCACCCGGTCGGGTACGACGACGCTTCTGAGCGAGCTCTCCAGCACATCCAGCTCAAACAGCACGCCCGTTGCTACCCCGGCAGGGAACGCAACGGTATCGACGGTGACGATGGGATTGAAACCGCGCCAGTCGCCCCGCAGGCCAACGAGCTCGATCTTCTGCCCTGCCAGCAGCTCGTTCACGTCCTGCTCGTAGAGATGGAGGTTGGCCATGGCCAGCCGCCCCAGCCCCTGAAACAGGGCCATCAACACCAGACTGAACGTCAGGAGCAGGAAAACGGGGCGCAGCAGGAACGGCTCGAAGCCGTTATCTCGCCAGGCTTTGGACCAGGACGATGTCAAACTGACCTTCCCTGTAGCTGGGTTCCACCTGGATGCGGATCTCGCGGCCGATGGTGCCGGCGAGCTCAGCGAGATGCTCGGCGTCCTCGTCCAGCAGCCGGTCGACCACTGACTCGGTGGCGCGGATCAGGTAATCGCCTTCCACGGTTCTGTTGCGGCAGCGCGCCTGATAATCCTGGGCCAGCGCCCGCAGCACTTCGACGGAAGTGGACTCCGCGGTGCGCACCAGCCCGAGGCCGTCGCAATGCTCGCACGGCTGGCACATGCTCTGAGCGAGGCTCTCGCGGGTGCGCTTGCGACTCATCTGCACGAGACCCAGCGACGAGAAACCTTCGATGCGCGTCCGCGCCGGATCTGCTTCGGCGGCCTTCTCCAGCGCTCGCAGCACCTGACGCTGATGTTCCTCGTCGGCCATGTCGATGAAGTCGATGACAATGATGCCGCCGAGATTTCTGAGCCGCAGCTGTCGCGGGATCGCCGCCGCAGCTTCCATGTTGGCGCGGAACACGGTCTCTTCCAGGCTGTGCGCGCCCAGGAACCCGCCGGTGTTCACGTCGATGCTGATCATCGCTTCGGTCTGCTCGATGACGAGGCTGCCCCCGGAGCGCAGCTGCACCTTGGGCTCGAGCGCCCGGTGCACCTCGTCTTCCACGCCATGGCGCTCGAAAAGCGGCCGCTTGCCGTCGTAGAAATGGGTGCGTTCGGCGTAGCTGGGAATGAACTCGTCCACGTAGCCGCGGATACGCTGGTACGTGTCGGCGTCGTCGATGAGGATGGTTTCGGTATCGACACTGGTGAGGTCGCGCACCATGCGGGAGTGCAGCGGTAGCTCCTCGTACACCAGCCCCGGCGCGGATACTTCGCGCATGCGTGCCTGCACGCGTGTCCAGATGCGTTGCAGCAACGCCAGGTCGGAGGCGAGGTGTGCTTCGTCCACCGCTTCGCCGGCGGTGCGCACGATGAGGCCCCCGCACTCTCCGGCTGCCGCGCGGATCTTCTCGAGCGACGTACGCAGACGCTCGCGTTCGGTCTCCTCTTCGATACGCTGGGAAATGCCGATGTGGTTCTCGTTGGGCATCAGCACCAGATACTTCGATGCCAGTGCAAGCTGCGTGGACAGCCGCGCGCCCTTTGAGGAGATGGGGTCTTTTTCCACCTGCACCGCGACGGTCTGCCCTTCCGTCAGCAGGCTTCTGATGTCGGGTTTGGTGTCCTCGGCAGGCCCATCCGCCGTGAGCACCCGGGGGCGGTCGACGTCCCTGGCGTGCAGAAACCCAGGGCGTTCCAGGCCGACATCCACAAACGCCGCCTGCATCCCGGGCACAATCCGCTCCACGCGACCCTGATAGATGTTGCCGGTCACGCTGTAGCCACCGGCGCGAGCCAGGTGCACTTCCTGCAGCAGACCGTGCACCACCAGGGCCACACGGGTCTCGAAGCGGTTGACGTTTATGAGGAGTTCTTCAGCCATCGCTTGCGTATACCCCACGTATCCACGTTGAGCGATTTCAGAAGCACTTCCGTCTCGTGCACGGGCAAGCCCATCACGGCACTGAAACTGCCCTCGATTCGCTCGACCAATATACCTCCTATGCCTTGTATGCCATAGCTGCCGGCCTTGTCGCGGCCCTCGCCGGTATGCCAGTAGGCAGCAATCTCCGCAGCATCCATACGTCTGAACCACACCGTCGAGGTGACGTGATCTGTAGCGTGGTTACGGCCGTCGTAAACGCTCACGCCGGTCACCACCTCGTGACTGCGCCCCGCCAGCCGCGTCAGCATGGCCTGTCCCTGGGTTGGACCATCAGGTTTGCCAAGAATTTCGTCGTCTACCAGCACGATGGTATCTGACCCGATGCTAACTGAACCGGGTCTGAATCCCAGTTTGGCTTTGCCTTCGCTCAAACGGCGTACGTACGCCACCGGCGCTTCTCCAGGCAAGCGCGTTTCATCCATGTCCGTGACGACCGTGGTGAAGGGCAGACCCATCTGCGTGAGAAGCTCGGCGCGCCGCGGCGAGCGGGAAGCCAGAATCAGCTCGGGGGGGCTCATTCCACGCGCACGGCGGTCTTGATGCGCATGAGCAGCACAAAGATGAACGGCCAGATCACCATGGACGCCAGCGCGATCCCCACGAGCTGCCATTCCAGCGCCCGCTCACTGCCCAGCGTGAGCACCAGATAGCGCACCAGCTCAGCCCCCAGCACCAGCGCGAAGACGGTGGCGCATTGCTGGGCGAGCGCGTACATGCGCAGACGCTCGAAGAAGCGCCAGGTCACGAAGGTCACGGAGGCCAGCAGCAGACCGTTCAGCCCCAGGGGCTCGCCGAGCAGTGCGTCCATGAGCAGACCGATCACCCAGGCGGCGATGAGTCCGATGCGATGCGGCACTTCCATGACCCAGAAAAACAGCACCAGCAACATCCAGTTGGGTCGCGCCCAGCCCAGCCACTGCGGCCAGTCTTCGGGCAGGTGCAGCACTGAGAGGACCATCGCAGCAAACACGCTGAGCAGAATCACCCAGCCACCGCGTGCGGGATTCACGACTCCGGCTCCCCGTCATCGTCCGGCACCAGAGCCTCAGCGGCGCCGTCATCCACGAAGTCTCCTTCGAGCAGCGGTGCCTCATCCGTGAACACTGCCAGCACGTGCCGCGACCGGTCGAGACGGGCCACCGGCCGCACCACCACCTGCGCAAACGCGGACGTCGCCTCGATCACCACCGAGGCCACCCGGCCTACCGGATAACCTCTGGGAAAACGATTGCCGAGGCCCGAGGTTTCGACCAGATCACCTTCCTGGATGTCCGTGGTGACCGGCACGTTTTCCA
>CAZYYJ010000079.1:0-24599 GCA_964651595.1 uncultured Pseudomonadales bacterium | reverse complement strand
GATCTCCTTCACGCCCATGGCCTGAGCCTTGGCGCGTGCCGGTTCCACCTCTTCGCCCTGCCCGATGTCAGCGGTGAACGTCACCACCTCGGCGTTGTAGGTTTCCTGCAGCCAGCGGCAGATCACCGAGGTATCCAGGCCCCCGGAATAAGCCAGCACAATCTTCATGGGTTCCCCCTGCGGCACGCTTGAAAGAGGTGCGCGAGTTTAGGGAAGGACAGACGCAATGCAAGATGCAGTCAAGGGCCTAATCTACCGCTGCAAGACGCTCGCGCGCTTCGTCACGCTCGAGACGCACCGTCACGCGCCGGTTACGGGCTTTGCCGGCCGCAGTGGCGTTCTCCGCCACCGGGTAGGCTGCCCCGTGAAAGCGCACCGTCAGCAGACGCTGCGGCACTCCCAGCGCCTCGAGATAACCGGCCACGGCCTGCGCCCGGCGCCGCGAAAGCTGATAGTTCTTCCGCTCTGTACCGGTGGCGTCGGTGTGCCCATCCACAAAGATTCCGGCTATGGCCGGATCGGCCGCGATGTACGCTGCCAGACCGTCCAGCTGCCGACGGCCCGCATCAGTCAGCACGTGCTCGTCCACCGGGTACTCGATCCGCGTACGGGCCATGGCGTGCCAGGACACGTTCACCGCCGTATGCGCACAGGTGAGGTAGGCGTCCAGCGCCTCCGCCATATGCATGGCCCGCAGGCGCACCACCAGCCGCTCGCCACCGCCGCGCGCCGGTGCATCCAGCGCAAGCTCGTAGCCGTCGCGCAGCGCCAGCAGCATCTGGCTGGCGAGAGGGTCACGGGCCACGGCGCCGCCCCCGGCAATGGCAACAGCTTCGCCCAGCCGGTGCGTGGCCGGGTGCACCGCATGCCACGCCGGCGCTTCCCGCAGCACCGTCACCGGTGCGCCCTGCAGATCCCGCCGGGCCTGAAACTCGAACATGGGGGCCCCGGCACCTTCGCTGACAAAGCGTGCCTGGCCATACAGCGGCACATCCAGGCTGAGCACACAGGTGTCGTCAGTCTGCGCATGCCGCCAGCCAGCCGCCCAGCCGGAGCTGAACTCAGATGCCGCCGCCACCGGCGCCAGCCACAGCAGCGCCAGGCCGATGCCCCAGATCTTCATATACACGTTCACACGTCCCTCATCGGCAGTGAGGGTGACGACTTGAGCCGCCGGCGCGCCCGCAGCAACAGCCGCGTGCGCCAGTGCACATTTCTTTGCGGGAAAGGCGTCTGCTAAGGTGCGCGCCCATGAACTTCAACGAGCGCTTCCGCGGTTACCTGCCGGTTGTGGTCGACCTGGAAACAGGCGGCTTCGACGTGGCGCGCAATCCTCTGCTGGAGGTGGCATGTGGCCTGTTGAAGTGGGAAGACGACCGTCTCGACGTGGAGGCCGTGCATGGCTGGCACGTTGCCCCTTACCCCGGCAGCTACATCGATCCGGCCAGCCTCAAGGTGACAGGCATCGACCCCGACGATCCGCAGCGCGGCGCGCTGCCGGAACGGGAAGCGCTGATGGATTTTTTCCGTCTGGTGCGTGCAGCCATGAAAAGCCACGGCTGCCAGCGGGCCATTCTCGTGGCGCACAATGCGGCGTTCGATCAGAGCTTTCTGCAGGCAGCCTGCGCCCGGCAGAACATCAACCGCAATCCGTTCCACCCGTTCAGCACCATGGACACCGCGTCGCTGGCGGCTGTGGCGTTCGGCCATACGGTGCTGCGCGAGGCCTGCCGCAGGGCCGGCATCGCCTTCGACAGCAATCGCGCGCACAGCGCAACTTACGACGTGCAAGCCACGGCGGCGCTGTTCTGCAAGATGGTGAACGGCTGGCCCGTGGACACCGCCAGCTGGGCGCCGCCGCTGGAGAATTGAGGCGCGGTTACTCGGCCTCGGCGTACTTTGCGCTGGTGGTGTCCAGCAGCTCCTGCAGCTCACCGGCCTCGAACATCTCGGTAATGATGTCGCAGCCACCCACCAGCTCACCATCCACCCACAGTTGCGGGAACGTGGGCCAGTTGGCGTAACCCGGCAGCGTGGAACGGATCTCCGGATTGCTGAGAATGTCCACATAGGCGAAACGCTGGCCACAGGCGACCATGCATTGCACGGTCTGCGCCGAGAAACCGCATTGCGGCTGCTGCGGAGACCCTTTCATGTAAAGGATGATCGGGTTTTCCTCGATCTGCTGCTTGATGACCGCAACGACTTCTTCTGACATGCGCGTACGCTCACAGGTATAAAACGGGTGCGCATTGTACCCCCATCGGCACGATTTGCTTATATCGTTGGGCAATGATGTGATAGCCGCACGTCGACATCCGAAGAACAACAACTTGGTCTACGACTTCGACAGCGTCATCGAGCGCGCCGGCACCAGCTCCACCAAATGGACCAAGTTCGCCCCGGACGTATTGCCCATGTGGGTGGCGGACATGGATTTTGCGGCGCCGTCGTTCGTGCTGGACGCGCTGCGGGAGCGCCTCGCCCATCCCGTGCTCGGCTACACGCAACGCCCCGATACGCTCACCGCCGCCCTGCAGGGCTGGCTTGCCCATCACTACCACTGGCACGTGCCGGAAGAATGGATCGTGTGGATTCCCGGGGTGGTGCCCGCCTTGAACCTCGCGTGTCAGCTGCTGCCGGCAGAGCGAGCCATCATGATGCCCTACCCGGTCTACCATCCGTTTCTCGACCTCGCCGAGCATGCAGGCGTTACCGAGCAACTCGTGCCGCTGGCGGTGGAAGACAGACACTGGACCATGGATTTTGACGCCATGGACGCAGCGCGCACCGACGCTACCGCCATGGTGCTGATCTGCAACCCGCAGAATCCCACCGGGCGCTGCTACACCGAAACGGAACTCGAAGCGCTGGCCGAGTTCGTCGAACGCAACGACCTGCTGCTCGTGAGCGACGAAATCCACTGCAACATCGTGCTGGACGAGACCAGTCGGCACGTGCCCATTGCGGCGGCCTTTCCGCAGCTGGCCGAGCGCACCATTTCCCTGTTTGCCGCCACCAAGGTCTACAACATCCCCGGGGTCGGCTGCGCCGCCGCCGTCATCGCCGACGAACAGCTGCGCGAACGCTTCCTGGCCGCCCGTCGCGGCCTGGTACCGGGCATCGGCCCGCTCGGCTTTGCCGCCTCCGAGGTTGCCTTCAACGATCGGGGACCGTGGATCGAAGAGCTGAACGCCTACCTGCGTGGCAACCTCGCGCTGCTGTCGCAACAGCTCGGCGACCGCCTTGCACGGATGGAGGGCACCTATCTCGCCTGGATCGACGTCAGCGATCTGGCGCTGGCCGACACCGAAAGCTATTTCGCCGGTTACGGCCTCGGTATCTCTCCGGGGGCGCAGTTCGGGCGCGCCGATCACATCCGCCTCAATTTCGGCTGCCCGCGGACCACGCTCGCCGAAGGCCTCGCGCGGCTCGACGCCGCGCTGGCCGGCGCCTGAGCACATCGTGCAACGTCCTGCGCTGCTCGTCACCCTGCTGCTGGCCCTGGCTGCCTGCGGCAAACCGGCTCCGGGCCCCATACCGCATGGCACGGTGGCGGAATGGCCGGCCTATGGCGCCACGCCGGGTGGTACCCACTTCACGCGGGCCGATCAGATCACACCCGGCAACGTCACCCATCTGCAACAGGTGTGGCAGCACCAGTCGGGCGACCTGCGCGAAGCCAGCCGCGAGCCGTGGGCCAGCCAGAGCTCCCTGGAAGTGACCCCCATCGTCATCGACGAACGGCTTTACTACTGCTCACCGTTCAATAAGCTCTTTGCCCTGAATGCCGCCACGGGGGAAGAGTTGTGGCGCTTCGACGCCGAGGTGGACGCGGCCGCAGAGCGGGCGCTGCCCAACTGCCGCGGCGTGTCGAGCTGGCGTTCGGGCGCAGAAGGGTTCTGCGAGCACCGCATCGTCATGGGCACGCTGGATGCGCGGCTCGTAGCCGTAGATGCTCAAAGCGGCAAACCCTGCCCCGACTTCGGGGAGGACGGTGCCGTCGATGTCACCCATGGCCTGTCTGAGCACGCACCCCACGAGTACTCCATCACCTCGCCCCCGGCGATCCTCGGCGACCGCGTCATCACGGGCGCCATGGTGCTCGACAACGTGCGCCTCGACGTGCCCAGCGGCGTGGTGCGGGCCTATCACGCACGTACCGGAGAACTTCTGTGGGCATGGAACCCGGTGCCGCCCGGCAGCCAGACGCACAACGCCGATGGCACCTTCCTCTCCGGCTCCGCCAACGTCTGGTCCATCATTGCCGTGGACGAGACCCGCAATCTCGTCTTCGTGCCCACCGGCAACACCTCGCCAGACTACTACGGCGGTCAGCGCGAAGGCCTCGATCACTTCTCCAGCTCGGTCGTGGCGCTGGACGGCGCCACCGGCGAGGTGGTGTGGCATCAGCAGCTGGTGCACCACGATGTGTGGGACTACGACACGCCGGCGCAACCCACGCTGGTGGACATGACCGTGGACGGCACCACCGTGCCCGCCGTGGTGCAGGTCACCAAGATGGGCATGACCTTCGCCTTTCACCGGGAAACCGGTGCGCCGCTCTGGCCCATCGAGGAGCGGCCCGTGCCGGCGGGAGGTGTGGGCGATGAGAACCTCTCCCCCACGCAGCCGTTCCCTACCCACATCCCTCACCTGTTCGAGCGTCCGCTGAACGCAGACGACGCCTGGGGTCTCACGTTCTGGGACGAAGGGGCGTGCCGCGACCTCCTCGCGGGAATGGACAACGAAGGCTTCTACACACCCCCTTCCACGCGCGGCGCCGTGAACCACCCCAGCAACGGCGGCGGCAACAACTGGGGCTCGCCGGCCATTCACCCCGACAAGCGCATCATGGTGGTCTACACCATCCGCGCGCCGGGCAGCACGCGCCTGGTGCCGCGGGAGCAGTGCGGCGAGCGTTCGAATCAGCAGGGAACACCCTACTGCGTGCGCACGGGCTTCGTGAACTCACCCCTCGGCGTACCGTGCACCCCGCCTCCGTGGGGCACGCTGGATGCCATCGACCTGCAGGCCGGAAAAATTCTGTGGAGCGTGCCCATGGGCACCACCCGCAACATGGCGCCGTTTCCCTTCTGGTGGATCGAAGGTCTGCCGGGTTTTGCCGGGCCGATGATGACCGCCAGCGGACTGGTGTTCTCGGGCATCTCCAACGAGCATGCGCTGCGCGCCTTCGACCTCGCCACCGGTGCTGAGCTGTGGAAGGGCGCGCTGCCCACCGCAGGCAATGCTGTACCCATGTCATACCAGCTCGAAAGCACCGGCCGCCAGTACGTTGTCATCGCCGCCGGAGGCCACTGGTCGGGAGGCAGCCCGCCCGGGGACTATCTCATCGCGTTCGCTCTGCCCGACGAGGCCTGAGCCTTGCGGCGGTTCTCGCGCCTCGCGCTCGCGTGCCTGGCAATCGCTGCGGGCAACGGCGCCCAAGGGGAGGAGGCGCTGCATCTGCTCATTCCCGGCGCTGCCGGTGGCGGCTGGGATCGCACCGCGCGCGGCGTGGGTGAGGCGCTCACAGCGAGCGGTCTGGTCAACCGGGTGTCGTTCGAGAACCTGTCTGGCGGCGGTGGCGCCAGGGGCATTGCACACCTCATCGAAGCCGGCGACGGCACCATGCTCATGGTGAACTCCACCCCCATCGTGGTGCGCTCCTTACAGGGCGTGTTTCCCCAGTCGTTTCGCGACCTCACGCCTCTGGCCAGCGTAATCGGCGACTACTCGGTGATTGCCGTGCGCCAGCAATCGGAGGTGACGCACGTGGCGCAGCTCGCCACCCGTATGCGCGCCGCGCCGCGCGCCGTGGCCATCGGCGGAGGCAGCGTCAGTGGCGGCACCGACCACATCGTCGCAGCCCTGGTGTTCAAAGGCCTGGGCCTCGATCCCAGAGCCGTGAAGTACATTCCCTACGACGCTGGCGGTAAAGCCATGGCCGGGCTTCTGTCCGGGGAAGTGCACGCGCTGTCTTCGGGTTACGGCGAAGTCGTGGATCTGGTCGATCAGGGCTGGGTACGCATTGTCTGCATCGCCGCGCCGGAGCGTCTGGAACGAGCGCCCGCGGTGCCCACGTGCGAGGAGCAGGGTGCAGCCGGTGGCGTGTTCGTGAACTGGCGTGGCTTTTTCATGGCACCCTCCACAGCCGGCGAGCGTGCCGCCCAGCTGCGGGCTCTGCTGGGCGAGCTGGTCACCACGGCGGCCTGGCAGACCGTGCGCGACCGCTATGGCTGGCTGGATCTGTACCGGGCCGGCGAAGACTTTGTGACGCTGCTGGAGGCGCAGGAACGGGCCCTGGACGAGCAGCTTCGGGCACTCGGGTTGCTGTGAAGCGCTGGCTGCTCACCCCGCACCGCCTGGGTGGCCTGCTGCTGCTCATCTTCTGCGCGGTCTACGGCTGGCTGTCCTTCGACATCCCGCAGCTGACGCAGCCCTTTGCCGGCAGTTTCGATGCCCGGACGCTGCCGCAGTTTCTCGCTGCACTGGGCGCGCTACTCAGCGTGGCGCTGATCGCCCAGCCTGGCGGCGAACCCATGCCGGATTTCGCCCGGCTGTCGTGGGGCCGTTTTGCCATCGCGCTGGTACTGATGTTTCTCTACGCCGCCGCAGTGCGTCCGGCCGGTTTTCTCATTGCTACCACCCTGTTTCTGGCCGCGGGGTTCCGTCTGCTGGGCGCCCGCCGCGCAGGCGTGCTGGCAGGCGTCGCCCTCGCCTTGAGCATCGCCTTCTGGGCCCTTGTGACGCAGGTGCTGGGCATCTACATGCCGGCGCTGCCGACAGGCTGGGGCGGCGGTGTTTGAGGGTCTTGCGGCCGGTTTCAGCGCTGCCTTTTCCCTGGGCAACGTTGCGCTGCTGCTGACCGGCTGCCTGGCCGGCACGTTCATCGGCATGTTGCCGGGGCTCGGCCCCATGACGGCCATCGCGCTGATGATCCCCATCGCCGCCGCGCTGGATCCTGCCGGCGGCATCATCATGATGGCCGCCGTGTACTACGGCGCTATCTTCGGCGGCTCTACCTCCTCGATTCTCATCAACGCACCGGGCGTGGCGTCCACCGTGGCAACCGCCTTCGACGGCTATCCGCTCGCCCGCAGCGGCCAGGCGGGCAAAGCGTTGACCGTGGCAGCCGGCGCATCGTTCGGCGGGGGCGTCATCGCTGCGCTTCTGCTGTTGCTTGCGGCGCCGTACCTCGCAACGGTTTCCCTGAGCTTTCAATCAGCCGACTACGTTGCGCTGCTGGTGCTGGGGCTCGTCTCCGTGGCCGCCTTTGCCGGTGCGGGGGGCATGCTGAAGGCGCTGCTGATGACCGTGGTGGGGCTGATGCTGTCCACCGTCGGCGCCGATCAGACTCAGGGCCTGCCGCGCTTCACGCTGGGCATGGTGGACCTGATTGACGGCATCTCGTTCCTGCTGCTGGTGATGGCCACCTTTGCGCTCTCCGAAGCGCTGCTGGGCATTCTGCGGTCGCGGGACGAAGATCCGTCCCGCAGCCAGCGCGAGCTTGGTGCCCTGCGCGTCACGCGCAAGGAAACCGGCCACGTCACGCCCACCGTGGCCCGTTCGTCCGTGATCGGCTTCATCGTCGGGCTGCTGCCCGGCGCCGGCGCCACCATCGGCAGCCTGCTCGCCTACGGCGTGGAACAACGTACCAGCCGGGCCGTCCAGCCCCCGTTCGGCCAGGGCGCGCTGCGCGGCCTGGCTGCGCCCGAAGCAGCCAACAACGCGGCAGCTACAGGGTCATTTGTGCCGCTGCTCACGCTCGGTATTCCGGGCTCGGGCACCACCGCCATTCTGCTGGGCGCCCTGATCGCCTACGGGGTGCAACCGGGACCCATGCTGTACATCAACCGACCCGACATTTTCTGGGGGGTCATCGTATCCATGTGGCTCGGCAACGTGGTGCTGCTGATGCTCAACCTGCCGCTCATCCCGTACATCGCGCGTCTGCTGCTGATCCCTCGTGCGTACCTGCTGCCCGTGATTCTGCTGTTCTCGCTGACAGGCGTTTACTTCGTCTCGTTCAACACCTTCGACATGCAGCTCATGGTGCTGTTCGGTGCGGCCGCCGTGGGCCTGCGGCTGCTCGGCTTTCCCATGGCGCCCATGGTGCTGGGCTTTGTGCTGGGCGGCATGCTGGAGGAAAACCTCCGGCGTGCCCTGCTCATCTACGACGACAGCTGGCGCTTTCTGTGGGAACGGCCGCTGGCAGCAGGACTCATGCTTGCCGCCGGGGTCATGCTGGCGACCCCGGCGCTGCGCTCCCTCCGGGCGAGACGCACACAAGTTCCGGACGATGCGTCTAAACGGTAGACTGCGCTGCCATGACCATCGGCCTCAAAGCCAAACACAACCAAGCCGCAGCAATCGTGGCGGCCCTCTCCACCGAGGAGAAGGCGCGCCTGTGTTCGGGCCGTAACTTCTGGCACCTGGAGAGCGTCGCAGAGTTCGACGTGCCCGAAATCATGGTCACCGACGGCCCGCACGGCCTGCGCAAACAGCAACGTGCCGCTGATCACGTGGGCCTGCACGCGAGTGTACCGGCCACCTGTTTTCCCACGGCGAGCGCCCTGGCCAGCAGCTGGGACGAAGACCTGCTCGTCGAAGTTGGTCAGGCGCTGGGACGCGAGTGCATTGCAGAAAACGTCACCGTGTTGCTCGGACCCGGCATGAACATCAAGCGGCATCCGCTCTGCGGCCGCAACTTCGAGTATTTCTCCGAGGATCCGCTGCTGAACGGCCGCATGGCGGCAGCCCTGGTGCACGGCGTGCAATCCCAGGGGGTGGGCACCAGCATCAAACACTTTGCCGTGAACAACCAGGAAGCCGGTCGCATGATCGTCGACGCCATCGTCGACGAGCGTACCCTTCGCGAGCTTTACCTTGCCGGCTTCGAGTACGTGGTGAAAGCCGTCCAGCCCTGGACCGTAATGTGCGCGTACAACCGTGTGAACGGCACCTACGCAAGCGAGCACGACTGGCTGCTCAACCAGGTGCTGCGGGACGAGTGGGGTTTCGAGGGACTGGTGGTTACCGACTGGGGCGCCGCCAACGATCGGGCTCTGGGCGTTGCCAGCGGCCTGGATCTGGAGATGCCCGGCAGCGGCGGGGTCAATGACAGCCGCGTGCACGCTGCTGTTCAGGCAGGCACCCTCAGCGAGGCAGAGCTGGACCGGGCTGTCACGCGCAACGTGGCCCTGAGCCTGCTGGGCGCCGACGTGCATGGCGCCGAAACCGCCCTGGATCTGCGCGAGCACCACGACCTGGCCTGCCGGGCTGCCGCAGCAAGTTGCGTGCTGCTGAAAAACACTGCGGCTCCCGACGGCGAGGCTGTGCTGCCGTTGCGCCGCAACGAGCATGTGGCAGTCATCGGCGCCTTTGCCAAGCACCCCCGCTACCAGGGCGCCGGCAGCTCGCAGGTGAATCCCACGCAGCTCGACAACGCGTGGGACGCCATCGCTGCCATGGCCGCGAAAAGCGTGTACCGCCCCGGCTACGAGCACAAACGCAGTGAGCCCGACCAGGGCCTCATCGACGCAGCCGTGGCGACGGCCCGCGCCTGCGATGTGGCTGTGGTGGTGGTGGGCCTGCCGGCCATCTACGAATCCGAAGGCTTCGACCGCACCGATCTCGAATTGCCGGCCCAGCACAACGCGCTGATCGAGGCGGTGTGTGCGGTCAACCCGCGCACGGTGGTGGTGCTGTGCAACGGTGCCCCCGTGGCCATGCCATGGGTCGATGAGCCCGCCGCCATCGTCGAGGCCTACCTAGGCGGTCAGGGCGGCGGCAGCGGCCTCGCGGCGGTGCTGTTCGGGGCCGTCAACCCCAGCGGCAAACTGGCCGAAAGCTTTCCTGAGCGGCTGGAAGACCTGCCCGCCAACAGCTGGTTTCCCGGCGAGCACCGGCAGGTGCAGTATCGGGAAGGGCTGTACGTCGGCTACCGCTACTTCGACAGCGCAGCCGCGCAGGTCCTGTTTCCTTTCGGCCACGGGCTCAGCTACACGACGTTCGCCTTCGGCGATCCCCAGCTTGCTGCCGACGTTTTCCAGCAGGGGGGTGAGCTCGAGGTGGTGCTGCCCCTTGCCAATACCGGGGGGACGGCGGGCGCTGAAGTGGTGCAGCTCTACGTGCATCGCAGTGACGGTGCCGTATACAGGCCGGAGCAGGAGCTGAAAGGGTTCCGCAAGGTTCATCTCGACCCCGGTACCGGTGGTGAAGTGCGCTTCCGCCTGACCGACGACACCTTCAAGGTGTGGGACGCTGATGCGGGTGGCTGGGCGATCGAGCCAGGCGTGTACCAGCTTCGTTTCGGCGCCTCCAGCCGGGACATCCGCCAGGCCGTGCACGTCACGGTGCATTCCAGCCATACGCTCACCAGCGACGACGACGCCCGGCCGCAGCTCGCGCGCGCGGCCGCGCTGGGTGAGCCCCATGGGCTGGCGATGCCCGACGACCGTTTCGCACGTTTACTGCGCCGCGCCGTGCCGGCGCCCGAAGCCAGCCGCCCTTACCACCTCAACTCGTCGATCGCGGAAATCGGCGAGTCATGGCTGGGGGCGCGTTTCAAGCAGCGCATCGTCGCCGGTTTCGTTCGCAACATGGGCAGCGGCGGCACCGATGAGACCCTGGAAAAGATGTTCGAGGAGATGGCCAACAACATGCCTCTGCGGTCGCTGGTGCTGTTCAGCCGCGGCAAAACCGGTTTCGACGACATCGCGATGATGCTGGCGCTTCTGAATCATCGCTATGGTGAGGCGCTGAAACTGTGGTGGCAGGCGCGCACGGCGCGCTGAGCTGCAAGCGCCGGTCAGCCCTCGTCCGGCAGACGCACAACCCGGGCCGGTCCTGCTTCCACCGGCTGGTGAAAACGCGATGGGAAGCGATACTCCGGCGGCACACCGCCGTTCTCGCGCCACGCGACAATGTCCCCCGTACCCCCGAGACCTCGCGCCGTCTGCCCGTCCCAGACGGCTATCAGCTCGTGGCACCGGCTGGCAATGTAGGCACCGGCAAGCGCGTACTGGCGGGCCCGCGCCTGCACGCCTTCTGCATCCGCACGTTCCAGAACGTCTACGCCGGCTTTCAGCGGCAGCTCGAAGTACACCTCCGCGCGGCCCACAAATGCCTGAAAATCCTGGTTGAGGGATTCGTCTCCGCCATCGAACGTGTCGCCGAAAGACTTACGGTAGATTTCGTACGGTAACGGCAGCGCGGCGTGCAGCCGCGCCCCCAGCATGCGCATGGCAAGATCCGCCACCAGCCGGTCGCTGCCGTCGGCCAGCGCCGACAGCACCACAAACTGCGCGCCGGGATAACACTGCGCAATGGCTTCCAGCTCGGCCTGTACACCCCGGGTCACCGCGGGCAGGTGTTTTTCAATCCGGTGTGCCCGGTGGCCGGTAATGCCGATGACAATGGTCCGCGCAATGCCGAAGCCAAGCTCCTCGTGCAGCAGCCGGGGCAGCTCACGGATGGCGCGGATGTCGTAGGCGCGCTCTTCCAGCGAGCACTGCTCCCAGGGTTTCAGCAGCGGGTGCGCTTTGGCGAGATCGCTGCGATGCTCGGCATGCACCCAGCCCAGCGACGCCCGTTCTGCGTTCCAGCGACGCTTTTCCATCTGTGCCAGCAGAACCAGCTCGTCGTCGTGAAACTGGAACGGCTCCGCGGCTGCCCCGCCCGCAGTGAGCGTGCAGCCTATGCGGCGAAGCTTGGTGGCGATGTGGTCGGCCTGGGAGCGGTTGTAATCGCGAAACACCTCCGGCAGCTGGCCCCAGGGACGGTGGGACGGTTGCGGCGCCGTTCCCGGCGCCAGCGATTTCACGTAGTCGTTGTGCAAGCCAATGGCCAGCCGGTCCATCTGATCGTCGAAGATCCGCGCCACCTTCATGAGCTGATCGATCGTGCCGAAGGGCAACAGACCGTCCGGAATCTCCGGGGCGCCCGCCCGCGCCTCCACAAGCTGCGCGAGGCCCTGGGCGCTGCGCAGCGACACCATGATCGGCGCGTTGGGCAGGGCCCGGGTGAGGGTCATCTGACGCAACGCCAGCGCCATGCTGAGATTCTCGGAATCGCCGTCCAGACAGCACACCAGCATGGTCGCGCTGTCGATGAGCAGCGCCGGCACGCGCTCGGCGACCAGCTCCGGCACCAGGGACACCGCCTCGAAACGCACGTTGGCGGCAATGCTCATGCTCGGGCACTGCCGTTGAAACAGATCGTTGGCCGCCTGTGCGTCGGGGCACAGCACCGTGACGATGAGCGGCTCGCTGGCGCCATAGTGGGCCCGGCGCAACGCGGTCATCAGCACCTGGCGGCCGAGCTCGTTGAAACCGAAAACGACGATGTGCACCGTGGGCGCCATGAGCGCGTCCGCAAAAACCTCCGGCGTGTAGTCGCTGAACAGCGCCCGCGCCGCCTGTTCGTCCAGCGTGAGAAAATGCACTTCCAGGGCCTCCGGCACCTCGAAGAACTTCGGATAGTGCGCCAGGCGCTGTGCGAGCTGCATGTCATGCACCTGCAGTACCACCCGCAGCGGCGCTGTGGACCCGCGCCGGTCTTTGACAAATTCCTGTAAACGCAGCGACAGCTCGATGTTCTCGTCATCGCTGCCGAGGAACGAGATCAGCGCTTTGGCATTGTGACTGCGAGCCGACTGAAGCAGCTTGCCCGCCAGCGGATCTCCCACCAGCACCGGCACACGCTGCGCCTTGCAGGCGGCCACGTAGCGGGAGTCGCGATCCGGGGTTATCACCACCACCGGCAGACCGTGCCGCCGGCAGTCTTCGATGAGCATGAGCGCGCTTTCGGACAGGCCCACGACGACGATGTGGTTGCGGTACCACACGACCTGGCTGTTCACCAGAAACACCCAGATGCCTTCGGCAAAGATCAGCAGCAGCGTGGTAACGGTGGCGACGGGCGCCATGAAGCGGGCAATCTGCAGCAGCAGCACGTCGGTGCCATGGGTCCAGTCACCTTCGGCGGCAAAGAGCTGCAGCGCTCTGTAAACGGCATCACTCGGCCGCTCCAGAAACGCCTGCGGATTCAGCTGATACTGGCCCAGAAGCGCGATGGCCATCACCACGGTGACAATGATGACAATGACATTCGCGCGATTGTCGGGCATCCGTCTCCCCGGCTTTCCCCTGATCCGCCAAGGCGGGCTGGTGCCGGCGCGTTTGCCGGCCCTTCCAGCGGCATGTTACTTTGTCAGCCGCACAAAAGCAGGTAGCTGCAGCATGCCAGATACCGGCGCACAGGGCACCGCAGGCCCACCATCCAGCCGCGCGGAGGCACCTGCAACCAGTACACCCCGGCACGTGTTCATCACGTGCGAGCGCGGCGATCTCCTCGGCTGGGCGGAGGCAAGCTGGCTGGCAGCACAGCCCTTCGAAATCTGGTGCGAGGACGGGGTCAATCCAGGCACCCCCGACTGGCAGGAGTGCGCCGGCGCCATAGAGGCAGCCAGCCACTGCGTGTTTCTGGTCACCAGCCAGTTTGTCGCCGCGCCGGGGGCGCTGGAGCGGCTCAGTTTTGCGCTGGACACCAGCGCACCCTGCATCGCGCTGCTGCTGGAAACCGTCGCGCCCTCCCCCGAAGCCATGGCACTGCTGCAGCGCTGCACCGTCGTCGAGAAAGCCAGCCTCGCAACCGCCGATTATCTGAAGAAGCTGGAATCGCTGCTGGGGGTGACCCTGTCGGTACCCGAGAGCAACGCTCAGAACGCCCGACGCCACGGCTACAAGCTGGGCGACTGGAAGGTCTACCCGCAAATGCTGCGCATCGACGGTCCGGAAGAGTCCAAGACGCTCGAAAAACGTCTGTTCGACGTGCTCACGCTGCTGGTGGAACGCGCGCCGGGTACGGTTTCGGTGGACGATTTTCTCGCCACCGCCTGGCAGGGGGTGATCGTGGAGGACAATTCCGTGCACCGCGCCATCTCCCGGCTCCGCAAGGCGTTCCGCGACGACCCGAAAAATCCCACCTACATCGAGACCATTCCCAAATTCGGCTACCGTCTGGCCTGCCCGGTGTTCTGGCAGGAAACCGCAGCACCGGACCCGTCCGGAGCCAGCGCCGGGGTGTATGTGCAGCTACGCACTTTCCAGGGTTATGGAGCCCCGGGATGCGGCGATCTGGCGCTGGCGCTGACGAACGAGGTTCAGGCGCTGCTGCTGGCCAGCCGCCAGTACGCCGTGATGCCGCGCCCGGATCAGGTGCCTGACCAGGTCCGCAAAGCCAAGTACGTGATCGCCGGTTCTCTGCAGGAGATCAACGGACAGCTCCGCCTTGCCCTGGAGCTGTCCAACCTACTGCTGGACAAGGTGGAATGGGGTTACAGCTGCGAGGTGGAACGCCCCGGGTCGTTCGCTGCACAGAGCCAGCTCGCCGAGCGTGTGGCGGGAGAAGTTCTCGCGGCCCTGCACCAGCTCGGCTGACGGCACGCTGCCGGCTCACTCGTCGGGCTGATCCAGATACTCGCTCAGCCCGTAGCCTACCCGCTCACCATCCAGCGTGTACTCGGTCATGCCTTCGCCCACATGCGTGTTGCTGCCTTTGCGCCGGTTGCGCAGCGGGATGAACCCCATCACCCGCCCTTCCAGCACACGCTCGGCACCATCTTCCATGGTGAGCGTGGCCCGCAGACGTTTGTGAAAGCGCGTGCCCGGCTCGTACTCGGTCTCGAGGCGGGTGTGCTGGATGCGCTTGAGCACCTGCCCTTCGTGAAACAGTCCACCCCCCTCACCCTGGCCGTTAGTACGCACGATCATGCCGAGATCGTCGCCGAAGTTGCCGGTGATCCAACGGTAGGACGGTGTCGACTGCCAGTATCTTGGGCCCCAGGAATGGTCCCGCAGACCCCAGCCACTGAACGGCTGCTGCACACCATCTAGGGAGATACTGCCCGCCACACGCATGTGCTGCTCGGTGTGCGCCCGCGCAAAGTCGTTGCCGTCCCCCGGTTCGCCAACGTGACCATACAGCGGTCCCACAGCGTCGTGGGTCAGATCGATCACCAGTTCCTGATGAGGGTTTTCCTTGAACGCTTTGCCCGGATCGGCCATGGCCCGGGGATCGGCAAGGTATACCGCCCGACCGGCAAAGCGCGTTGTGAGCCGTTCCCCCGGCTCCACGACATTGATCTCCAGCCCGCCGGCCTGCCAGCCGTCGTTGTTGTCGATCTCCGGTTTCAGATAGTTGAACACGGCAGAGCCGTCCGGGTTCCAGACAATGGCCGTCACTTCGGCATAACCTTCGTTGGCGCGGTTACCGATACGCACGAAACCGCCGCGATTCTGCTCGCGGTCGAAGAAATTGAAATACACCGACTCGTTGAAGTTCTCTTCGGGCCCGAGGGGGTGGGTGTAATCGTCTTCCGGGCGGATGTTGCCGTAGATTCGGATACCGCCGGGGGTAATGCTTTCTGCCATGATCAATCCTCCTGTCCGGCACTTTAACATTCAGGCGATGCAGCCGCTGCGTTGCAGGTTCCGCCCTCCTGGCAAGCACTATAGACTGCCCCGCCATGAACCAGTTGATCCACGTGGAGCGGGGGCGCTTCGTGCACCCGGAGCTGACCGCCGACGGCAAAGCCAGGGCCGAGGTACCGCTGCGCCGCCTCGACACGCTGTGGTTCTGCACCGGCACCCTGTGCAACCTGGCCTGTGATCACTGCTACATAGAATCCAGTCCCAGCAACGACCGCCTCGTGTATCTGTCGCTGGCCGAGGTGGATGGGTTTCTCGACGAAATCGAGAGCCTCGGGCTGGGCACGCGGGAGATCGGCTTCACCGGCGGTGAGCCTTTCATGAACCCCGACATCATCGCCATGCTGGATAGCGCTCTGCAGCGGGGCCATGAGGTGCTGGTGCTGACCAACGCCATGCGGCCGATGATGAAGCTTGCGCCGCCGCTGGCAGCGCTGAACGCAACCTACGGCGAACGGTTGAAGGTGCGCGTGTCCATCGACCACTACAGCCCGTCGGCGCACGAGCGCGAACGCGGACCCCGGTCCTGGAAGCCAACCATCGAGGGCCTGCGCTGGCTGAGCGAAAACGGTTTCCGCCTCAACGTCGCGGGACGCACCTGCTGGGGCGAAGAAGAACCGGCGCTGCGGGACGGTTTCGCAGCGCTGTTCGCCGACGAGCGCATCAACGTGGACGCGCAGGATCCGGGGCAGTTGCTGCTGTTTCCGGAGATGGACGGTGCAATGGACGTCCCGGAAATCACGACGGAATGCTGGGGTATTCTCGGCAAGCGGCCCGAAGACATCATGTGCGCATCGTCGCGCATGGTGCTGAAACACAAAGGCGCCCCGGCTCCCGTGGTGGCATCGTGCACGCTGTTGCCGTACGCAGAGGCGTTCAACCTGGGTCCCACGCTGCGCGACGCCCTGGAACCGATCAGGCTCAATCACCCCCACTGCGCCAAATTCTGCGTGCTGGGCGGCGGAAGCTGCTCCTGATGTTCGCCGCGTCCCGCGCCGGCCGGCGGCGATGGGTAGCTCTGTGCTGCGCGATGTTCCTGACCGGCTCAGCGCTGGCCGACGCGCGAGAGACCGTCGATGTGATCATTGCCGGCGACTTCGTGGTCACCGTGAACCCGGACGACGAAGTCATCGAGCAAGGCGCCGTTGCCGTGCGCGACGGCAGCATCGTGGCCGTTGGTCGCGAGGCGCAGATCACCGCCCGATACCAGGCCGCACGCACTATCCCGGGCGGACAACGCGTGCTGCTGCCCGGTCTCATCAATGGCCATACGCACATGGCCATGACCCTGTTCCGCGGCCTGGCGGACGACCTCAGGCTGATGGAATGGTTGAACGACCACATGTTCCCCGCCGAAGTTGCCTTCGCTGACGCGGATTTCGTGCGCGCGGGCACTGCGCTCGCCTGCTGGGAAATGCTGCGCGGCGGCACCACCACAGCCGTGGACATGTACTACTTTCCGAACGTGGTTGCCGAGGTGATCGCAGACTGTGGCATGCGCGCTGTCGTGGCGGCCACGGTCATCGGCCAGCCGAGCCCCGACGCCAAAACCCCTGCCCAGGCGCTGCGTCAGGCGCGCGCGTTCATCGAAAAATGGCGGGGCCATCCCCGCGTGGTGCCGGCGCTGGGACCCCATGCCATTTACACCACCGCGCCGGAAACGCTGTTGAAGGTGCGCGACACGGCCCGCGAGCTCCACGCGCCGCTCAGCATTCACATGGCGGAATCGCGCTCGGAAAACACGCTGGCCCGCGACCGCTACGGCAAACCCACGGTTTCCCTGCTGGAAGAGGTCGGCTTCTTCGATCAACAGACCCGCTTCATTGCGGCCCACATGGTGTGGCCAACGCCTCAGGAAATGGCAACCCTTGCACGCTACGGCGTCGGCGCGGTGCACAACCCCACTTCCAACATGAAGATCACGGCCGGCATTGCCCCGGTGCAGGCGTTGCAGCAGGCTGGCGTGGCCGTGGGCCTGGGCACCGACGGTGCGGCATCCAACAACGACTTGGACATGTGGGAAGAGATGCGCCTGGCGACGCTGCTGGCGAAAATTTCCCTGGACGATGCCACTGCGCTGCCCGCCGCGCAGGTGTTGCGCATGGCGACCATTGACGGCGCTCGTGCCATCGGCATGGACAACCAGCTTGGTTCCATCGAGGCGGGCAAGCAGGCGGATCTCATTCAGCTCTCGCTGTCCGGCGCGCACATGCTGCCGCTGTACAACGTCATCTCGCACCTCGTGTACACGGCAAAAAGCAGCGACGTCACAACGGTGCTGGTGCAGGGCGTGCCGGTGGTGGAAGCCGGCGAGGTGACCACTATCGACACGGACGCCATCACCAGCGACGCGCAGGCCTATCGCCGCCGCATTGCCGAGCGGGCGCGTTAGCGCAATCGCCTGACACATTGTCCCGTGGCCTATCCGAGAGCACCCGCGGCCGCTACTATACGCGCCTGAGAAAGACACCCCCCTTTTACAACCCAACCCCCCAACCTCAACCCAACCTCTACAGGAGCGAAGATGATCTGGAGAACCGGTCTGGCGATCGCTGTTTTCGCATTCACATTTACAGGCGCTCATGCCGCCGACGGTCGTATCGAAGAGGTCGTCGTTACTGCACAGAAACGGGCCCAGAGCCTGCAGGACATTCCGGCGTCGGTGTACGCCATGCAGACCGATCAGGTGGACGACCTGCTGTCGGCCGGAGAGAACATCCGCGCCCTGGCTGCCCGCGTTCCATCTCTGAACATCGAATCCTCCAACGGGCGCCAGTCGCCGCGTTTCTACATCCGCGGCATAGGCAACTACGACTTCGACGTGAACGCCACGCAGCCCGTGTCGCTGATTCTCGATGAGGTCAACCTGGAGAACGCCGTGCTGAAAAGCCTGCCGCTGTTCGACGTGCAGCAGGTGGAAGTGCTGGCCGGTCCGCAGGGAACCCTGTTCGGACGGTCCACCACTGCCGGCGTGGTGAAGGTGGATTCCGTCAAACCGTCCGATACGCAGGACGGCTACTTTCAGGTTGGCTACGGCGATCGCGAAACCCTGTCCGCCAGCGGCGCCTTCAACTTCTCTCTCAGCGAAACCGTGCACGCGCGCCTGGCGCTGAACTATCTCGACCGGGGTGAAAGCTGGATCGACAACGAAGGTACCTCCGGCGACTTCGGCAGCTACGACGAGCTGGCCTGGCGCTTCTTCCTGAGCGCAGAGCCGAACGAGCGCACCCGGGTGCTGCTGAAGCTGCACGGCTTCGACCAGGAAGGCGATCAGCCGCAGCTTTTCTACGCCAACGCGTTTACTCCCGGCACCGAAGGGCTGCGCTCCGGCTTCGACGAAGAACAGGCCGCGCACGGCGCGCAGGGCGGCTTCGAGATGGATCACTTCGGCGGCAGCGCCAAGATCGAGTACGACTTCAACGACATCACGCTGACGTCCATCACCGCGTACGACACCGTCGACAGTTTCCAGCAGACCGACCTCGACGGCGGCATCACCGTCGCTTTCGGGGACGCGTTCGGCACACCCAACCGCCATTTCTTCCCCGCCTCGTCGGGTGACGGCTTGTCGGATCACGACCAGTTCACGCAGGAGCTGAGGCTCTCCGGGGAGCGCGACAACCTGTTCTGGCAGGTGGGCTTCTACTACCTCAATGAAGAAATCACCGTCGACAGCAGTGATTTTGCCGACGACGGCACCCGCGCCACGCTGACGCAGGTAGATCAGGAAACCACCTCGGCAGCAATCTTCGGGCAGGTCGAGATTGCCCTCTCCGAGCAGCTCGCGCTGACCCTGGGTGCGCGATTCACCGACGATGAGAAAGACCTGGAGGTGATCCCGGGACCGGGGTCCGGCGCTCCGGCCGCAACCATCGACGCAGACGATGACTACTTCAGCTGGGAAGTGGCCCTGAACTACGACGTGAACGACGAGCTCTCGATCTACGGCCGCGTGGCCACAGCCTCCCGCGGACCGGTCACGCTGGGTCGTTTCGGCTTCACCAGCCAGGCGGACACCGAAGAAATCACGTCTGTAGAAGCGGGTTTCAAGTCTTACCTGATGGACAACCGCGTGCGCTGGAACGCCACGGTGTTCTCGTGGACCACTGACGATCAGCAGCTCACGGCCACGGGCGGTACCGGCAACACCAACGAGATTCTCAACGCCGACACCAAGGGTGCCGGGTTCGAAACGGATCTGGAGGTGCTGCTGAGCGACAACTTCACGTTGACGTTCAATGCCAGCTACAACGACACGGAAATCGACGATTCGAGCCTGCTCACCGAGCTGTGCTCGGCCACGCCGATCTGCACCACCCGCGACCCGATTGTCGACACCTTTCCGGGCTTCTTCGGCACCGTGAACCTGGTGGCCGTGGACGGCAATCCGCTGCCCCGCGCGCCGGAGTGGATTTACAACGTGATTCTGAGCTACGAGCAGCCGGTAGCGAACGGTACCCTGTATGCCAGCACCGACTGGAACTACCGGGACGAGTCCAACATCTTCCTGTACGAGTCTGTCGAGTTCGTGGCTGAGGATCGCTGGCTCGGGGGCCTGCGGGTCGGCTATCGCACCGACACCGAGTGGGACTTTTCCCTCGTGGGCAGAAACATCACCGACGAAATCGTTGCTGAAGGGGCGCTGGATTTCCTGAACCTCACCGGCTTCGTGAACGAACCGCAATTCTGGGGACTGGAAGTCAAGAAGCAGTTCTAGCGCCGGAAACGCTGCGGGGCCGGCGCTGCGCCGGTCCTGCCTCAGGCTACGGGAATCCCTTTGGACGACGACAAGCTATACATCACACCCGACGATCTGCTGCGGGACTCCTTCACACTGGGGTTGAACGTGCTGCAGTCGGGTTTCAGGCCCAACTTCATCGTTGCTGTGTGGCGCGGCGGCACCCCTGTGGGCATCGCCGTGCAGGAGCTCATGAGCTACGCGGGCGTAGAGACCGATCACATCGCGATTCGTACGTCCTACTACCAGGGCATCGACACGACGGCCAGCCAGGTGCAGGTGCACAATCTCGGCTACCTGATCGAAAACCTGAACGCCACCGATCAGCTGCTGATCGTCGACGACGTCTTCGATCGCGGCCGCAGCATCGAGGCCATTCTGGCCGAGGTGAAGCGCCTGACGCGGCGCAACATGCCGGAGCAGGTGAAGGTGGCTACGGTCTGGTACAAGCCGCAGAAAAACATGACGGCGATCGAGCCGGACTACTACGTGCACGAAACCAGTCAGTGGCTGGTGTTTCCCCACGAGCTGGATGGTCTCGAACCCGACGAGGTGCGACACAAAAAACCGCTCATCGGCGATATCGTGCTGGCCGCAGCGGAGCTGTGCAAAAACCCTCAGTAACCGTACGGCTCGCTCGTCAGTGAAACAGCGGGTCGTCGAAGCTTCTCAGCTTTCTCGACCGCAGCGCGCCTTTCACAGCCTCCGCCCGGAGAATCTCGTTGGCCCTCAGCGCAATGGCCAGATGCTGGCTGACCCGCCGCTGGTAGAACTCGTTGGCCATGCCCGGCAGCTTCAGCTCGCCGTGCAAGGGGCGATCCGAAACGCACAACAAGGTGCCGTACGGTACCCGGTAGCGATAGCCGTTGGCAGAGATTGTGGCCGACTCCATGTCGATGGCAATGGCCCGCGACCGGTTCAGCCGCTCGGCGATGCGGTCGAATGACAGCTCCCAGTTGCGGTCGTTGGTGGTCACCACGGTGCCCGTGCGCAGAAACGACTTCAGCTCCTGCGCGCTGCTTTCGGTCTCTTCCGCCACTGCTGCGGTGAGCGCAATCTGGATTTCGGCCAGCGTGGGCAGCGGCACGTCCGGGGGCAGCACGTCATCCAGCACGCGATCGTCGCGCAGGTAGGCGTGGGCCAGCACGTAGTCACCCAGTTGCTGTGTGCGCCGCAGGCCACCGCAGTGACCGATCATGAGCCACGAGAAGGGCCGCAGCACCGCGATGTGATCGGTGATGGTCTTGGCGTTGGACGGCCCCACGCCGATGTTCACGAGCGTATCGCCCATGTGATCGTCCCGCACGAGATGATAGGCAGGCATCTGGGGTGATCCTGCGGGCTCGATGAGCGCCCGGGCACGGCCGGCAGCCACCTCCGCGTGCCCGTGCGCGATGAACTCGTCTACGTAGCGCTGGTAGTTCGTGAACAGCACAAAGCGCTGAAAGTGCGACGGGTGGGTGGCCGTGTAGTGCTCGAGGCGATAAAGCGAATAGTCGATCCGCGATCCCGGAAACCACGACAGCGGCAGCGGACCGTCGCGGCGCAGGATGCGCCCGCCATCGATGATCTGATCGTTCACCTCCACCAGGTTCGGCGTGGGAAAGTAGCGCTCGATGCCTTCGCGCGTGGCTTCACTCAATCCGCCCGGGGTGTGATGCGGGTCCAGGGCAAACTGCAGCGGTATGGGCTCATCGGACGGGCCCACGAATATGCGTGCGCCAAACTCCTCCTGCACCAGCGCAAGCTGTCGCGTCAGGTAGTTGCGGAACAGAGCCGGGCGCGTGACGGTGGTGGTGTGCTCGTTGGTGGAAGCCACCTGTCCCAGCGACAGGCTGCTGGTCCGTGTTGACCGGTGGGCGGGAATTTCGACGGTGAGACGCGGGTAGACGCCTTTCTCGAGCAGCGCTGCGGGCTCCTGACCTTCCACGTACACCTGATACTGGCCCCGGATCCACTCCACCGCGTCGTCGTAGAGCCTGACGAGCTCGTCAACGGCGGCGTCGGGGGTATCGCAGAGTGAACGTTGGTCCGTCATAGGTAGATCCAGAGTGCTTCCATGGCGGCCAAGTTTATATGACGTCGTTCCCACTTTTCCGTGACTTTTCTGCCAACCGCCTGGACCATGCCTGCAGACGAGCGCATGGAGAGCCCTTAAGCGTGCAGAAGGACATGACCGCCGAGCCTGTCACCCTGGGTGCCATGGCCGCGCTGAGCGCCCCCGCGGTGCCCATGTTTGCGCTGATGATGCCGCTGGTGATCTTCGTGCCCCCCTACTTTGCGGAGCACATGGGCCTCGGGCTGGCGGCGGTGGGCACCATCTTCACGCTCGGGCGCCTCTTCGACGTGGTGACCGACCCCTTCGCCGGCATCGTCATGGACCGAACCCGCCAGCGCGTGCCCAAGCGGCTGTGGGTTGTCGCCGGCGCCATGCCCCTGGCCCTGGCCACCTGGCAGATCTTTTTTGTGTCGCCGCCGGTGCAGGCAGGCACGCTGATGGCCTGGCTCATTGTGCTGTACGCCGGCTGGACCCTCATGAGCGTGGGTTTGTACAGCTGGGCCAGCGAGGTGAGCAGCGACTACCACGAGCGCTCCCGTGTCATGGGGGCAGTGCAGATGGCAAACTCGACGGGCACCATTCTCGTGCTGCTCATTCCGGCTGCGGTGGAGGCTTTCGCGTCGCCGGCGGACGTCGATACCCTGAGAATTCGTGCCATGGGCGCCGCAATTCTGCTGATGCTGCCGGTGTCGTTGCTGGTGGCCTGGCTGTACGCCCCCAGGGCTGCCCATGGCACACCGGTGGCGGAACCCCTGCTGCCAGCGCTCAAACAGGCGCTGCACAACGCTTCCCTGCGGCGTCTGATCGGTGCGGACTTTGCGATCGGCCTGAACATCGGCGTGTTTACCGCTCTGAGCGTCTTCTTTTCCGAAATTGTGCTGGGCCTGGAAGGCCGCGCCGGCACGTTGCAGCTGGTGCTGTTGTCCGCGTCCCTCGCGGGGCTGCCGGTGTTCGTGAGGCTCGCCGGACGTCTCGAAAAACACAATGCCCTGGCGCTCACCGCCCTCGTGACCATCGCCGGCGGTCTCGCAGCCTGCGTGCTGCCCGCGGGTTCCTTTGCGCTCGCCCTCGCCTGCTATGTGCTGTTCGGCATCGCCTCCGGCGCTGCCCAGATGCTGCCCCGGGCCATCATGGCCGACGTGCTGGACGAGGCGAGCCTCGCCACGGGCACAGACAGCACCGGCCTGTACTTCTCTTTCCTCACCACCACCCTCAAGCTGGGGTTGGGGCTCGGGGTCGGCCTTACCTACGCCCTCGCTGAACTCGGTGGCTTCGATCCCGCCACCGCGCGCAGCGACGCCTCGGCCCACTGGGTGATTCGCGCCATGCTCGGCGGCATACCGATGCTGCTGGGCCTGCTCACCATCAGCCTGATGTGGCGTTTCCCCCTGGGGCGTTCCCGGCACGACCGCGTCCGCGAGGCCCTCGGCCGCGCCGGCGACAGCGGCTGAAGCGGCCGCGTTGGTGACACCGTGGTTTACACGTACCATGGTCTTCGTACAACTTCGGGGGAAAGATCATGGCAAAGCCGGAAGAAGGCGAGTGGAAGTCCACCGCCTGCGTGCTGTGCGCGTTGAACTGTGGCGTCGAGGTGCAACTGTCGGAGGACGGCAGAGAAATTGCCCGCACCCGGGGTGACGCCCGGCATCCCGCCAGCCAGGGCTATCTGTGCAACAAAGCCTCGCGGCTGAACTTCTACCAGAACCGCGACGACCGCCTGTTGAGTCCCATGCGCCGCACCGCTGACGGCGGCTACGAGCCGGTTGACTGGGACACGGCCATCAGCGAGATCGCCGCAAAGCTGGGCGCCATTCGCGACACACACGGCGGCGACAAGATTTTCTACTACGGCGGCGGGGGGCAGGGAAATCACCTGCCCGGCGCTTACGCGCGGACCACGCTCGGCACCCTGGGGGTGCAGTACCGGTCCAATGCCCTGGCGCAGGAGAAAACCGGCGAGTTCTGGGTGGCCGAGCGCATGTTCGGCGGTTACAACCACGGCGATTTCGAGCATGCGCAGGTGGTGGTGTTTCTCGGCAAGAATCCCTGGCATTCGCACGGTTTTCACCAGGCCCGGGCCACGCTGCGAGAGATGGCCAAAGATCCAGCGCGCACTCTGATCGTGATCGATCCCAAGCGCACCGAGACGGCAGACCTGGCAGACATCCACCTCGCGGTGCGCCCGGGGCGCGACGCGTGGCTGCTGGCCGGCATGGTTGCCACCGTGGTGCAGGAAGAGCTGCAGAACCAGCCCTGGCTGGACGCCCATGCCCGCGGGCTGGAGGATGCCCTCGCGGTGTTTCGGGCT
>CAZYYJ010000078.1:0-24722 GCA_964651595.1 uncultured Pseudomonadales bacterium | reverse complement strand
CTCGCCGCCAGCCGCATTTGCAGGATCTCTAAACCGCTTGGGTGCGCGCAGCTGGGTAACCCGCGGTCAGTAAAGTTTCATAAATATGGCGCGCCTGGAAGGACTCGAACCTTCAACCGCCGGCTTAGCTTACCAACTACCGTTTTCACGGCCTCGACACGTCGAGTTTGTGGTCTGGACTATCTCTTCACCGTCTCAGGTGCTGCACGTATAGTCTCTACGGAGCCCTGCGAAAATCGGATGCGAACTTGACGTTCTGCGTCTGATTGTTCTTTGGCGCACTTACCCTCAGAGTCACGTTCGAACCGAACGCTTCAGGATCAATGTAGTAGCACTCGTCCGTATCAGGGCAGTAGATGCAATACAAATCGACCTGAGCCTTGTCGATTGGGAACGTGTGAGTACCACGCCCATCCGCCCAACTGGTCGAGAATTTCACATCCAACTTGCCGAATCGATCGACGCTACGGTATTTCACCTGAACGCGACGGAACTCACCATCTCGATACGCCACCAGATCGAACGGTGCATGTTCGGTCTGAGGAATGCAGATCATGAATCCCTGTTCAAACAGATCGACCTGAGCCTTCAGTACCCCAAGGTCACCCTTATGTTTCGTATTGTGGCCGCTCATTGCCTGAGCGTACACCATCGTACGGGTCGACCGCAGGTTTCCACGGGATTGCCATCAGCATGATCTGTTAAGGGTTCCCCGTTACGGTGCAGTCCACCGCACCGGTTCCGTTTCCCGATGCGGGCTCCTACATTTAAAGGCCGATGCTCTATCCAGTTGAGCTACAGGCGCGAAACCGTTCCCCCGTTTCTCCAAACGGATGAAACTGGTCGGGGTAGAGAGATTCGAACTCCCGACATCCTGCTCCCAAAGCAGGCGCGCTACCAGACTGCGCTATACCCCGAGTGGCGCGGATGATACGCCGTTGCGACAACCGGTCAATGGCCGCCCGCGCAATTTGGTGCAATGAACAACCCCGGGCGAAACCGCGCAAAAGCCACGCACCCCCGTTAGAATGCGCCTTTTGGACCGACCATGACCGCACAGATCATTGACGGCAAGGCGATCGCGCAAACCCTGCGCGAGAAAATCGCCGAAGAAGTCTCAGCGCTGCAGAGCGCTGGCAGGCGCCCGCCGGGCCTCGCCATGATCATGGTGGGCGACGACCCGGCCTCGGAAGTCTACGTGCGCGGCAAACGCCGCGACTGCAACGAGGTTGGATTCCATTCGAGCGTGACGCACCTGTCTGCCAACGTCACGCAACAGGATCTCGAAGCGCGGGTGCAGGCACTGAACGCAAATCCGAGCATCGACGGTATTCTCGTGCAGACCCCCCTGCCGGCACACATCGACGAAGACCGCATCATCGACACCATCGACCCCAGCAAGGACGTCGACGGATTCCATGCTTACAACATCGGCCGGCTGGCCATTCGCCGCCCCACCTACCGCTCGGCCACCCCCAAAGGCGTCATGCTGCTGCTGGAACAGCTCGGCCTCGAGATACGCGGTATGGATGCCGCGGTGATCGGCGCGTCGAACCACGTGGGCCGACCCATGGGGCTCGAGCTATTGCTTGCGGGCTGCAGCGTCACCACGGTGCACAAATTCAGTCGTCACATCGAAGAGAAGGTGCGCCTCGCCGATATCGTGGTGTCGGCCGTCGGCAAACCGGGACTGGTCACCCCCGAGTGGATCAAACCCGGGGCCGTGGTCATCGACGTCGGCATCACCCGCGGCGAAAACAACAAGCTGCACGGTGACGTGCAGTTCGATGCCGTTGCCGAAGTGGCGTCGTGGATCACCCCGGTGCCCGGTGGCGTCGGCCCCATGACCCGTATCGCGTTACTGCAGAACACCCTGCAGGCAGCGCGCCTGCATCAGCAGGACGAAGACGCCTGACGTGCGGCGCGTATTCCTTTCCGACGTGCACCTCGAGCACGTCGACGACCCTCGCGCGCAGCGCTTTGCGGAATGCCTGCACACGGAGAGCCGCCGCGTTGACGAGCTGTATCTGCTGGGCGACATCGTGGAGATGTGGGTAGGCGATGACGACGACGACGAGGTGGCCACGTTCCTGCACACCGCCTTGGCAGACGCCGCCGCGCACTGCCGGGTCGCCTTCATGCACGGCAACCGCGACTTTCTCATGGGCCAGGCGGCCGCTGCACGGGACGGCTTCGAACTGCTGGAAGATCCATGGGTCACCAGCGACGGACTGCTGCTGAGCCACGGCGACCGCTACTGCATCGACGATGAGCGCTATCAGGCGGCACGCGCGCTGTTTCGCTCAGAAGCCTGGCAGGCCGACATCCTCGCCAGGTCTCTAGCCGAACGTAAGGCGCTGGGCACCGCGCTCCGGGCCCAGAGTCGGCAGGAGAACGCAAACAAGGCAACCAACATCATGGACACCAATGCCGGCGCGCTTTCAGAAGCGCTCGCATCCACCGGCGCGCACACGATCGTGCACGGACACACACACCGCCCGGGACTCTACGCCAACCGCGTGGTCCTGGGCGCCTGGGAACGGTGCGGCTGGGTGCTGCGACAGAACGACGCGCAGCTTTCCCTGGAATGTTTCACGCTGGCACGCCGCTATGAAATCTGAATTGCGGATCTGCGGTCGTCACCAGCTCGGCGTCGCGATGCAGAAACGCGGACACCCTCTCGTCGACGTCAGCACCGGGCACCGCCCGGGCCAGAGCCAGATAGCTCATGAAATGACGCGCCTCCGAGTTCACCAGGGCGGCATAGAGATCGCTGATCGGCGCCGGCAGCCGGTCAGCCAGCCCCACGAAGCGCTCGCAGCTTCTGGCTTCCACCACCGCGCCTAGAAGCAACACGTCGACGAGCCGCTGCGGGTCGTGCTTGCGCACCAGCTCGTGCAGGCTCTGCGCATAGCGCGACGCGCTGAGCTGGCTGTAAACCACTCCTACCGTCTGCATGAGGTCCAGCACCTGCTCGAAGTGACGCAGCTCCTCTCGCGCCAGCCGCGACATTTCATGCAGCAGAGCGGTCTCGCCCACGTAGCGATAGGTGAGCGCCAGAGCCGTGCTGGCGGCCTTCTTCTCACAATTGGCGTGATCGATCAGAAGCGTTGCAACGTCCACCACGGCACGCTCATACCACGCGTCCGGTGTGGGCACCTCCAGGAAATCGAGCACGGGCTGCAGGTCGGGGCGCGCCATGGCTGTGTCAGACGGGAACCTTGAAGTTGCGCTCGTAGTGCGCCAGCGAGCGGGTGTAGATCTCCCCGTCCACCGCCTTAAGCACGGTCAGGGCTTCCCCATCCTCCCCGCCGCTCTGCGCCAGCCCCGCATCGCTCAACCGCTCGGAGCGCACCGCAAGATAGGCGAGTAGCGCATAGAGCTGCGCCGCCGGCGTGCTCTCCTGGAGACTCGACGCCAGCGCTGCCTCGTCGAGGCGCACTTCGAACGCCGCGCGGTCGGCAACGAGCACGTGCTGACTCACCACCGTCGCTTGCAGGTCTGTCAGGCGCTGCCACACGGCGTCGCGCTGCGCGGGTTCGTAGCCATTCCACTGCACGATCTCGTGCGCAAACCGCTTGCACCCGCGACACACGAGATCGCCGTAGGTGGTGGAGCAGATGCCGACACAGGGGGTACGTTTCGTTCGGGTGTTGAGGGTCACGGGCGCGAGTATACACCCGCGGCTGGTGCTTGGCGGCTCAGGTGGCGCCGCGGGCTCGTTGCAGCACCAGCTTGAAACGCAGACGGCGCAGGGCCTGCTGCAAACGCCACGAATTCCGCCACTCGACGGTTTGTTCAGGATCGTAGAGGGCAGCGGTCACCGCCTCAGTGAGCGGTTGCGGATCTTCCTTTGCCAGGGTACACAGCCGCGTCAGATACGCCGTGGGTGTCTCGCCGGCCTGCCGGTCAAGACCCTGCCGGGCCAGGCCACGGGACAGTGCGCGCAGCCCGCGTTCGAGCGGGTGCGAGCGCACCCCGCGCCGGCGCCAGAGAACGGCGACGCTCACCAGCAGCAGGCTCAAGCCACCCCCCACCAGCATCGCCAGACCGATGCGCGCCGGCGTGATACCACCGAGCCAGTCGCCCAGCACACCTTCCTGGGTGGCTTTGTCGTACCCCACCACCCACAGATTCCAGCGATGCTCCAGCGAATCGGCCCAGATCAACAAGCCGGTCAACGCGCCGGTACCGCCGATGCGGGCCGCGGAAAGAAACGACAGCGATTCGCGATCCTGGCTGGACAGGGCCGCATCCAGCCCCTGCTCCACCCGCTCAGGCGCCACGGCCGCGGTCGGATCGATGCGTTGCCAGCCGCGCCCGTCGAGCCAGGCTTCCACCCAGGCGTGGGCCTGATACTGACGCACCACAACATGCCCGGTGACGGGATTCACCTCGCCGCCCTGGTAACCGCCGACCATGCGCGCGGGAATACCGGCCATGCGCAGCGCCATGACCATGGCGCCTGCATAGTGCGCGCAGAAGCCGGCCCGGGCATCGAACCAGAAGGCATCGATGCTGTTGGGCTCACGCAGCACGGGCGGGCTCAGCGTATAGCGATAGGGTTGCTCGCGGATGTCCGCCAGCATGCGATCGATGAAGGCCTGCTCGGAATCTGTCTGCGCCTTCAACTCCCTCGCATAGGCCTGCAGGCGTAAATTGTCTCTGGGATCAAAAGCCAGGTTACGCGTGCGTACCGGTCCGTCGAGGGCGTCGTCCAGCACTTTCGACGAGTCGCTCACCACCCGGTACACCTCGAGAGAAAGCACCGGCTCGTCAGCCAGCAGGCGGTAATCTCCCAGCAGGGCTGCGTCGGCAGGGAAGCGGACCGGTGTATCCAGCGTGAAGAGCCAGCGGTTCTGTGTTGGTTCGAGAAACACGGCGTACTCGAACGCGCCTTCAGGCACCGCGCCACGCCGTTGATCGCGGGCTTCCTCCAGCTCGCCCATGGTTGGACCCACCTGCCACTCACCCTCCCGGAAATCGGCGTACACCAGGCCGCGCCAGTACAGATCCTGATGCAAGGGTGGTGCATCGCCCGCAAACACCGCGCGGAAGGCCAGCTCATCGGATTGGCTGAGATTGGCCACATCGCCCGGAGACATTTTCTCCGAGATGCCGGTGCTGGCTGAACTGGGCAGCGGTATCGACCAGATTGGACCCACCCGCGGGAACAGCAGGAACAACACGATGGTCAGCGGCAACGCCTGCAGCACCAGGGCCGCGGCCGTTTTCATGGAAGCCAGCGGGCGTACGCGCGCCTGCATCTGGTTCATGCCCACCACCGCCGCTGTCACGACGACCATGGCCAACATCTCGTAGGCCGCCAGCGCCATCGTCTGGTCGAAGAGAAAGGCGTTCGCTACCAGGAAATAGCTTAGAAAAATCACCAGGTACGCGTCGCGACGGCTGCGCATCTCCAGCAGCTTCAGCGCAAAGGCCAGCACCAGTAGCGATGTGGCGGCTTCCAGCGAGTAGGTCACGTACCCCGACAACGCAAGGCCCGTGCAGGCGGCGACGACCAGAAGAAACTTCACCCAGCCGGGCGGATAACCCCACCGCCCGCGGTACACCTGCATGCGCCAGTAACCACAGGACAGACCGACCGCCACGATCCACAGCGAGATGTGCTGCGCCAGCGGCAGCGTCACCACCACCTGGGCGATCATCAGCAGTGCCAGGCTATTGCGTGGAATCTGCTGATCCGCCCCGACAATCGGCTTTCTTCCAGCAGACGCCATCAGTCGCGGATCCCGTGCAAGGCAAGCTCCCGCAACACCGCGTCGAGGTGCGCCGGACCAATGCCGGGCGGCACCTTGCTCCCCGGCAGACGCAGACCAAATTCCTGATGCTGCCGCGCGGCCTGCAGGGCAAGACCGGTGAGGCGGCTGAGACGCTCTTCCGTGTTTCCGGGCTGGTCGTCGAATTCGAGCCACATGCGCGGCTCCACGTAGCTGGCATAGCGCTTCACCACCAGTTGCTCTGAGCGCGCGTAGGAGCGCCACAGGATGTTCTTGATGGGATCGCCCGGCTGATAGTCCCGCAGATCCACGAAGTCATCACTGCCGCGCGGGTCAATGAGTTCACCTTCGTCCCGCGAGGACGACTGCCGGGTGGGACTGTCGCCGAAAATCGGCTGCGGATAGACAATGGCGCGGGCCGCCAGATCCACCCACGTCCAGGCACGCAACAGCCCCAGGGGAAAGTAGGTTTCCACGAGCATGCGCCCCGGACGCAGCCAACCGCGCTGATGCGCTTTGACATACAGGCGCACGGTTGCGGCTTCCTGCTGGTAGATCTCCACCCACTGCATGTAGCCGCCGGGCCAGCCGATCTGTATACCCTCCCGGCCGGCACCCTTGGGGCGCTCCACGCGCACGTTGAACTCCACGTCCTCCCCGACGAAGCCGGCCTCCACGTCGGCCAGCTCCAGCTTGAGACCCGAGAGATTCCGGAAGGTGTACAGAATTGTCACGATGAACATGGCGCCCAGCAGGAACGCCACGGCATACACCAGCGAGTTCTGATAGTTGATGCCGCCGAGAATCAGCATGATCAACAGACATCCGAACACAAAGCCCGCGCGCGTGGGGAAGATGAAGACGTTGGCCTGACTCAGCTTGATGCTGGACGCCGGCGGAATGCGGCGGTCGAGGAAGGCATTGAAACGGGGCCCGCCAATCGTTGGATGGCTGGGACCCCCGGCAGCAGCATTGCTCATGTCAGGTTCCGCGTCTGCCGGCACGCGTGCCGTCAGGCAACGACGTCGACGCTGCCCAGAAGCTTCTGCGTCAGCGCGCCGCCACCGTGACCGGCAAAGTCGGCCGCTTCGCGCAAGCGATGTTCCACTACGCTCGGCAGTACCGCCTGCACGTCCTCGGGCACAACGTGGCTGCGATCATGCAACAGCGCCCAGGCTTTGGCGCCTTGCAGCAGTGCCAGCGCGCCCCGTGGCGACAGACCGAAGGCAAACTCGGCGCCCTGCCGGGAGAAGGCGATGAGGCGCTGCACGTAGTCCACCAGCGGCTCCGACACCTTCACGTCTTCAACGGCGTCCTGAATGGCCACCAGCGTGGCCATATCGATCACCGGCTGCAGCTCTTCCAGGGCCTTGCGGCGGTCGCCGCCAAGCAGCAGTTCCCGTTCAGCCGCCGGCTCCGGGTAGCCCAGTTCGATGCGCATGAGAAACCGGTCCAGCTGAGATTCAGGCAGCGGAAACGTGCCCGACTGGGTAGCGGGGTTCTGGGTGGCAATCACAAAGAACGGGGTGGGCAACGGCATCGATTCACCGTCGTTGGTCACCTGCCGCTCTTCCATCGCTTCCAGCAGGGCACTCTGGCTCTTCGGTGTGGCGCGATTGATTTCGTCCGCCAGCACGAGTTGCGCAAAGAGCGGACCACGAACGAAGCGGAAGTTGTTCTGTTCACGGTCGAAGATCGTCGCGCCAATGATGTCGGCCGGCAGCACGTCAGAGGTGAACTGGATGCGGTTGTACGACAACCCCAGCACCTTGGCCAGCGCATGCGACAGCAGCGTCTTGCCCATGCCCGGCAGGTCTTCGATGAGCAGGTGCCCGCGCGCAAAGAGGCACGCGAGGCTCAACTTCACCTGCGTTTCTTTGCCGAGCAGCACCCCGTTCAGGGCCTCGACGAGGGCCTCCAGATGGTCCTTCACCCCGCTAAGCGTGGTTGTGGAGCTCGAGAATGTTTGGATCCTGCTGGGCGTGGATTTCACGGCGTTGTTTGGACTTATCGTTGCGTTCCAAGGATAACCGCTCGAGATAGCGATCATCTATGTCCCCAGTCACGTATTCGCCGTTGAAAGTGGAGCACTCGAAGTCCTGGATCGCCGGATTACCCTCACGAGCGCTCTTCTTCAGGTCGTCGATGCTCTGATAGACGAGCCAGTCGGCACCGATGATGCGCGCCACCTCCTCGTCCGTCTGCTGATGAGCAACAAACTCCTCGCGCGCCGGCATGTCGATACCGTACACGTTCTGATAGCGCAGCGCCGGCGCCGCCGAGGCGACGTACACCTTACGGGCGCCAGCGTCGCGGGCCATCTGAATGATGTGCTGTATCGTGGTGCCGCGCACGATCGAGTCCTCCACCAGCAGCACGTTCTTGTCGCGAAACTCCAGGGGGATCACGTTCAACTTCTGCCGTACCGATTTCCGCCGCTGGTTCTGACCGGGCATGATGAAAGTGCGTCCGATATAGCGGTTTTTGACGAAACCCTCGCGGAATTTCACGTCCAGCATGTGCGCCATCGGCAGCGCGGCCGTGCGCCCGGTTTCAGGAATCGGGATAACCACGTCGATGTCGTGCGTGTGCTGGCTGTACTGCGAGAGAATGCTCTGCGCCAGGTACTCGCCCATGCGCAGCCGGCTTTTGTAGACAGACACGTCGTCGATGATCGAATCGGGCCGCGCGAGGTAAACATACTCGAAGATGCAGGGCACGAGCTGCGTCTGCGGCGCGCAAACCTGACGATGCAGCTGCCCGTCGTCGGTGATGTATACCGCTTCTCCGGGTTGTATGTTGGCGATGAGCTCGAAACCAAGCAGATCCAGGGCAACGGACTCGGAGGCGATCATGTACTCGTCACCGGCGTCGGTTTCCCGTTTGCCGTACACCAGAGGGCGGATGCCGTGCGGGTCGCGGAAACCCAGAATGCCACCATCGATGATCATGGCCACGGCTGCGTACGCGCCCCGGCAGCGCCGATGCACACCCGCCACCGCTTTGAAGATTTCTGCCGGCGTCGGCTCGAGGGCCCGCTGCTGATGCAGCTCATGCGCCAGCACGTTCAGCAACACCTCGGAATCGCTGTTGGTGTTGATGTGCCGCATGTCTTCCCGGAAGAGATCCGCCTTCAGCCCATCGGCGTTGGTCAGGTTGCCGTTGTGCGCCAGCGTGATGCCGTACGGTGAGTTCACGTACATCGGCTGCGCTTCCGCGGTACTGCTGCTGCCCGCCGTGGGGTAGCGCACGTGACCGATACCGGTGGAACCCTGGAGGCGCAGCATGTGCTCTTCGCCGAAGACGTCGCGCACCAGACCGTTGCCTTTGCGCAGATGCAGGCGGGTGCCATCGCTGGTGACCATGCCGGCTGCATCCTGGCCGCGGTGCTGCAGTACGGTCAGGGCGTCATAGATGTCCTGGTTGACCTGCCCTCTGGCAACAACGCCGACAATTCCGCACATAGATTTGCGTCCTGGGATGAAGTGATAAGTCTAATACGAGGCGGCCGCCGGCACTAACGTTGATCGGGCACCATCGTGCCCACATCGATTTCCCGGGCCCGCCCGAGGAGTTCGCGCAGCTCGTCCTCGAAGGCCAGCAGATGCGGCGGCAGCTGCGCATCGCGCCACCAGGGCGCGTCGCCGGCAATCTCCCGCAGCGCCAGCAGCAACAACATGGCCACCAGCACCCCGCGGGCGCCACCGAACACGAAGCCAAGCACCCGATCGGTCCCCGACAGCCCCGTGGTGCTGACGAGCTGTGCCACAAACCACTGCAGAATGGCCGCCACAATGAGCGTTGCCACAAAGAGCCCGACAAAGGCCACCAGATACCGCAACGTATCCCCGCCCCAGCTGCCGGGCAGCTCTGCCGCTACCGTCGCGCCAAACAGCACGGCGACGACAAAGGCGGCAATCCAGGCCACCAGCGAGAGCACCTCCCTGACAAGACCACGCACGAGACCGATTGCGGCGGAGATGGCGAGGATCGCCAGAATTACCCAGTCCAGCGGCGTCACGGGCGCATCGCCTGCACGCGTGGTTCCACGTCGAAGGCCGAAGCGATGGCTGCGGCCATGTCGTCAGCGTCGGTACGCACCAGCAAGGGCCCCACGGCAACGCGGTAGATGACCCGGCCAGCATCTTTCCTCGCGCTGATAAACGCCTCGTAGCCGGCCTCGCGAAGGGCCTGGCGGAACTGCCGGGCATTGTCTTCCTGCGCGAAGCTGCCGGCCTGCACGGCCCACACGGACGTGTCGCTTTCAGGAGCAGACAACACCGGCTCACCAAAGCGGGTCTGGGTCTGCGCCTCGAAGCCGTCTTCGTCCACTTCCGCAGCCAGGGCCTGTACCCGGGCGACCACGTCCGTCGCCGGCACAATTTCGTCGTACGCAGGCGTGCGTACCGTTTCCGCCGACGGCGTCGGCATGGGCGGGATGGCCTCGTCCGGCACGCCGGCGCCATCGAACAGCATGGGCAGAAAAATCACCGCCAGGGCAATCAGGAAGACTGCACCGGAAACACGATAACGGGTGCGCTCTTTCACGCGCCGGACCCGCTGGGGCGGCCGATGGTGGCCTGAGCGACCACGTCGAACGAACCTACGACCAGCACCAGATCACCGGGAGCACTGTGCGCAAGCAATGCCGCCGGCAAATCCGCCGTTGCCTCCACGGCGCCAACCACCCGCGCGCGCACCCGGGCAGGCACGGCCTCAGCGAGGGCGGCAGCAGTCATGGCGCGTTCCCCGCGCGTACCGGTCAACAGAAGCGGCGCTGCGAAGCGGTCCACGAGGCTCTCCAGCACTCCCGCATGGTCTTTGTCATGCAGCATGCCACACACAACCAGCGCAGGGGCGAGTTCTCTGGCGTCAAGCTCACGAAGCAGAAAATCGATGCCCGCCGGGTTGTGCGCCACGTCCAGGAGCAGGTGACGAACTTCGAAGGTGCGCCGTTCCAGACGCCCCGGCAGATTCGTGAGTTCGCAGGCCTGCCGCAACGCCGCCGCGTCCACCGTCGCATCCACAGCGCGCGCGGCGTTGTAAGCCACAGCGAGGTTCTGCGGGGCGCCAGCGGTCACGGCAAGGCCGGTAACCCGCTCATGTTCATCCGCATACGTCCACGTTGTGCTGTCGTCGCAGCCGCGGCTGGCGTGAAATTCGCTGCCGCACTGGCGCGGCTGCAGACCCAGGTCGCTGCACGCCGCCAGCACCGATGAGGGCATGGCGGGTCCCAGCACCACCTGCTGACCCGCCCGCAGAATACCCGCCTTTGCAGCGCCGATTGTCTCCGTGTCGTCCCCCAGAAACTGCTGGTGATCAAGGCCGATGCTCGTAATCACCGCCACATCCGCATCGATGACGTTGAAAGCATCGAGGGTTCCGCCGAGGCCGATCTCGAGAATAGCCACCTCGACACCATGCTGCTTGAAGCACCACAACGCCGCCAGTGCGCCAAACTCGAAGTACGTCAGCGGTGTCTCACCCCGCGCGGCGTCCACAGCAGCCAAAGCCGCCACAATGGCCTCATCGTCCAGCTCTGCGCCGTGCACGCGAATGCGCTCGTTGAATCGGTGCACGTGTGGCGAAAGCGTGGTTCCCACGGTCCGGCCGTGAGCCAGCAGCAGTTTTTCCGCCATGAGACAGCTCGTGCCTTTACCGTTGGTGCCAGCGACGGTCAGCACGCGGGATGCCGGCACCTGCAGGTCAAGCCGGGCGACGAGCGTGCGCATGCGGTCCAGGCCGAGATCCATACTCTGCCAGTGCTGCCCGGAGATGTAATCGAGCCAGGCATCCAGCGGTGCCGCGGTAGACGGCGCCGCCGTCCCCGTTGCGCTGATCTGCTCTTCAGAAACCAAGGGCATCCAGTCCCTGGCGCAGATCTGCCGTTGCGCCCTGCAGAGCTTCCGCACAGGCCTGCGGATCGCCGGCATGCTCGCTCATGAGGTTCACCAGCGCGCTGCCCACTACAACCCCGTCCGCGTTCGCGCCGATCGCCTGCGCGGTGGCGGCATCTTTGATGCCAAAGCCGACGCACACGGGCAGCGCCGGTGGCGTCTGCATGGACCGCAGGGCGGCAACTTTGTCTTTCACCTCGTCCACGTCGAGATTACCGGCCCCGGTTGTGCCCTTCAGCGACACGTAATACACGAAGCCGCTGGCTTTGTTCACGATGGTGCGGCACCTCTCCGGGGTGCTGGTAGGCGCGACGAGGAAAATGAGGTCGATCGCCTGTGCCGCCAGATCGCCGCGCAACGGTTCCGCCTCCTCCGGCGGCAGGTTCACCATGATCAGGCCATCCACGCCAGCAGCTCCTGCCTGCGCGGGAAAATCGGCCATCGCCAGCACCGAATTGAGGTAACCCATCAGCACGATGGGCGTCTCCTGGTCCGTTTCGCGAAATGCCGCCACATGGTCGAGGACCGATCGCAGCGTTGTGCCGTTGGCCAGTGCCCGCTCGGAGCTGGCCTGGATGGCGGGTCCTTCCGCTTCCGGATCGGAAAAGGGGATACCCAGCTCGATGACGTCGGCCCCGCCGGCAACCAGCGCATGCAGCGCGGGCAGCGTGTGCGCCGGGGTTGGATCGCCAGCGGTGATGAATGTCACCAGGGCGCGACGTTCACCCAGTGCCTCGAAACGGTTTGTCAGACGTCCCACGCGCGTTCCTCAGTTGAGCTCGATGCCGTCGATGCGCGCCACCGTGTTGATGTCCTTGTCGCCGCGCCCGGACAGGTTGACGATCACAATCTGCTCCGGATCCAGCGTCGGCGCTTCCTTCACCACCCAGGCGAGCGCGTGGCTGGTTTCCAGAGCCGGTAGAATTCCCTCGAGGCGATTCAGCATGCGGAATGCGTTCATGGCCTCATCGTCCGTCACCGCGACGTAACGTGCCCGGCCGAGGTCTTTCAGGTAGGCATGCTCCGGTCCGACGCCGGGATAATCCAGGCCCGCGGAAATCGAGTGAGTGCCGCTGATCTGACCGTCATCATCAGCCATGACATACGTTCTGTTGCCATGCAGCACGCCAACGCTCCCCGCTGAGAGCGGCGCTGCATGTTCGCCCGTGGCCAGGCCATGCCCGCCGGCTTCGACGCCGACCAGCGCCACGTCGATGTCGTCGATGAACGGGTGAAACAGTCCCATGGCGTTCGAGCCGCCGCCGACACAGGCAATACACTGATCGGGCAGACGGCCCTCGGCCTGCAGTATCTGTGCTCGGGCTTCCTGACCGATGCGCGACGCAAAATCGCGCACGATCATGGGATAAGGATGTGGCCCTGCCACGGTACCGATGATGTAGTGCGTATTGTCCACGTTGGCTACCCAGTCGCGGATCGCCTCGTTCATGGCGTCTTTGAGCGTGCGTGTGCCCGACTGCACGGGAATGACGTTGGCGCCGAGCAACTTCATGCGGTACACGTTGAGACTCTGGCGTTCCACGTCTTCAGCACCCATGTAGACATCGCACTGCAGACCCAGCCTGGCGGCAACGCTGGCGCTGGCAACGCCATGCTGTCCCGCGCCCGTTTCCGCGATGACGCGCGGTTTCCCCATGCGTTTCGCGAGCAGGGCCTGGCCGATGGTATTGCAGACCTTGTGCGCGCCGGTGTGATTGAGATCTTCGCGCTTGAGATACACCTTCGCCCCGCCCAGCTCACGGGTGAGCCGCTCGGCGAAATACAAGGGGGTGGCTCGACCCACGTAATGGGTGAGATCGTCGTTGAGCTCACGCTGAAACTCGGGATCGTTGCGTACGTCGGCGTAGAGTTTCGCCAGATCATCCAGCGCGTGCGTCAGCGTCTCCGCCACGAAGCGCCCGCCGAACGTACCGAAGTGTCCGTCGTCGCTGGGCTGTGCATAGTTGCTGCCCCGTTCGTTCGTGACTGCTGCCTCATCTGTCACGCTTGGCCTCCTCAATGAATTTCTGCACCTTCGACATGTCTTTCACGCCTTTCGCCGCCCCGGCTGCTTCCACACCGCTGGCAACATCCACGCCAAACGGTTGCACGGCTGCCACGGCCCCGGCCACGTTATCGGGTGTCAACCCGCCAGCCAGGATGAGCCGCGTGCCCTGCTCTGCCAGTTCCGCCGGCCATGCTGCCAGATCGAAGCGACGGCCGGTTCCGCCATGTTGACCATCGACGACGGTGTCCAGCAGCAGGCCCCAGGCCGCCTGGTGTGCTGCAGCCGCTTCCGTGGCGGTTTCGTGCTGGCCGGCAACGCTGCCCATCGCCGGCAGGCTCACAACTTTGACGTACGGTTTGTCGAAACGTTCGCAGAACGCCGGCGCCTCGCGGCCGTGAAACTGCAGCAGCGAAAGATCACACGCGGCAATCAGGCCCTCTACCTGGGCGGTATCGGCATCGGCAAAAATTCCCACGCGCTGAACGTGCGGTGCATGCGTGGCCAGCGCCGCCGTGATCAGCGCGGCCTGCCCGGCCTCCACCGCGCGCGAACTCTGCGCGCAGAAGTTGAGACCAATGGCATCGGCGCCCGCTGCCGCGACAGCCAGAGCCGTGTCGGGGTCGCGCACGCCGCAGATTTTGCACCAGGTGCTCATGAGCCGGGGGGGTCAAAAGCGCGCTAGTCTAGCCCCTCGGCGACACCCGCGCTAGCCGATCAGCTGCAGCGGCGGCGGTAGCGGAAACACAACGCCCGCATAAACAGATCGCGCAAAGTACAGCCCCTGCGCAGGCGCCGTGGCGCCGAGGCGGGTCCGGTCCCGACCAAGGAGCAGATCCGTGACGGCGATCGGCTCGCCGCGTCCCACATCGTGCAGCAGACGGGCAATGTTGCGAACCATGTGCAGCAGAAACGCGTTGGCCTGGATCTCCAGCAGCACAAAGCCGCCCTGCCGGCGCACCACACACTGATCAACCCGGCGAACCGGCGTCAGCGACTGGCACCCGGCCCCGCGTACCGCCGAAAAATCCTGCTCTCCCAGCAACAGCTGTCCCGCTCGATGCATGGCGTCGACATCCAGGGCCCGCGTCTGCCATGCGCGTTGCGCCAGCAGCGGATTGCTGTGGCCGGCATCGCTGAACACATAGCAATAGCGACGTGCTACCGCGGAGTAGCGCGCGTGAAATTCATCCGGAACCGGTTGTACCCAGGGCACGCTGATGGCATCGGGTGTGAGGCCGTTCAAGGCCCGCAGCCAGGTGTCGAGATCCCGCTGCGCGGGGCTGTCGAAGGTTGCCACCTGCCCCAAGGCATGCACTGCCCGGTCGGTGCGGCCGCTGGCCACAACCGTTACCGGCGCATCTGCCACCGTGCTGATGGCGCGCTCGAGTTCCCCTTGAACGGTGGGCAGGTTGGTCTGGCGTTGCCAGCCGTGAAAGGCGCTGCCGTCGTAGGCGATACCGCAGGCGAGGCGCAACGGAAGCGATCAGCGGCCAGGCAGAAGTCCGGCCAGCGTGCTCAGCTGGCCAGGCGGTCCAGCAGTTCGCGAGCGCGCGCCTGCTGGTCGGGATCACCTTCTTCGGCTACCTCTTTCAGGATGTCCGACGCGCCGTCGCCGTCGCCCATGTCGATGTACGCTTCCGCAAGATCGAGCTTGGTGGCGTTGATGTCTGCATCACCGGTCTCGCCAAAGTCGAAGTCTTCGTCATCGAAACTGGCGTTGCCGTCACCTGTTGCGCCTTCGGCACCGGCAGGCTCCGGGTTCGAGTTGACCGTGGTGTCGAGTTGATGCACCTCGGCCATCGCCGCGGGCTCGCCCGGTGTCTCATCCAGGGCCTCAACCGCTGCGGTTTCGGCGCCAGACCCTTCCAGGTCCGCAAACTCGTCGTCGTCGAGGTCGAATTCCAGGTCGAATTCATCGCTCTCGGCGGTCGCCTCCGCGGCGGGTGCCACCGCGTCGAGGGATTCGGCTGCATCCGCAGGTTCATGCGCACCATCGTCCTCGAGGGTGTCCTCCAGCGCCATGGCGAGCATCTCGGGGGCAGCAGCCTCCGGCTCTACCTCGCCAGCCGCCTCTGTGTCGCCTGCGTCGGGATCGAAGTCGATGCCCAGATGGCCACCCAGCGAACCGGCCTGGTCGTCATCGACCGCAAGCGCGTCGTCGTCGAATTCGAGCTCAAACTCGTCCAGATTGCCTGCGTTGGCTTCGCCGTCTTCTTGTGCAGCGGCCGCGTCTTCCGGTGCCAGGGCATCGAGGCCGGTTTCGAGATCTCCAAGGGACAGCTCATCGCCGCTATCCGCGGTCGCAACCGCTTCCTCGGCACTGTCATCCTCCAGGGCCAGCTCGTCGTCCAGGTCGTCGAGGGTCAGGGCTTCGTCTTCCCCGGCATCCTCCGCGTCATCAGCTGGCACCGCCTCCGCAGGCGTGCTCGCGCCGGCAAGCTCAGCCTGCTCTTCCATGCGCGCTTCGAGTTCACGCACGGCAAGCAGCACATCGCCGTCTTCACAGTTGTCCACCAGATAACCTGCGTGGGTGGCGAAGTTCGCACCGTCTCCGGCCTCCACGCACACCTCGGCGAGTTTGAGGCGCACATCGTGGCGATCGGGATCACTGATGAGCGCCGTCTCGAGGAGACTGACAGCCTGTCCGTAGCGACCGTAGGCTACGTAGATGTCGGCTTCACCGATGACGTCACCGGCTTCTTCCGAATCTTCTCCGGCTTGCGCTTCCGGCTCGAAAGTGTCTTCGACGGTATCCGCTGCGGCCACTACGGGCGCGATACGCGTAGCACCGTCGTCCTCTTCTTCGGCAATGAGGTTGTCGAGCTCATCGAAGTCGGGCTCTGCCTCAACCTCGTCGTCAAAGGCCAGCACCGTATCGCCCTCAGTGTCCTCTGCGGGCACCTCGTCAGCAATTGCCGGCTCGGGCTCGTACGTATCGTTGACGAGCGCCTGCGCCGCAAGCTCTTCTTCGAAGGCGTCGCGCTGACGCCGCATCATGAGCAGCATCGCTGCCAGACCCAGTACCAAAACGCCAATGAGGCCTCCAAGGAACAAGGGCGATTGCCACCAGGCCACAGGCGCAGGCGGCGTTGCCGCACTGGCGGCGTTTTGGTTCTGATTCTGGGCGAGCTGGTCCAGTTGTTCTTCCAGACGGCCCAGCCGATCCTGCAGCTGGGCGAGCTCCGCGTTCTTGACGTCGAGCTGGCGGTCTTTCAACTGAATCTGATTCGCGGCGAGCTCTTTCTCGCGGTCGAGCTGGTAGGTGAGCTCGTCCACCTGGCGGGTCAGCGTTTCGTTCTGCTCGACCAGCGCCGGATTCGCGTCGGCCGCCGCATCGCTGCCCTGCACCGTGTTGCCACTGTTGGCAACGATGCGTACCTGACCGGTGGTTTCGTTGACCTGTTGCGGTGCGGGCGCATCTGCCGAGGCCGTTGCGTCGATCTGTGCCCGTCCGGGGGTTTCGACGGTGGTGCGCTCAGTGCGCTGGGCAACCGCCTCGCCGGGGTTCAGCCATTGCTGAGTCTGCTGCGCTACCGCGGCACGTGCTTCCGCGTCAGAAATCGACTGCGCGTCGCCTTCGCCAGGCAACGCCAGCGCATAACCCGCTTTGAGCAGATTGATGTTGTCGCGCATGAAGGCCTGCGGGTTGAGGCGCTGGATGGCCAGCATCTGCTGATGCACGGTCGTGCTGCCACCGAGGGTGCGCGAGGCAATCTTCCAGAGCGTGTCGTCGACCGTCGACATGACCGTGCCGTCCTGTTGCACGGCCTGAGGTCTCGCCGCAGGTGCCTGCGGGCTGCGCGGCAGCGTCACGCGCGTGGGCGTACGCGGTTGCGGTGTGCTGGCTACCGACGGACTCGGGGCCGGTGTTGCCGCAGGCTGAGCCGGCGGTGTCACGGCCGGAGCCTGCGTGGTGCTGAACGTGGGCGGGTCCAGCAGCACGGTGTATTCCTTCAACAGTCGCCCCTGCGGCCACAGCACTTCGATGATGAAGTTCAGATAGGGCTCTGAGATCGGCGTGCGGCTCCTCAGCACAACGGCCGGCGTGCCGTCACTCATGTCCACATCGAAGCGGATGTCAGTGAGATAGAAGAAGCGTTCTACGCCAACACGATCGAAGTCTTCTTTGCTGGCCATGGAGACCAGCACCTCGGAAGCCTGCAATCCGCCGGTTTCCAGTAACTCGATACGGGCGGCAAACTTCTCGTTCAGGGCCGAGGAAACCTCGATTTCACCCAGGCCGAGAGCCCAGGATACCTGTGGTGTCAGCCCGAGCCCCAGCGCCAGGGCGAGCGCCAGCCCCCTGCACTTGCTTTTCAACATCGGCAAGACCCTCCAATTCGAAGCCAGATCCGGGAGTGTGTTCATCAACGCGTGTGTCGTGTCCAAATCCATGTGTCCAATCGCCCGTCCCTCATACCGGGAGGGCCCGAGCCTGCGCAACCACTCATCACGTCCAACCGGCGCCAGAACGGTGTCTGGCTTCGTCAACGCGAGGGTGGGAACCGGGTGTCGTGTGTCGTAACAAACAACGCGGAGCAACCCGCATGACGTCTTGTCAGCGTGATACAGCGCCTACCGATTAACAATAACTCAGAAACAGCGCTGTTTTGCGGGCACGTGTACCAATTTAAGCGATTAAACCGGTCCCCGTGGGCTAATGTGCAAAAATTCTGTCAAATTGCCGCGGCCCTTGCCTGTGAAAGGGTTCACAAAGTGGTGCACAGACCGGAGCGCGTTCCGGACGGCCTCAGCCGCCCTGCTGCCACTGCTGAACGAGCTGTTCTGCAATCTGCACACTGTTGAGCGCGGCGCCCTTGCGCACATTGTCCGAGACTACCCAGAGGTTCAAGCCCCGGGGATGCGAGATGTCCTCCCGGACGCGCCCGACGAAGACGTCATCGGTACCGGCTGCTTCGCCCACTGCCGTAGGATAGCCGTTATCGTCGAAAAGGGTGACACCCGGGGCTGCAGACAGCAGCGCCCGCGCATCGCCCGCCGTGAGGGGCTCACGGGTTTCGATGTGGACGGCCTCCGAATGGCCGTAGAAGACCGGGATGCGCACGCACGTCGGGTTCACCTGGATGGTGTCGTCCTCCAGGATCTTGCGCGTCTCCCACACCATCTTCATCTCTTCTCGGGTATAGCCATTGTCCTGGAACTTGTCGATCTGCGGGATCGCGTTGAAGGCAATCTGTACCGGCATGACGTCGGGCTCAATGGGTCTGGCGTTGAGAAGGTTGGCCGTCTGCCCCGCAAGCTCGCGGATTCCACCCGCACCCGCGCCCGAAACGGCCTGATAGGTACACACGTTGATGCGCTCGATACCTACCGCGTCGTGAATGGGTTTCAGCGCAACCACCATCTGGATGGTGGAACAGTTGGGATTGGCAATGATATTGCGGTCCCGGTAGTCACCCAGCCTGTGGGCGTTGACCTCAGGCACGATCAGGGGCACGTCGTCCTCGTAGCGAAAGCAAGAGGTGTTATCCACCACCACACAGCCCTGAGCGGCCGCTTTCGGCGCATACACTTCCGACAGGGAGCCGCCCGCTGAAAAAAGGCCGATCTGCGTGTTGGAGAAATCGAACTCGTCGAGGCGTTGCACGGCGACGTACCCATCGCCGAACTGCAGGCGCTTGCCCGCGGAGCGCTCCGACGCCAGCAGCGCAAGCTCACCCACCGGAAACTCCCGCTCGGCCAGAATCTCCAGCAACGCCTCGCCCACGGCACCGGTGGCACCAGCGATAGCGACATTGACAGTCTGCATGACTTTCTCCTACTGAGCGTTGAGCTTTTCAAGCACTAAATTCCCCATTTCTGAGGTACTTACAGCCGCTTCTTCACTTGAGCTTTGAATATCTTTCGTGCGGTGCCCGTCTGCCAGCACCGCCGCCACAGCATCCTCCACCGCCTGGGCAGCCACAGGCGCGTCGAGGCTGTAGCGGAACATCATCGCTACCGACAGAATCGTCGCGAGCGGATTGGCCACACCCTGCCCGGCAATGTCGGGGGCGGTACCGTGCACCGGCTCGTAGAGGCCCGCGTCGCTGGCAGCCAGCGACGCCGACGGCAGCATGCCCAGAGAGCCCGTGAGCATGGCCGCCACGTCAGACAGGATGTCGCCGAACATGTTGCCCGTCACCACCACGTCGAACTGTTTCGGCGCACGCACGAGCTGCATGGCGGCGTTGTCGACGTACATATGCGAGAGCTCGACGTCCGGATAGTCGGCGTGCACGGCGTTCACCACTTCCCGCCAGAGCTGCGATACCTCGAGCACATTCGCCTTGTCCACCGAGCACAACCGGCCCTGGCGACGCTGGGCCATCTCGAAGCCCACGCGCGCTATGCGCTCGATCTCATGCTCGGCGTAAACCAGTGTGTTGAAGCCGACGCGCTCGTTGTCCCGCACCTCCACCCCGCGCGGTTCGCCGAAGTAGATACCGCCGGTGAGCTCGCGGATGATGAGGATGTCGAGATCCGCCACCAGCTCGGATTTCAGCGAGCTGGCCGCCGCCAGCGGCCCGAACAGCAGCGCAGGGCGCAGATTGGCGAATAACCCCAGGCCCTGACGCAGCCCCAGCAGCCCCTTCTCGGGGCGTTGATCCGTCGGCAGATCGTCCCACTTCGGGCCTCCAACGCCGCCCAGCAGCACTGCATCGGCACTTTGCGCCGCGGCCAGGGTGTCTGCGGGTAGCGGCGATCCCGCGGCATCGATGGCTGCGCCGCCTACGAGCCCCTCCGACACCGTCAGCGCCAGCTCCGCGCGCGCAGCGGCAGCATGCATGACCTCGACCGCGGGCCCCATGACCTCGGGACCGATGCCGTCTCCGGGTAGCAGATAGATGTGTTTCACGTGAATCCCTCGCTGTCTCAGCGGTTGAACAACCACGGCTGCGCCGTGCGGTGACGGGTCTCAAAAGCTTCGATCAGCTCGCGCTCTGCGAGCGTCTGGGCGATGTCGTCCATGCCTTCCAGCAGCTTCTCCCGCAGCGGCGGTGGCAGCGTGAAGCGGTGCACAGCGTCGCCATCGCTGACGGTGAGCTGCTCCAGGTCGACGCTCAGGGACAATCCCGAGGGCGCTCTGGCAAACAACTGATCAATGATTTCTTCATCTAAAACAACAGGTAACAGGCCATTTTTAAAGCAGTTGCTGTGGAATATATCTGCAAAGCTCGGCGCGATCACCACCTTGAAGCCGTACTCCATGAGCGACCAAACGGCGTGCTCGCGGGACGAACCGCAGCCGAAGTTCTGCCGTGCCAGCAGAATCGACGCACCCTGGTACTGCGGCTGATTGAGAGAGAACTCCCGGTTCAGCGCGCGCTCGTTGGGGGTCATGCCGAGATCACCCTTGTCCAGAAAGCGCCAGGCGTCAAAGAGGTAATCGCCGAATCCCGTGCGCTTGATGGACTTCAGAAACTGCTTGGGAATGATCTGATCCGTGTCAACGTTGGCCCGGTCGAGGGGCGCCACGAGGCCGGTGTGAGTCTTGAACGCTTCCATCAGGACCACTCCCGCACGTCGACAAAATGCCCTGCCACCGCGGCGGCAGCCGCCATGGCCGGACTCACGAGATGGGTGCGGGCGCCATGCCCCTGCCGACCCTGAAAGTTCCGGTTGGACGTGGATGCGCAGTGCTCTCCGGCACCCGCCTGATCGGGGTTCATTCCCAGGCACATGGAGCAGCCTGCGGCCCGCCACTCGAAGCCCGCGTCCGCGAAGACCTGCGCCAGCCCCTCCTCTTCAGCCTGCGCTTTCACGAGACCCGAGCCAGGTACCACCAGGGCCTGCTTGACGGTATCCGCCACGCGCTTACCGGCCACGACCGCGGCTGCGGCGCGCAGATCCTCGATGCGCGCATTGGTGCACGAGCCGATGAACACCCGGTCGACCGGAATGTCCTGTATCGGCATACCCCCGTCCAGGCCCATGTAGTCCAGCGCCAGGCGCGTTGCTTCAGCGCGCACGGGGTCGTCGTAGGCCGACGGTGCCGGCACGTGACCGTCGACGGGGGCCACCATTTCGGGAGAATCTCCCCAGGTCACCTGCGGCACCACTGACGCTGCGTCAATGGTCAGCGTGCGGTCGAAACTGGCACCGGGATCCGAATGCAGCGTGCGCCAGTACGCCACGGCCTGTTCCCACTGCTCGCCCCGCGGTGCGAAGGGACGCCCGGCAATGTAATCGAGGGTGGTATCGTCCACGGCCACCAGCCCCGCGCGGGCACCGGCTTCGATGGACATGTTGCACAACGTCATGCGACCTTCCATGGACAGCGCCCGTATCGCTTCCCCCTGGTACTCGATCGTATGGCCCGTCGCGCCGGCGGTGCCCAGCACGCCGATGATGTGCAGGATCAGGTCCTTGGCGGTGACCCCGGGTTGCAGGGCACCATCCACGACAACCGCAAAGTTCTTCACCTTGTTCTGCACCAGGCACTGGGTGGCCATCACGTGTTCCACCTCCGAGGTGCCGATACCCTGCGCCAGAGCCGCAAAGGCGCCGTGCGTGGAGGTGTGCGAATCGCCACACACGATGGTCATGCCAGGCAGCGTTGCGCCCTGTTCGGGGCCCACCACGTGCACGATGCCCTGGCGCTGATCGAGAATGTCGAATTGCTCCACACCGAACCGTTTGCAGTTCTCGTCGAGGGTAACCACCTGCTCCAGCGCGATGGGATCAGCGATGCCCGCCAGGCCTTCCTGGCGGCGGTCTGTCGGCACGTTGTGATCGGGCGTGGCCAGATTGGCCCCCACGCGCCACAACGGGCGGCTGTGCAGGGTGAGGCCTTCGAACGCCTGGGGGGAGGTCACCTCGTGCAGCAACTGCAGGTCGATATAGAGGAGACCATTGCCATCGGCGCGCTCACCGACGAAATGGGCGTCCCAGATCTTGTCATAAAGGGTGCGGGGAGCCATCGCGGCATTCCTCCGGAACTGAATCGCGCGGCAGTGTATGCCTGGTCTTTGAATAAAACAAATCCATTAAAATTATCTTTTTCATAAACAAATGTTATTATTTTGCGGTATGCATCCCCGCGACCTGGACACCTTTCTACATGTGGCCGAGAACCAGTCGGTGTCTCGCACCGCCACCGCGCTGCACCTGACTCAGCCGGCCGTCACCAAACGCATCCAGAACCTCGAAGACGATCTCGGCACACCGCTTTTCGACCGCGTCGGCAAACGGTTGCAGCTCACGGCCGCGGGCAAAACCCTGGTACCCAGCGCGCAGCGCATCCTGAGCGCCATGCAGGACGCCCGCGCGGAGCTGGCAAATCTTGCCGACCAGGTCGCCGGGCGCCTTACCCTGGCCACCTCGCACCACATCGGCCTGCACCGTCTCGGTCCCGTGTTGCGGGCATTTCGAGAGCGCCACCCACAGGTGCAGCTGGACATCAGCTTCGAAGACTCCGAGGTTGCCCACGAACTCGTTCGCAGCGGTGAAATAGAGATTGCGGTAGCCACCCTCAACCCGGCTGGCGCCGAAGATCTGGCCGTCGCACCCGTGTGGGCTGATCCGCTGGTGTTCGTGGCAGACGCACCGCCACCCGCTGAAGCGCCTCTGTCGCTGGCTGCCCTCGCCGCCCTGCCGTCGGTGTTGCCCGGTACCAGCACCTACACGGGGCGCATTGTCCTGGAGCTGTTTCGCGAGGCGGGTGTGCAGCTTACGCCAACCATGGTCACCAACTATCTCGAAACGCTGGCGATGCTGGTCCGTGCGGGCCTTGGCTGGAGTGTGCTGCCACGCAGCATGGCGGGTGATCTACCGACGCTGACGGTGGCGAGTCCGCCTCTGGAGCGCACCCTGGGCCTGCTCACCAACCCCCAACGTTCAGCCAGCAATGCCGCCCGGGCCTTTCGCGACGTGCTGATGGAGTTTGCCGAGGCTTAGGTGCCCGTCTGACCCCGGTGGCGCAGCAGGTGGTCCATCAGCACCAGCGCCAGCATCGCTTCCGCAATGGGTACGGCCCGGATGCCCACACACGGATCGTGGCGGCCCTTGGTGACCACTTCCACCTCGTTGCCATGGCGATCGACACTGCGGCCCGGTGTGGTGAGACTGCTGGTGGGTTTGAGGGCCAGGCGCACCAGAACGTCCTGACCGGTGGAGATTCCCCCGAGCACGCCGCCGGCATGGTTGCTGAGGAAACCGCCGGCATCCATCTCGTCCCGGTGTTCCGTGCCCCGTTGCGCAGCCACCTGCATGCCGTCGCCGATCTCCACCCCTTTGACGGCGTTGATGCTGACCATGGCACCGGCAATATCGGCATCGAGCTTGCCGAACACCGGTTCGCCCAGCCCGGCGGACATACCCTGAGCACGCACGAACACCTCTGCACCCACCGAATCGCCTTCACGACGCATACGATCGATGAGCTCACCGATGGGTTCGACGAGCCCGGGGTCGGGACAGAAGAATGCATTGTGCTCGGCTTCGTCCAGGTCCCCGGCAAGGACAGCATCGGCCACCCTGATGTCGCCGGCCGCCGACAGACAACCCTGCACCGTGATACCGGCATGCACCTTCAGGTACTTGCGCGCTATGGCGCCCGCCGCGACGCGCATCGCCGTCTCGCGCGCGGAAGCCCGCCCGCCACCGCGATAGTCGCGCACACCGTACTTCCGTTCGTAGGTGTAGTCGGCGTGCGCCGGCCGGAACACGTCTTTGATATCGCTGTAGTCTTTGCTTTTCTGATCTGTGTTCTCGATCAGAAGCCCGATGCTGGTGCCGGTGGTAACCCCTTCGAAGACGCCGGAAACGATACGCACCGCATCAGGCTCGCGGCGTTGCGTGGTGAACTTCGACTGTCCCGGGCGGCGCCGGTCGAGATCAGGCTGCAGATCGGCTTCAGAGAGAGCCAGGCCGGGCGGGCAACCATCGACGATGGCTCCCAGCGCGAGGCCGTGACTTTCCCCGTAGGTGGTTACTCGAAACTGCTGCCCGAAAGAATTGCCTGCCATGGTGGGCAATGTGCCCCGCTACACGATCGATTGAAGCGGCGCAGTATGGGAACTCAGGCTGCGGCCTTCAAGTAGGAACACTCCCTCGCCGCCCAGGTCCAGCCCG
>CAZYYJ010000077.1:0-25007 GCA_964651595.1 uncultured Pseudomonadales bacterium | reverse complement strand
TGGTCGGACATGGCCACCTCTGGCGAGCTGGCCGGCGGCCCCACCCCTGAACCGGAGCGCCGTGCGGCGTTGATGGAGTGTCTCGAATACTTCACGCGCCTGCGCGACGAACGTGCGGAGGAAGAACCCAGGCCCGATCTGCTGTCGATGCTGGCGCACGGGCAGGACACCCGCAACATGCCGCCCATGGAGTTTCTGGGCAACCTCATCCTGCTGATCGTCGGCGGCAACGACACCACGCGGAACTCCATCTCCGGCGGTGTGCTGGCGCTGAATCAGAACCCTGCGCAGTACGACAAGCTGCGCGGCGACCTCAGCCTCATTCCCAACATGGTCTCGGAGATCATCCGCTGGCAGACGCCGCTGGCCTACATGCGGCGCACGGCGACGCGCGACATGGAGTTTCACGGCAAGACCATCAAGGCGGGCGACAAGATTGCCATGTGGTACGTCTCCGGCAACCGGGACGAAGACGCCATCGACCGGCCGGACGAGTTCATCATCGACCGCAAGAACGCCCGGCACCATCTGTCCTTCGGCTTCGGCGTGCACCGCTGCATGGGCAACCGGCTGGCGGAGATGCAACTGCGGGTGCTGTGGGAGGAGATCATGCAGCGCTTCCGCTTCGTGGAAGTGGTGGGTGACGTCGAGCGCGTGCAATCGAGCTTCGTGCGCGGCTACGCGCACATGCCCGTTGTGCTGCATCCCTGGTAGCGGTGCCTGTGTTGTTGCGATCTGGCGGTCTGGTTGCTGCCGTTGCCCTGGCGGTTGCCGGTTTCGGCGCAGGCGCGTCTGCGGAAGAGGTGGTGGTCAGTGACGATGGCCGGCAGATCCAGCTGAACGCTGATGGCACCTGGGTGCAGGTGGCGCGTGACCGCTTTGCCACCACCGCCACCGGCGAACGCGTGCGACTGCGCCCCGACGGTACCTGGAGCATCGTGCGGGTCGAGGATGCGCCGGCGGTGGCCCGGCAGGACGCGGCACCGGTTACCCGGCAGCTCGTGGAAGAGCCCGCTTTGTTCCTCAGCCACGCTGAGATTCAACGGCTCACCCGCAAACGGGCCAAATCCAAGCATGCGGAAACCCGCATGCTGTTCACCGTGGAAGTGCGCAACGATTCGCCGGAAACGGTCGCTCTGGGTGGCGATCTTCAGGCGTCGCTGGCAGTGCGCGACAGCCGCGGTGGCGGTTACGAAGTGCTGTCTGCGGCACCGGCGACCCGGTCGCTGGCGCCCGGGGCGCAGACCCAGGTGGCGGTGGTTGCGGCGGACGCACCGCGTTGGTTCGGCATCAAATACCTCAGCGTCGAGGTTGCCCGGGGGGCGTTGGGCAATGCCCAGCGGCGTATTCTCAGCAAGAACATGGACGAGGTTGTACGCCGGGACGTGGAAGCGTTTCAGACGGCGCAAGGGGAAGGCTGATGCTGAAGAAAATTCTCCTCATTCTCGGCGCCGTGGTGCTGCTGCTGGTTGCGGGCCTCGGCGTTGCCTACCTGGCAACGGGCCCCGAAGCTCTGCCGCAGGCTGCCCCCAGCTATCCCTATCTCGCCGCCGGTCCCTACGAGGTGGCATCGCACGACGTCGTGTGGGAAGACGAGACCCGGCCGACCGACGCCAATGGCGATTTTCCCGGTGCTGCAACGCGCACGCTGGGCGCAACGCTGAGTTTTCCTGTGGGGGCCACGGGGTCTCTGCCGCTGGTGGTGTACAGCCACGGTTTCATGTCCAACCGGGGCGGTGGCGCGCACTACGCGGCTTTGCTGGCAAGCCACGGCTACGTGGTGGTGGCTGCCGACTATCCGCTCACCAACGGTGCAGCGCCCGGCGGCCCGAACGTGCTGGACGTGGTCAATCAGCCGGGCGATGTCAGCTTTCTCATCGACCAGGCATTTGCGCTGGAGGGTGCTGACAAGCCTTTCGACGGAACGCTGGATGCGACGCGGATCGGCGTCATGGGCATATCGCTCGGCGGCCTCACGTCGACGCTGGCCGGCTATCACCCGCGCTGGCGCGATGCGCGCATCGCGGCGGTGGCATCCATTGCAGGGCCTGCGTACATGTTCGATCGGTCGTTCTATACGCACGGCGAAGCCCCGTTTCTGATGATTGCCGGTACGCTGGACGCCATCGTGCCGTACGCAGGCAACGCGGACATCGTGCCGCAGCGCGCGCAGCAGGGCACGCTGGTACGTATCGACCGCGGCTCCCACCTGGGTTTTGTGGCCATGGCGGAGCCGGCCATGCGTGGGATGGAACACCCGGACGGCCTGGGCTGTGGCGCCATTCTCTCCGCCGTGCCCGCAGACCTTCAGCCGGGGGACGACCCCTTTGCGGTCCTGGGTGCGCCCGAGGATGGTGTGGTGCTGCCCGCAGAGCCCCCGGCATTGTGCGCCATGAACCCGCTGCCGGAAGCGCTGCATCCCGGCCGTCAGCATATGATCACCAAGACTGCGCTGTTGAGCTTCTTCGAGGCGCAGTTTGCGTCCGGCGCTGACCGGCGCGCCGAAGCGCGCACGGTGCTGCACGAGCACCTCGGCCGCGACTTCGACGAGGCCTCGGTCGAGCTCTAAGGCTGATTCTGCGCCGCTGCGAGCAGCGCGGCGAAGTTCTCGTTGGTGGGATACGCGCCGCTGCTCCAGCCCAGGCGCACAAGAACCGCGTCAGCACTGGGCACCATCATCACCACCTGGGCGCGATTGCCCAGCATTGCGTAGGCATCGTCGGGCAACGCCGGCCAGCGCGGACTTTCCTGCGCATCCCTGCGACCGGTATTCAGCCAGAACTGATAACCGTAGCGCGAGTCGTTGCGGCTGTCGTTGGGATGCGTGGCCGCGGCAGTCCATGTTGCAGGCAGCAGGCGGGCGCCTCCGGCAACGCCATCGTGCAGCATCAGCAGACCCAGCCGCGCCCAGTCCCTGGCCGACGCGTAGATGTAGGAACTGCCCACGAAGATACCGCTGGGGTCCACCTCCAGCGTAGCTGAGCGGATATTCAGGGGAATGAAGAGCTCGTTGAACAGTTCATTCAACGCGGCCTGCGGGCCCCCGGTGCGTGCGACGTACAACTCGCTCAGCAGGTTGGTGGTGCCGGAGGAATAGGCAAAGTGACTGCCCGGCGCATGCGCCAGCGCGCTCCGCTGCGCCACGCTGCTCCCGTTGTGACTCATGAACAGCATTTCCGTGGCGTCGCTGGGGGCGCCATAGTTTTCGTCGAACGCCAGGCCGCTGCTCATGCGCAGAAGATGCTCGATGCTCACGCTGGCGCGCTCGTCGTCGCGCCACGTGTCGAACAGCCCCGTTTCGTCGAACGCCAGCCGCCCCTGCTCTGCAAGGCGCGCCAGCATGATCGCGGTGAGACTTTTGCCCATGGACCAGCCGAGCATGGGTGTGTCCATGGAGAAACCCGGTGCGTAGGCTTCGGCCACGATGCGCCCGCCTTTCACCACCACCAGGGCCCGCGTGTTAAGGCCGCGGGCATTGTCGGCTTGCAGCAACGCAGTGGTCTGCTGCTGCAAAGCGGGCTCGGTGGTCACCCGCGTCCCGGCCGGCCAGGAGGCTGCTGTAGGCGCCGGGGCGGACGGGCGCTTCAGCTCATTCAGCGGGGCCGTATCGCCGATCTCGAGGGTACATCCCAGGCCGGGGCGGTGGACGGCGGTGGTAGCGCTGAGGCCCCCGATGGAAGCCTGCACGCTGTCAGGTCCGTATTGCAGGTCCAGCAGATTCAGCGCCGGGGAGTAGGACAGGATGTCGCTGCGCACCTGGGCTTTCGTGAGGCCCGTCAGATGGTGCCCGGAGCAGGCCAGCTTGGCGCCAACGCCGGTGGCGAGACGCAGATTGGCAGCCATGGAGAACGGGGACAGGCCCAGCACGTAAAGGGCCGTGACGGCCGCCACGACCAGGGCGGCGATGACTATCAAGGTGATTCGCATGGGCTGGCAAGATAGCGAACAAGCGCACCGACAGCTACCGGGCTGTCACTCGAAGACACCTGCCTGCGTCATGAAGCTGTGCAGCGAGCTCGCCTGCGGAGTGCCTTCGGCGGCGAGCCCCCTGGCCACCCCTGCCCGGTCCTGCGCAGAGCGGTTCTGACTGAGCTTCCACTTGCCGGTAACGCTCGTGACCGTGAGCTGCACTCCGACAATGCCTGCCAGCATGCGATCGATGAACGTCTCAGGTGCATCCTGCACCTGCCAGGGCTGCGGCCGCGACGCCTCGTGGCGCGCGGTGAGAGCGTCGAGATGAGCCCGCAGCCATGCAGGGTCTTCGCGCAGGGAAAGGAGGCCCCCTGCGTGCACAACCGCATAGTTCCAGGTAGGCACTACCTTCCCGTGTTCCGCCTTGCTGGCATACCAGCCGGGCGATACGTAGTGGGCGGCCGCGGAGAACACGGCCAGCACGGGGGTTTCTGCCGGCAGCGAGGCCACGGAGCTGGCGCGGGGCACATGCCCGTGCAGCACCATGTCATCGCCGTCGCCGGTTCGCAGCAGGGGAAAGTGCTCGGCCGCCATCTGCCCGTCGCCACCGTGAATCACCGTCGCAAGGGGGTAGGTGTCTATGAGCCGCGCCAGCGCCGTGGGGTCGTTCTGTCTGAAGGATGATTGCGTGTGCATGCGGTGGCCTTGTGCGGTTGAGTTCGCCGGGTGACATCAATCGGCAGTTTATCTACATTGCCGGCTCGCTTTGTCACGGCTTGCCGTGTCGGAACTGCTCATGTCGTCATTGCTGCAGGCTCGTCAGATAGCGCTTACCCGCGGCACCAAGCTGCTGTTCGAAGATCTTGCGTTCTCAGTGAACAAAGGTGACCGCATTGCGCTGGTTGGACACAACGGGGCCGGCAAATCCAGCCTGCTCGCCGTTCTGGCAGGACTGACGCCGCCGGACGATGGGGAGGTGAGTGCCCAGCGGGGCCTTCGCGTGGGACTGGTGGAGCAGTTCGTGCCGGAGGCGCTGAAAGCCGCCACGCTGCTCGATGCGGCGCTGGCAGCCCTCGAGCCCGCGGCACAGGAGAGTGAGCGGTACCGCGCCGAGGCGCTGCTGGGGCAGCTGGGTTTCGCAGGCGAGCAGCTCGTCACGCCGCTCGAGCGACTGAGCGGCGGCCAGCAGAACCTGGCCCTGTTGGTACGCGCGCAACTCAAAGACCCCGACGTGCTGCTGATGGACGAGCCCAGCAACCATATGGACATTGCGGCGCTGGCTGCGCTGCAACGCTATCTGGTGGACACCCGCGGCCTCACCTTCGTCATGATCTCGCACGACCGGGCCCTGCTGGATGCCTGCTGCAGCAGCACCGTGTTTCTGCGCGACGCGCGCACCTATCGCTTCGATCTGCCGTACAGCAACGCGCGGGACGCACTGGAGGTGCAGGATGCACAGGCGGCCGAACGCCTGAAGGTCGAGGAAAAAGAGATTGCCCGGGTACGGCGCAGTGCCAAGCGCCTCGCCGAGTGGGGGCGCACGTACGACAACGAGGATCTGTCGCGCAAAGCCAAGACCATGGCAGCACGGGCCGACCGCCTGGAGGCGGAGAAAACGGAAGTGTCGCGGGGCAGCGGCTTGAGCCTGGAGCTCGGCAGCGAAGGTCTGCGCAGCCGCACCGCCTTGACCGTGGAAGGGCTCACGGTGCGTACGGAGGATGGCAGCCGTGAGCTTGCGCACTGCGAGCTGCTTGTCATCAAACCCGGGGAGCGTGTGGGATTGCTGGGCGTGAACGGCAGCGGCAAGTCCACCACCATCCGGCGCCTGCTGAGCGCGCTGGACACACCCTGTGACGAGGTTCGCTTCAATCCCAACGTGGCCATGGGCTACTTCGACCAGGAGCTGGCCAGCGTCGGCGGCGGGCAGGGGCGCTTCGAGTGGCTGCGCCAGCGCACGGACGGGGCCGATCAGGCGGTGAAACAGGCGCTGCTGCGCGCCGGTGTGGCCTACAGAGACTTTTCGCAGCCCGTGCAGGATCTCAGTGGCGGCGAGAAGGCGCGGCTGGTGTTCATGCTCATTGCGCTGACCCGGCCGAACTTCATCGTGCTGGACGAGCCCACCAACCACATCGACCTGGAGAGCCGTGAAGAGCTGGAAAAGCAGTTGAAGGCGTCCGACGCTGCCATGCTGATCACCAGCCACGATCGTCGTTTTCTGGACAGCGTGTGCGATCGCTTCTGGGAGCTTGCGGGTGGTGCGTTGCAGGAGACCCACGATCCGCAGAGTTACTACGACCGGGTCATGGCGGGGGACGTAACCGGTGATTCCTCGCGGTCGCCGACAACGCCCGACGCTGAAAAAACCGCCAATGACGACGCGCTGCTGGAGCGGGTGGCTGAGCTCGAGGAACTGTTGCGCGCCGATCGCGCGCGCAAGCCGAAATTTCAGAAGCCCGATCGTCAGCAGGCCTGGGAGGCTGAGCTCGAGGGGCTGTGGGAGCGCCTGGAAGCGTCCGATTAGCGACCGCGTTTGACGGCGCGAGCCGTCGCGAGGCGGCGGATGCCGGCCACGGCGAGCAGGCCTGGCAGCAGTAACAGCAGGGCACCCAGCTCCACCGTGTTGCCGGTTCCCGCTTCGAGGGGCAGGGCCTGGGCCAGGGCAGGGAGGAGAAGCGCGGCGCTGAGCGCGGCGGTGCGGACGAGTCCATTCATGGGCGTGGTGTTACCGGTTGCGTAGGGTTCAGGCTGCTCAACGGCAGCGGCGCGCAGTGTAGGCGAGATGACGTCGCGCGTTGTAATGATTTGTTAGCGTCCCCGCCCCGGCGTACCGGAAATGAGACGTGGCTCCCAGGTTCTCCGGTAGAACGGAAAAACCCCGGCGTGCATCCAGCGTGCCGGGGTTCGAGGGGAGATCCGTTGCCGGGTTAGTCGTCGAGCAGCTCCGGCTCGATGGCGCCACTCGCATACAGCGGGTCGACGTTGTCCACCAGGTTGGCCCAGAGGTAGCCGTTGGCCCAGAGGTAACCGTTTGCCCAGAGATAACCGTTGGCCCAGAGGTAACCATTGGCCCAGAGATAGCTGTTGGCCCAGAGGTAACCGTCTGCCCAGAGGTAGCCGTCTGCCGTGGTGTAGCTGTTGGCCCAGAGGTAGCCGTTGGCCCAGAGGTAGCCATTGGCCCAGGCGGCATCACCCCAGAGCTGTGCGGTGTCTTCGACCAGGATCACTTCACCTTCCTCGGAGCGCGCCATCTTCGGTGACAGGGCGTCGGTGAACATCATACCGGTTTCTTCCAGAGCGGCTTCGATGTTGAGGACGCCGGCACCGGTCGCGGTCGCGTCGCCTTCGATCTTGCGGGCCGAGCGCATGAGGCGCGCTTTCACGGTTGCGGGATTCAGGGTCGGATCCTTCGACAGCATGAGGGCAGCGGCGCCCGAGGCCATGGCCGCAGCCATGCTGGTGCCGGAGAGCTCCAGATATTCCTGGCCAACGCGGCGTCCCGGCAGGTCACCCCAGAGCTTGGAGCTGCCGTGTACGACCGAGACGATGCGGTTGCCCGGCGCGACCAGGTCCGGCTTCAGGATATGGTCGTTCAGCGTCGGTCCTTTCGAGGAGAACGTCGAGACATAGTCGTCGTTGGGGTTAGCCGTGCCGTTGTCGGTGAGCGAGCCCACGGTGATCAGCTTCGGCGAGTTGCCGGGGCTGGTGATGGTGAAATGGCCGTCGTTGCCGAAGTTACCGGCAGAGACCACAACCGTCAGACCTGCATCCCACAGAGCTTCGGCAGCCTGCACGAGCGGGTCGGTGGCAACGCTTTCGTCCACACTTTTCCCTAGGGACAGGTTGACGACGCGGATGTCGTGGGCGTCCTTGTTGGCCAGCACCCAGTCGAGACCGGCAATCACGTCAGAGGTGACGCCGCGGCCCTGGCCGTCGAGCACCTGCACGGAGACAATGCCGGCCCCGTCGGCGACGCCGTGGAAGTCGGCGTTCTTCTGGCCCTTGCCGCCGATGATCCCGGCGACGTGCGAGCCGTGACCGAACGCGTCGAACGGTGCGGTGGGGGCGGCTGCCGTGGTGATCTCGATGTTGTCGATGCCGAGCTTACCTACCGAACGTTCATCATCATCATCGTCGTCGTCGCCATAGCGAACTGCGGCTTCGGAGACGCGAAAGCGGATCTGCGTGCTGTCGCCGGCAAAGTTGGTGATGTCGAAGCTTTCGGCCCGATCGTCGAGGCGTGCGGACAGGTCATAGCTCGTCAGGGTCATCCAGGAGCTGCCACCGTCGCCGGACACTTCCACATCGACCCGACCGCCGTCGTTGTCGTGAGAGGCGACGTAGCTGAGCGTGGCGTTGCCGGAACCGGCGAGGTTCAGCTCACGGACAGCCGCGAGGTCAACCTTGGCGGTTTCCACCTGCAGGCAGCGGCCAGACAGGCACAGCCCACCGTCGTTGTCTACTTCCAGATCGCCATACGACTTACCGTTGGCTTCGCCCACTTCCACCCAGTCGCTGCTGAAAGACAGTGACCCCTGGTTGTTGCCGTAGGTTCTGGAATTGAAATGGTCGGCAAACGTTCCGTCGGGGGTGGCGACGGCCTGGGTGGCTGCCACGCACGCTTCTGTGGGCAGCGTCGCCTGGATGGAGATGTTGTCGAGGCCGAGCACGCCGGGGTCTTCGTCGTCGGAAGATGCCTGGGCGGCGCGAACGCGCAGCCGGGTGTCGGCATGGGCGTAAGCGCTGATGTCGAAGGACTGGGCGACGTCGGTTGTCCACGAATGCATGCCGTAGGTGGCCAGAGCCGTCCACGTGCTGCCGCCGTCGCCGGAGATCTCCACAACCGTCGTGCCGCCGTCGTTGTTGTGTGAGTACACATACGACAGGGCGGCGGTGGTTGCGCCGTCGATGTCGAAGCCGCGGCTCCAGTGGATGCCGGAGGCGCGGGCTTCCACGATCAGACAGTCACCGGACAGGCAGACACCGAAGTCGTCGTCCACTTCCAGACTGCCCCGGGTGTGACCGTTGCTTTCGCCGCTCTCGACCCAGTTGCCGTTGAAATCGTGGTCGCCGAAGTTGCCGTCGACGATACGTCCCGTGAACTGATCCACGAACGTGCGGGTGTGACCGACGACACCGGCCGTGCAGTCCATGCGTGCCGCGACATCGAGATCCAGATCGTCGGTTACGCCGGTATCGAGCACGGCAATGTTCACATCGCTCGCCACCCCCTGGTACTTGTTGCCATTACGCTTCGGCAGCTTGGCGGTTTTCTTGGCGTTCACGGAAGCAGCGGCAACCGGCTCGTCGAGGCCAATGAGATTCAGATCGTCCGTCACGCTCAGAGCGTTCAGCGCAGACGCCGGTACCCGGGCAGCCACCATACCCAGCGCGGCGAAGGTGCGCTCGGGCACGGCGCCCAGGGCCTTCAGTTCGTCGAGGTCGATGCTGTCAGGGCTGTCCCCGTAGCGCAGAATCACGTCGACCATCTCGTCACCACCCGCGGTTGCCAGCGCCGCAACGCGCGGGCTCATGGAGGCGGGTTGGCGATCTGCCGCGGCCAGGTCGAAGCTCTGCGCCGCATCCGTGCCGGCAGCCGTCATGCGCTCGTTGTCATCGTCGAACGGCAGCTCGGTGGTGCGGGTCTCATGGAACGGGCCCGATGCCAGCAGCGCCGGTGCAGCCTGCGCGGCAGAGCCGTCGACCGGCGTGCCGGCAGCGTCGGTGTCGGCCGCGGCCTGCGGTGCGGTGACGTAGGTTGCATGCTCGGTCTGCAGGTAGGCAACGGTGAGACCACCGATGACTGCGAGGGTAGGGGCGAGAGCTTTGAGTTTCATGGTGCCGTTCCTGTGAAGTGGCGTTTGGTGCGTTTGCACGCTTTGTGTAAGGAGGTGCAACCGCTGTGCCACTTTCTCGAAAACTCAAAAAACCAATAAAAACATATGCTTACGATACGGCGTCGATCGCGCGAAAAGTTTCGGTGGGAAAAAGCGGCGGTGGCGCGCGGAAAATTCCGGCGGCGGGGAAAATTTCGGCGGACGTCGCCCGTCAGCGCGTGGCGGACACCGGCAGGCGCTGATCCAGCACCAGGTGGTTACCAACCGATGAATCGAGCGCCACCTTGCCTTCGTCCTGCAGTCCGGCCAGGTCGTCGGCGATGCGGGGAAAATCCGCCTGGCTGAACGCGGTGGTGCCATTCAGACTCACCCAGGCGTTCTTGCCATTCTCTTTCGCGAGATACGCGGCCCGATCGGCAATGCTGGTGACCTGTTCCCAGTTCATGCCTTCGCGCGGGCGGCTGGCGAAGGGGTAGGGCGCCACGCCGATGGACGCGGAAAGATGCGCTATCGCCCCGGCTTCCAGCCGGTACTCGTGCTCCACGAGGGCCCGGCGTACTTTTTCCGCCAGCACCTTGGCACCGTACATGCTCGAGGGGTGTGCGATGATCATGAATTCGTCCCCGCCCCACCGCACGATAACGTCGGACGCGCGGCAGCTCGACACCAGCAGATCCCGAACCTGCAGCAGCACCTCGTCGCCGGCATGGTGACCGTGCGTATCGTTGACGGCCTTGAAGCCGTCGAGGTCGATCATCATGAAGACGACGAGCTGCGACGAGTCGCCGCTGCTGCGGCGGTCGTCACCCTGCCGCGTGCCTTCGATGAGGCGCCGTTCCACGAGCGCAATTTCTTCTTCGATGAAATCGTCGACGAAGCGCCGGTTGCGCAAGCCCGTCAGAGAATCGGTGACGCTGGCTTCCGAGAGGCGCTCGTTCAGGCTTTCCAGTTCGGCGTACCGTGAGGCCAGCTCGCGGGTGCGCTCGGCTACCTCTTCTTCCAGGCGTACGCGCGCCTGAACCTCGGCCCGGCGTTTGCGCTGCTGCGCGTACAGCAACCACGCAAACAACAGCAATGCGGCCAGCACGTACGCCAGGTAGGCCCACCACTGGCGCCACACGGGCGGGGTGACCACTACGTTCATCAACGCGCTCTGGCGGTTCCACACACCGTCGTTGTTGGCGCCCTGCACCTGAAACTGATATTCGCCGGATGGCAGGTTGGTGTAGGGCGCGCGCCGGTAGCTGCCCGCTTCGACCCAGTCGTTGTCGAAGCCGGCCAGCCGGTAGCGGTAGCGGTTCTTGTCCGAGGAGACGTAGTCCAGGGCCATGAACTCGAAGGTAATGAACGGATCGGCGTAAGGCAGCACGATGGTGGGGGGCGGCATGCCGTTGCTGCTCTGATCGAGGCGCCGGTCTCGGGACGTGGCGTAGACGTGTACCTGCGGTGGGCGGGTGTTGCGGGTCAGCTCTATAGGGAAGAAGCTCACCATACCTTTGTTGCTGCCGAACAGCAGGCGACCGCTGGCGTTTCTCAGCCGTGCCCCGGGCATGAACTCGGTACTTTTCAGGCCCGTGCGCTGATCGTAGCGCCGCGCGCTGATCTCCCGGGGGTCGAAACGGAACAGACCGCGGGAACTGGATGCCCACACTTCGCCGTTGTCGCCGGGCAGGGCGCTGTACACGGCCGAAGACAGACCTTCGGAGCGACCGAAACGATCGAAGCGCGCCAGCCCTTCCTGCCGGAAGCTGGCCCGCCAGCGCAGCAGCCCGTGATCCATGGTGCTGATCCACAGGGCGCCGTCAGCAGACTCGGCGATGTCCCAGGCGGTTACCCCGTGCGCGCCTTCCTGATCGTCCAGCCGGAAACGCGTGAACGTGGTGCCATCGGCTTCCAGACGGTTCAGACCGCCCCGCTCCGCGCCGATCCACAGCGCCCCCGCCCGGTCCCGGTGTATTGCCAGCACGCGGTTGCTGCTGAGCGAACGCTCGTCATCGGGGTTGTGGCGGAAGTGCGTAATGGTGCCGTCGGGAGCGAGACGGTTGAGACCGCCGTCGAACACCCCCACCCAGACTGTGCCATCCGGATCGGCGTGGATTCTGGTGATGCCGTTGCCCGAGAGTGAATTTGCTGCAGCGGGCTCGTGGGCAAAGCGCGTGAAGCTGCCATCGGCTTCCAGCCGGTTCAGGCCCGAGGCGCGGGTGCCGACCCACAGGCGGTTCTGATGGTCCACGTGCACCGCCATCACGCGGTCTTCGGCGAGGCTGGCGGGATCGTCGATGCTGTGACGGTAGTGACGCACCTCGTTGTTGGTGAGGTCGAGGCGCGTGAGGCCGCCCTGGTACGTGCCGATCCAGAGAAACCCGTCCTGATCTTCAGCAAGGGCGGTGACGACGTTGCTGTTGAGCACGCCGTTAGTGGTCTGGTGATAGCTGAACGCGTCGGAAAAATAGTTCCAGCTGCTCACCCCGCCGTTGGTTGCTACCCAGAGCACCCCCGACTGGTCCTGAAACAGCTGGGTGACCGAGTTGTCGGCAAGGCTGTCCGCTTCCCCGGGGTTGTGACGGTAGTTGACGAAACCCTGCAGGGCCATGCGCCACTCTGACAGACCGCTTTCGGTGCCAACCCACAAGGTACCTTTGTTGTCCTCGAGGATCGTGAATACCTGCCCCTGCGCCAGCGAGTTGGCCTCCTCCGGATCGTGCTGGAAACGGCGGAAGCCGCCGTTGGTCTCGTCCAGCAGATTCAGCCCGCCGTCGCTGGTGCCGATCCAGATGTTGCCGGCCCGGTCCTCGTAGATGACGCGGATGCTGTCGCTGCTGATGCTGGTGGGGTTGGCCGGGTTGTGGCGGTACACGAAGAAGCCGTTCATGCCCGGGTCCCAGCGCGCCAGACCACCGCCGTCGGTACCCACCCACAGGCGCTTCCGACGATCCTGAAAGACCGCGATGATGTGATCGTGCGGCAGGGCGGCGCGGCTGCCGTCCGCCTGATGATGGGTGAGGTTTCTGCCATCCGCGTCGACGGCAATGAGCCCCGCATCCACGGTGCCCAGCCAGAAGCGCCCTGCGGCGTCGCGTATCAGCGTGCGCACGGCGAGGCTCGCGAGACGATCCGGCAGGTTCAAGGGATTGGCGACAAACCGGTCTTCGCGATAGTCGTAGCGGTCCACACCGCCGTCGGTGGTTATCCACAGCTCTCCGGTCGGGTCCACGTACAGGCTGCGGGCAAAGTTGTTGCTCAGCGAATTGGCGGCGCCGGCATCATGCTCGTAGATGACGATGTCGTAACCGTTGTAGCGGTTCAGGCCCATCTGGGTGCTGAACCACAGGTAGCCGCGGCCGTCCTGGGCAATGTCGGTGACAAACTCCGCAGACAGTCCGTCAGCCGCTGTGAAGCTGTCGAATTGCAGGTTGCGCGCCAGGTTGCCTGAGGCGACAGCCCAGGCGGCAGGAGACAGGGCGCCGGAGCCGATGACACCGGCGAGACAGAGCAGCAGGGCGAAACGTATGCGCATCAGGCGTTACCCTGCGAGGCGCGCGCCTGCACCCAGCGTTTGTACGTGGGTGGCGTGACACCCATCAAGGCAGCGCCCACCGAGATACGCCCCTCCACCTCTTCGATCACGTGCTCGAGCAACGTGGCCCGGGCGCGGTCGACGAGGTCGGCGCCTGCCGGCGTTTGCTGGGCGTTGCGGACCACTCGGCTGACGAGGGGACGCACGTCGCGCCAGGCGTCTGTGCGGTTGGCGATTCCCGCCGCGTGCTCCGCCTCGGATTTCTGCAGATGGCGGCGGAAGGTGGATTCGGGCAGGCCCACCAGCTCGGCGGCGCGGCGGGCGACGCGATCGGTGGCGTCGCTGGCCGCCAGCACAAAGTCTTCGGTCAACCATTTACCCAGCGGTACGGGACAGTCCCGGTTGGCGTCCATGGCCCGCTGGATCTGGCGCAGCAGCTCTTCGCGCAGGGGTGCCCAGGGATCGTCTCCCTGCACCACCGGAGTCGCGGGCGTTGCCGTTGGCGTTGCCGTTGGCGTGGCGGGTGTCGGCGGCGCGGTGGTGACTGGCGGGGCGATGGTTGCTTCCGGCAGAAGCTGGATGGCGTCGGGTTTGATTTCTTCGCCGTCGGAGATCAGCACGGTGCGCAGCATGGAATGCTGCAGCTCGCGCACGTTGCCCGGCCAGTCGTAGGCCAGCAGCTTCTGCGCCGCGTCGTCGCTCAGATAGCGCTGGGCGAGGCCGTTCTGCCCGGAAAAACGCTCCAGGTAGTAGCGTGCCAGGGGCAGGATGTCGTCTCTGCGATGCCTCAGGGGGATGGCCTGCAGAGAGATGACCTGCAGCCGGTAGTAGAGATCGCCCCGAAAGCGTCCCGCACCGACCTCGTCGGCGAGCGTACGGTTGGTGGCGGCGACAATACGCACGTCTACGTGCCGATCCACCGCGCTGCCCACCGGTGCATACGATTTTTCCTGCACGAAGCGCAGCAACTTGGCCTGCACCTGCAGCGGCAGCTCGCCGATCTCGTCCAGAAACAGGGTGCCGCCTGCTGCTTGTGCGATGCGTCCGTCGGACGCGTTCTCGGCGCCGGTGAAAGCACCTTTCACATGCCCGAAGAGCTCAGCTTCGATGAGCGTTGGCGCCACGGCGCCGCAGTCGAAGATCACGAAGGGGCTCTCCGCCCGGCGGCTGTACTGGTGCAGGGCCTGGGCCAGCATTTCTTTGCCTGTGCCGCTTTCTCCGGTAATGAGCACGGTGGCATCGGACGGCGCCACCCGCTTCAGCGTGTCCATGAGCCCGTGCATCTCTTCCGAGTCGTAGATCATGCGGCTCGGGCTCAGCGACTGGCGCAGCTCGTCCAGCTCTTCGCGCAGCTTGCGGCTTTCCTGGTCTTTCTGGTGGATCCAGCCGGTGGCAAGTCTGGCACGGTCCAGGGCTACCGCCATCTGCCCCGCCAGCGCGTTCAGAAACACGATGTCCGACGAGTCGAGCTGCAGACGGCGGCCCCGGGCGTCGAGAAACATGCAGGCTATGACGGTATCGCGGGCGATCAGCGGTACCGCGTAGCCGGTGTAGGCGTCGTCGCGCAGCCGTTCCGTGCGGCGACTGTCGAGGCTCGAGTCGATGAGCTTCTGCTGGCGGTCGCTGATGGCCACTTCGCGGCCGCTGCTGCGCCCTTCCACGGCCGCCGCGTCGCGCACGTTGGAGGCCAGCACCCGTCCGTCGTCGACGTTCAGCAGCACGATGCGGTCCGGTTGGAAACCCAGCGCCAGGCGGTCGATCAGTGCCTTGGCCATGGCTTCCGGCTCGGAGCTCTGCGTAACGAGACCGATGGTCTCCCACAGCAGCAGCATGTTGCGGTAGTCCTTCTCGGTGTTCGTTGTGAACACGCCGTGCAGGGGACTCACGCCGGCACCGCCTTCGGCCCCGTCCGGGAACTCGGTCATGATCGCGCGCGCGCCGCCGGATAGACGGGCCCGATTCAGCGCAGCATCGGCGCTACGCAGCAGCTTTGCGGCATCCGGACGGTTCTCGTTCAGGCCTTCTACCGTGAGGGTGGTGGCGCCCATGCTGAACGTGAAATGTTCCTGGCCGTCCACGTACGCCGTGCCCGTGAGGTGCTGGCGTAACTTCTCCACGGCGCGGCGACAGTGTTCGCGGCCCGTAGCCGGCAGCACCAGCGCAAAGATGGCGCCGGCGTAACGGAAGATGCCATCGGTTCTGCGCAGCCGGTTGGTGAGGGTGGCGGCAATCTCGCGTATGGCCAGATCCCCCTGCTCGCGGCCGTAGCGGTGGTTCACCATATTGAAGTCGTCGGGGTTCACCAGCAGCAGGCTCAGCGCCTGGCCCTGCTCTTCAGAGGCGGCAATGGCACGGTTGAGGAAGAGCTGCAGCTCGATACGGTCGTGCAGCTGACTCACGGGGTCCTGCAGCGCTTCGTTGAGCTGATAGACGCTCCACGCCAGACGCGTGCCGATGGATACCCAGGTGCCTGTGTCGGTGCCGCTGCCCGCAAGCCAGTCGAAAAAACGCTCGCTGTCGTCGCAGGCGTCCAGGCCGAACCAGACGGTGCCATCGTCCGCAGGCGCGGGCGCGATGTCGGGAACGCTGCGCCGTTCGTTCTCTTCCCGGGCGCTGGCAGTGGTGCGGCTGAGAATCTCGCGCAGCGTCATGCGCACGAGCAGACCGCCGCTGCGGCTGCTGGCGCGCCAGGTTACGGGGCCTGCGTCACCCTGGTTGTCAGTTTTTGCGCCTGCCAGCAGTTGCTCAGCAGTGCTGGAGTTCGCGAGCTCGGGCAGCGGTTCACCCCTGCCATCGTGCACCAGCAGCAGGTCACGGGCGTCGGCCGGCTCGGTGCACAGGAGCAGCGATACGCCGGCGGCGTTGAACTCGTCCCGTACCAGGACGGCAAACTCGCGCAGCAGCGAGGCTGCTTCCATGGTCACAACGACAGCCCCGAACTCAGCACACGCTCACATTCGCCCTGCCAGCTTGCGAGCACGCCCTGATCGACGCTTTCGAGCGGTTCCGGGACGTCGGCGCCGGAAGACGCCAGCAGCCACTCGGCGGCCAGCACGGCGCGGGCCTGCACGGACAGGCCCGGGGCGTCGATGTGATCGACGGTGTGGCTGTGCGCCACAGCGTCAATGACCGCCTCGGGCAGGCTCCAGAGTTTCAGAATCAACGCGCCGAGCTCGCCGTGCGTGGTGCCGAATGCCTCCCGTTCGAGCTCGGCCAGGCGGCTTTCGTCCCCGGCGGCCTTGTGCCACATGGGCTGATACTGCGCGGGCTCGTTCTCCAGCAGCACCATGATGCCGAGATCGTGTAGCAGGCCGGCAATGGCGGCTTCGCCCTGGGCGGTGCGGTCTGCGCCCTCGAGCGCGGCGATCTGCTTAGCCAGCGAAGACACCTGCAGCGTGTGCTGCCACAGCACTTCCAGATTCAACCCCGGCGGCGGCAGCCCGGAGTAGAGCTGCGCCGCGAGAACCATCCCCAGCAGCGCATCGGTGCCGATCAGCCCTACCGCTTCGCTGAGATTGCTGATGGATCGGGGCAGACCGTAGAAACCGGAGTTGGCCACGCGCAGGATGCGTGCCACCAGGCTTGGATCCCGGCTGGCAACGTCAGCCATGCCGGCGAGATCGCCGTGGCGCTGCTCCACCTGCTCGCGCACGTCGAAGTACAGCACCGGCGGCGAGGGCACGTCGTGCAGATTGGCGACGATGCGGGCCAGCGTCGGATGGGCGCAGGCCCGTTCGGCAACTTCAACGCCGGCAGCCAGCACCGGGTGTATGGCTTCGATGCGCTCGGGGATTGCCAGCACCTGATGGGCGAAAGGCACCTGCGCCGGAAGCACGGCGTCGAACGCTGCAAAGCGCAGGGTCTGCGGGGACGCGGTGCGGCAGGCATCGAACACGGGTTCGAAGGCTTCGGGCTGTTCGAAGCCTGCGAGCACCAGATCGTAATGGTTCTTGCGCTGCGTCACTTCCTGCAGCAGCCCGTCAGCGCCGGTGACCTGCCGCACGGACCACAAAGGCATGGCACGGCCGATGGAGGCTGCCAGCCGTTCGTGCGCGCCGCTCGTGGTTCCTGCAAGTAAGAGCTCAGCCATGTTGGGTCCTGCGCAATTGCCTGACGACCGGAACGTCGAGACCGATTCGGGTCGCCTTCTAACACTCTAGTCGAGGCGCCGTCCGGCGCCGGCTCGCGGGGCGTCGAAATTTCGGTGACGCCAATTGCGTCACTTTTTGCGGCCTTTCGCGCAGGGAAAGGTGGCTAGACTCAAGGCATGAACAACCGCCGTGGCCTTGCGCTCTGCATGCTAACGGCACTCTTGTGGGGTGCTGGAGAGCGCGGCTGGGCGGACACTGCCAAACCCATGGCGTTCAGGCATCTCACCGTTGCCAACGGTTTGACGCAGAACACCGTGATGGATATCCGGCAGGATTCTCAGGGTTACATCTGGATCGCCACGGAGAACGGCCTGGACCGCTACGACGGTCACGAGGTGAAGAGCTACCAGCGCGGCGATATCGCACAGGGGGAGCTGGGCAGCGATCACATCTGGGCCATCGAGGAGGATGCGGCGCAGAATCTGTGGCTGGCCATCGACGGGGGCGGGGTGGCCCGGTGGGACCGGCGCACCGACCGTTTCGAGCATTTCTCCCATGATCCGACCCGCAACGACTCCCTGTCGAGCGACCGTGCGCGCGCGCTGGTTGTCACCGCCGAGGGTATCTGGATCGGCACTCTCGGCGGCGGCCTCAATTTCCTGGAGCCCCGCACCGGGCGCGTGACCCGGTACCGGCACGATCCCGGCGATCCGTCGAGCCTGCCGAGTGACCGGGTCTATGGCCTGCTGCAGGATGACATGGGCCGCCTGTGGGTCGGCACCAACGACGGTCTGGCGTGGCTGCAGTCGGGTACCTCCCGCTTTACGCGCCTGCGCCACGACCCGGCCAAGGCGACGAGCCTGTCGCACAATCGTGTGCGGAGCCTCTTTCAGGATCGCCATGGTGGCATCTGGGTAGGCACCATGGGTGGCGGTCTGAATCTGCTGGACGTACGTACGGGCCGCTTCAAGCGTTTCCGTCACGACCCCGACGACGCAGGCACCATCAGCAACGACCACGTGTGGGAAGTGCTGGAAGACAGCGTCGGGCGTCTCTGGGTGGCCACCGCCAACGGGCTGAATATGCTGCCTCCGTATTCTTCGCGTTTCTGGCGTTATGGCAGCGGTGAGCGGCGTACCGAGCTGAACGATGCCTACGTCATGTCGCTGCTCGAGGACAGTCACGGCATCCTGTGGGTCGGCACCCGTTTCGGCGGTGCAAACCTCTGGAACTCCGACAGCTGGGCGTTCGGTCACTACGAAGCGCCGTGGCTCAGACGACGCGGCATCGCTGCCTTCGCCACCGAACCGAACCGTATCTGGGTGGCCAGCCTCAACGGCGGTATCCACGGCATCGACCGCTCGACCGGCGAAGCGCAGCCGATGCGCCTCGATGCGCCGGGGCTCGATGAGCGCACCCAGGTAGTCTCGCTGCTGCGCACGCGCACCGGCGCGTTCTGGATCGGCACCATGGCGCACGGGGTGTTGTGGCGCCCGTCGCCGGATGCGCCCCTGGTGCCGCTGCGCGAAGGGCCGGCTAATGCCAACGGGCTGACCAGCGACAGCATCATGAGCCTCTACGAGGACAGTGCGGGCAATGTCTGGATCGGCACGTTCGGCGGTGGTGTCAATCGGGTTGCGCCGGACACGGGTGTGGTGACGCAGTTTGCCCCGGCCGGAGCCGGCGCCGGTTTCTGCGGCAAGCAGGCGCGCGCCTTTGCCGAAGACCCGCAGGGCAATCTCTGGATCGGCACGGAGGACGGTCTTTGTCTCTTCGACCGCTACAAGCTCGAGTTCCGTGCCTTCCTTCGGGACGGCAATGTGAACGAGTCCATCTATGCGTTGCACCGCGACCCGCAGGATCGGCTGTGGGTGGGCAGCGGAGGCAGCGGTCTGCATCGCATCGTCGGTAATTCCACCGCGCCCGACAGCATCCGCTTCGAGACCGTCTCCCGGCGCGATGGCCTGGCCAGCAACCTGGTCTACGGCATTCTTTCCGACAACGTCGGCAGCCTGTGGCTCAGCAGCAACGCGGGCCTCAGCCGCTTCAATCCGGATACGGGGGCGGTGAGCAACTTCGGGCAGATCCACGGGTTGCAGGGCGAGGAGTTTCACTACGGTGCGGCGCACAAGAGTGCGGACGGTCAGCTCTTCTTCGGGGGCAGCAATGGCTTCAATGCCTTCGACCCCCATCAGCTCACCATCGACAAGCCCGCTCCCAATGTGGTGCTGACCGAGATAGCGAAGCTGAATCAGCCGTACGAGCCGGATTCGCTGCTGGAGGCTGGGCGGCGTCTTGCCCTCGGCTGGCGGGAAAATGCGGTGACCTTCGAGTTTGCGGCGCTGGATTTTTCCAGGCCCGGCGATAAACGGTACGAGTTTCTTCTCGAAGGCTTCGACGAAGGCTGGCAGAACGCAGGCAATCGTCGCTCCGCCACTTACACCAATCTGCCGGGCGGCGAGTACGTGCTGCGGGCCCGAGTCTTCAGCGCTGACAATGCCTGGAACGCGCAGGCCCAGCCGGTGCTGCTGACGGTGGAGCCCCCGCCCTGGCAGCAGGTGTGGGCCTTTGTGGCGTATGCCGTGCTGCTCGTGGGGGGCGTCGCCGCCTTAGTCCGGCGGCTGCGGCAACGGGAAGCGGTGCGGGTGGAGCAGCGTCGCCGTCTGGAAAGCGAGGTGCAGCGGCGCACGGAAGCCCTGGCTGCCAGCAACGAGGAACTGCGGCGCGTCTCGCGGGCCAAGGTGGAGTTTCTGGCGCGCATGAGCCACGAAGTGCGCACGCCCATGAACGGGATCGTCGGCATGACCGAGCTGCTCGCCCGCACCTCGCTGACGAGCCGGCAGAAGAGTTATGCCGACAACATACAGAGCTCCGTCGATGGGCTGGTGCGGATCGTCAACGACATTCTCGACTACTCGAAGCTCGATTCGGGAAAGATGTCTCTGGATCCCGTGCCTACGGTGCTGAATACGCTGCTCACGGAGATCGTGGAGAGTTTCACGTATCAGGCGGAGGCAAAGCAGGTGGCGCTGACGCTGGCTCTGCCGGACACGCCGCCGCCGGCCGTGATGCTGGATGCGCAGCGCCTGCGCCAGGTTCTGATCAACCTGCTCAGCAACGCGCTGAAGTTCACCCAGGCCGGCAGCGTGACCTTGCGGCTGGACGCGCAGGCCCGCGACGGCGCCCAGCACCTGGCCTTTGCCGTCACGGACACCGGTATCGGCATTGCCGAAGACGCGCAGGCGCGGATCTGGGAGTCGTTTGCGCAGGAAGACGCCAGCGTCAGCCGCCGCTTCGGCGGCACCGGCCTCGGCCTGTCGATCTGCAAAGAGCTGGTGGAGCTCATGGGTGGTGAGCTGGCGCTCGTTTCTGCCCCCGGCGAAGGTTCCACGTTTTCTTTCGAGGTGACGGCGCGCGCGGCAAGCCCCGCGGACGTAGCGCTGCGTGAAGCCGACCTGCAAGCCCCCGAGGAACGGTTGCTGAGCGGCCGGGTGCTGCTGGTGGAAGACAACGTCGTCAACCAGCAGGTGTTCGTGAGCATGCTGGCCGAGCTGGGCGTGCGCTGCGAAACGGCCAGTGACGGGGCCAGCGGGGTCATGGTCGCCTCGCGGGAGGACTTCGACGCGGTACTGATGGACTATCGGCTGCCGGACTTCGACGGGGTGGAAGCCACCCGGCGAATTCGCAGTCTAGGCGGCCCGCGTGCAGAGGTGCCGATCGTCGCGCTCACGGCCAACGCCGGTCCGGAAGAGCGCCAGCACTGTCTGGATGCCGGCATGAACGATTTTCTGACAAAACCCTGCACGCTCCTGCAGCTTGCGGGGGCGCTGCGGGTCTGGTTGCCGGAAATGGCGACGCCGCTCACGCCGCCGGACGCGCAGGGGCAGGATGAGGATCTCACGCGCTTCGATGACGCGGCCATAGAGCGCATCCGGCCGCTCCGGCGCCCCGACGGCACGGCCATGCTGCCGCACGCCATCGAACTGTTTCAGGGACTCAGCCGGGAAACCGGTACAGCGCTGGACGCAGCCCTCAAGGATGACGACACCGAAACGGTGCGGTTTGCGGCGCACAAGTTGAAATCGGCCTGTGCGAACCTGGGCGGCGCCAACCTCGCCAGTCTGTATGCGCAGCTCGAAAGCCGCGCGGGTAACTCACCACTGACGACGCTGGGGCCTCTCCTCGAAGAGGTGGCGCAGGAACAGGCGCGCTTTGAAACCTGGCTGGAGGGACATGCTGATGGCTCCGGCTAAGGCCCGCGTGCTGGTTGCGGATGACGATGCGCTGGCGCGTTCGCTCGTCTGTGCAGCGCTTGCTGACCATGGCTTCGCGACCGTCGAGGCCGAGGACGGCGCGCAGGCTGTCGCGCTGTTCGAAGCCGAAGGCGCCGATATCGTGCTGCTCGATCTGCAGATGCCGGTGCTTGACGGCTTCGCGGCGTGCGCGGCGCTGCGGGCCATGGCGGGAGGCCGCGAGGTACCGATAGTGGTGATCACCGGTGCCAGCGATACCGAGTCCATTCATCGCGTCTACGACACCGGGGCAACTGACTACGTGACCAAACCGCTGAACTGGGCGCTGCTGGGTCACCGTATCGAATACATCCTGCACAGTGCGCGCACGCGCGCGGCGCTGATACAGAGTGAGGAAAACAACCGCGCCATGCTGGAAGCCCTGCCGGACAGGATGCTGATCGTGGACGGAAGCGGACACGTGCAGCGGGTGTTCGAACCCGGGCACGGCGCTGAGGTGCAGCACGTGGACGCGCCGCTGGAGACGTTTCTGCCTTACGAGGGCGCCATGCTGGCGAAGGGTGTGGTTGCCCGGGTTGTCAGCGCGCGGCAGGAAGAGCGCTTCGAATACACTGACAACCGTACGGACGCGGCCCGGCACCTGGAAGCCCGGGTGGTGCCACAGGGAGAGGCGCTGGCGTTGCTGGTGGTGCGGGATGTGACGGAGAAACGTGAGGCTGAGGAGCGTATCCGGCGCCTCGCGTACTACGACTCGTTGACAGGGCTGCCCAACCGCCACTATTTCTCGCAGTATCTGGGGGACGTGGTGGATCGGTCGCGCTTTGCCGGCGAGACCCAGAGCCTTTTGCTGGTGGGTCTGGATCAGTTCAAGCGGGTCAACGACACGCTGGGGCACCAGGCCGGCGATCACGTGCTGAAAGTGATCTCCTCACGACTCAAAGGTGTGGTGAAGGCGCTGCGCGGTCAGGGTACGTTTCTCGATCTTGCCCGGGTTGCCGGCGATGAGTTTGCGCTGCTGGTCTCTCACGCCAACGATCTGGAGCTGGGCGAGGCGATCAACGCCATCGAGGCGGCGCCGCTGGAGCCCATCGACGCCGACGGTTACCAGCTGGCGGTCACGGCCAGCATTGGTGTGGCCACCACACCGGACGATGGCGACGACATCGCCGGACTGCTGCAGCACGCGGCCCAGGCTCTCAGTGCGGCGAAGGCGCAGGGTGGCGGCAGTCACCGGCGCTATGCCGACATTCCGCACAGTGCCGGCAAAGAAGCCCTGCAGTTCGATCTTGCGCTGCGCCAGGCGCTGTATCGCGACGAACTCGAGCTGTATCTGCAACCGAAGGTGCTGCTGGCCGATGGCCGGGTGGTCGGCGCGGAATGCCTGCTCCGCTGGTGTCATCCCACGCTGGGTCAGGTCTCGCCCGCGGTATTCATACCGCTTGCCGAGCAATCCGGCCTCATCGCCGAGATCGATCGCTGGGTGCTGTCGCGTGCTGCTGAGCTGCTCGGGCGCTGGCAGTCGCGCGGTGTGCCGTGCGTGCCGGTATCGGTAAACGTCTCCGGGCGCGTGTTCGGCTACGGACAGCTGCAGACGGAGGTGGCGAGAGTGCTGGAGCAGTACGCCATCGACCCGGCCATGTTGCAGCTCGAGATAACGGAGACCGCCATCATGGCGGACGCTGGCAGCACCGCGGAGGTGCTCGACCAGCTCAAGGGCCTGGGTGTGGCGCTTGCCATCGACGATTTCGGCACCGGCTACTCGTCGCTGGCCTACCTGAAGCAGTTTCCCCTCGACGTGGTCAAGATCGATCGGGAGTTCGTCAAAGACCTGGAGCACGATGCCAGCGACCGGGCCCTTTGCCGTGCCATCGTCTCCATGGCTCAAAGCCTGAACCTGGGGGTGGTTGCGGAAGGCATCGAGACCGTCGAACAGCGTGAGCTGCTCGTCGCCATGGGGTGCGAGGTGGGTCAGGGCTATCTCTTTGCCAAACCGATGCAGGACGAGCAGTTCGAGACACTGCTGGCGCGCAGCGGCGACACGGAGCCCGCCACGCTGTCACCCGCCCCGGAGCCGGGCGCGCAACCGCTGCAGTAACGCGCGCCACCTTTACCGTGCTCCCGCCTTGCGGCACGCTTGGCCCCGGGGTCGGCAGACGAACAGGGCAGGTACGTGGAGAGATCGAGAACCGGAGAAGCCGTCGCGGGTGACGGCTACGTGGACGTACGCACGGCAACGTACGCCGAAAAGGTCTACGCCGGCGTGCTCGGCAAAGTGATCGGTGTCTACCTCGGCCGACCTTTCGAAGGCTGGACCCACGAGCGCATCCAGCAGGAGCTGGGGGAGATCACGGGCTACGTGCACGAGCGCCTGGGCGTTCCGCTGCTGGTTACGGACGACGACATCTCGGGTACGTTCACCTTCGTACGTGCGCTGGAAGACGAAGGCTATCCGGGCACCATCACGCCACAGCAGGTGGGTGCTGCCTGGCGCAACTATCTCATCGAAGGTCGCACCATTCTGTGGTGGGGAGGCATGGGCAACTCCACGGAACACACAGCCTATCTGCGCCTGAAGCAGGGCATCGAGCCGCCCATGAGCGGCTCGGCGGCGCTGAACGGCCAGGTGGTGGCGGAGCAGATCGGCGCGCAGATTTTCATCGACGGCTGGGCCATGGTGGCGCCGGGCGATGCGGCCCTGGCCGCGCAGCTTGCGGAAGCGGCGGCGCGGGTGAGCCACGACGGCGCGGCCGTGCATGGCGCGGTGGTGCTGGCGGTCATGGAAGCCATGGCCTTCGTGGAGAGCAACCTCGACGTGCTGCTGGACACCGCCCTCGGCTACGTGCCGCGGGACAGCATCATCCGCCAGCTCATCGACGATCTCCGCGCCTGGCATGCGGCGGAGCCTGACTGGCGGGAAACCCGGGAGCGGCTGGCCGCTACCTATGGTTACGACCGTTACGGTGGCAACTGCCACATGGTGCCCAACCACGGACTGATCGTGCATTCCCTCCTGCACGGCGGTGACGATTTCAGTGAAACGCTGAAGATCGTCAACACCTGCGGCTGGGATACCGATTGCAACGCGGGTAACGTCGGTTGCCTCATGGGCATCAAGAACGGGCTGGCCGGTATCGACGGAGACGGCACCGGCACGGACTGGCGGGGCCCCGTAGCTGACCGCATCTACGTGCCCACGGCGGAGCCGGGCCGGGGCATCTCCGACTGTGCCACCGAAGCGGTGGCGCTGGTGACCACCGCCCGGCGCATGCGCGGGTACGATGCATGGGCGCCCAAAGATGGCGCGCAGTTTCATTTCAGTTTTCCCGGGGCCGTGCAGGGTTTTACCAGCGACGCCCCGGACGCGCACGTCGATGCCCGCGACGGCGTTCTGCACCTGTCG
>CAZYYJ010000076.1:0-25811 GCA_964651595.1 uncultured Pseudomonadales bacterium | reverse complement strand
ACTCCCGACCTCGTGAATGCCATTCACGCGCTCTCCCAGCTGAGCTATGGCCCCAGAGAGCGCGGAATCTTAGGGTTGGAACGGGGGCCTGTCAATGCGGGCAGGCCGATCAAGGCGCCCCCGCCTGAAGCTCCTTGTCCAGACGCTTCTTCTCCTTGCCGCTCACGCCCAGAACGGCCAGTGCATCGCGCAGGCGGGCGCGCGTGACGTCGGCGCCCAGGTAGGCCATGGAGTCGAAGAGCGGCAGCGACACACGTTTGCCGCTGACCGCAACGAACAGTGGAAACAGGAAATCCCGCAGCTTCATGTCGCAGCGCCCGGCGAGATCCGTGCAGAGCCGGTGCAGCGTGGCGCTGTCCCACTGCCGCAACACGTCCATCGCCTGCGAGCTGTGGTACAGCACCCGCACAACGTCTTCCCGCTCCAGCGTTTTGTGCTCGAAATGGTCGGGCGTGATCGCCGCGCGCGCACCCAGCAGGTAGTCGGTCAGGCCAACCAGCTCGTCCATGCGCTCGATGCGCTCCTGCACCATCGGTACCAGCGCTGCAAGCCGCGTTTCGTTCAATTGCCAGTCCCGCACCCGCGCCATGAACTCGTCCGGGGTCATGGCCCTCAGATACTGACCGTTCAACCAGGCGAGCTTCTCCAGATCGAAGATCGGCCCACCCGTCGAGATCCGGTCCACATCGAAAGCGCGGGCCATGTCCTCGAGTGTGAACATCTCCCGTTCGTCGGGCATGGACCAGCCCATGAGCCCCAGGTAATTCAACAGCGCTTCCGGCAGAAACCCCGCGTCCCGGTAGAAATTGACGCTGGTCGGATTCTTGCGCTTCGACAGCTTGCTCTGATCAGGATTGCGCAGCAAAGGCAGATGCACCAGTTCCGGCATGGGCCAGGCCAGGTACTCGTACAACAACTGATGCTTGGGCACCGAGTTGATCCACTCTTCGCCGCGCAGGATGTGGGTAATGCCCATGAGGTGATCGTCCACCACCACCGCGAGATGGTATGTGGGCATGCCATCCGCCTTCAGCAGCACCTGCATGTCCACCTGCTCCCAGGGAATGGAAATCTCCCCGCGCAGGCGGTCGGTAAACGTGCACGAGCCGCTGTCGGGTACCTTGAGGCGCACCACGTACTCTTCGCCGGCGTCGATTCGCGCCCGCGCCTCGTCCGGGCTCAAGGACAGACAGTGACCGTCGTAGCGTGTGGTCTGCTTGGCTTTCTGCTGCTGAGCCCGCACCTCGTCCAGCCGCGCCTTGCTGCAGAAACACGGGAACGCGTGCCCCGCTTCCACGAGCTGATCGATATAGCCCCGATAAATGTCGCGGCGTTCGCTCTGCCGGTACGGGCCGTGCGGGCCACCACAATCAGGCCCTTCGGCCCAGTCCAGGCCGAGCCAGCGCAAAGCGGAGAAGATGTTTTCCTCCGACGCAGCGGTAGAACGCGCCTGATCGGTGTCTTCGATGCGCAGCACGAATTCACCGCCCTGCTGCTTTGCGAAGGCCCAGTTGAACAGCGCCATGTACGCCGTGCCGACATGGGGGTCCCCGGTCGGCGACGGTGCGATCCGTGTACGAACCATTCTAGAAGCCGATGTCGGCGGAGTCCTGCGGAATCAGGGGATAAGAAATACCGGCCCACTTCTGCACCACGCGCACAACCTGGCAGGCATAGCCGAACTCGTTGTCGTACCACACGTAAAGCACGACACGGTTGTCGTTCACGATGGTGGCTTCGCCGTCCACGATGCATGCGTGGCGGTTCCCGACCAGATCCGACGACACGATGTCAGGCGACGTGGTGTAGTCGATCTGCCGCTGCAGATCGCTGAAAAGGCTGGCGTTGCGCAGAAAATCGGATACCTCTTCCCGGCTGGTGCTGCGACCAAGCGTCAGGTTGAGGATGGCCAGCGAGACGTTTGGCGTAGGCACCCGGATGGCATTGCCCGTGAGCTTGCCATCCAGCTCCGGCAGCAGGCGGACAACGGCCGACGACGCACCGGTCTCGGTGATCACCATGTTCAGCGGCGCGCCTCGTCCCCGGCGGTTTTTCTTGTGGTAGTTGTCGATCAGGTTCTGGTCGTTGGTGTACGCGTGCACCGTCTCCATGTGGCCGTTCACAATTTCGAACTCGTCGTTCATGGCCTTCATGACGGGCACGATCGCGTTGGTGGTGCAGCTTGCGGCCGCAAGCACCTGATCGTCCGGAGACATGTCCCCTGAATTGACCCCGGAGACGATGTTCTTGATGGCACCTTTCCCTGGCGCAGTGAGGATCACCTTCGCCGCACCCTTGGACTCGAGGTGTTTGCTCAAGCCGTCGGCATCGCGCCAGGCACCGGTGTTGTCGATGATGACCGCGTTCTTGATGCCGTACTGCTCGTAATCGACCTGATCCGGACCAGGGGCATAGATCACGCGAATGACGTTGCCGTTCGCGATGATGCAGCTGTTTTCCTCATCCACCCGGATCGTGCCCTGGAAGCTGCCATGCACCGAATCGCGTCGCAGCAGACTTGCCCGCTTGATGATGTCGTCGTCCGAACCTTTACGCACGACAATAGCGCGCAGGCGCAACTGGTGACCGCTGCCGGTTTTTTCCACGAGCAGGCGTGCCAGCAACCGGCCGATGCGACCGAAGCCGTAAAGCACCACATCCTGAGGCTCCGGCAGCGGCGGTACGTGCCGGCCGATGACCTCTGCACACTCGCGGGCCACGAAGTCGTCGGCGGAGATTTCGCCGTCTTCGTTTTCCGCCATGAACTTCGTAGCAAGCTTACCCACGTCGATATGGCTCGGACCGAGATCCAGCTTCGACATGGCTTCCAGCACCGGAAAGCTCTCGAACTCGGACAACTCGTTCTGGGCGATCTGCCGCACGTAGCGATGCGTTTTCATCAGCTGCATGACGCTCTGGTTGTGCATCGCGCGGCCGTAACAGTAGGTGACGACGTTCTTGCGGTACATCTGGCCGATGAGCGGAATCATCGCCTCCGCCAGCGCTTCGCGCTCCTTCCAGTCGGGAAAATAATCGTCAAGGCTAGGTAGGGCCACGGGGTACCTCGTCAGCTCGGGGGGAAAGCGGCCGCAATTATAGGGGATCGCCGGGACCGAACAACCGTGCGAATGTCCCGACGATGTAACGCTCGTGTTTTCGAGCGCGTTACCGGAAGCTTGCGTTGATCGCCGCGAGCGCCTCGCTGCCCGGGCAGAGCTCTTCTTCCGTGAGCGCGTTCAACGGCTTGGCCACCGTGTCCAGCACCTCGTGGCAGTCCGACGCGTCCGGGTCGACGTAGAGCAGCCCGGTCACCACCTCGCCTTCGAGCTGCCGTGCGTGCACGTAGTGCAGCGCCTTGGCACGGTCATGAGGATCAAAGGAGTCGTCCAGCTTGTAGAGCCGCAGCGTGGAACCGTCCGGCATGGCCACGTCTTCCATGGTGCCGGGCTGGTAGTCGGCCGTGATCTCGTCATGCTCCGCAATGAAGTCGGCATTCACCACGTTCTGGCCATGGTGGCGAATGTGCTCGTAGCTTTTTGTGGAACCGGCATGGTTGTTGAACGCCACGCACGGAGAAATGACATCGATGAACGCCATTCCCTGATGGCGCAGGCCGGCTTTGATGAGCGGTACCAGCTGCTTTTTGTCGCCGGAGAAGCTGCGCGCCACGAAGCTGGCGCCGAGCTGCAGGGCCATGCTGGCAAGATCGATGGGCTCGTAGAGATTCGGCACACCCTTCTTGGATGTCGAGCCTTTGTCGTTGGTGGCTGAAAACTGCCCCTTGGTGAGCCCGTAGGTGCCGTTGTTGTCCACGACGTACAGCATGTTGATGCGCCGGCGCACGATGTGCGCAAACTGGCCCATGCCGATGGATGCCGAGTCACCATCCCCCGATACGCCGATGCAATACAGCTCGCGGTTGGCGAGATTGGCGCCGGTGATCACCGACGGCATGCGGCCGTGCACAGAGTTGAAGCCGTGCGATTTGTTCAGGAAGTAGCTGGGGGTCTTCGACGAACACCCGATGCCCGACACCTTGGCAAAGCGGTGCGGCGGCAGCGACAGCTCGGCACAGGCCTGCACGATGGCAGCGCTCACCGAATCGTGGCCGCAGCCAGCGCACAGCGTGGATACGGAGCCTTCGTAGTCGCGCCGGGTCAGCCCGATCTCGTTGACCGGCAGGCGCGGATGATGGGTCTTGGGCTTGGCAACGAACGTCATGAGCGTACCTCCGTGAGCCGCGGCAGCTTGTTGGCCTGGTAGAACTCGGCGATGGACTGCTGAATGAAATCAGCGGATATGGATAGACCCGCGTAGTAAGTCACGGCAATCAGCTTCGCCGGGTCGCAGTCGAGCTCGTTGATCAGCAGCGAGCGCATCTGCGCATCGCGATTCTGCTCCACGACGAACACCCGCTCGTGGCTGTCGATGAAATCGCGCACTTCGGCACCAAACGGGAAGCCCCGCACGCGGCACGAGTCCAGCACGATGCCCTCCTCTGCCAGCAGATCCTGCGCCTCGGGCATGGGCAGCGCGGTGGTGCCGAAAAACAGCACCCCGCTGTCGCTGCGACCGGTGTCGATCTCCGCGGGAGGCACCAGCGTTGCGGCCGTCTCCCACTTCTTCAACAGCCGTTGCATGTTGCGCTCATAGGCCTCGGGCGATTCGGTGTAGGCGGCAAACTCGTCGCGCGACGTACCCCGCGTGAAAAACGCCCCTTTGTCGGGATGCGTGCCCGGCAGCGTGCGGTAACCGATACCGTCGCCGTCCACGTCGAGATAGCGACCGAACACCTCCAGCTCGTCCAGCGCGTCGGCGTCGTAGACCTTGCCCCGATCGTAGCGGCGCGCCTCGTCCCACTCGAACGGTTCGCTGAGGTTGTCGTTCATGCCGAGCTCGAGATCGCTCAGCACGATGATCGGCGTCTGCAGCCGGTCGGCGAGATCGAGGGCGAGCGCGGCAAAGTCGAAGCACTCCTTCGGCGTGGACGGGAACAGCAGCGGATGCTTGGTATCGCCATGGGAGGCGTATGCCGCGGAGATGAGATCGCTCTGCTGCGTACGCGTGGGCATACCGGTAGACGGGCCGGAGCGCTGTATGTCCCAGAGCACCGCCGGAATCTCGGCAAAGTATGCCAGCCCCAGAAACTCGGACATCAGCGACACGCCGGGACCCGAGGTGGCGGTGAAGGCCCGCGCACCGTTCCACGCCGCGCCGATGACGATGCCGATCGCCGCCAGCTCGTCCTCAGCCTGAATGATCGCAAACTTGCGTTGACCGCTGTCCTCGTCGATGCGCAGCCGGTTTGCGTGCGCCTCGAAGGCTTCGGCCACCGAGGTAGACGGTGTGATGGGATACCACGCACACACCGTAGCGCCCCCATACACCGCCCCGAGACCCGCGGCCGCGTTGCCGTCAACCATGATACGGTCGCCGATCTTGTCGGTGCGGCGCACCTGCAGCGGCAATGGCGCGTCAAGGTAGGTATGGGCGTAGTTGCGCCCGATCTCCAGCGCATGAATGTTGGGGGCAATGAGCTGATCTTTACCTTTGTATTGCGTGGACACCATGCCGGTGATCACGTCGAACTCGATATTCAGCAGGCCCGCCAGCGCACCCAGGTAGGTGATGTTCTTGAACAGGCTGCGCTGCTTGGGATCCGTGAATTCCGGCAGCAGCATCTGCGCGATGGGGATGCCGATCTCGTGGATGTCGTCGCGCTGCAGCGTCTTCGCCAGGGGTTTCGAGTTGTCGTACAGCAGATACCCGCCGGGATTGACGGAGGCCACGTCCTCCACCAGCGTCTCGGCGTTCATGGCCACCATGATGTCCACCCCTTCGCGGCGGCCGAGGTAGCCTGCCTCGCTCACCCGCACCTCGAACCAGGTCGGCAGGCCCTGGATGTTCGAGGGAAAAATATTGCGCGTCGCGACCGGTATGCCCATGCGGAACAACGCCTTGGCAAACATGCCGTTGGCGCTGGCGGAGCCAGAGCCGTTGACGTTGGCGAAGCGGATCACGAAATCGTTGTAGGTAACGGTCATGGTTTACCCTGGAGGTTGGCGCGGGTGGTGTCAGGCTTCGGCGTACGAGCCCAGTTGCGGCACGTGCACGACACTGCGCTGCATGTCCCAGGCGTTCGTCGGGCAACGCTCGGCACACAGCCCGCAGTGCAGGCACACGTCCTCGTCCTTGATCATGACCCGTCCCGTCGACAGGTCGTGCGAGACGTACAGATCCTGGTCCGTGTTGAACGCCGGAGCCGTCAGCCGCTGGCGCAGCAGGTCTTCCTCGGCGTTCTCCTCGAACGTGATGCAGTCCATGGGACAGATGTCCACGCAGGCGTCGCATTCGATGCACAGCGATTCGGTGAACACGGTCTGCACGTCGCAGTTGAGGCACCGCTGCGCCTCGGCAGCCCCCAGCGCCTGGTCGAAGCCGAGTTCCACTTCCACCTTCACGTCGGCAAGGGCGGAGCGCTTCTCCACCAGCGGCACGAGGTAGCGCGCCGAGGGATCGTGCTCGGCATCGTAGGCCCACTCGTGCACCCCCATCTTCGTGGAGATGAGGTTCACCCCCTCCGGCGGCCGGTCGGCCTTGAGATCTTTGCCCTGGCACATGAGGTGAATGCTGATGGCTGCCTGATGCGCATGGGCTGAGGCCCAGATGATGTTCTCGGGTCCAAACGCCGAGTCGCCACCGAAGAACACCTTCGGGTGCGTGCTTTGTAAGGTGACCTCATCGAGCACCGGACAGTCCCACTTGTCGAACTCCATGCCGAGATCACGCTCGATCCATGGGCAGTGGTTGTCCTGGCCGATGGCCATCAGCACGTGGTCGCACTCGATGAACACGTCCGGCTCGCCGCTGGGCACGTACTTCAGACGGCCGTTCTCCTCCACCGGCTCCACACACTCGAACACCACGCCTTTCAGCTTGCCGTTCTCATGCACAAATTCTTTCGGCGGGCGGTTGTTGAGAATGGGGATGCCTTCGCGCATGGCGTCCTCTTTCTCCCATTCGGACGCTTTCATGACTTCGAAGGCGGAACGGACGACCACGGTCACCGACTCGGCACCGAGGCGCAGCGACGTGCGGCAACAGTCCATGGCGGTGTTGCCACCGCCCATGACGATGACCTTCCCTTCGATTTTGGTGGTGTGCCCGAAGGCCAGTCGATGCCGATATGAATGTAGTCGTCTACCGCTTCGCGTCCCGGCAGTTCCAGGTCGCGCCCGCGCGGCGCGCCCGTACCCACGAAGTACGCGTCGAAATCCTGGTCCAGCATGTCCTTCATGCTGGTGATCTCGTGGCCGTAGTGGGTAATCACACCCATGTCGACGATACGGTCGACCTCTTCCTCCAGCACTTCGATGGGCAGGCGGAAGGCGGGAATCTGGCTGCGCATCATGCCGCCGCCGGCCGGGTCTTTCTCGAAGAGGTGCACCTCGTAACCGAACGGCAACAGGTCGCGCGCCACGGCCAGCGACGCAGGCCCCGCGCCGATCAGTTTGCCGTTCTTCTGGGTCGGCACCCGCGGCATGAAGCTGGAGACGTCGCCTTTGTTGTCCGCAGCCACCCGTTTGAGGCGGCAGATTGCCACCGGCTTCTCCTCCGTACGCACCCGACGGCACGCGGGCTCGCACGGCCGGTCGCAGGTGCGCCCGAGAATGCCGGGGAACACATTCGAGTCCCAGTTGAGCATGTACGCTTCGGTGTAGCGTTCCTGCGCAATGAGACGAATGTATTCGGGAACTGGGGTATGGGCCGGGCAAGCCCACTGACAGTCTACGACCTTGTGGAAGTAGCTGGGATTCTGAATGTCGGTCGGTTGCATGACAGCTCTGTAAATCAGACGCCGAACTTTAGCGCGTTGCCGGGGCGAAGGCCAGCACACAACTTCGCGAAAAGCCCGCCACAGCGGGCTCTGCCGGCCGGTGTCGAAAGGGTCGAAGCTCTAGTACACTGCGCGCCCGCTGCCCCGAGACAAACCGGCCTTAAGGACCCGAAGCTGCCTTGACGACCACTCCCGACGCACGCCCGCCCGTTCTGTACGATCCCGACCCCTCGGCCGAGCTGATACCCGCCGGCCCCGGCAGGCAATTCACCTGGAACGGTCTGCACGGCGCTGCTGCTTACCTGGCGGTTGCCGAGCTGGTGGCGCGCCACGATGGTCTGGTACTGCTGATCACCCGGGACTCGGCCGCCGCACAGCAATGGCAGACTGCGTTGGACTTCTTCGGCGCCGATGCGCCAGCCCCGCAGTCCCGGCCGCGCTATCTGTTCCCCGACTGGGAAACGTTGCCCTACGACGCCTTCTCGCCGCACCAGGACATCATCTCAGAGCGCCTCGCGACACTGCGGGCGCTGCCCGACGCGCAGCGGGGTGTGCTCACCGTGCCGGTAGTCACGCTGCTCGCCAAGATTGCGCCGCGCAACTACCTTGCCGGCGCAACGTTCGCCTTTCAGCGCGGGCAGCGGTTCGACGTGGCCGAGCAGAGGCACATCCTGGACGCCGCCGGCTACCAGGCCGCGGACACCGTCGCGGAGCACGGCCAGTACGCGGTGCGCGGTGCGGTCATGGATATTTTCCCCATGGGCGCGGAAACGCCCGTGCGTATCGATCTCTTCGATGACGAGATCGACACGCTCCGCACCTTCGACCCGGACACCCAGCGCACGATCGAGCAGATCGACGCCATGACGCTGCTGCCGGGCAAGGAGTTTCCGTTCGACGACGCCTCGGTGGCAAAATTCCGCGAATCCTGGCATCACACGTTCAACGTCGATGTGCGCCGCTGCAGCGTGTACCAGGACGTGTCCAGCTACATCGTCCCCAACGGCGTGGAGTATTACCTGCCGTTCTTCTTCGATGGCCTGGGCACGCTGTTCGACTATCTGCCGGACGACGTGCTGGTCGTGTCTGAACCCGGCATCGAAGACGCCGCCCGCCAGCACCTGAGCGACATAGAAGGTCGTTACGAGTCCCTCCGCCACGACGTGGAACGACCCATCATCGAGCCGCGTGAGCTGTTTCTGGCCTTCGACGAGCTCATGGGCGCGGTCGGCCGTTTTCCCAGGGTCCGCCTTGGCGCTGCAGCAGGGCTAGCCGCGGGCGACGCCACGCCGGTGCCGCGCACGGAGACGGATCACCAGCACACTTTTGCGTCCGAGCCATTGCCGGATCTGCTGGCCGATGCCCGCAGCCAGACCGCCACGGCCAGCCTCACCGCGTTCTGCGCCGAGAACCCGGCTCCCGTGCTGTTCGTGGCCGAAACCGCCGGGCGCCGGGAGGTCTTTGATGAGCTGCTGCGCAAGGCCGGCATTCAGACGCGGGTCGTTGCCAGCGTCGCCGAGCACCTGGAAGGCCCCGGGCACGGCGTCTGCATCGCCGATCTGCCCACGGGCCTGCGCACGCCGGGTCTGACCATCGTGGCCGAAGCCGATGTGCTCGGCACCCGCCAGACCGACTACAGCCGCGAGCGGGACAGCCGCATCGTCGATCCCGAGCTGGTGGTGCGCAACCTGACGGAGCTGCACATCGGCGCGCCCGTGGTGCACCTCGAACACGGCATCGGGCGCTATCTCGGCCTGCAGACGCTGGCTATCGACGGCGAGACCAGCGAATTTCTCACCGTCGGTTACGCCGGCAATGACAAGCTCTATGTACCGGTCACGAGCCTCCATCTCATCAGCCGGTACGCCGGCAGTGACGAAGAGCATGCGCCATTGCATCGTCTCGGCTCCGACCAGTGGGAACGCGCCAAGCGCAAGGCAGCCGAAAAGGCGGTGGACGTCGCGGCAGAACTGCTCGATATCTACGCGCGGCGCGAGCTGCGTACCTCCTACCGGTTCGAGATTCCGCAGCCGGAGGCCGAGAAATTTGCCGCCGAGTTTCCCTTCGAGGTGACGTTCGACCAGCGCAAAGCCATCGACGATGTGCTCAACGACATGACGACCCTGCGGGCCATGGATCGCCTCGTCTGCGGTGACGTCGGTTTCGGCAAGACCGAGGTTGCCATGCGCGCGGCGTTTCTCGCTGCCCAGAACGGCAAGCAGACGGCGGTGCTGGTACCCACCACGCTGCTGGCGCAACAGCACTTCGACACGTTTCAGGACCGCTTCGCCGCGTGGCCGTTCCGCATCGAAAGCCTGAGCCGGTTGAAAGCCGGCACCGAAGTGGAAGAGATCGAGGCAGGCATCCGCAGCGGCAAGATCGACATTCTGATCGGTACCCACAAGCTGCTGGGACAGAACATGCGCTTCAAGGATCTCGGTCTGCTGATCATCGACGAAGAGCATCGCTTCGGGGTGCGGCAGAAGGAACAGCTGAAAAAGCTGCGTGCCGAGGTCGACGTGCTGACGCTGACCGCCACCCCCATTCCGCGCACGCTCAACATGGCCCTGTCCGGCATCCGCGACCTCTCCATCATCACCACGCCGCCTGCCAAGCGCCTGTCGATCAAAACCTTCGTGCACGAAAAGCGTACGCACGAGGTGCGCGAAGCCATCAGCCGCGAACTGTTGCGCGGCGGGCAGGTGTTCTACCTGCACAACGAGGTGCGCTCCATTGCCCGGGCCGCCGAGGAGGTCGCCGAGCTGGTGCCGGAAGCCCGCATCGGTATCGGTCACGGGCAGATGCCGAAGCGTGAGCTCGAGCAGGTGATGTCCGACTTCTACCACCGCTCGCTCAACGTGCTGGTGTGCACCACCATCATCGAAACCGGTATCGACGTGCCCAACGCCAATACCATCATCATCGAGCGCGCGGACAAGTTCGGCCTGGCGCAGCTTCATCAGCTGCGCGGCCGCGTCGGCCGCAGTCATCGTCAGGCTTACGCCTACCTGCTGACCCCGGAGCCACGCGCCATGACCCCGGACGCGGTGAAACGCCTGGAAGCCATCGAAGCAGCCGGAGAGCTCGGCGTGGGCTTCACGCTCGCCACGCACGACATGGAGATCCGCGGCGCGGGCGAACTGCTGGGCGACGATCAGTCGGGCCAGATCGAATCTGTCGGTTTTTCCATGTACATGGACCTGCTGCAGCGGGCCGTGGACGCCATCCAGGCCGGCCGCATGCCCGACGTGGACAGCCCGCTGGAGCCGGTCAGCCAGGAGGTGAACCTGCACGCCGCAACGCTCATTCCGGAAGACTATTTACCGGACGTGCATGCCCGGCTGATCCTCTACAAGCGCATCAGTGCTGCCACCACAGCCGCACAGCTGGACGAGCTGCAGGTGGAAATCATTGACCGCTTCGGGCTGCTGCCCGAGCCGTTGAAACGCCTCTTCGCGGTCACCCAGCTCAAGCTCGCCAGTCAGGCGCTGGGCGTGTTGAAAGTGGACCTCGGCCCTGAGCGCGGTAAGCTGGAGTTCGGCAACCACACCTCGGTTGATCCCATCAAGATCGTCAACCTCGTGCAGCGCGAAGCCAACACGTTTTCGCTGGAAGGCGCCTCCACCTTGCGCATCCGCCATCCTCTGCCGGAATTTGCAGACCGCGTCACGTTCGCCGGCGAGCTGCTGGACCGGCTGGCGCCACAGGTTACCGAAGCCGCATGAAAAGCCGTGCAGGGCTCTGCATAGTCATGGCCTGCCTGGTTCTGTCAGCCCCGCGCGCGGACGCTGAAGAACCCGCCGAGGCGGTGCACGATCTTCTGGAGGCGCGCTGGTATGCCATCGAGCTGATCGTCTTCGAGCGCCTTCCGGTCATGGACTTCCTGACCCCGGAAAGCCTGGTGGCAACGGGGCCACGCAGCTGGCCGGCCGACCTGCGCGAGCTCGTTGAGCCCGGCGACGAAAGCCCACCGGTCCCGGCGGCTGCTTTGACTGTCGAGCCCAGCCCCCGCTGCCTTGGTTTTCCCACCCTCGAGGCCCAGACCCCCGAGCACCCGAGACTGACCGCACGGCGCCTGCTGGCGCAGACACCGCAGGCCCTGAATACCTGGCTGGCGCCGCTCGCCCTCAGCCCGGTCCGCGTTGCCCCGGAACCTGTGCCGGATGCCTTCGGTGTCCCTGCAGCACCACCCGGCGCAACCGCGAACCCGGAGCTCGGCGCGACCGAGCTGCAACCCATCGCCGCACCGCTGTCTGCCGAAGAGGCTCTCCTTGCCGCGAATGTCGAAGCTTTCGAAGCCGCCCTCGCCGACTACGAGGCAGCTCTGTGGCGCGAAGCGTTCACCCAGGCACCCCTGACCATGGACGCTGCGGTGCGGGCCATCAACCGACAGTCGCATCTGCGTCCCCTGCTGCACCGACGGTGGCAGCAGGCCGTGCCGCCGCGGGATGCGCCACTGGCAGTGCGTCTGGGCACCGACGATCTACCCCCGACCCTGGCGGGCCTGCCACGTGTCGAAGGCAGCGTCGCCATCACCGTGGGCCGCTACCTGCATGCCGCGTTCGATCTGTGGTACCACGCAGACACGCTGGGTATGCGTCCCCTCGTGGCCGACGGCAATCCGGCAGACCCGGCGACTGTACCTGCCGACCCGGTGGTTGTGCCCTACATGCAGCTCAAGGAAAGCCGGCGCATGCGCAGCGGCGAGCTCCACTACATCGATCATCCCAAAATCGGCGTCGTTCTGCGCATCGATCCGGTGACGCCGCCGCCCGCGTTGCTGGCGCTGTGGGAACGCACGCAGCCCACAAATACCGAACAGTAATCAGACACTTCATCGGTACACTGCCGATCTGGCGCAACAAACAGACGGCCCCTTCATGACCAGACTTTCCTGCTTCACGGCATACGATATCCGCGGCCGTGTCCCGGACGAGCTGAACGAGGACGTGGCCAACCGCATCGGCCGCGCCTTCGTCGAGGTGGTGGGCGCGCGTCGCGTCGCAGTCGGGCACGACATACGTCTCTCCAGCCCCGCCCTCGCCACCGCCCTCAGCAACGGCCTGCGCGCGGCCGGGGCAGACGTGCTGGACATCGGTCAGTGCGGCACTGAAGAGATCTACTTTGCCGCCAGCATCCTGGACGTGGACGGCGGCATCGTGGTGACCGCCAGCCACAACCCCATGGACTACAACGGCATGAAGCTGGTGCGCCGCGGCGCCCGGCCGATCAGCGGCGACACGGGTCTGTTCGACATCGAGGCGCTCGTTGCAGGGGGCACGTTTGCCGACGCGGAACAACCGGGCAGCTACGAGCAGGTAGACAACCGGGCTGCCTATGTCGAGCATCTGTTGACCTACATCGATCGCCAGACCCTCAAACCGCTGAAGATTGTGGTCAACGCCGGTAACGGTGGCGCCGGTGCTGTGGTCGACGCCCTCGCCGAACACCTGCCCTTCGAATTCGTCCGCGTGCACCACGAGCCCGACGGGCGCTTTCCCAACGGCGTACCCAACCCCCTGCTGGTGGAAAACCGGGCCTCGACCATCGACGCCGTACGCCGCACCGGCGCCGACCTGGGTATTGCCTGGGACGGCGACTTCGACCGCTGCTTTCTCTTCGACGGCGAAGGCGAGTTCATCGAGGGTTACTACATCGTGGGCCTGCTCGCCGAGGCGTTTCTGAAAAGCCACGCCGGTGAGAAGGTCGTGCACGATCCCCGGTTGACCTGGAACACCGTCGACATCGTCACCAGCATGGGCGGCCAGCCCGTGGAATCAAAGACCGGTCATGCGTTCATCAAAGAACGTATGCGCAGCGAAAACGCCATTTATGGCGGTGAGATGAGCGCGCATCACTACTTCCGCGACTTTTCCTACTGCGACTCCGGCATGATTCCCTGGCTGCTGGTCACGCAGCTCATCTGCGGCAGCGGCAAGAGCCTCGCCGAGCTGGTCGTGGATCGCACGGCACTATTTCCCTGCAGCGGCGAAATCAACCGCTCGGTAGATGACCCTGCAGCACTCCTTGCTGCCGTGGAAGCGCGCTACACCGACGGTGCCGACGTGATCAGCAAAGTAGACGGGCTTTCCATGAGCTTCGGCGACTGGCGCTTCAACCTGCGCATGTCGAACACCGAACCGGTGGTGAGGCTGAACGTGGAAACGCGCGGAGATGCCGTGCTCATGGCCCGGAAACGGGACGAGCTGCTGGCCATGATCGCCTGAGGCGATCGTCAGACGCCTCAGCGCCTGCTCAAAGCGCGCGCAGAAGGCTGACGATGCGTTCCGCGCCCGCCACGCTCGCGGCACGCAGCGCTGCCATGTCGACGGCGCCCGGAACGACGCCAGCCGCGGGGTTTACGACGACACACACGCTCGCGTAGGCCAGCTCGAGTTCCCGTGCCAGCGCCGCCTCGGGCATACCGGTCATGCCCACCAGCGTGCAGCCGTCGCGCGCCAGGCGTCGGATTTCGGCAGCGGTTTCCAGCCTGGGACCCTGGGTGGCGCCGTACGTGCCGCCATCCACAATGCTCGGATCTGCCGCCAGCAGGCGCTGGCGCAGGGCTTCCGTGTACGGCTCGGCAAACTCCACGTGGCGTCGCTCGTCGTCGTAGGTGCTCTCCCGCCCCCACGTGTAATCGATGATCTGATCGGGCAGCACCAGCGCGCCGACTTCCAGCGCCGGGTCCACGCCGCCAACGGTATTTGTGGAGAGCACCGCGTCCACGGCGAGCTCCTTCAACAACCACAGGTTGGCGCGGTAGTTGATTGCATGGGGATTGATGTCTGCGTTCTCCCCGTGGCGGTAAAGCACCACAAACTCCACGGGCACGCCAGGCAGCACCACGTGCAGCGGCACCGCAGACGCCTCTCCCCAGGGTGTTGCCGTCGCCACGTCCATGCGGGTGACGTCCGCCTGCGCAAACTGCTCATCGAGGCTGGTGGTTCCGACAATGACTGCAAGCTTACGCATCACTGCTCTCCTTCTGCTTGTGAGGGTCGTCCTGCGGCAGCCGGTAAAGTCCCGGCAGGTTGCGTCCGTATCCGCCAAAGCCGAGGCCGCAACCCACCAGGGTCTCGTCGTCGCACGTCAGCGCGGCCCAGCCCTGCATCCTTTCGTCCGGCGCCGCGCCGCGGCGCTCCACGAGCACCGCGTAAGACACGGCCGAGGCGCCCTGCTCCAGCACAGAAGTCTGCAGACCCGCGAGCGTGGTACCGTGTTCCCGGATACCGTCCAGAAACAGCACGCTGCGACCGGCCAGCGGTGGCGCTCCCACCACTTCCCAGCGCGGCCGCGCATCGGGTTCGTCGTCAGCACGCACAGACACCTCCACGCAACCCTGCTGAAGCGGCATCACCAGGCGCCGCATGAGCATGCCGGCCAGCACCAGGCCGCGCGGCAACAGTACGAGGAGCACCGGGTCCTCATCCTGCAGGGCAACGGTGAGACGGACCGCAAGCTGATCGACCGCATGCTCCACCGCCGACGGCGCATACAGTTCTTCCATGGTGTAGAACGCACGACGCACCTCGCCAGGCACATGTTCCGCCCAGGCGGGGGCGTGCCCGAACAGTCGCGCCATCGCGCCGCCTTCGCCCGTCACACCGACGGTGCCGGCGCCGCAGGTTCAGGCTCGGGCGTGATGTGCAACGTCTGCGTGGGGAAGGCCACTTCCGCCCCGTGCTGTTCGATGATGGTTGCCATCCGCAGCAGCACGTCCTGTTTGATGGCATGAAACTCGGTCCACACGGTGGTCTTGGTAAAGCAATAGACAAAGAAGTCGACGGAAGACGGGCCGAATTCGACAAAATTCACCATCAACGTCTGCCGTGTATCGATCGCTTCGTGGTCCTTGAGCATGGCTTCCACGTCGTTCACCACCGCGGCCATGGTGCCGATATCGTCGTAGCGCAGGCCAACCGTTTCATAGATGCGCCGGTTCTGCATGCGGGAAGGGTTTTCCACGGTGATGCTGGTGAAAACGGCATTGGGCACATACAGCGGGCGCTTGTCGAAAGTACGGATCCGCGTGAGGCGCCAGCCGATCTCCTCGACCGTGCCTTCGATTTCCCGGTCCGGAGAACGGATCCAGTCACCCACGGAGAAAGGCCGATCCAGGAAAATCATGAGCGCGCCGAAGAAGTTGGCGAGCAGGTCGCGGGCCGCAAAGCCTACCGCAATGCCGCCGATACCACCGAAAGCAAGCACGCCGGAGATCGAGAAGCCGAAGGCCTGCAGCACGAGCAGTACACCCGTGATCAGCACCGACGCCCGCAGCAGCTTGCCCACGGCTTTGGCCGTTGTTGTGTCCACGCGCTTTTCGCGGATGCCCTGCTCAATGATCTGCTCTTCCACGGAGCGGATGAACCGCAGGGCAAACCAGATGAGGAGCCACACCACCGCCACGTCGCGGATCTGGTCCACGTACTCGAAAATTTCCGCCTGGGAGTCGTCGGGAACCACGTCTGCGGCGAACGCGATGCCCATCACCCAGATGCCCACGAACAGCGGGCGGCGCACCGACTCGATGAAAGCGTCGTCCCAGACGTTGCGGGTTTTCTCCAGTTGACGCTGCAGCCGGTCGACCATGGTTTTTGCAATCATGCGGACGATGCCGGTCACCAGCGCGATGACGAAGATCTCCGCCACCCACGTGTGTTCCTGGAAGAAGTCCAACCACTCCTGCATGCGCTACTCCACCGGTCCCGGGTAAAAAATCAGAAAAAGCGGGTGAGCTCGAGCTGCAGATAATCGTCCTGCTGCAGCCAGCTGCTCTTCAGATTCTCGTTCACCAGCACTTCCAGCCCCGCATCGGCCGGCAGCGGGTCCCCACCGCTGAACACCCGTCCTTCGATGCTGAGCGCCCAGGCGGCGTTGAGCTCACGGCTCGCCTCGAGGCTGATGACATAGTCGTCGCGGTCCGTGTCCAGAATGAAGCCTACCAGCGCCTGGGTGTTGGCGAAGTCGTTGAACTGAAAACGGCCACCCAGCGCGACGTCGCTTTCAAACAGCGTATTGAAGGCCTCCGCGCCGCGCTCGTCGTGCATGTACTCCACCACCAGCCCGAGATCCGTGCGCGTACCCATCACACCCACCAGCGTGCGCTCCACCCCGAGGTTGAAGGCTTCGTAACGGGGGCCGAAACCACTGCGGCTGATACCTTCCAGCTTGAACACCCAATCGCCGGCAATGGCCTGGGCGTCCACGCCCGTCTGATCGATGGTGACATAGTGCGGCACCAGCTCCAGCGTGCCACCCGACGTGAGGCGCGGTTCAAAGAGCGGATCGCGGGACGTGCCCGAGAAATGGTGCACGCCGAATTCCAGCGGCCCGAGGTGATGGGACCAGCGGATAGCGCCGTCGAGGCGCAGTTCCTGTGCGCCACTTGCGTAGGTTGCGTCATCAGCGATGGGCACCGGCAACCGGAAACGCCCGTCGTCTCCCGGAAAGGTCCGTTCCCTGAAGCCGGTGAGGGCAAACAGGTCCAGCACACCCCAGCTACGCACCGTCGACAGCCGCACCATGGGTTGGCCCAGCTTGTCCTCCGTGTCGATGTTCTCCACGAGATCGGTCTGGTTGATGACGTCGACCAGATGATGGAATTCGGTGACGCCCCAGAACACCCGCTGCGCCCCGACGTGCACGTCCCAGGCTTCGCCCACGTAGCTGTAGAACAACTCACGAACATCCGCATGAGTGCGCTTGCTGTCTTCGCTGTCGTAGCGGGCAAATGGCGAAAAGGTGAGGCTGTGCCGTTCTCCCCAGCTCCGATAGAAGTCCGGCTGCACGCTCACGGAGCCGACAAATCGCGACTGATCGGCATAGCCGTCGCTCTGAAAGGTACGCCCCTGCAGGCCGATGTCCCAGTCCAGCTCGCTGCGTCCTGCCGCAGAGTCCGCGCGGCCAAGCGCGGCGCCGGCCGCGGGGCGGAGCTGCCGCTCACGCGCCCGCGTGACATCACCGTCCGCTCTGGCAGCAACTTCGACAATGCTCGGCGCGTCTTCGGCTTTGACCACCGGCGCGGCCGCCACCGCGCCCGCAGTCTCCAGCAGGCGCCAGTGCGCCAGCGACAGGGCCCTGGCACGCGCCCGCAGCGCCGAGAATGCGGCAGGGTCCAGGCGCTCGCTCTGCACGCGGAACAGATAGGTGCCGTCTGCCGGTGCGGGCGCCACATGCAGCGCATGGCCCAGCGTCGCGGTCAGGGAGCGGGCGTAGGCATCGGCGTTGTCGCGGGCGCCAAAGCTGCCGAACACGAGGCGCTCGGCGCTGACCGGTGTCGCCGCGAGCAGCAGCACCAGCAGGGTGATCAGGCGCTCAGCGGACACGACGGAGACTGTTCATGCTGAAATCCCGATCGGCCCCGAAACCCACCCCGAAGCGATAGTTACGCCATGTCAGCTCGGTGCTTTTGCGGCTGCGCAGGTTCTCCATGAACATGCGTCCCGGGCGGAAATACCGGTCCAGGTACTCCACGTAGTCCGACACGGTGAGCACCTTCACCACCGCTTCGCGACGGTTCGTGAATTCGATGCGGCGGATCGTCAGATGCGCCACGTCCAGCCAAACGCGCTGGCGTGCATAACCCGAGTGCTCATCCAGCGGAAATCGATCCACCACGTGGCAGGGCACGCCCTCCAGCACCGCATCTTCCACGTAGCGGTAGGAGAATTTCTCGAGCACCGGCGGAGACAGATCCTCGAAGGAGAATTCGCTGCCGAGAAACGGGCCGGTTTTGTTGCGTGACGCGATCTTCTTGACCCGGTTCAATGCCGGCAGAAACAGCCATTGATCGTCCTGGCCTGCCAGGCGTCCGTGACTCAGCAGCGCCGTGCCGCGGATGTTCGCGGGGGTGTCGAACACCACCAGCACCCGGTCGCCATCGTCCGGCATCTCGAGCTGACGGATGCGCAGCGCCCGCTCGGTGGCATTGCCGCGCGCGCTGCGCAGCGTCATGCGCAGATCCACCTCCAGGTCGCCATAGCCGCTGTCCCGCGCGTCTGCCTCGGTGAATATCTCGAGACCGCGCGCCGCCGCAGCGTCGTCGCTCACGGGCTCGGCGGCGGTGGCCGCGCAGACCCCGGCAAGCACAACCGTGATGAATGCTACCCCTGCGGGAGATGCCATGCGTGGCAAACCACTACCCCTGACCGCGTGGCCGCGGATGTTAAGTGAGAAAAAAACACTGTGCAAATATACAAACTCCTGTATATACTGCCAGTCAACTGTATATCCACCCAGTCCCGTTCAGGAGCCCATAGCATGCCGGCCACACTCACGCCCCGCCAGGCAGAAATTCTGGAGTTGATCCGACAGTACATCAACGACACCGGCTATCCCCCGACCCGCGCCGACATTGCCCAGGAACTGGGATTCAGGTCACCCAACGCCGCCGAAGAGCACCTCAAAGCGCTGGCCCGCAAAGGCGCCATCGAGATCATTCCCGGCACCTCGCGCGGCATTCGCCTGCCCGACGATGCCGAGCATGGCCTGCCTCTGGTGGGACGTGTTGCCGCGGGCAACCCGATTCTGGCCGAAGAGAACATCGAAGACCGCATCGACCTGCCCGCGGGGTTCTTCCAGCCAAGGGCAGATTTCCTGCTGCGGGTTCGCGGCGACAGCATGGTCGATGCCGGCATTCTCGACGGAGACCTGCTGGCGGTGCACAAAACCCAGCAGGCCACCAACGGTCAGATCGTGGTGGCCCGCATCGAGGACGAGGTGACGGTGAAACGCTTCCAGCGCACCCGGCGACGCAACACGATCATGCTGCTGCCGGAAAATGAGGCCTACCAGCCCATCGAGGTCGACCTGGCCACCCAGGCGTTTGCCATCGAAGGACTTTCGGTGGGGGTGATACGCCAGCAGATCTGACGGTCGCCCTCAGGCCGCCGCGGGTTTCTTCTTCCGGGTGGCCTTTTTCTCTTTCTGCTCGGCAACCCACTTACCATCCTTGAAGAACGCTTTCCAGCCGGTTGCCTTGCCCTCTATCTCAGACTGAACGTACTGTTCTTTTGTCTTGCGGCTGTAGCGGATGGTTGCAGGATTGCCCTCCGGATCGGTCTCCGGCGCATCCAGCAGGTACGAAAACTTCGGGTCCAGCTCGTTGGCGTGAGGCTTCAGCTCGATGACGAGCGGCGCGCGCGTTTCCCGGTGCTTGGGAAACTGGCTGGCGGCAAGAAAAATGCCCGAGGCACCATCCCGCAGCAGATAGTGATCATCCACCTTCTCGCATTTCAACTCGGGCATGGGCACCGGATCCGCCTTGGGCGGCGCTGGTTCACCGTTGCGCAGGAGCTTGCGGGTGTTCTTACACTCCATGCAGCCGAAATACTTGCCGAAGCGGCCTGACTTGAGCTGCATCTCGGCGCCGCACTTGTCGCACTCCAGCACCGGACCATCGTAGCCTTTGATCTTGAACTGCCCGGTTTCCACGGTGAAACCGGAGCAATCCGGGTTGTTGCCGCAGATGTGCAGCTTGCGGGTCTCGTCCACGAGGTAACTCAGCATGTTGGTGCCGCACTTCGGGCACTTCTTCATGCTGCGCAGCAGCTTCGACTCACTCTCGTCGTCCGCGTCGAGGTCAACGGCTTCGTCGCCTGGAATGAGGTTCACGGTGGCTGTGCAACGTTCTTTCGGTTTCAGGCTGTACCCCGAGCAGCCGAGAAACACGCCGGTGCTGCCCGTGCGGATCTGCAGAGAACGGCCGCAGGTGCCGCACGCTACATCCGTGTCTGTGGGCTCGTTGCTGCGCATGCTGTCGTCGCCCGGTGCCCGGGCCACGGTTAGCTTGTCGCTGAAACCGCCATAAAACTCGTTCAGCACGTTTTTCCAGGGCGCATCGCCTTCCGCGATCTTGTCGAGCTGCGCTTCCATGGACGCGGTAAAGCCGTAATCCAGGAGATCGGCGAAGTTCTCCACCAGCCTGTCGGTCACCAGCTCACCGATCTTCTCGGCGTGGAAACGCCGGTTGACGAGCGTCACATAGCCGCGGTCCTGAATCGTTGAGATGATCGCCGCATAGGTGGACGGGCGGCCGATGCCGAGCTTCTCGAGCTCACGCACCAGGCTTGCTTCTCCGTAGCGCGGCGGCGGCTTGGTGAAGTGTTGCACACCCTGCACATCCTTGAGGTTCAGCACCTCGCCTTCGCGTAGATCGGGCAGCGGCGGATCTTCGTCTTTGCGCCCTGCCGGCGGCTGCACACGCGTGTAACCATCGAATTGCATGATGCGACCGCGTACCCGCAGCTCGAACCGCTCACCACCGGGTGGGGAGGCAACTGCAGTGATAGTGGTACTGAGGTACTCAGCGTCCGTCATCTGACACGCAACGAACTGCCGCCAGATGAGGTCGTACAGCCGCACGGCGTCCGGATCGACACCCTGCACATGCTCTGCGCGGGTACCGACGTTTGAAGGTCGGATCGCTTCGTGCGCCTCCTGCGCGTCTTCTTTGGCAGTGTACTTGCGCGCATCATCCGGCAGGTATTTGTCACCGAACTGACTGGTGATGAACTCGCGACAACCCGCTACCGCTTCGGCGCTGAGGTTGGTGGAGTCGGTGCGCATGTAAGTGATGTACCCGGCCTCATACAGCCGTTGCGCCATGGTCATGGTCTTCTTCACGCTGAAAGACAGGCGGGTACTCGCCGCCTGCTGCAGCGTGGAGGTGATAAACGGCGCGCCGGGACGAGTGCGTGTGGGGCGATCCTCACGCTTGGCAACCTCGTAGCTGGCCTCACGCAAGGCCGCGAGGGCAGCCTCGGTGGTTGCCTCGTTCCCCGGGCGGAAGTTCTCATCGCCGTGACGGGTAACCTGAAAACGAACCGCGTCGCCGTCAGCGGGCTGGCCATCACGCAGCAGATCGGCAAAGGCCTCCCAGTATTCCTCCGGCACGAAGGCGCGGATTTCCCGTTCACGTTCGACGATGAGGCGTACGGCCACGCTCTGGACACGCCCGGCCGACAGGCCCCGGGCTACCTTCTCCCAGAGCAGGGGCGACAGCTCAAAGCCGACCACACGGTCGAGAAAACGCCGCGCCTGTTGAGCGTTGACCTGGTCCATGTCGAGCTCGCCCGGCTCGGCGAACGCTTCCTGGATGGCTTTGCGCGTGATTTCGTTGAACACCACCCGGCGGTAGCGACTGGGGTCACCGCCTATGGTCTCGCGCAGGTGCCATGCAATCGCCTCCCCCTCACGGTCGAGGTCGGTGGCGAGGTACACGGAGTCGGCGTTCTTGGCGAGTTTCTTCAACTCGTCGACAACTTTCTCTTTGCCGGGCAGCACCTCGTACTCGGCACGCCAGTCCTTGTCCGGATTGACGCCCATACGACGCACCAGCTGCTCGCGGGCGCGCTTCTTTTTATAGGCTTCACGCTTGGCGGGCGACAGAGCGCGCGTTTTCGCCGCTTCGGCCGCTCGCGCCTTGGGATCTGCCGCCTTGCCACCCGTCGGCAGGTCACGGATGTGTCCCACGCTCGACTTCACGATGAACTCTTTGCCGAGATAGCGGTTGATCGTTTTCGCCTTGGCCGGCGACTCTACGATGACCAGTGATCGCGCCATACTGCTCCTATTGTTTCGATGCCGGGGCGGGGGAAGCGAGACGGGCTCGTGAGAACTCGGCGCCTTGCGACCGCCGGCCGCCCGCGCCGCCCTCGGTGCGACGATGGCCCTCCGCCATCACCCCACCGGGCCGGATGCGCGGTTTATAGGGGCGCGTTCCAGCCAAGTCAAGGCAAGCGCTATCGAAACTATAGTAGAGACTGCCTCCCCAACAAGTCGCGCAGCGTCATCAGCCTGGCCCGGATCACGTCCAGTTCGTCGCCTTCGGCTTCGGCCTTTTCTGCCCAGTAACAGGCCACGCAACGGGCGTCCGCAGACACGGCAAACCAGTCCGCGGGCGCATCGGCAAGGAATTCCGTGAGCCGTTCTGTCAACGGCGCCAGCGCCCGGGCAAGGCTGTTCAACGCGGCTTCGTCAGCACCGCCACCCTGCGTTCCAGCAGTGGTGAGGTGCCAACCCTCACTCCACACGTTGACGGGTACCGTTGGCTGCGCGGGCAGCCGCTGCAGGTGAAAGCCGCTGTCGATCTCCGGCACCCGATCCAGCTCGCGCGACAGCGTATAGGCCACACAGGGAAAGCGCGGATCCTTCAGCTCGCCTGCCGCGCTCACCCGCTCCTCCGCCAGCGGATCCAGCTTGGGCAACTGGCTCAAGCTGATGTTCAACCCCAGTTGACGGGCACGCAGCCGCAGCGCGGCCAGGCGTTTGTCCTTGCGGCTGGGCAGCATGTAAGCGACAGGTCCGACAACCAGCGCAAGGACGAGAATGATCACCAACCAGTGCATGTTTTACGTGTGTTTTCCTGTGCTTGTGAGACCACTCCAGTCGCGGTATGGTCGCGCCAATCAGGGCCGGAGAGCAAGATGGCAGACTACACCCGTATCATGCTGGCCGTGGATCTCACCGAAGAATCCAACGCCGTGGCCGAGCGCGCCGTCGCGCTGGCGCAGAGCTTCTCCGCCGAAATGCACGTGGTTCACGTCATCGAGCCGTTGTCCCTCGCTTACGGCGGCGACGTGCCGATGGACCTGTCATCCGTCCAGGAACAGATACAGGAACAAGCGAAATCCCATCTCCGCGAATTTGCGACACGGCTGTCGGTGCCAGCGGAACGGCAGCACCTCATCTTCGGCCGCCCCGAAAGCGAAATTCACCGCATCGCCGAGGAGCAGCAGGCCGATCTGATTGTGGTCGGCAGCCACGGCCGGCATGGCCTTGCCCTGCTGCTGGGCTCCACGGCCAACGGTGTGCTTCACGGCGCAACCTGCGACGTGCTGGCGGTGCGCGTAGGTACGTCCGAATAGGCACGCACGCGGGCCTTCCGTCCGTCGCTCTCACGCTCGTCGTTCTGCTGGCGACAATCGTGACCACGCCCGCGCGGGCCGGGGATGCCGCCACGGCTGTTGCCGGTGTGGCAGCTGCCATACCGGTGCGCTCAGACCCTTTCGCCCAGCGGACGCTGTATCGCAGCGCCGTCGCCCAGCTACAGCGCGGCCGTATCGGCGAGTTCAAGCGCCTCGCAGGTCAGCTTCAGGGCTACGCGCTGGCACCCTACCTCGACTACCACCTGCTGCGCAGCCGTTTCGCCTATGCGACACCGGAGGAGGTGAAGAGCTTTCTCGATGAGCACAGTGAACTGGCCGTCACCCCCATCCTCCACCGTCGCTGGCTGAAACGCCTGGGGCGCAACCGCGACTGGACCACGCTGTACGCGGAGCGGATCGAGACCAGTGACGCCGAATTGAACTGCTACCAGCTGCGCGCCGCTTACAACACCGGCCGCAGGGACGAAGCCCTTGCCGGAACCACCGCCGCCTGGGTGAAACCGTCTTCCCAGCCCAAGGCCTGTGACCCGCTTTTCGAAGTCTGGAGGAACTCGCCACATTTCACCGGCACGGTCGCCTGGCAGCGTTTCGCGGCGGCTCTGCAGGACAACGAGGTGACCCTCGCGCGCTATCTCCTCAGAAACTTCGATGGCAGCAGCCTGCGCGCGGCGGAAGCCCTGTACCAGGCACACGTGCAGCCGGAGCGCCTGCGCCGAAAACAGCGTTATCTGGACATAGCAGCCACGACTGGCAGCGCCGGCGAACAGTACCGTGCCCTGCTCACCCACTGCCTGACACGCTGGCTGCGGCGCGACCCGGAAGCAGCCCTGCGCACCGTGCCCGACTATCTAGCCGAAGCCACGCTCACCCCCGGGCAGCGTCTGCAGGTTGCAGAAGCCCTTGCCGTCGCAGGTGCTCACGAGGGGTTGTTTCCCGAGCCCGCGGCGCGCGAGCAGATTGTGACGCTGACCACCATAGAAGCGCTGGCCGACCAGGGGATCGAACAGCAGCTCTGGCGCGAGGTCACTTACTGGATCGAGCGGCTGCCCGCCGAAGAGCGCCAGAAACCACGCTGGCAGTACTGGCTGGCCCGCGCTCTGGAGGCCAGCATGGGCGCCAGCGAACGGGCCCGCCTCGGCTTTCGCGCCCTCGCGGATCGGCGCCACTACTATGGCTTTCTTGCGGCTCGACAGCTCGGCGTTGCGGGCAAGCTCAACGCCGCGCCGCGGCAGCAATCCCCCGACCTGCTGACACGCGTACGCACCAACCCGGGCCTGCGCCGCAGTCTCGAGCTGCATGCTGTTGGCGACGACTTGAACGGCCGTCGCGAATGGTCCCGCGCGGTGCGGGCGCTTGCGCCGGATGACCAGCGCCTGGCAGCCGAGCTCGCGCTGGAGCAGGGACTGGTAACGCAGGCGATATTCACTGCCAATGGCGCCGACGCTCTGAACCACCTGCACCTGCGCTTTCCCATCGCTTTCGAGCCGCAGTTCCGCCAGGCAGGCTTTAAAACCAACCTGCCGCTGCCGACGTTGTTGTCCATTGCCCGCCAGGAATCAGCCCTGAACCATCGCGCACGGTCCAGCGCAGACGCCCGGGGGCTGATGCAGATGCTACCCAGCACGGCGCGCCTGGTCGCGCGCCGCGCCAGGGAGCGTTCGCCCACGCCGGAGCAGCTTTACGACCCCGGCACCAACATTACGCTCGGCAGTTTCCACCTGGCCTGGCTGGTATCGCGCTACAACGGGCAGACCCCGCTGGCCATTGCCGCCTACAACGCGGGTGAACACCGTGTCGATCGATGGATGAAAGATCGCGCCGGGATGCCAATGGACGTATGGATCGAAACCATCCCGTTTCGCGAAACCCGCAACTACGTGATGCGCATGGCCTTGTTGGAGGCTGATGTTGCACTGCCCGTAGTTCGTGACTTTATTAGCCGGGTTCGGGAGCGGGCAGTAGGGCAGGAGGTGCTTGATAGCCTGACGCCGGGACAGGCCCTGATAAAAGTGGTGAATGATGAGCTGGTTGAAATTATGGGGCAGGCTAATGAGAGCCTTGATCTTAATGCTCAGCCTCCGGCT
>CAZYYJ010000075.1:0-25824 GCA_964651595.1 uncultured Pseudomonadales bacterium | reverse complement strand
CCTGTCCCAGCCCCGCAACGAAGGTGACGGCCCGCTGGAGCTCCTGCGTGACCGCACGGCTTTCGTCCAGCAGCTCCCGCAGCGACCAGTTCTGTGGCCAGCGCAGGTGTTCGATGTCGCGCTGCGCATAGCCCCACGCCAGCACTCTCTGTCGCCACGGCGCATGCGCGTTGAGGCGCGTGTTACCACGGGCAGTTTTTATGAGCCACGCGTGGCGCAGAAAGTCCCAGCGGCTGCCGGCCCCGGCAAAGTGCTGATCAAGGTGGTCGGCAAGCATCAGGTAGACGTCCAGCGCTGTAGCGTCCACGCCCCGGTGCACGTGCGCCTTGTAGGCCTCGGACAACGGTGCGGCGCCATTGGCGTAGGTTTCCAGCAGCGCCAGCTTCAGAAGCGACTTGTAAGGCGTCAGCAGACTGTTTTCGAGCTCCCGGGTGGCGGCAACGTGCAGATCGCCGGCGGTGAAATCGGGCACCGGGCCGAAGTCGATGGCGTTCTGCGTGTGCAGATGGCGCTCGTCGCGCAGGCGTCGTGCCAGTGTGCGATGCGCCTGGGCGCTGGCGCCGGGCGGCACGAGCCACCACACGGGATAACAGCCCGCGATCAGGCATGCGCTGCGATAGAACTCGTCCAGCAGCAGCGGCGAGGAGGAGATGTCGGTGCTGCTGGCGAACTGGTCGGGATCCACGGCAAACACCTGCAGCTCAACGTCCTGGGCGTCGGCCCAATCGGTCAGTGCGTCCAGCCGGGGCTGAATCGCCGCGTGATGGCGTTGCTCGAGGCACACCCAGATGTCCAGATCGCTGCTGCGGGTCTGCGCAATCGTGCCTGCGCTGCCCATGAAATAGACCGCCAGGATCGCCGGGTCGCCGGGTGGTTGGGCGGTGGTGCGATGACCGGGGGCGAGCTGTCTGGCGGCTTTGATCGTGTTGGGGTGAGGCCGATAGTCGCAGATGCCCGAAGGGCAGCCGGCGCCGGCATAGCCCGGCAGACTGGGAGAGTTCACGTGCAGCAGATACGGCAGTGCCTCCAGCACCAGGCGGCTCGTGGGGGCAAGACTGGCTTCCGCAAGGGCCAGCCGTTCTGCGGCCCGTTCCCGGAAGCGCTGCACCAGCCTGCGCAAGGTGGCCCCGTCGATATCCTCCGCCGCGCCGGGGGCGGATGGCGGTGTGGCACGATCAGGCCGGGGCGCGGTGCTGTGCGGCTGCCGATGCGTTTGCGGTTGTGGTGATGACGCCATACATGAGTATAGGTCGCGGCGGCGGCAGCCGCCCGACGGCGTCCGTTCAGGGGTCGAGGCGCTCCCGGGCCCTGCGCACCGCGGCGCGCACCTGATTGGGGGCAGTGCCACCGAGGTGATCGCGGGCAGCCACTGAGCCCGCGAGGCTCAACACCTGATACACATCCTCAGCGACATGGCCGCTGCCCGCGGTGTTCAGCTCCTCGACGGACAGCGCCTCCAGCGGCCGCCCCGTGCCGGCTGCCAGCTGCACGGCTGCGCCCACAATTTCGTGAGCGTCGCGAAACGCGACGCCTTTGCCCACCAGATAGTCGGCCAGATCCGTCGCGGTGGTGTAGCCGGCCAGCGCGGCTTCCCGCATGTTGCCTTCGTTGGCGGCAATGTGCGGGACCAGGCCGTTCAGCGCCGTGAGGCAGTCCGTGACCGTGTCGACGGCGTCGAACAGCGGCTCTTTGTCTTCCTGATTGTCTTTGTTGTACGCCAGGGGCTGGCTCTTCATGAGCGTGAGCAGGCTGATGAGGTGGCCGTTCACCCGGCCGGTTTTGCCGCGGATGAGCTCGGGCACGTCCGGATTTTTCTTCTGCGGCATGATGCTGGACCCGGTGCAGAAGCGATCCGGCAGAGACACGAAATCGAATTGCTGGCTGGACCACAGCACCAGCTCTTCGCACCACCGCGACAGGTGCGTCAACGTGAGCGCAGCCGCGGCGCAGAACTCGATGGCGAAGTCGCGGTCGCTCACCCCGTCCAGAGAGTTCTCGCAGATCCCCTCGAAGCCCAGCAACTGCGCCACCAGCTCGCGGTCGGGTTTGTAGGGCGTGCCCGCCAGAGCGGCGGCACCCAGGGGCAGCGTGTTCACGCGCCGACGGCAGTCGGCCATGCGCGCATGGTCGCGGTCCAGCATCTCGAACCACGCCATGAGGTGGTGGCCGAACGTGATGGGCTGCGCGGCCTGCAGATGCGTGAAGCCCGGCATGACAGTGTCGGCATGTTGCTCGGCGAGGGTGATCAGCTCGCCCTGCAGGGAGCGCATGGAGGCCATGATCGTGTCCAGCGCGTCGCGCAGGTACAGGCGGATGTCGGTGGCCACCTGATCGTTGCGCGACCGTCCCGTATGGAGCTTCTTGCCCGTTGCTCCGATCAGCTCGATGAGCCGGCTTTCGATGTTCATGTGCACGTCTTCGAGCGACACCCGCCATTGGAAGGTGCCGTTCTCGATCTCGTCACGGATTGTCGTCAGACCGTCGGCGATGGCGCTGAACTCATCGCTCGTGAGCACGCCGATCTGCGCGAGCATCTGTGCGTGAGCCATGGAACCGCGGATGTCTTCCCGGTACAGACGCTGGTCGAAGCTCACGGAGGCGGTGAACTGCTCGACAAACTCGTCGGTGGCTTCGCTGAAGCGGCCTCGCAGCAGCGGCCGGGCGGGCGGTGTATCATGCGCCATTGATCTGGGTCCTGAGAGGGCGTCCGAAAAAGTTGGCGGATTATAGCGGATGAGCGGACGCGCCGAGAGCGAGCCGCAGGGACCGTCGCGCACAGCCGACGTGCGCCCGGCGCACTTCGTCGTGCCCGAGCTCTGCAATACCACAGCCCTTGCGCTGCTCATTCTGTTCAGCCAGCTGCTGGTGGTGGTGTTGCTTTTCGCCGGCGGCCAGGTGAGCTGGGTGCGCTTCGGGCTCATGTCTTTGTTCGTGCAGTGGGTAGCGCTGGGCAGCGCGGGGATTCTGTGCCTCTTTCGCCACGCCATCGCGCGCGTGAACATGGCCCTGGGGGCCACACTCGCCTTTGCGGTGGTAATGACCGTGACGGTAGCTGTGGGCCTGCTGACCGAGTGGTTGTTTCCAGGCGACAGTGGTCTGCTGGGACGGCTGACCGGGCAGGTGGTGATTGCGGGCATCATCACCGGACTGGTGTTGCGTTACTTCTACGTGCAGCAGCGCCTGCGCTTGCAGGAACAGGCAGAGCTGCAGTCGCGCATACAGGCGTTGCAGTCGCGTATCCGCCCCCATTTCCTGTTCAACAGCATGAACATCATCGCGAGCCTCATCGCCGTGGATCCGGACACGGCGGAGACTGTCGTGGAGGATCTGTCGGAGCTTTTTCGCGCCAGCCTCAACGAGGCCGGCAACCAGGTGCCCATCGGCGAGGAGCTGGATCTGTGCGAGCGCTACCTGCGCATCGAAAGCCTGCGCCTGGGTGATCGGTTGCAGCTCGACTGGCAGATCGAAGGGTCGCCGCAGGGTGTCATGATTCCTCTCCTCACGCTGCAGCCGTTGCTGGAGAACGCCATCTACCACGGCATCCAGCCCATACCGGAAGGCGGCACGATCCGGGTAGCCATCGCCTACGCTGACAAGCGCGTCGACATCACCATAGAAAACCCCATGCCGCCGATAACCGAGCGGCGTGAGAGCGAAGGCAACAAGATGGCGCTGCAGAACATCCGCAGCCGGCTGGCGGTGCTGTACGAGGGTGACGCCACGCTGCATGCCAGCGCGGTGGAGAATCAGTTTGTCACGCGCCTCAGCTTTCCGAAGATGCAGGCGACGGCATGAAGATACTGCTGGTCGACGACGAAACGCTGGCGCGGCAGCGGCTGCGCCGTCTGCTGGAAGATGCCGAAGGGGCGCACCAGGTGGTGGGCGAAGCCGCCAACGGGGTGGAGGCGGTAGATGCCTGCCAGCGCCTGGCGCCCGATCTCGTGCTGCTGGACATCCGCATGCCGGGCATGGACGGCCTCGAGGCCGCGCGTCACCTGCTGGAGCTGCCGGAGCCGCCGGCAGTGATTTTCTGCACGGCGTACGAAGAGCACGCCATACAGGCGTTCGATCTTCAGGCGGTGGGTTATCTGCTGAAACCCGTGCGCCGCGACAACCTGTTGGCGGCCCTTGCCAGCACGCAGCGCCTCAACCGCGTGCAGCTCGCCACGTTGCGCGAGCAGGAAGCGGGCCGCCGCTCGCATATCGCCGCGCGCACCCACAAAGGGCTGGAGCTCATTCCCCTGGAGAACGTCCGCTACTTCCAGGCGGATCAGAAGTACGTGACCGTGCGCTTCACCGAAGGAGAAGTGATCGTGGACGATACGCTGCGCGAGCTGGAGGAGGAATTCGGCGACCTCTTCGTGCGGGTGCACCGCAATGCCCTGGTGGCTCGCCGTACCATCGAAGCGCTGGTGAAGGACGCGGACGGCCAGGTTCGCCTGAAGCTCGCGGACATAGAAGAAACGGTAGATGTGAGCCGGCGGCACCTGCCGTCGGTGCGCAAGACCCTCAAGAATCTCTAGGAACAGGACATGCAAGACATCCTGCGTATTGCCACCCGGCAGAGCAAGCTGGCGCTGTGGCAGGCCAATTTCGTTGCCGACCGGCTGCGGGAAGCTCATGCGGGCCTTGCTGTGGAGCTGGTCGGCATCACCACGAAAGGCGATCGTTGGCTACAGGCGCCTCTCAGCGAGGTGGGAGGCAAAGGCCTGTTCGTGAAAGAGCTGGAAGCGGCCATGCTGGACGGGCGCGCGGACATTGCCGTGCACTCTGCCAAGGACCTGCCGGCGGCCATGCCCGAGGCATTTGCGCTGCCGGTGCTGGCGTATCGGGAAGATGTGCGCGACGTGCTGGTGAGCGTAGCGGGAGACCTCGACGCGTTGCCGGCAGGCGCGCGCGTGGGTTCTTCCAGCCTGCGGCGCAAAGCGCAGCTGCTCGCCCGGCGGGGCGATCTTCTCGTAGAACCGGTACGCGGGAACGTGGATACGCGCCTCGGCAAGCTTGCGGCCGGCGAGTTCGACGCCATCGTGCTGGCGCAGGCGGGATTGAACCGCCTCGAGCTGACCGACGCGTTGCCGGCAGGGCAGGCGTATGCGCTGGATCCGGCGCTGTGTCTGCCCGCTCCGGGCCAGGGGGCGCTGGCAATACAATGCCTCGCAGACGGTGACGCCGTGACGTTGCTTGGCCCGCTCGCGGACGAGGCAGTTGCCCGTTGCGTGTCCGCGGAGCGGGGCGTCAGCGAAGGTCTGGGCGGCGACTGCTCGCTGCCCCTGGCGGCGCACGCTGAGATAGGGGACGACGGGCATGTGCATCTCGCGGCCCGGCTGTGTTCAGCAGACGGGGCAACAATTCTGCACGCGAGTGGCAGCGGTGCCGACCCGGGTGCGCTTGCCCGGCAGGTAGTGGCCTCGCTGCTCGCCGATGGCGGAGAGGCTGTGCTTGCGGCGCTACGCTAGCAGCATCGTTCCGGCGGGCACGTCGTGAGCCTGATCTGGATCACGCGCTCGGAGCCCGGCGCGTCGGAGCTGGCCGGTTTGCTGGAGGCTGCCGGTGTCGCGGTGTTGTGCCATCCGGTGGTGCAGATCGAACGGTTCGAGCAATGGCGCGCAAGCGGGGCGATAGACGGTGACGCCGTGCCCGCCGCGGTAGTTGTGCTGTCGGTGCATGCGGCAGAGGCGTATACCGGCAGCGACCTCGCGCAGCGGGCGCGGAACGTACCGCACTTCGCGGTTGGCAAGGGCACCGCCCGGAAGCTCGCGGAAAGTGGCATGGAAGCTGCTGTGCCGGACCAGGCTTCCTCGGAAGGTCTGCTTGAGCTGCCAGCGATCGAAGCCCTGCCAGCCGGGGCGGAGGTCTGGCTGATGGCCGGCGAAGGGGGGCGCGATCTGCTGGAGACAACGCTCGGTGGACGGGGCATCAGGACAGTAAAAGTCGACTGGTACCGGCGCCGGACCGCGACCGAGGGGCCGGCACGGCTGGCGGAAGTCACCCTGATCGAAGTTTCCTCGGCCACTGCGCTGGAGGCGGTGGCGCAACGTCTCGTCGGGGTCCGCGACACACGCTCGGCAGGGTTGGTGGTCGCGTCCGGGCGCCTGGAGGCGCGTGCCCTAGAGTTAGGCTTTCACAACGTTCACAATGCGCGTGCCGCGGCGCCGGCGCCGCTGGCCGCAGCCATGACCATGCTCGCCGCACGAGCGCGAGGAGACGAACCCAGGACATGACGGACAAACCGAAGGACGACACCGATAGCACGGCTCCGGACGATGGTGTCCGGGCTGAGCTGGATGACGCGGCGACCGGGCCGGACGCGGAAAACCTCGCGGACACACCGGCATCGGACCAGCCGCATGAACCGGAAGCGTCCGAGCGCCTGGACGAGGCGGCCGACGCAGCGGCCGGGCCGACGCCGGAAACCGAGGCGCTCGCCGCTGACGGGACAGATCCGGTCGAGGAGCATGTGGCCGACGGCGTGCAGGACGAGACGCCGGAGCCTGCACCGGTAAAAACCCGGGGGCGCGGCGTAGCCTGGGCGGCGTTTGTCTTCGCCCTCCTCGGCGTCGGCGGGGTTGGCTATCTCTACTACGAGCTCATCTATCTGGAGCCGCTGGCTGCTTTCCAGGCCCAGAGCAGCGCACAGCAGCAGCGCTCGGCTGAGCTCCGAGCGGGGCTGGAACAGGAGCTGGCAGAGCTGCGCGACGCGCAGACGGCGGAGTTGCAGGCCATGGGCAACGCGCAGACAGAACGCATGGCGGCCACCGAGAGCGCGCTGCGCAAATCGCTGCAGACGGCCCTGGAAGCGGCACCGCCTTCACAGCGGGAGTGGAAGCTGGCTGAAGCCGAATATCTGCTGCGCATTGCCAACCACCGGGTGCTCATGGAGCAGGATTCGACCGGTGCCCTGCAGTTACTGCTGGCGACAGACCAGATCATCGAGGAGCTGGACGACTTTGCGCTCCATGCCATAAGAGCCCGGCTGGCGGACGAAATTCTTGCGCTGCGGCAGGTGCCCCGGGACGATCTGCAGGGTGTGTATCTGCGCCTGGAGGCGCTTAAGTCACGCCTGGATACGGTCGCTTTCTACCAGCCACGCTTCGAGCCCACCGTCGAGGAGGCCGCTCCGGAGGCGCCCCTGCTCACCCAGCTGGGCACGGCACTTGCGGGCTTCGTGCGCATCCGCACCCTCGGCAACGACGAAACGTTCAAGCCGCTGCTGGCACCGCAGGAGGAACAGTATCTGGAGTTGAATCTGCGCCTTGCCCTGGAGCAGGCGCAGCTCGCTGCGCTGAAACGGGACCAGACGGTCTACGAGCATGCCATCGCTTCGGCGCGGGGGTGGATGGCACGCTACCTGGACGGCGAAGCCGACGCCAACGGACCGTTGCTCGCAGAGCTCGACGCGCTGATCCAACTCGAGCTGGCGCGACCCCTGCCTGACATCAGCGGGTCGCTCACAGAGCTGCTCGCCGTACGCCGGGGCGCACCGTGATCGCCAGAGGCCTGCTGTTTCTTGCGGTGGTTGCCGTGGGGGGGCTCGTGGGCATGTTCGTGGCGCGGGACGCGGGCTACGTGGTGGTGGCCTATGACGGCTGGGCCGTGGAAACCAGTCTGTGGGTAGCGCTGGCGGCTTTTCTCGTCGGCTATCTGCTCGTGTGGGGCAGCTGGGTGCTGTTGCGCAGCCTTCTCGAAAGCCAGGGCAAGATCTCGCGCTGGCGCCGTGGACGGCAGGCCCGCAAGGCACGGCATCGCACGGTGCGGGGCCTGCTGCTGCTCGCAGAGGGCCGCTGGGAGGACGCGAAGAAGATTCTGGTCGCTGCGGCCGATCAGGTGGAGCTGCCATTCACCAACTACCTGAACGCCGCGCGGGCGGCTCACGAGCTGGGCGACGCTGAGGGCCGCGACCGCTATCTGCGGCGGGTTTACGAAACCACCCCGGGCGCGAAGTTTTCTGCGACGCTGCTGCAGAGTGAGTTTCGCATACAGGATGGTGCGCACGACCAGGCGCTGGCGTCGCTGCTGACGCTGCGCAAGCGCGCACCGAAGCACAAGGCGGTGCTGCGCATGCTCGCGCAGTGTTACGAGGCGCTGGAAGACTGGCAGGCACTGCATGCGCATCTGAAAGACCTGAGCGCACACAAGGTGGTCGACGACGCGGAGATGAAACGCCTGTCGCGTCTTGTCTGGCTGTCCATCGTGGATGCGGAGGGAGACCCCGACTCGGCGCGGCCTGCGGGGGTCAACGGTCTCTGGAAGCGCATGCCCAACATTGTGAAGGCAGACAGGGAAGTGCTGCGGCGATGGATAACAGCGCTGCGCTCGGGCCCGTCCCAGGACGGCGCAGAGCAGGCATTGCGCCTCATCCTCGCCCGCGCCTGGGACGACGAGTTTGCGGCGCTGTACGGGGACGTGCACACGACCGCGCTCGATCAGCAGGTTGCTCACGCGCAGCGCTGGCTGAAAGAACGGCCCGACGATGTTGTTGTGCTGACCGTGCTCGGCAAACTCTGTCAGGCCCAGGGGCAGTACGAAACCGCGCGGACCCATTTCGAGGCGGCTTTGCGGCTTGCGCCTGACAAAACGCTGTACGGCGCTCTTGGTCGCTTGTGCATCGCGCTTGGGGATGAGAAGCGCGGCACCGACTATCTGCTGAAATCGGTGGGGGAGCTGCCGGCACCCATGCAGCTTGGGGTGGGGCAGCCCGCAACCGCCTGAACCGCCGCTGCCACCTGCGGAGCGTGCGTTGACTCGTCTGTAGCCTTTCCGTATTGTCCGACTCGAAGGGGGAAGGCAATGCGAGTGTGGACTAGTCGGTCTTCATCGATTCGCATGGCAGGGATTCTGCACCTGCTCTGCATGCTTTTGCCCATTGTTTCGAACGCTGCTACCTGCGAAAGCGAAATTCCTTCGGACGATATCGTCGTCAAATACGCGGTGTACACGCAGTCGTCGCAGATGCTCACAGGCGTGCTCGTCACTGACGGTGCGGGCAAGCTCATCGAGGAGCGCGCGCCCGCCCTGGAGATCATCCAACCGCATTTCCAGGCCGCACAGGACCTGTTTGCGAATTCCGGCCTGCAATTGAGTCTGGTCGATGCCAGCCGCCCCGCCCCGATCGTGCTCAGCGATTCCCAGACCCAGCTCATCAAGGACTTTCTGGGCGAGGCTGATGGAGATCCGCAGACCAGGATCGATAGCTTTGTAGAGAACCTCCAGCAGGAGGGTATCTATGAAGACAACCGGCTCAACATCTACTACGTGGAGATCGCCGACCTGTCGGGTGTGCATTTCCGTTATCGCGATGGCAGGTCACGCAATCTGATTTTCGTGGGATCCGGCTACTACAGTCATACGTTAGCGCACGAGATGGGCCACGCCTTTTCCCTGAATCACGCCAATTTCTGGAGTCACGACGATCCGGATCTGGTGAACGACGAGGGGAAGAAGATTTTTCCCAACGGCGTACGGGTGGAGTATTGCGCTGAGTATGGCTACTGGAACAACGAGTGTGACTTTGCCAGAAACAATCTGATGTGGGCGGCGCAGGAGTCGCGGGACCACGTCACCGCGGGGCAGAGACTGCGCGCTTTGTGCAACGAAACATCGTCGTTAGTGACCAACAAGGACTGGGAGCCGTCAGCGCCCATGCGTTGTCCGGATTGGTCGACCGAAGGCGACTGTCCCGAGACGTTTCAGTGAGGGTGTCATGCAACGATCTGCCCTTCTGATTCTGCTCCTGCTCTGTGTCGGTTGCACCTCCACGGCCAACCGCTACGAGCTCAGCGAGGCTGAAATCGATCGCGCCGTTCGCGACCTGTTTGAATGCGAAGAGTGTTTCAGCGGCGAGCTGCATCACGTGGTCATCATCGGCGACCGGGCGTTGCCGGTGCTGGCAGAGTACTTCCGTCACCCGGACAGGGCTGTGCCGCCGGCGTACAAAGATTTCCTCAACCAGCAACATGACGCCATGGTTGAGCGCTTCGGCGCTGCGGGCGTGCTCGTGTCCAGGGACGCTTACACGAAACGGCACCTTGGCGTGTTTTCGGGGCGCGTGCGCGCCCGCGCCGCGGCAGCGATGGATGTCATCGATTCTTCTTCGTTCAGCAGAGCAGATCTGCGGGCACTCAGAGAGCGGCGCAACGTTGCCGAGGTCGTGGAGCGCTGGCTGTCCGGATCCGGGAGGCGCGGCGGATGAGGCTTTCACTCTGTCTCGGCGTCATTGTCCTGCTCGCCGGGTGCCCGTCACCGGCACCGCACCGATACTGTTACAACGGGCAGATCGCGGAAGATGGCGGCTTCTTCTATGAGCGCGATGGGGGCTACTTCTACGAGCGCGATGGGGGCTACTTCTACGAACGTGACGGCGGCTATTTCTACGAACGTGACGGCGGTTACTGGTACGAACGCGACGGGGTCTACATCTACGAGCGCGACGGTAAGAGCTATCCGCTCGTGTGCCGCCGGGGTGTGCGGTGTCTGCAGGAGAACGATCAGGGCGACGAGGTCGAGTTCTGCAGTTAGCTGCGTGTTATCGACCCGCGAACATCGGGTCGTTGGCTGACTGGCGCGCAGAGTAGCCCAGATTCAGTGCCTGCTGCCGTGCGTCCTGCCATGGCGCCGCGTCGTTGGTCAGCAGCCGCACGTAGGCGAGCAGGTAGTGCACTTCCGGATTGTCTGGTTGCAGCGCCAGCGCACGGCTGATGGTGTCGCGGGCCTCGCTCGTGCGTCCCAGCGCGGCGGCGTAGTAGGCGTGATAACCCACCAGAACCCCATCATCCGCATTCACCGCGAGCGCGCCGGTAGTGGTTTGCCAGGCTCTTTCGTAGAGCGGGGCAGCGTCCTCCCGGTTCTGCACGCGCACCGCGGCGGCCAGCTTGCCCAGCAGGCGGTAGTCGTCCGGGTAGCGGTCCACTGCAACTTCCAGGAGCTCGCGCGCCTCGGCCACGCGGTGGTCGTAGTAGTACAGGGCCGCCAGGCTCGCATAGGCGAACCGGCTGGCGTCGAGCTCGAGGGATTTCACGAGCGGTGCCTCTGCCTCCTCCCAGCGGTCGACGGCAAAGTACGCGGTGCCGAGCGTCGCATGGCCGATGGGGTTGTCCGGATCCAGAGCAATGACCCGTTCCGCGGCGGCGGCGGTATCCAGATAGCGGCCGCGTCGCGCAAGAAAGCCCGCGAGGCCGATGTGCGCTCGCCAGTAGCTGGGCGCGGCGTCCACCGAGCGCCGTATGTATTGCTCCGCTGCAGCGAAAGCTCCCTGGGCCTCCAGGCAGCGCCCGAGGCCGTAGAGGGCTGGCTCTGCGTCCCCGTCAATGGCGAGGGTTCGTCGGTAGTAGTCGACGGCCAGGTCGAGATTGTTGCTGAGACGGTTCAAGGTCCCGAGCGCGTAGAGCGCGTTGGTCGATTGCGCGTCATCTTCCAGCAGCGCCTGACAGAGGTTGCTGGCGGTATCGAAGTCGGCCTTGCGTCGTTCGAGCACATAGGCGTCGAGATAGCTTTCGCATAATCCCGCCCGGGCCGGTTCGAAGCCGGGAGTGATCTCCAGGGCGTCCGCAAACAAGCCCATGGCGCGGTCGATGCCAGCCCGGTCCCTCTGACGCCGCAGCGCATCGCGGCCCTGCAGATAAAGATCGTAAGCTGCGCCATCGAAGGGTTGCGGCAGCGCGGAGACGGCACCGGTCTGCTCGTTGAGCGCGCCCAGCACCTCCGAGGCAATGTCGTTCTTCACGTCGATGACCTCATTCAACGGGATGACGTAAACCTTGGACCAGATGTGTGCCTCCGTAGCGGCATCGATGAGCTGCGTGGCAAACCGCAACTCGTCCCCTTCCCGGCTGAGCAGGCTGCCCTCCAGAACGAGATCTGCCCGCAGGTCGCTCGCCACCCTGGAGAATGGCAGGTCTTTGCCGGCGTAGTAGAACGACGCCGTTCGGGCGATGACGCGCAGGCGACTTGCGGCTGTGAACGCGTCCAGCAACTCTTCGGCCAGGCTGCGGCCGAGGTAATCGTTGGCGGCGTCGCCGCTGAAGTTCTCGAAGGCAAGAACCGCGATGCGCGGATTCTCGGGCAGAGCCGGTTCGCCCGGCTGCTCTCGTGTCAGCAGCAACGTTCCGGCAACGGCGACGCTTATCACCAGCAACAGCATCGGCCACGCGCGACGCACGGTAACCCGCTCTGGCCGTTCGTGCGGTGTGGCGGTGGCTTCATTGCGGGTGGACAGGCCACCAGCTTCGCCACCGGTCAGGAGCCGGTTGACGACGGCCACAAGGTCCGCGCCACTCGATGGCGCCGTGCGTATGGCCTGCAGGTTGCCTATGGACAGCTCCAGCTCCGGGGTGAGCTGGGTGTCTTCCAGGTAGACGGGTAGAACCCGGCGATCCCGGCGCACCGCCAGGTTCACCTCCCGTTCGCAGACCTGTGATGCCACAGACATCTTGCTGACGAAATAGATGCACAACTGGCACGTGTCGATGGCCCTGGCGAGCTCTCCACTCCAGTCGATGCCCGGAGTGAGCTGTGCGTCGAACCAGACATCGACACCGGCCGCTCGCAGGTCGGCAATGAGAGGCGTGACGCGTTCGGCGTCATGATGCGAATAACTGACGAACACCTGTGGCGAAGCGGTCATGACCGGCCCGGATCGATCGTTGGCCTGATTCTAGCGCCGATCGGGGGCGCGTAGGGAAAGCCCGTTTGCGCGTTCGGCAGCGGCTGCCGCGGCGGCGACGCTCAGGCGGTAGGCGGGCGTGGGGCGTACGCGTAGACGTCCGAAGCCAGCCGGCCTTCTTCGAGCCCCTGGTCCAGAAGCAGATCGGTCATGGCATGTACGAAGGGCGGACTGCCAGCCAGCACCAGTTGCGCGTCGCCGAAGTGCTGAGCGTTTGCTGCCAGCCACTGTGAACCGGTGTTCTCTTCGTTACGGCGCGGGTCGACCTTCAGAATGACCCTCGTGGCAGGCAGGGTCTCCAGCTCACCGACATCGCCGGCTTGTTCAGCCTCGTCGACGCACCACAAAACCGTTGTTGGGGCGCCAGCACCACGATCCCCGGCCAGGCTGAACGCCTGCGCGACGCCGCTGCCGCCCGCCAGGATCAACATTGGTGTTTCGCGCGGGAAGTTGCACACCGCCCCTTGTGCGGCGCTGATGGACAGCACGGGTTCGCTCAGCAGGGCCACGAGAGCATCTGACGCCGGGTCGCCGGGTGTGGGTTGAAATCGCAGCATCAGAGCCGGCAGCTGTGCGGGTGGCGAAGCGATGGAGAGAGGAATGTCTGTACCTGACGGATGATGCACCGTCAGGTACTGTCCGGCAGCGAACGTATAGTCTGCCGGAACACGCAGCTCGAGCCAGTACGGCGGCCCCGGGTCTCGCGCGACCCGGACCAGCTCGGCCCGAACCGTCACCGACGCATGGAGTTGAAGAACTCCTCGTTGGTCTTGGTTTCCTTGAGCTTGTCGAGGATGAATTCGATGGCCGCGATATCGTCCATGTCGTGCAGAAGTTTCCGCAGAATCCACACTCTCTGCAGTTCTTCTTCACCCATCAGCAGCTCTTCGCGGCGCGTGGCCGAGCGGCGGATGTTGATGGCGGGATAAACGCGCTTCTCGGCAATCTTGCGCTCGAGGTGCAGTTCCTGGTTGCCGGTGCCTTTGAATTCCTCGTAGATCACTTCGTCCATCTTGGAGCCGGTGTCGATGAGCGCGGTGGCGACGATGGTGAGGCTGCCGCCTTCCTCGATGTTTCGCGCCGCGCCGAAGAAGCGCTTGGGACGTTCCAGGGCATGGGCGTCGACACCACCGGTCAGAACCTTGCCCGAAGACGGCACGATGGTGTTGTAGGCGCGGGCCAGACGGGTGATGGAGTCGAGCAGAATGACCACGTCTTTCTGATGCTCGACCAGGCGTTTGGCCTTCTCGATGACCATCTCGGCCACCTGTACGTGCCGCGAAGGCGGCTCGTCAAAGGTGGAGGCAACCACCTCGCCGCGGACAGAGCGCTGCATCTCGGTGACTTCCTCAGGCCGCTCGTCGATCAGCAGCACGATCAGCACCGTTTCCGGGTTGTTGGCGGTGATGGACTGCGCGATGTTCTGCAGCACCAGCGTCTTACCGGCTTTCGGCGGCGACACGATGAGCGCACGCTGGCCTTTGCCGATGGGCGCTACCAGGTCGATGATGCGGGCGGTGAGATCTTCGGTGCTGCCGTTACCGCGCTCGAGCATGAGGCGATCGTCGGGAAACAGCGGCGTGAGGTTCTCGAACAGGATTTTGTGTTTTTTGGTGTTCGGCTCGCTGAAGTTGATCTCGTCGACTTTCAGCAGCGCAAAGTATCGCTCGCCGTCTTTGGGCGGGCGGATCTTGCCGGCAATGGAATCACCCGTGCGCAGATTGAAGCGGCGCACCTGGCTGGGCGAAACGTAGATGTCGTCGGGGCCGGCGAGATAAGAGCCTTCGGGTGAGCGCAGGAAGCCGAAACCGTCCTGCAGAATTTCCAGCGTGCCTTCGCCGTAGATGTCCTCGCCGTTCTTCGACTGCTTGCGGACGATGGCGGCAATGACCTCCTGCTTGCGGGAGCGGCCGACGTTGTCGAGGCCCATTTCCCGGGCCATGTCGACGAGGTCACTGACAGGCTTGCGCTTCAAATCCGATAGGTTCATAGCCATGAGTACATTGTTCCCGAGTTCATTGTTCCCGCTCGTGAGTGCTGTCTTACGGCGTATCGACTCTGCGGTCTAGGTACGAAGGTGTAAGCGGGGTAGTGAAGAGCTGCGCGCGTGATTTGCTCTTGGGGTGGCAAATTGCACGAAGTCGTTGCAAAAGAGTTTAGAGGTTTCGCGTCCCGGGTCAACCCCGCCTCATGGGCGGCTCAGCGGCTGCCTGTCGTGGACGCGACCTGTGTCTCAGCCTGGGGTGCGCCTGTCAGACCGGGCCGCGAAACGCGGCCCGGATGGAGCAGCTGTCAGATGTTGCTGTCGAGAAACGCCTGCAGCTGAGACTTGGACAGCGCGCCGACCTTGGTGGCTTCCACTTCGCCGTCTTTGAACAGCATCAGTGTCGGGATGCCCCGAATGCCGTACTTCGGCGGCGTGGCCTGGTTGGCGTCGATGTCGATCTTGCAGATCTTCAGCCGATCGCCGTACTCGTCGGCGATTTCGTCGAGGATCGGGGCGATCATCTTGCAGGGACCGCACCACTCTGCCCAGTAGTCGACGAGCACGGGCTTGTCGGCGCCGAGTACGTCGGCGTCCCATGCGTCGTCAGAGGTGTGCACGATGTTGTCGTTCATCGGGGATCTCCATTGATAAAGCTGCAGAAAAAGCGGGAACAGAAACGACCGACAGGCGATCGCGTGTGAATCAGGGCGGACGAGTCTATCACCTAGTAGGGCCGTGTTATATGGTGCCCCGTCAACATTTCAAGGGCTTAAGCTTATGCCGGGCACGGGCGGTGTCGTGCATTGGGCAGCGCTGGATCTGGGTTCGAACAGCTTCCATCTGCTGCTGGTGCGGCGCGAAGGCGACGGCTTCGTGGTGGTGGAGCGTCTGAAGGAAAAGGTCCAGCTGCTTGCGGGCTTCGACGGGGGCGCGCTACAGCCCGGGGCGCACTCGCGCGGCACCGCGTGCCTGCGCCGCTTCGCCCAGCGACTGGCGTCTCTGCACCCCGATCGCATCGTTGCCATGGGTACCTATGCACTGCGCCAGGCCAGCGATGCCGGCGCCATGGTTGCCGCGCACCAGCGCGTGGTTGGCGCACCGCTCGAGATCATTTCCGGCGAGCGTGAAGCGGAGCTCGTGTATCGCGCGGTGGATTACTACGCGGGCCAGTCAGGCCTTTCGCGGCTGGTGCTGGACATTGGTGGCGGCAGCACCGAGCTGGCCGTGGGTAGTGGACCGCAACCGGTTGCCGTCACGAGCGTGGCCCTCGGATGCGTGGCCCTCAAAGACCGGTGTTTCGCCGGTCCCCGCACGCTGCCTGGCGATTATGCGCGGGCGAAAGCGGCAGCGGTCATGGCGTTGCACGACGCTCTGGCGGACAGCAACCTGCAGAGCGCCGGAAAACCGGCGGCCGTGTTCGGCACCAGCGGCACGGTGCAGTCGGTGCTTACAGTGCTGCGCGCTAATGGCCTTGCGTGGGACAGCATCACACGGGATGGCCTGGCGGAGCTGGAAGCGGGGCTTCTGGACGGGCGCTGGGTGCTGCACGCGGGCCTGCCGGGCCTTGCCCCCGATCGGGTGGACATTTTTCCCCCGGGGCTGGCCGTGCTGGCGGCGTGCATGGAAGTGCTGGATCTTCCGGAGGTGCGTTACGTGGACGTATCTTTGCTGCACGGTATGGTTTGTGAAGCCCTCGCGAAGGAAACGGCATTGCCCAACGAGGATCTGAAAAGCACGAGCGTGCTGGCGCTGGCCGATCGCTTCGGCGTCGACAGAGCGCATGCGCGCCGGGTACAGAGGTGTGCCGCGGGATTGTTCGACGCGGTGCAGCAGGCCTGGGACCTGGAGCCCGAGCTGGCGCAGCTGCTCGGCTTTGCAGCCCAGCTGCACGAGCTGGGCACGGCGGTCAACGCACGGCACTATCACCGCCACGGCGGGTACGTGGTGAAACACGCCGATCTCGCCGGCTTTGGCGCTGATGAGCAGGGTGTGCTGGCGCTGCTCATTCGTGGCCACCGCCGCAGCCTGCCGGTGCTGGCGTTCAGTGCGTACGACCCCGAGCAGGGTACGCGGCTCCTCAAGCTCGTCGCGCTGCTGCGCATCGCCGTGATTCTGGAACGCAGCCACAGCGATGCGCATTCTCCGGTTGTGGGCTGCACCGCCAACGCGACCACGTTGCGCCTGCAGCTGGGCGATGCATGGTTGCAGGCTCATCCCCTGTCGGCCCGGGAGCTGGAGGTGGAGGTGGGTCAGCTGGCCGGGGCCGGCCTGACTCTTACGTTCGGCTAGACGCCAGGCGCTCAGCCACCTGCTTGGCGAAGTAGGTGAGAATGCCGTCCGCTCCGGCCCGCTTGAAGCACAGCAGCGACTCCTCGATCACCTCGGGCTTCACCCAGCCGTTGTTCACGGCAACCTGGTGCATGGCGTATTCGCCGCTCACCTGGTAGGCGAAGGTAGGGACCTTGAAGGTGCTCTTTACCCGTTGCACGACATCCAGATACGGCATGCCGGGCTTCACCATCACCATGTCCGCACCTTCTTCCAAATCCAGAGCGATTTCCTGCAGGGCTTCGTCGCCGTTTGCGGGGTCCATCTGGTAGGTTTTCTTGTCAGCGCTGCCCAGTTGTGAGCTGGAGCCCACTGCGTCGCGGAAAGGGCCGTAGTAAGCACTTGCATACTTGGCGGCGTACGCCATGATCTTGGTGTTCGCATGGCCCGCCTCGTCCAGGCTCGAACGGATGGCGCCGATGCGTCCGTCCATCATGTCCGACGGGGCAATCACGTCCGAGCCCGCGTCTGCGCAGATTTTTGCCTGCCTGCACAAGGTGGCCACCGTGACGTCATTGGCGACGTACCCCGTGTCGTCGAGAATGCCGTCCTGGCCATGCGTGGTGTAGGGATCCAGTGCTGCGTCGGTGATGATGCCGAGCTCGGGCACGGCCGCTTTCACCGCCGCCACGGCGCGGGGCACCAGACCGTCGGGATTGCAGGCCTCCGCGCCGTCGAGTGACCGCAGCGACGCCTCGATGTTGGGAAAGAGTGCTACCGCGGGCACACCGAGGTCGAACACCACCCGTGCCTCCGCGACCAGGCGGTCTACGGTATAGCGCTCGATGCCCGGCATGGAGGGTACTTCGGTGGTGGTGTCGGTGCCGTCGATGACGAACATCGGATAGATGAGATCATCGGTGGTCAGCACGTTCTCGCGTACCAGCCGGCGCACAAACTCGTCGGTGCGCGTGCGGCGCAGCCTCGTGGTGGGGAAAGCACGCATGGGCGTTACTCCGTTTTCCGGGTGATGTCTTTTACCAGTCGCGCCAGGGCCCGCTCGAACAGGCGCGGGTCGCGGTGGATCTTGGCGTTCAGAAGTGCCCCGTACAGGCTGGCGATCAGCTCGTGGGCACGACGATCGGCGCGCTTCGGTTTCTCGCCGAGGGCTTCGAACGTTGCCGCCAGCGCCTTGTGCCAGTCGGCAAACTGCCGCGCAATCTCCAGCTGCAGAGGGTTGATCTCCTCGTGCGCGGTACCGTGATGGCTGATCACCGCCAGAAAGCAGGCGGACTGGCCCTGGTCTGTGTAGACGGCAAAACCGTTGATCATGCCCTGCAGTGCCCGCATGGGCTCGCTCGGCGCCTGCAGGTGCTGGAACGCCAGGCGCTGCAGCCGCGCGATGGCGTGCCTGACGAGAGCGGCGGCCATTTCCGGCTTGCCGCCGGGGAAGTGATGATACAGGGACGCCTTGCTGAGACCGGTGGCGTGCGCGAGGTGCACCAGCGTGGCACCGTCATAGCCCCGCTCGATGAACACGCTCTGGAGTTGCTCGGTCAAGAGCGCTTTGTCCGTCGCCATGACGCCAGTATATCAGCCCGCCGCGGTCGATTTTCGTTATGCTGCTGCGACCCTTTCCGCGGGTGATGCATCTCTATCGTATGGCCGGATTTGCAGCAGCTGTTCTACCGGACGAAGTGACCCTGGGCGTCGTCGAAGGCGACCCGGTGGCGATCGCGCGCGCCTATGAAACGCTGTGCCAGCCGGTGATGAACCTTGCCGCCCGTATTCTGCAGGACCGGGGTGCGGCGGAAGAGGTGGTGCAGGATACGTTTGTGGAGTTGCTGGAGAAAGCGACGTCCATCCGCGAGCGTGGCGCGGTGAAAGCCTGGGTGAGAACCGTGGCGGTGAACCACTGTCTCATGCGATTGCGTTCTCCGTGGACGAGCCGGCGCATGGCAGGCGAAACCGACTACCTGCTGGAGACGCAACAGCTCGATGAGGCACCGGTTGCCGTCGAGCAGGCCATGATGCTGCCCACGCTGGAGCATGCGCTGGCGTCGCTCAGTGATGAGGCCCGTGCGGTGATCTGGCTGCACGACGTGGAAGGTTACACGCACAAGGAAATTGGTGAGCTGATGGGCAAGACCGCCAGCTTTTCGAAATCACAGCTGGCCAGAGGCTATCAGCGCCTGGCCGAGTGGGCCCGGGCCAACGACCCGGGTATCGGATCCAGGACGGACGCGGATTGCGCCCGGGATCGCGAAGACGAGCAGGAACATGTCAGATACAGAATTGACGCGAATATCGACGCTCCTTGCGCGCCGTGACGGCGAGCCGCGCGATGCGGCAAAGCAGGCGCTCAGCGGGGAAGACGCTGCAGACCTTGCGCTGCTCGAGGAGCTGAAAGGTGCAGTGCAGGCCCTGCCGGACGTGCCCGTATCGGACGCGTGGCGCCGCCATCTGCCGCCGGAACTCACCAGCCGGTCGGCACCGGCGCCGGCAGAACAACGTTCAGACAACGTCGTTTCGCCGCCGTCGAAGAAGGCCTGGCGCTGGCACCGTTACCCCATGGCCAGCGCGGCAGCGGCGTTTGTCGTCTCGGTGGCGGCGGTGCTGCTCATCGATACGGCCATGGATACCGCCCCTGCCGGCGCTCTGCCGGAGCCGGGCTATGCGGTGACCGGTGCGGCGGCCGCGCCAAGCGGCGGGCAGGCACAGCTGGTGGCCCTGATGAACCGTTCCCGGGATCTCGAGCAGCGCATCTATGGCCTCGGAAGCTGGCAGGTGAACGCGACGGCCCAGGTGCCGGACACGTCGCTGGAAGTCAGTCGCCTTGGCCAGTTCATTCTTTACCAGCTCGCGGAGGTGGACGCACAGATTGCGGCCCTGCACGAGCTCGACACCATGGACGATGCCCGGCGCCTGGCGCTGTGGCAGCGTCGCGTGAGTCTGCTGCGGGCGTTTGCTACCGATATGGCCAGCACCCATCCCGACGCGCAGCAGTCCCTGAGGAGTATGTAAGTGTTCACACGCAAAACCACCATGACGCTTCTGGTTACCGCGGCCCTGGCTGTCGCACCGGCTGCTTACAGCGCCAGCGCTGCTGATGCGGAACTGCAACAGCAGCTGCAGGCGGCGCAGAGCGCCCTGGATACGGCGGCCAAGAAGCTCGCTGAGCTGCACAAGAAGCGTCACTCGCTGCACGGGAAACCCAAGAAAGCCATGCTCGGTATTCTGCTGGGGGACGAACCGTCCATTGGCGGCGTGCCCCTGGTCGGCACCACGCCGAAAGGCGGCGCGGCCGAAGCAGGCATCAAGGCGGGAGACAAGATTGTACGCCTGGCAGACGTATCGCTCGCCGATGCCGAAGATCCGATGGGTACGCTTGTCAAAGTCATGCGCGGCGTATCGCCCGGCGAAAGCGTGGCGGTGACGTACGAGCGCAATGGCGAGGCGTTCGACACGGTGGTGGTAACGCAGCCGGAGGAGGCGCACATCCTCACCATGCTCGACGGAGTGCTCGACAACCTGCAGATCGACATTGCCGTTGATCTGGACGATATCGAGCAGGATGCCCTGGAAGCGCTGGAGCAGCTCAAGGACATGGACGGCGTCGATCTCGAAAGCGCCCAGGCGGCCATCGCGGATGTCCGCTCGCGCCTGCGAGTCATGGCCCAGGAGCCGCAGCTCATTGCCGTGGACGGTGACCTGGCCCGCTACTTCGGCGTGGATGCCGGAGTGGTAGTGGTGAAACCGCAGCCGGAGTCGGAGTTGAAGGGTGGTGACGTGCTGCTGGAGGTGAACGGCAACGCCGTGGACACGCTCGACCGCGCCCGCGAGCTGCTGGCGCAGCTCGACGACGGCGTGGCGCACAAAGCCAAGGTACGCCGAAACGGCTCGGCGAAAACCGTCACGATCGGTGCGAACGAGCTGGCCTATCTGGAGCCGCGCATCATCCGGATCGTCACGGACAAAGATTAAGCGCCGTTCGCGACATCCGCCTGTTCGAGCCTGTCGCTGGCTTCCAGCCAGGCTTCCTCGGTGGCTTCGAGACGCGTGCGACGGCGGCCGGCGTCTTTGAGCAGCGCGTCCAGCTCCTCAGCCGGCAGGCTGTCGTAGGTGGCCTTGTCCGCCAGGCGCGTCTCGATCGTCGCTAATGCCGCCTGCTCCTTGTCGAGCTGGCGTTCCAGCTTGCGCACTTCGTCGCGCAACGCCTTCAGACTCTGGCGCTGCTGCGCACGCTGCTGACGCTGAGTTCTGCGCGAGGTCTCGCTCGACGGCTTCGCCACGTTGTCGCCCGTGCGCGCCACCGCTGCCGTGTAATCGGCCAGGTCGCCGTCGAAGCTGTGCATGGCGCCCGTGCGCAGCAGCCAGAAATCGTCGACGCACTTTTCCAGCAGGCTGCGATCGTGCGAGACGATGATGACTGCCCCCGCGTAGTCCTGCAGGGCCATGGCCAGGGCGTCGCGCATGTCGAGATCGAGATGGTTGGTGGGCTCATCCAGCACCAGCACCGCGGGTTTGTTCGAGGCGAGCATCGCCAGCACCAGGCGGGCCTTCTCACCGCCTGACAGGGTGCGGATGGGGCGGGTGAGCATACCGGCGTCGAATCCCCAGCCGCCGAGGTAGTCGCGGCAGGCCTGCTCGCGCCACTCGGGCTGGTGTGCGGCCATGGTGGCCAGGCCCGTATTGCCGCCATGCAGCGTTTCCATCTGGTGCTGGGCGAAATAGCCCACGCTCGAATGCTGGCCGCGGTCGAGCTCACCGCTATGCGGCTTCAGTTCACCCACGATGGCTTTCAGCAGCGTGGATTTGCCGGCTCCGTTGGCACCCAGCACGCCGAGACGGTCACCGGGCAGGATGGTGCCGGCAAGGCCTTCCAGCACGACATGGTCGTCGTAGCCGAGGGCGAGGGCGCGAAAGGAAAACAGGGGGTTAGACGCCTTGTCCGGATTCTGGAAGGCGATGCGATACGGCGATTCGGCGTGTATCGAAGCGCTCACCTGAAGCTTCTCGAGGGCTTTGATGCGGCTCTGCACCTGTTTTGCCTTGCTGGCCTTGGCGCGGAAACGGTCTACGAACTTCTGTATGTGCGCCGCCTGGGCCTGGCGCTTGGCCTGCATCGACAGTTCCTGCTCGAGTTGCTCCGCGCGCTGTCGCTCGCAGGACGAGTAGTTGCCGTTGTACAGGCGCCCGCCCTTGGCCGACAGGTACAGCGTGTGGTCGGCGCAGGCGTCGAGAAAGCTGCGATCGTGAGCGATGATGAGCACGGTGCCTTCGAAACGCTTGAGCCACTGCTCCAGCCAGACGATGGTTTCCAGGTCGAGATGGTTCGTGGGTTCGTCCAGCAGCAGCAGATCACAGGGTGTCATCAGCGTACGGGCGAGATTGAGGCGGATGCGCCAGCCGCCGGAAAAGGCGGCGTAGGGTTTTTGGAAATCGCTGCCCGTGAAGCCGAGGCCCGCCAGAATGCCGCCCGCGCGGGCGTCGGCCTCGTAACCGCCGAGGTCAGCGTACCTGCCGTGCAGTTCGCCCAGACGTTCTGGATCTTCGGTGGCGGCCAGTTCCCGCTCCACCCTTCGCAGCTCCGCGTGACCGTCTTTCACGTAGTCGAGAGCAGGGCGATCGGTGACCGTAACTTCCTGCTCCAGCGCGCCGATGCGCCAGCCGGGGGGCAGGTGCACGTCGCCGATGTCGGAATGCAACCGGCCCCGCAACAGCTGGAACAGGGTGGATTTGCCCACGCCGTTGCGCCCGGCCACGGCTACCCGCTGACCGGGGTGCACGACAAACGACAGGTTCTCGAAGAGGACCTCGTCGCCGCGCTTGAACTGCAGACCTTCAACTCTGAGCATGGGCCGGGGATGTTACGGTAAGGGATAGCGCCGTGTCAGGGCACGGTGCGTGAAACGGATGCTTGGGCGGTCAGCCCGCGTTGAGCGAGTCGGGCTGCCGGGTGGAGGCTTTGCGCTCGGCGGCGCGGGGGCGAAGGCGGGCGGCTGGCGAGGCCGCGTCGGCTGCGTGTTGCGTGTCGATCCACTGCATCAGCTGCTTCCACTGCACGGTTTCCTTGCGTGCAGCGCGGCAGTCGAGCATGTCTACTACGCCCAGGCCCTGCTCTGCAGCGTCGGTGTACACCGGCGAATCGCGGAACTGCGCCACCGCCGGCACGTCCAGACAGCCGAGGAACTGCAGCAGTTTTTCGTGTGTCTCGGTGTTGGGCTGGATACGGTTGGCGATTACACCCACCGGGCGCGGCGACGCGCGGAACAGCCGGTGAGTGAGAAGCTCGGCAATGAAACGTCCACCGGCGCGGATGTCGATGGACGACGGCAGGATCGGCACCAGAATGAGGTCTGTCTGCCGCAGCAGGCTGTCGAGGTCGCGGCCGCGCGCATTGCTGTGGCCGTCCACCACCACCATGTCGGTACCCTCCGGCAGGCGGTGCTGGAAGGCCTGGGTCTGGTACATGTTGGGGCGTTCGTGCTTCGCCACGAGACGTACGGGTGGCAGGTCGGTGGGCCGCTGGCTCACCCAGAAGGAACTGGATGCCTGGGGATCGTTGTCCATGAGCGCCACGGTGCGACCGCGACGCGCATAGGCGACGGCGAGGTTTGTGGCAATGGTGGTTTTGCCACAGCCACCCTTGCCGTTGATGACAAGGATGCGGCGAATCGCAGAGTCAATCGATGCAGGGTTGCCCACTTTGTACCCGCAGAATCACTGTTGTTGTTGTCTTTGTCGCGCGTGTCTTGCGCGTTACCAATCTCTCTGGATCGGTGTCGAGAAGTGAATGCGCGCCTCCGTGGGGTTGTCACTGAGTGACAGCTTGTTGTGCGTTCGCTTTCTCGAAATTTCCCAGTCCGGTGGTCTAGTGTGCAGCCCGGAACCACCGGTCAGATTGCCTTCAGCCTTCCCTGCCGAGAACAACCTGCGGGTAACTATACCACTGGAAAATCCAGTTGCACTACCTACTTACGGCCGCTTCGTTGAGACAGTGTGAGAAGTTGCATCAGCTCGAGCGCAGCATCAGAAGACGTCCGTCACCGGTGACCGCGAGCAACGCACCCGGGCCGAAGGCCAACTCGAGAATGGCCGACCCGGTGGCGCGCATCGGGTGACGCGTGCCCGGATCCCACCGTTGCAGCGCAGCACCCGACGGAATGGCGAAGAGCGAGATCTTGCGGTTGGCGTAACCAATGGCAAGGCGGGTGCCGTCGTCGGAGAAACGCGCTGCGGTGACACCGTGGTTGATACCGTCCTGGAACACGTGCACCCGTTGTCCTGAGCGGTTGTCCCAGAGGGCCACCAGATCGCCCTGGGCGGCGGTGAACGCGTAGCGGTTGTCGGACGACAGCGCGACCACGCGAACAGGGCTGCCGTGCTGGTACCGCTGGGCCGCGGTGCCGTCATTGAGGCGCCACAGCACGGCGGTCTGATCGTCGCTGCCCGTGAGTGCCACGGTACCGTCAACCGCGACGGCCACGGCGGCTACCGGACCTTCGTGCAGCAGCGTGCGCTGGTAGTCTCCGGTCTGCGCGTCGAACACCAGCGCAGAATGGTCTTCCAGGCCCAGCAGCGCGGTACGGTTGTCGCTGAACAACGCGGCGTCCATTACCGCGCCGGGCGTAGCCCAGTAGTTGAGCGCACGGCCGTTGCCGGTGTCCCACAACACGAGCGTGCGTGGATCCATGGTCACGGCACGGCTGCCGTCGGGAGAAAAAGCGGCAGCAACCAGCTCCGCATACTCGCCCTGCTGGTGCGCCCAGTTGAAGAGTCGTGCGTTTTCCGGGGTGCTCCACAGGCTGGCGCCATGATTGAGCGACCCGACAATGAGAAGCTCGGCGTCCTCTGACAGGGCGCCTGCATAGAGTCCCTGCGCCGCCACTTCTAGGCTTCGCTCGGCGGCGTTTTCAGCCGAACACCCGGCGATGGCGCCAAGGACTGTGCACGCGCCCAGAAGCAGGGCGCGCAGCACCCGGGACGGGCGCTGGTCAGGCAGTGGTGCCAACCACCTCGTCTTCGATTTCAAAGCGGACCTCCAGAGCCAGGGCCAGGCTCTCCAGCTCCTTGCGCAGAGCGGCAAGGTCGATGCCCGGGTTGGTGAAGCGGTCGCTGAAGCCCAGCGCCTGGTTGGTGCTGTTTTCGATGGCTGCCAGGTGGTGATCCTCCGGAGGCCAGGTCTGGAACAGGCGGAAGTGACCGAACGACACGTAGTCGATCAGGGTCTCGCTGAATCGCGCCGCAACTGCGTGCACCAGATCAGCGTGGCGCGCGTCGATGCACTTGTTCAGCTTGAAAAGGTAGCTGAGCACCGCGGAACGGTGTCGGCCCAGGGCACTGCGGGCGGCGTCCGCCTGATGCGTCGTGGCAGGCGTTTTGAGCCTTCTGGCGGCGGTTCTGGAGCGTCGAACGGCGGCTTGCGTCATGGTGTTTCCTTTTCCCGGTTGGACTCGAACCCTCAGGGAAAAGATAGCAGCGCATGGGAATTCCGCTAACGCAGGGCGCCGGGTCGGCGCCGTGGTCTAGGCGGGGCGCAGGCCCTCCCTGAACTGCAGCACGGCCAGCGCCAGCAGCGCGATGAAGCCGACCAGCGTCCACCCCGGGATCGAGATCCCCAGCACGGCGAGGCTCACCTCTGCACAGTCGCCCGTGCCTGACGTCATGGCCACGAGTACGTCGGACAACGGAAACACCTCGATCATGTACTGCAGGTCGGGGCCGCACGCGGGCACCTGGTCGGCGGGGAGGCTCTGCAACCACAGTTGACGGATGGAAAACGCACCGCCCACGATACTGCACAGCGCCGCGAGCAGCGGGTAGATGCCCCAGCGCGGGTTGTGCAGCAGCACCACGTAGGCGACCAGCCCACCGGCGGCTACCCACAGCCGCTGCCTCCTGCAAAGGG
>CAZYYJ010000074.1:0-25835 GCA_964651595.1 uncultured Pseudomonadales bacterium | reverse complement strand
GGCTTCGGTGACGAGATCAGTCCCTTCCGCCCCGGTCGCGCAGCGCTGTTGCGCCTCAAGGACGGCACCTACGTGCAGGTGCCTGGAAATCCCACCACCTGGATTTTTGGGGTGGCCCGCGCACTGGGTAAGACCGACGAACTCGAAGCTCGCGGCTGGCACCGCCCGCCTGACACGCAGGGCCACGACGAGGCGATCCGGGAACTCATGCAGACCTGGGCCGGTGAGTACCCGGACGTGGCCAGCTTTGAAGCGGCGCTGGACAGCGCGCGCATTCCGCTGGGCGTGGTGCGTGAGCTCGACAGCATTGCCGACGAGCCCTGGGCTCTGGAACGCGGCGCGTTCACGGACATCGACGTGAACGGCGCCACGGCCCGCGTGCCCCGCTCCCCCGCACGGTACTCCACCTTCGCGACAGGGCCCCGGCGCGGCAGCTATCTTCGCGGCGCCGACAACGCTGCGGTGCTGCAGGCCGAGCTTGCGCTCAGTGATACCGACATCGAGGCGCTGTACGAGACCGGTGTGCTGCTGACGGAAACGCTCAGCTGACGAACGCGTCGAACGGTGTGTACGCGCCGTGCAGGATCTTTTTGCTGTCCGCGCCAAGCCAGCGATCGATCACCGTGGCATACACCCTGCGGAAATCGGTGGTGTGTGCCAGGTTGTCACCATCCACCAGGTTTACGAGGCTGGGCAGTTCACCATAGTGTCCTCCCCGCACAGGCGCGCCGGCCAGAAACATCACGTTGGCGCTGCCGTGGTCGGTTCCCCGATTGGCATTCTCCGGCACGCGCCGCCCGAACTCGGAAAACGCCAGCACCACAACGCGGTTTGCGTGACCCAGCCGTTCGAGATCGGCAACGAAGCCGTGTATGCCATCGCAGGCGTAACTCAACAGCCGCCGGTGCAGCGCCGGTTGCTCCACATGGGTATCGAAGGCGTTGTTGCGGAACGACACGTAGTAGAGCTGCGTCGGCAGGCCCGCCGCAATGCAGGCGGCCACCTTGGGCAGATCCATGGGTGCAATGCCATAGTCCACGTCCGACGTGTAAGCGTCCCAGGCGTTGCGAATGGCTGCTGCCGAGCGCTCGGCACTCTGGTCTACGGCCCGCAGAAAAGCCCGGTTGGCGTTTTCCGGCGCCGACGATCCGGGTTTTGCCCCGGCGGGCGACGAGGACATCCACCGATGACGCTGAAAACGGCCGGGCGTGTCGAACACCACGGGGGTGTGCCGGCGACTCTTCACCGCGAGCGACTGGCTGGCACCGACATTGATCAGCATGTTGTCCCGCCGCTCGCCGGCCAGCTCATCGGCAACCCGCCCCAGCCAGCCGAAGCTGTCGCCGCCGTGCGGCGCGCCGGTGTGCCAGTACGCCATGGACGTGAAGTGGGAAAACGACGGTCGCTCGTAACCACAGCCGTGCACCACCGCCAACCTGCCGTCCTGCCAGAGCCGCTCGAAACCCAGCATGCCCGGATTGAAGCCGAAATGATCGTCCAGTGGCAGCAGTGCATCACGGCGTATACCAAGGGTTGGTCGCGCGCGGTAATAGGCGTCATCGCCATGTGGGACAATCGAGTTCAGCCCGTCGTTGCCGCCGGACAGCTCCACCACCACGAGAATCGGCGCATCCTCGCCGCTCCTGGCCAGCGAGGCATGAGGCGCCTGCAGCCACGTGAGGCCTGCCAGGCTGGTGAGGGAATTGCGTAGGAAAGTTCTCCGTGTGCGCATGGCCGTTATCCGAGCTGGTATTCGGGGAGGCTGAGCATCTGATGCAGCAGCTTACGCAGAGGTTCTTCAGCGAAGCTTGCGCTGGCGGCAATGTCGGCGGTACCCAGCTCTTCCGTGAGCAGTTCCGCGAGCCCCACCAGCACCGACTCATCGAGCGGCACGAGAAAAAAACGTGCCGCAAAGTAATCAACCACCTCGCGGGGACTGTCGACGCCTGCGCGCATGATCATGCCCGTGAGATCGAGCCGGGCAAGCGTGCGGGGAATGGGCTGCACGCGTTCCAGCGCCATCTGCCAGCCGCGCATGCTGCCCAGCCGCGTGTTGAACGCTTCATCGCGATCGGCAAGCAGATTGGACGCTGCCATCGCGCCACCGGCAACGCCCGTCGGCCGCGTTGCTGCGCTGACGCTCATACCTTCGCGCAGCCGCTGCTGCACGCGGGCCACTTCGCGGACAAACGGCGGATTACGGTCGGGCGGCACGAAGCTGATGGCGGGAAACAGCACTTCCAACGCAAAATTACCACGCTCGAACATGAGACTCGGGGTGATCCAGCTCCGTCCCTGGCTCCAGCCGGCCACAGTGGGCGGATGCATCAGGCGCTGTCCGAGCGCGCCGCTGGTTACGTTGAAGTCGGGCACCCCCGGCACGCTGCTGAGGCCAAGGGCCCGGTAGGTGGACACCATCAGTTCCACCGGACCTTTGATGCGACTCCCACGGTTGTGCGCCTGGTAGAAGTCGCGACTGAGAAACAGCTTTGCCAGGAAGCGGTCGATAGCGAAGTCGGCTTCTGCCAGCGCTCGACCGAGCGCGGGGACATCGGCAGCCGCGAGGTCCTCGTTCACGAAATAGCGATACAGCTTGGCGGCAAGAAACTCGGCGGTGGCCGGCTCGGCAAGAATCAGATCGATGACATCGACCCCGTCGAAGGTGCCGCTGTGACCCAGAAACGTCTTCTCACCGGTATCGTGCAACGCCTCGTCGACCCGGAACTCCAGGCCTTCGTAGTTCCAGCCGGTGAACGCGCGGGCGGCCTCCTGAACGTCGCGCTCGCCGTAGTGCCCCACGCCCATGGTGAACAGCTCCATGATCTCGCGAGCGAAGTTTTCGTTGGGCGAATCGTTGGTGTTCACCCCGGCATCCAGAAACATCAGCATCGCCGGGTCCTGCGCCACGCCAATCAACAGGTCACGAAAGCTGCCCAGGCCTTTAGCCTGAAAGAGCTGCAGCTGCTTAAGCATCTTGCGGTAGTCGCGCACCTTGTCCTCGTTGGTGGCGAAGTGACCGTGCCAGAACAAGGCCATCTTCTCCTGCAGCGGATGGCTGGATGTGAGCATCCGCTGCGCCCACCAGTACGCCACACGATCCGTTTCCAGACGGCTGGCGCGCAGCCAGTAGAAGAATTGATTCACGACCGGTTGCAGGGGACGGTTGCCACCGGGTTTTACCTGCACCCCGAGCGCGTGACCCTGCTGTCTTGCCAGCTCGGTGGCGGCTGGGCGACTCGGCGGAAAGGGGTCGAGGCCCGGCTCGAAGATACCCGAGTGCTCGAAGGGTGGATGGGTTGCGGGTGCCATGCCGTCAACCACCCTGGCAACGGCCTCTGCAGGCGCCAGGCCGGCGAGCAGCGCCACTTCGTCTTCCGCAAGGCCGAAACCGGCCCGCGAGCCCAGATGTCGGACAAGTTCCGGCGACCAGTCCCGCGCGTGCAGCGGGCGCAGGTCCACGTCCGCCCGCCCCGGCGCTGGCAGTAACAGCGCGAAGACAAGCAACGTCACACACCCGGCTAAAGCCGGTCTGAATGCACCTCGGGTCATGGCGCCCCGTCTTCCTATCCCCTCTCAGGCGGCATACTATACCAGCGCGGTGCGAAGCAGCGGTGCACCGGAGTTGCGCAATCCGCACCGTCCCCCAAGAAGGAGCTCCAAGGAGAATTCGTCATGCCCGATTCCACAGCCAACGCATCGTTGCTCTCGAGCACGCGACGACGCTTCGTCAAATACGGCACCCTGCTCGGCGTGGGCGCGCAAACCCTGCTCGCCACCGGCAGTCCCCGCAGCGCTTACGCGGAAGCCAAGGAAGCAGCCGGCATGGGCGATCCATGGCCGGCAATGCAGTACCGCACGCTGGGTCGCACCGGTCACGAGTCGAGCAGGCTGGTGTTCGGTTGCGGGGCGACGTTGTCGCGGGAACGCCACGATGATCTGCTGGACGCTGCGTACGATGCCGGCGTGAACACCTTCGACGTAGGCTTCAAGCACTACTACAGCGACGCCGAGAAACACCTCGCCCCGTTCCTCAAGAAGCGTCGCGACGACATTTTCCTCATCTCCAAGGCGTACGTGCCGGCGGACATAGACTGGGACGAAACCATCACCGTGGCGCAGGCGAAAGCCGCCGCCAAAGGCTGGTCTGCCTATCTCGACGAAAGCCTGCAGGAGATGGGTATCGAACATGTCGATGCGTACTACCAGATGGCTGCCAACAATGTCTCCGTCGTCACCAACGAAGAGCTTTACGGCGCTTTCGAGGCGGCCAAGGCGGCCGGCAAAGTGAGCTATCTGGGTCTGTCCACGCACCAGAACGCCGCCAACGTGCTTGCGGCGGCGACCAAAACCGGCTGGTTCGACCTGGCGATGATCGCCATCACTCCGGGCGGCTGGTACGACTGGGAAGACAAATCCATTCTCGAAGGCTCCCCCCGCATGACAGACCTGCGTCCGTTGCTGGATGACGCACGGGAAGCGGGCATTGGCCTCGTCGGCATGAAGGCAGGACGTTTCCTTGCAGGCCGCCGCTGGCTCGGGTGGGGCAATCCCGAAGCCTTTGACGAGTTCTACGACGAGAAGCTCATGAAAGCGAAGCTGTCCGAATTTCAGAAGAGCTACGCATACGTGCTGGAGCACGGTCTCGATGTCGTGAATGCCGACATGCAGACCATGCTGCACCTGCGCGAGAACTTCACGGCAGCCGCAACCTCAGCGGACTACTTCGATATTGCCTGACGGAACGACCGGCGGCGGCCCGGGCCGCCGCGCCCTTTTTTATCAGCCGAGCTGCGGCATCAGCGGCGACATGCACCTGGCTGCACTGGTGGACCTCGGTGTGCCTGAAGCGTGGCTGCGCGAACAGCTCGCAAAGCTCCCTGTCACCGCCGAGTTCGACCTTTCGCTCGCGCCCGGCAGTAAAATGGGCATCTCGGGCACCCAGGCGCGGGTAACCACCGCCGACACGCACGACCATCGTCACCACAGCACCATCGTCAAGATGATCGACGGCGCCAGCCTGGATGCAGGCGTCACCAGCCGCGCCCTCGCCATCTTCGCCGCCATCGCCGAAGCGGAAGGCAAGATCCACGGTATACCCCCCGAGAAAGTGCACTTTCATGAGGTGGGCGCGGTCGATTCCATCGTGGACATCGTGGCTGCAGCCGTCGCCATCGAGCACCTCGCGCCCGATGTCGTGCTGTGCAATCCGATCGAAGTGGGCGCCGGTTACGTCGATTGTGCCCACGGACGCTTCCCGGTGCCTGCCCCGGCCACACAGGAACTACTGGCCGGCGCGCCCTGCACGTATGGCGGCGTACAGGGAGAATCCACCACCCCCACCGGCGCGGCAATTCTGGCTGCCAGTGTTGACGAGTTTTCGCCGGGGGGCGCCTTCGTGCCCGAACGCATCGGCTACGGCATCGGCCACAAAGACTTCGAACGTCCCAATGTGCTGCGCGTGGCTCTTGGCACGTACCAGAGCAAGCCGGCATCGGCAGTGGCATTCGAGCACTGCAAAATCGAGGCGAATATCGACGACATGGCGCCGGAGGCTTATGCCCCGCTCATGACAAGGCTGTTCGACGCCGGCGCCGTCGACGTGTATGTCACGCCCATTCTCATGAAAAAGAACCGCGCCGCTCATACCATCACTGCCCTGTGCGATAGCGAACGGCAGGACGCGGTTGCAGACGCGCTACTCAATCATTCGTCGACCATCGGTCTGCGCATGATTCCCTTTGCCAAACGGGTGCTGCCCCGGGAAACGCGCACCATCGATACCACGCTCGGCCCCGTGACGATCAAGGTGGTTACGCAGCCCGACGGGCGGTCGCGGTGGAAGTCGGAGCACGACGACGTGCTCAAAGCCTGCGAAGCGGGTGGTGTCGACTACCAGACAGCGAAGGCACAGATCGACTACGAGATTCGCCAGGCGCTGGACGAACGCTGAAAACGGCTCAACGGCGGTTGAACTGCGCCCTGTTCTGAAACGCCGCCTGCTCGTGCCCGCGCCAGCCTTTCACGTGCTTGTTGGACGTGTTGTGGGGCACATACACCATGCGCCCCGCGCGCGGCGCCCGGCGCTGATACAGCAGGTCGGTATCCACCGCCTGCATGCCGTTGGTGGGCGCCACATCAACGCGCTCGCTGCGGTCCTGCGGCGCAAACTGCGGATTGCCGAAGTGCACCTGACCGTTCTCGTCAATCCAGCGGCTGATCTCCTGCGCCTGCGCACCGGTTGCCGCGCCCAGCAGCGCGACAAGCAGAAAGGCTCGAGACGTACAGCTCGTGCTCATGCTTCGTCCCCCAACGAAGGTTGTCTGTCATGAGCACCTTATCGGCCGTTCACCCCCCGCTTGTGGCGGGAATGTAAACCCTTTGCAAGGCTGTGGCTCATGCCACGGCACCGCCCTCCCGCAATGCTGTAATGGCTGCAGCGTCCAGGCCCAGATCAGCAAGCACCTCGTCCGTATGCGCCCCGGGCGCAACCGAAGACGCCGGCAGCGCCGGTTCGGTGCGGGAAAAACGCGGTGCGGGCGCAGCCTGACGGATACCGTCCTGTTCCACGAACGTGGCACGATCCGTGTTGTGAGGATGCTCACACGCTTCGTCGAACGTAAGCACCGGCGCATAGCAGATGTCCGTGCCCAGCATGATTGCGTCCCACTCGTCACGGGTCTTTTCCAGAAATACGTTCGTGAGCTTGTCCTGCAGCGCCGGCCAGTCTTCACGGCTCATCTGACGCGGCATGTCCGGATCGTTAGCAAGCCCCGTTTTCTCCAGCAGCAGCGCATAGAACTGGGGCTCTATGGAGCCGATCGACACCCACTTGCCATCTTTCGTTTCGTAAGTGCCGTAGAAATGTGCACCGCCGTCCAGCAGGTTGGTTCCCCGCTCGTGCGACCAGTGCCCGCGGTTCATGATGCCGAACACGGCGTTCATCAGCAGCGCAGAGCCGTCTGTCATGGCGGCATCGATTACCTGACCTTTGCCGCTCTGGGCGCGCTCGTACAAGGCCGTGGCAATGCCGAAGGCCAGCAGCATACCCCCACCGCCGAAATCTCCCACGAGATTGAGCGGGGGTACCGGCTTGTCTCCTCTGCCGCCGATGGCATGCAACGTGCCGGACAGGGAAATGTAATTGATATCGTGGCCAGCGGCCGCCGCCATGGCACCCGTCTGGCCCCAGCCGGTCATGCGGCCGTAGACGAGACCGGGGTTGCGGGCAAGGCACACATCGGGACCCAGTCCAAGGCGTTCCATCACGCCCGGACGGAATCCCTCGATCAGCACGTCCGCCCCTTCCACGAGCTTCAGCACAGTCTCGATGCCTTCGGCATTTTTCAGATCCACGGCAATGCTCTTGCGGCCGCGCGCCAGAATATCGGTGGTGTTGGCCGGCTGGCCGACACTGGATGCGCGGTCCACGCGAATGATTTCGGCGCCCATGTCAGCGAGCATCATGCCGCAGTAGGGGCCCGGCCCAATGCCCTGCAGCTCTACAACCTTAACGCCTGAAAGCGGTCCCATCGGTGTCTTCTCCTCCTGTCTTTGCGAAGCGCAGCTTCGCCTGAGGCGACCTTCTATTGCAAGGGTTCCGGGGGTACCGCCGGCGCGAGGCCCGGGCCCAGATGCTCGAGATCCAAGGCACGCGCCAGCGCCTTCGCCAGATCATGGCGTCCGGGGTCGCGGTGGATCTGGCAATAGCGCGCCCACGCATACCAGCGTCCTTCCTCGTCGAGCGGCGGCTTGGCAATGAGCGACGCGACCCGCGCATCGAACACCCCATGGAAGTCAGGCACGCGACCGTCGACATCGGTAAATCCATACTCACGCGCAAGATCGGCAGCGAACCAGGCCTCCCCGGCCTTCTGTTGCACGTGGGGATCGGCAGCCAGAGCGACCACGCCCCGCCCCACAAGGCGCGGCGTTTCCGATTCGGCAAAGAACGGATCCACCGCGACAGCGTCCCGCCAGCTTTCTTCGGTGACCCCAAAATGCGCCAGCACTGCCTCGGAGCGAAGAAAACCGGGCGAAAGCGCCAGGGCTGTCACGCCTGTATCGGTCAATTCCATGGCCATGCCGTAAGCCAGGCGCGCCAGCGACGCTTTGACGAGGTCGTAGAGAATCTGTCCGCGGTAGCCCGCAAAGTGACCGTCGATCAGCTCTACGATCAGCCCCCGGTCGGCCTCGATCATCAGCGGGGTGAGGTACCGGTTGGTGATGATGTGCGTCGCCAGCGTCTGGTCGAGGTATCGCTGCAGACCCGCCACGTCCAGTTCCCAGAAGGACTGCCCCCACGCAACCATGGGATCAGCGCCCCAGATACTGTTCACCAGCACATCGAGACGGCCCGCCTCGGCGCGCACCTGGTCGGCGAGCGCGCTCACCGCTTCGGTATCCGTATGATCCACCCGTACCGCTTTCGCCTGCCCGCCGGCCTGCTCGATCAGGCTGACGGTTTCGTCGATGGTCTCCGGACGGTCCATGCCGGCGTCGTGGCCAACCGAACTGCGACCCGTGCAGAAGACAAAGGCGCCGGCTTCAGCAAGCGCCAGGGCGGTGCCGCGTCCCGCGCCCCGCGTGGCGCCGGCAACCAGGGCTACCTGCCCCGCCAAGGACGATGCGCTCATAGCAAACCTCACGATACGGAAGAAGCTTGGTTAGTAGAGGGGCAAGGTCAGGGTTTTTCAAGCACCGCGCTTGCGAGGTATCGCGTCGCGCCCCTATCATGCGCGGTCTTCCAGCCAGCGAAGCAGGTAAAGCCATGGCAGAACCGGCACCGTCCGGCGGCGTCGACATCGAGGCATTGAAAGCTCAGTTTCTGAACCTCGACTTCGACTCCAAAGAATTTGTGCTAGACGCCGACAGGATCGTCACTGTCGCGCAGGCCTCGGGGGAGACCCGGGAAAAGTTTGTCGACCCCGCGCACCCCGATTTTCAGGCACCGCCAGCCTATCTGTGCAGCCTCGCCTCCGGACGTCACCTGCCCATCGATTTTCCATCCCTGGGTGGCATACCCATGGACGGCGGCAAAGCGGTAACGGTGCACGCGCCGGTGCGGCCGGGACAGACGCTGGTTGGCCGCACGCACCTGCACGATATTTATGACAAGAAGGGGCGCTCGGGCCGCATGATTCTGATCGTGGCGCGTATGGAGCTGTATGATGAGCACGACACGCACCTTGCCACCGCCGACTCGCGCATGGTGATCCGGGAGAAACCCGCCGCATGACCATCAACACCATCCACGACGTCACCTTCGGCGAAGATCTACCCACGTTTGAACCCGACACCAGCCTCGAGGTGACGGCACGTTTTGCCAAAGCCGTGGGCTGGGGCGACGGTGCGGGGCGTTTCAGCGACCATGAGCGGGCACGCAAGCAGGGCCTGCCAGGCGCTCTGGTACCCGGCATCATGGGTATGGGATTTCTCACCACCACCATTCATCGCTGGAGCGATGCAGCAGAGGTGGAACACATCGACACGGTGTTCCGCGCGCCCATGCTGGCGGACGAGCCGGTGCTGATCACCGCCACGGTGACTGACGTGGACACCGACGAAGGTCTCGCCGAGCTGGATGTGTCGCTCAAAAACGCTGCAGGCGAAACGCGCGTATTCGGCACCGCCCGCGTGCGCCTGCCAGTGGCCTGAGGCGCGACGCGCTAGCGGTACATGTGCGTGCCGCCGCAGATCGTCAGCGCCTGCCCTGTGACGTAAGCGCTGGCGTCTGAGGCCAGATACACCACAATCCCCTCGAAATCTTCGGGCTCACCGAAACGGCGGAGGGGCGTTTGCGTGGTGACACGCTCGGCAGCTTCCGGGTTGTCCCAGAGGGCTTTCGCGAAGTCGGTTCGGATCAAGCCCGGGCAGATGGCGTTCACCCGTATGCCTCGCGGGCCCCACTCCATGGCCAGGTTGCGCACCAGGGCAATGTCCGCGAGCTTGGTGATGTTGTAGGTGCCCAGCGTCTCCGAGCCGGAGAACGCCCCCGTGCTGGAGGTGATCATGATCGAGCCCCGCCCCTTCTCCAGCATGTCCGGCGCCACCATCTGACACAGCCAGTGATTGGATTTGACGTTGCTGTTCATGGTCTTGTCGAAGGCGTCGTCCGGTATGTCGCTCATGGAGCCGTAGAACGGGTTCACGCCCGCGTTGCTGACCAGCGTGTCGATGGGGCCGAGACGCTCTCGGGTTTTCGCCACCAGCTCTTCGAGCTGTTCCTTGTAGCCGATGTTGCAGGCCAGCGCGATGGCACGCTCCTCGCCGCAGGCCTCGTTGATTTCCTCAACGACGCTTTCGCACTGGTCGAGCTTGCGGCTGGACACCACCACCTTGGCACCATGCTTGGCAAGGCCCAGCGCCATGCATCGGCCCATCCCTTTGGAAGCGCCGGTTACGACTGCAATTTGTCCCGTTAAATCAAATAGATCAGTGCTTATGCTCAAGCTAATTCTCCCCATTGAAAGAAAGCGATAGTCACGCTGCCGGATCCTGCCAAACGAGGGTGCCCTCTCCAGTGAGCATGGCAGCAGCCGGCATCACCCGCAGGCGCCATGGCGTGAGGCGCAAGACAGAGAACCCGGGCGAGGCGGCGTTGTCCCAGCCGGGAATCATGGCCGGGTCATAGCCCACCGGTTCCGGGCCGTTGACGTATTTGTCCCACACCGCGGCTTTGGTCTCCGCGTCTTCCACCCAGCTCGCGTGGCATTCCGCCAGGCAGGTGTCGTGGGCCGGGGTCCAGTAATTGCACGACACGTACGGATGCGCCGCGAGGTGCGCCGTTTTGATCGGCGTAGCCCCGGTGGCGATCCAGCCCACCGGACGCTCGCCGTCCAAATCCCAGATCGGGTGCAGCACGCGGCTCCAGGGCCGCCCCTCCGCGTCTACGGTCGCCACCGTACACCACACGATGGTGTGCGCCATTTCCACGAACTTCGGGGCAATCTCCGCAAGACCTGCCATGTGCGGCCTCCTCTACGTTGTCCAGATCACGGAGGAATCTACCCCATTCAGATCGGTGTGCCCACAGAACGCCATGGTCAGGTCCAGTTCGCTCTCGATGAGCTCGAGACAGCGGGTTACGCCCGCGCCACCCAGCGCGCCCAGGCCGTACAGGAACGCGCGGCCGATGAATACGCCGCGCGCCCCAAGCGCGAGCGCTTTGAAGGCGTCCTGGCCGGACCGGATACCACCGTCCATGAACACCTCCAGCTGATCACCCACCGCTGCGGCAATCTCGGGCAGCACATCCAGGCTCGCGGGCGCACCGTCGAGCTGACGCCCCCCGTGGTTGCTCACGATCAAGGCATCGGCGCCCGTGGCGGCCGCACGCTTCGCGTCTTCCACGTCCATGATGCCTTTCAGCACGAGCTTCCCGCCCCACTGCTCCTTGATCCAGGCGATGTCGTCCCACGACAGCGTGGGATCGAGCTGCTCCGCTGACCAGGCTGCCAGCGAGTCGAGATTCTCCACGCCTTTCGCGTGACCCACGATATTGCCGAAACCAAGCCGGCGCGTGCGCAGCATGTCCAGACACCAGGCCGGTCTGGTCGCCAGATTGAGCAGATTTTTCAAGGTCGGGCGCGGCGGCGTGGTCAGCCCGTTGCGTACGTCCTGGTGGCGCTGTCCCAGGATGTGCAGATCCACGGTAACCACCAGCGCGCTGCAGCCGGCCCGACGCGCGCGGTCGATCAGGCCGGCAATGAACGTGCGGTCTTTCATGACATAAAGCTGAAACCAGAACGGCCTGGCGGTGGCCGCCGCGACATCCTCGATGCTGCAGATGCTCATGGTCGACAGCGTAAACGGCACGCCGAAGGCTTCGGCGGCCTGAGCAGCGAGAATCTCGCCGTTGGCATACTGCATGCCGGCAAGTCCGGTGGGTGCAATGCCAACCGGCATACGCACCGTTTCGCCGAGCATGCTGCCAGACAGCGATCGCGTGGAGATGTCCACGGCCACGCGCTGACGCAACTGCACCCGGCCGTAGGCATCGCGGTTGCGGGCCAGCGTTTCCTCCTGCCAGCTACCGGCTTCCGTGTAATCGAAGAACATTTTCGGCGCCCGCGCCCGATGCCGGGCGCGCAGGTCTTCCACGCAGGTGATGGGTGCACTCATGGGGGCAGCAACGTTAAGCTTTGCGGCGATCTTACCGGAAGGCTCTCTCAAGCTCATGGCGCAACACGACAGCTCACAGGGTCACCGTCCGCTGGACGGTATCAAGGTAGTGGAGCTCGGCCAGCTCCTGGCAGGTCCCTGGGCCGGCACCATGCTTGCCTACTTCGGTGCCGAAGTGCTCAAGGTGGAGCCGCCGGGCACAGGCGACCCGATCCGCGGCTGGCGCATCCTCGACGAGGACGGCACCGCTTTCTGGTGGCGCTCGCTTGCGCGTAACAAAAAGTCGGTAACAGCCAACCTGCGGACCGAGGAAGGCCGGGGTGTGGTCAGACGTCTGCTGGCGAACGCTGACGTCGTCATCGAGAACTTCAAGCCCGGCACACTGGAAAAATGGGGGCTCGGGCCCGCTGACATGGAGGCGGACAACCCCGAGCTCATCTACGCCCGCATATCCGGCTACGGGCAAACCGGTCCCAACAGCGCCAAGCCCGGTTATGCGTCGGTCACCGAAGCATACTCCGGCTTTCGTTACGTCAACGGCTTCCCGGACGGTGTGCCGGTGCGCCCCAATCTGAGCATCGGCGACACCGTGGCTGGCCTCCATGCCTTCATCGGTGTGCTGCTTGCGTTGCTGGAGCGCCAGCAGCAGCGCGGCACCGGCGGGCAGGTGGTAGATGTCGCGTTGTACGAGGCGATGTTCAACCTCATGGAAGGCATGGTGCCGGAATACGACGGCGCCGGTGCGGTGCGCGAACCATCGGGGTCGACCATCACCGGTATCGTGCCAACCAACACCTACCTCTGCAGCGACGGCAAGCATGTGGTCATTGGCGCCAACGGCGACTCGATTTTCGTTCGGCTCATGCAGGCGATGGATCGAAGGGACATTGCGGAAGACGAACGTTTTGCAGACAACCCCGGACGGGTCACCCATCAGGCGTACATCGACGGCGAAATTGCCGCCTGGACCCGGGCGCGATCATCTGCGGACGTCATCGCGGCCCTGGAGGCGGCCGACGTGCCGGTGGGGCCAATCTACAACGTGGAAGACATGCTGGCCGATCCGCACTACCAGGCGCGCGGCCTCTTCGAAGCGACGCAGACCCCGGCCGGCCCGCTCAAGGTGCCCGCCATTTCTCCCAAGCTCTCGGCCACCCCGGGACGCACTGACTGGGCCGGCGGAGCTGTGGGCACGCACACCGACGACACCCTCGGGGCACTGGGCTACAGCGCGGAGGAGCTGGCGCGGTTACGCGCAGACGGGCATATCTGACGGCGACTACTCGTCCAGGTCGCGGAAAAAGTCGATGTCCCGCTTCTCCCCTTCGGGCACCGGCACCTCCACGATACGCTCGGCCACATCGTCGAACTCGAGCTTCAACGCCCGCGTCATCACCGCGTGCAACATGTAAGTGCACGTGATGTAGGTAAACTCGATGATCTCCACCTCACTCAGGTGCGCGCGCAACGCGGCAAAGGTGGTGTCTGCCACGCGGCCATGCTGCAGCACCAGGTCGTCCGTGTAGGCCAGCACCGCGCGCTCTACCGGCTCGAACAGATCACTGGACGCCCAGCCGGGAATGGCCTCTATCTGCGCTTCGCTGAAGCCACAGGCCCGCAACGCTTTGCAATGCTGGGAGAACACGAACTGGCTGCCAACCGCAAATCCCGCACGGGCCTGGCCCAGCTCACGCAGGCGTGGCGCCAGCTCCCGTTCGCCGCGGTAAAACTGAAAGCCCGCAACCATGTGATCCAGGCAATCCGGCACCTGGGCAAACACCGTCCACCAGTTGCCCGGGGTACCGGTTGCGGTGCCGGGCTCAGCCACAGGGTCCCGCTCCTTGCCGAAGAGCGCATCGTAGTAAGGCAAGACCCGTTCTGGCGCTTGTGAACGGGGAATTTCGGTCAATCGGGGCATGCTCGACTCCAGAGGCTGTGTAAGACCCGTCGAGTATCTACTTTTGCCAACCCAGCCTCTATAGTGACCGGTTACGGGGGGACGAAGCCTCAGTCCGAGGCGATACATCCGAGGCGACACATCCGAGGCGAAGACAGGTGGCGCAGCACTGGCAGAACTGGTCCGGGAGACTGACGGCAAAACCCGCTGCGCTGACGTTTGTGCGCAGCGAAGCCGACGCCCAGGCAACCGTGGCAGACGCTGCCCGCCGCGGGCTGCGCATACGCGTCGCTGGCGCCACGCACAGCCATGCGCCGCTGGTGCAGCATGACGATGTGATCGTCGACTGCCACGGCCTGGCCGGCGTTGCAGAGGTGGATCAGACGACCAGGCGCGCCTGGCTGTGGGCCGGCTCCCGGCTTTTCACCCTCGGACGCGAGCTGCACCAGCACGGCCTTGCGCTGGCCAACCAGGGCGATATCGATCAGCAGGCAGTGGCCGGCGTCACAGGCACTGGCACCCACGGTACCGGTGTTTCGCTGAAGAACCTGTCCGCGGCGGTGACCGGCATACGACTGATCCAGCCGGATGGCGCAATTGTCGTCGCCACCGCGGACGAGAACGCGTCGCTCTGGCAGGCCAGCCGGTTACACCTCGGCGCTTTCGGGCTGGTCACGCAGGTGCAGTTGCAACTGCGTGGTGCCTACCGCCTCGAAGAGCACGGCTGGCAGGCACCGCTGGACGAAGTGCTGGAACAGATCGACACCCTCACGGCCGAGAACCGGCATTTCGAGTTTTTCTGGTATCCGCAGGGTGACACGGCCAACGCCAAGCGCATCAATGAAACCAGCGCCGAGCCCGTCTACCCGCTCACCGAAGAAGGCACACGGTGTGCCTGGAGCTACGAAGTTCTTCCCAACCATCGCCCGCACAAACACACGGAAATGGAATACAGCGTTCCGGCCGAGCACGGCCCCGCCTGCATGCGGGCGATACAGCAGCTGCTGCGCGAAGACTTCCCGGACGTGGTCTGGCCCGTGGAGTACCGTACGCTGGCGGCCGACGACGTCTGGCTGTCTACGGCCTACGAGCGCCCAACCGTGACCATCTCCGTACATCAGGACGTACGTATCGACGAGCGCGCCTACTACGAAGCCTGCGAAGAGATTTTCCGCGCCCATGACGGGCGGCCTCACTGGGGCAAAGTGCACTATCTGTCTGGTGAGACGCTGGCGGCCATCCATCCCCGCTGGTCCGACTGGTGGGAAGCGCGCAATGCCAGCGACCCCCAGGGCGTGTTCCTGAACGACTATCTGCAAGGCTTCCAACCCTCATGACAGACGCTCCCACATCGAAGTTTCCCGAGCTGGGGTTTTACGGCCTGCCCGGACACACGCGCACGCCACGCGACGTTCTGAAGCAGGTGCAGGACGCCGAGGCACTCGGCATCGGCAATGTCATGCTGTCCGAACGGGCCGACTACAAAGAGATTGCCGCCATCTGCGGGGCCTGCGCTGCGGTCACGGAAAACCTGTTCATCGGCACGTCGGGCACCAACCTCAACACACGCCATCCGCTGGTGACTGCGTCCATGGGCTCCACGCTGGACGCGCTGTCCAACGGGCGCTTCGCGCTGGGTCTCGCCAAAGGGGTCAAGCTGCGCTGGGACGCCATGGGGCTGCCTTTCCCAACCTTTGCCGCGGAGGCGGAGTTTGTCGCGCTGCTGCGCCGCCTGTGGGCGGGCGAAGCCGTGCTGGGGCACAAGGGTGAGCTGGGTGAGTTCGGCGCACTGCGTCTGGCCGAGTACGTGAACGCGGACATACCCGTGCTGTACGTCGGCTTCGGCCCGAAAAGCCTGCACAACGCCGGCCGCATCTACGACGGCGCACACCTGCATACCTTCATGTCAGATCAGGCCCTCAGCGAGGCGGTGGCACACTTTCGCGCCGGGGAGGCAGAAGCCGGGCACGGGCGCCGCGGCAAACTCTGGTCTGTGTTTGCCACGGCATGCGACGTGAGCGAGGCCACTTACCTGAAGTACATTATTGCGAGGCTTGCCACCTACCTGCAGATCCCTGGCTATGGCGAAGCGCTGGTGCGCGTGAACGACTGGGACATGGACACGCTGCACGCCTTTCGGACACACGCGGACGTCAAAGCCGTGGGCGGCGCCATCGACTCAGTCGCCAGTCTCGAGCAGATGGCAAAAGTCGAAAAGCTCATCCCCGAGACGTGGCGCCCGGCTGCCGTGGGCGATGCAAAGACATGCGCACAACGGTGGGTCGATCAGTTCGAAGCGGGCGCCGACGGCATCATCATTCACGCCAGCACGCCGGAAGAGTTTGCCCCGGTGCTGGACGCATACGCGCAGATGCGTCCGCACCACCTCTTCGAAGGGCGTACGAACCGGCCCGGCTAGCGTGAGCCGCGTCGGGGCGCCCGTCTCGGCTGGTGCGAACCCGGCTCCAGCCAGATCGGCGTCGACTTGAAGCCCGGTGTACGGCTGGCAGGATCCACGTCGGTACCCGTAAGCACGTTGGCTTCAGGATAGTAGGTGAGCACGCCGCCGCGCTTCACATCGAAACCGACCACTTCCACGTCGCGCATGCGTCCATGCGCTGACGCCAGCGTGACACGCTGCCCGGCGGCGAGGCCATGGGCGGCCATATCGTCAGGATGCATCATCACAACCCGGCGATGTCCGGTACCCCGGTACACATCCGCCTGTTCGTAAACGAGCGAGTTGAACTGTCCTTCGCTGCGTACCGTAGCCATGACAAACTGAGTCCGCGCGTCGGGCAGTGGTGCCTGCACATCTGCCACGACAAAGCTGGCTTTGCCATCCGGCGTGGCAAACTCGGGCCGGTGCAGCAGACGCCCCTTGACGTGGAATTCGCGCCGCGCCACTTCAATGTCGGCAAGCTGCTCCATGCCGGGCACGCTGGCTGCAATGGCCGAGCGAACCGTGTCGTGCTGCTCGAAGCGTGCAAAATCGAAGGTCTGCGTATTGCGCACGCCTTTCGCCAGCGCACAGAGAATCGCCGTTTCTGATCGCACGTTGTCGAGCCGCTCGATGCCACCGGCCGACAGGCGCACGTAGTTGAACATCGACTCCTGGGTCGTGGCCTGCGGCTCTTCGTCCCGGGCCGTCACCGGCAGCACCAGCGCTTCCCCGTCATCGCTGCCGAACAAGTGGCTGCGGTTGAGAGTGGTCGTTAGAAAGAGCTTGAAACGGATCCGGTTCAGGGCTTCTATCGCCCAGTGAAAGTTCGGATTGGCGCTGAGCAGATTGCCACCGACCATAGCGGCGAAATCCATGGCCCCGGCGTGCGCCGCCTGCATGGCAGCCATGGTATCGAGACCCGGTCCCGTGGGCAGACGCACATCCAGATGCTGCTCGATGCGCTGCATCACGTCCCGCGCCAGCACCGGTTTCACCCCGATGGTGCCTATGCCCTGCACGTTGCTGTGGCCCCGCAGCGGCAGCAGACCCGCATGCCTGCGCCCAACCATACCCCGCAGCAGCGCCAGGTTGGCCACCTGCTGCACGTTGGCAACCCCGTGCGTATGGTGCGTAAGCCCCATGCCCCAGGCGAACACCACGTTCTTCGCGTTGACGTATTTGTCCGCTATGCGTTCCAGCTCACTGCGTTCAATGCCGGTGCGGTCTTCAATGTCCTGCCATGACGAGCCGTAGAGATCCATCACGTACTCGGCGTAGCCATTGGTGTGTGCCTTCACGAACGCTGCATCGACGCCGTTCCGTGCGATCAGCGCCTTGGCAATACCGCGCAGCAACGTGGTGTCGGATCCAATGCGGGGCTGCAGATACTCCGACGCGATGCGTGTACCGCCGGCGATCATGGATGCCGCGCTCTTCGGCGCCGCAAAACGCACGAGGCCCCTTTCCCTGGCAGGATTGATCACAACCACCTCACCGCCGCGATCGCGACAAGCTTTGAGGGCGTACATGAAGCGTGGGTGATTCGACGCCGGGTTGGCGCCAAGCACAAAGATCAGGTCGCAGCCGTCCAGATCCGCCAGTTCCACAGTTGCAGTGCCGGTGCCCACCGTGTCGGTGAGGCCCTCCGTGGTGGCCTGGTGGCAGTAGTACGAGCAGTTGTTGACGTTGTTGGTACCGTACAGCCGGGCCAGCAACTGCAATACGAAACCGGCTTCGTTGGACGAGCGCCCGGAGGCGTAGAAAAAGCTCCGCGCAGGGTTGGTGTGATTCATGGACCACTGGGCACGGGCGATCGCAGTGTCCCAATCGATCAGCTCGAAACGGTTGGCGCCGGGTGCCTTGTACAACGGTGTATTCAGCCGGCCCAGGCGCATCAGCTCAGCCTCGTCGAGCTCGCGCAGCTCGGCGATCGAGTGCGCCAGCACCTCACGGGGAATCGGTGGCTGCAGGTCCGTGCTCTGAGCCTGCACGCTCTTGTTGCAGACGGACGGAAAATCGCCGAGCTCGTTGGTCATCCCGCCCTTCATGCCACCCATGCCCAGGCCACAGGCTTTGCAGGTGTTAGGCGCCGACAGGGCGCGTGCCGTACGGCGCATGCCTGCCTGCCGGGCCATGGCCAGGGTGGCCAGGACCTTTTTCAAGCCACCCGCCGAGGGCGGTACCGGTGATGCACTTTGTGGTTGTTCGCTCATTGTCTTTAAGGCTAGCTCACGCCCGCTGGCAGCTCCTGCATCGCCTGTTCCAGGCGCGGGAGATGGTCAGCCACCTCCAGCCCGCCGCCGAGCGTGCGCAGACACAGATGTGTGAGCCCCGTGTCACACCAGTTCGTGACACGATCGCGCCACTCGGCCTCGCGCGGGCCAACCACCGCGACACCAGCCTCGGTGCCAATGGCATCGGGCGCCCGGCCGGCAGCTTCCGCAGCCGCGTCAATGCGAGCCCGCACGCCGGGGTAGTCTTCCGGCGAGGCCAGCACGAACCAGCCCGACGCCCATCTGCCGATGCGGCGTACCACCGTGTCGGATGGCACGCCGCGCGCCCCCACCCAGACAGGGATCGGCTGTTGCACGGGTCGCGGATCGATACCGTTCGCCTCCACGCGCTCGAACTCGCCCTCGAACGTGACTTCGCTCTCCTGCCACAAACGATGCAGCAGCTCGAGCTGCTCGTCGCACCGTCGGCCCCGGCGATGAAAATCCTGCCCCATGGCCACGTATTCGGGTTCGCTGGCACCAACCCCGATACCCAGACGCAACCGCCCGTTACTCAGCACGTCAAGGGCCGCCGTCTGCCGCGCAACCAGCGCGGTCTGCCGCAGCGGTAACACGATAACCGACGGACAGAGCTCGATCTTCTCGGTGATGGCCGCGACGTAACATAGCAGTGACAACGGCTCGTGCAGATGGCCGCTGCCGGGGCGGATGACCAGATCGGGCACGCGCAGATGGGTGAGCCCAAGCGCCTCGGCGCCCTGCGCAAAATCCCTGATGGCGCCGAGGTCTCCGGCCATTTCCCGCACGGGGAGCGAAACACCAATGCGCATACGTTGTTCCAGGTCCTTTCCGGGGCCGATGAAGCCACGTCGGGCGATGCAATACAAGAGGGTTTCCCGCTCGACAGAACCGGTCGAAGGCGGCACCCTGTGCGGCCATTCAGGGGTCGCCAACGGACCTCGCGCACCACGAGGAAATTGCATGAGCGCAAACGCCGAGACGCTGGCGCTGTTCATCGATGCGGTCTGGAACCGGGGAGAAATCGACGCCATCGACGCGTTCGTGAAAGACAGCTACACCGTTGCTCACGACCCGGGAGACCCCTGGGATCATCAGACGCTAACGGTGGAAGGTCTGAAGGAGCGGGTCGCGCAGTCGCGAGCGCCGTTCCCGGATCAGACGTTCACAATCGTCCACACGGTGACGGAAGGCGACACGGTCTGCATTGCCTGGACCTGGCACGCCACGCACGTGCTCGAAGCGGCGGGGTTCGAGCCGTCCGGTAAAACCATCACCATGAGCGGCGCAACGCTGTACTTTTTCGAAGAGGGCCGCATTACCGGTCACTGGCAGATTGCGGATCGCCTCAGTGTGTACCAGCAGCTGATGAGCAATCAGGCAGGCGCACCGGAGGGTTAGCCGCCGGCGCGGGCCCCTTTGAAATCGGGTTCACGCTTCTCGAGGAACGCGCTGATCGCCTCTTTATGCTCTGCAGACGCGTAGCATTCAGCCAGCGCTTCCCCTTCCCGCTTCTGTATCGTTGCGAGGTCAGTTTCCGCCGCGTTCAGCGTAACGAGACGTTTGATGTGCCGTATGGCGCTCTGCGGGTTCTCGCCCATGGCCCGCGCCACCGCGCACGCTTCTTCCAGCAGCTTGTCACCGGCCGTAACCCTGTCGACCAGGCCAATGCCTGCAGCTTCCTGTCCGGACACGGTTCTGCCGGTCAGCATCAGCTCACTGGCAGGACCGAAGCCCATGCGCGCTGTCAGAAAGTGGGAACTCGCCAGCTCAGGCACCAGCCCCATCTTCACGAAGCGGACGGATAACTTGGCGTCTTCTGCCGCAACCAGGTAATCCATGGGCAACGCCTGTGTCAGGCCAACACCAATGGCAGCGCCGTTAATGGCCGCAACGAAGGGTTTGGATTCGCGAACCAGGTTCACCCAGTTGCCGGCGCCGCCCCCTTCGGTGACGTCTTCACCGTCGGACTGGGCCTTGAAAACTGCTTCGATGTCCGCGCCCGCACAGAAACCACGGCCAACGCCTGTGAGCACCATGGCGTTGACGTCATCGTCTTCGTTAGCGGCGGTGACCGCCGCGTTCAACTCTCCGCCCATTTTGTAGGTCCATGCGTTCAGCCGCTCCGGCCGGTTCATGGAGATAACGCAGACGGAGTCAATGTTCTCTACGAGAATTGTTTCATAGGCCATTGTTTTTTATATCCTTTATAGTGCGGCCACAGAGTCTCATACGAGACGCATGCGCATACCGCAAAGGTAGATCTCATTGTCTCCCAGCCGCGCGTCGTGCCGTTCCGCCGCTGCCAGCACAGCATCGGCATCCCGGGTCTTCAGATCGATGCCGCCCAGCCCTTCGGGTCGGCCATCCTCGCACGGCACGAACCTCAACGTGGCATTGTCCAGCGGCAACGTCAGGTCGTCGCCGAGGGGCAGCTCGGCAATTTCCGCCCAGCGAGCGGCTACGCGCGCGGGCTTGTCACACTGGATCTCCGCGGCGGTGATCGCCTCTACCCGCTTTGTCTGCCGCGCGCGTTGCCAGTCGGGGCCCGCCGGATGCCACGGGCCGTCGACCGCATGGGCATCGTCGCCAAGCTGTTCATCGATCTCGAAAAACGTCCCGCCGGTGTCTTTGGGATGCAGCTGCAGGTTGCGGAACGACTTGCCATCGTTATCGAGCACCGTGCGTACCCGCAGCGCCTCAATCCGCGCCCGCCGCGGCGCGTGATCGTCGCACTGCGTGATGACCATGTAACCGCCGTTGCCGCCGCGCCGGGTGAGATAACGCCCCGCTGCAGTCTCGTTGGGCGCTTTGTCAGGCTTCGGCGCCACCACCTCGAGCAGCTGGTTGCCGATGGGCATCAGCACGTTGTCCAGACCGAAGTGCGCAACCCCAGGGTCGCGGAAACAGGGTTCCAGGCCCAGCACGTCGATCAACGCCTCCTCCACCGGCGGTAGACGTACGCCTACCAGTGCGATCTGCCTCAAACGCAGCCACATACATCCCTCCCCTCAGGACTTTTGCTCCAGCCCGGCTAGCTTAGCGCGGATTGCCGCGTGTTGCTCACGGGTGATGCCGTATTTGAGCGCGAGCCACAACCACACGATGTTGAAAGCAGGCACGACATAGGCGTCGAGCACACCGATACGCAGCACCATGGCGTCGGTCACCTGGGCAGCGGTTGCCCGCTCCGGCATGCCGATCACGAAATCGATGAGCAGTCCCGTAAGCAACACACCGCCCGCGGTGCTGGCTTTGCCGGCGAATGACATGGCCGAGTTGAAAAGGCCTTCCTGCCGCAGTCCGGTGCGGTATTCCTGTACGTCCAGTGTATCCGCCACCATGGAGGCGAACATGATGAGCCCGATGGTGGCGAAGTAGGCAACACCGATCGACGAGCATACGACAAGGGCTACGAGCAGGCCGGTTCCGTTCGGCGGCGCCAGGCCGAGCAGACGCAGCGTGACCGGCACGGCCGTGATGAAGATGATCGCCAGCGCGCACAGCACCAGCAGGTGTTTTTTATCGATACGAGCCTGCAGAGGGGCCACCGTCAGAAAACCAAGGAAACCGCCGATGAGCGCCAGCGTAATCCAGCGCAGCGCATCGCCATCCATGCCCCAAAAGTACGTATTAACGTAAACCTGCAACGCCTGGCTGGTACCGCTGACGGCGCCGCTCGTCAGCGCTGCCAGCCACAGCACGATGAAGTCACGGTTTTTTACCGCCGCACGCACCTCGTCGGCGAACGCGCGCGGACTGAACCGGCGATGCGCGGCCTGGGGTTGCGGCAGGAAGCGCACCTGATCCAGCGTCAACAGCGTGCTCACGATGCCGCACACAGCGATGGTGCACGCCAGGACCAGCGCGAAGCGCGCATAGTTCGCGCCATTCAACTGCCCCTGCGGGATAGCCTCGGTGCCGGCAAAGACGTAGCTGAATACCAGAAATGTAAAGCCGATACCCACCACCCAGCCACACGCAAAACGCCACGCCATCAGTCGACTGCGTTCGAGGTAGTCCTCAGACAACTCGGCAAACATGGCGCTCCAGGGGATCGTGTAAAACGTCATGCAGACGCGAGTGGATACGGTGAACACGACGAGCCACACACCCAGGCTGAGCGCACCGCCTTGCTGTATGGCAGCCGGCGGGGCGAAGAGCGCATAGATGCAGAGCGCAAAGGGCACCACGGCCGCAAGCATCAGCGGATGGCGGCGCCCCCAGCGGTGGCGGAAGTTGTCCGAGAAGCTGCCGACCAGGGGGTCGGAAACGGCATCGACGAGCAAGGCCAGCCCAAGCGCCAGCGAGACGTACGTGGCCGGCAAGCCGAGCACCTGGTTGTAGTACAACAGCACGAAGGTACGGAACGCAAAATCTTTGAGCGCCTCGGGAATGATACCGAGACCCTGGTAGAACTTTGTGGACAGCCGTATGGGACCATCGCGCCGTTCGGCGCGAACGAAAGCCTGTTGAACGATGTTTCGACTCCAACCCGAGGCCAGCATTTAAGCGCATATGCGCTCGGCGGGGAAAGCGTTAGCATCACGGCTTCCCTTACGCCGACCCCGAGGAGCTTCATGACCACGTCTGCCGCCTTTCCGAACATCACCAACCGGCGCGTTGCCACCAACGGCATCGAGCTCAATATCGCCGAGCAGGGAGAAGGGCCGTTGGTGCTGATGTGTCATGGCTTTCCGGAGTCCTGGTACAGCTGGCGGCACCAGTTTCAGGCGCTGGCTGACGCCGGCTACCACGCCGTCGCCCCGGACATGCGCGGCTACGGCGATTCCGACAAGCCACCCGAAGCGGGCCAGTACAACCAGGTCGACGTCGTCAATGACATCATCGGGCTCATTCCCGCTCTGGGTTACGAGACCGCCATCGTGTTCGGCCACGACTGGGGGGCGCCAACGGCCTGGAGTTGCGCCCTGAACCACCCGGACAAAGTCACTGCCGTGGGCGCGCTGTCGGTGCCGTTTTCGCCGAGGCCCGATGCGCCGCCCCTGGATACCATGAAAGCGGTGTTCGCCGATCAATTCTTCTATCAGCTTTACTTCCAGACCGAAGGGGTGGCGGAAGCGGAATTCGAAAAGGACGTGCGCACGGCACTGAAAAAGTTCTATCACATGGGCAGCGCCCAGATGGATCTGACCACCCTCTCACCCAAACCAGCCGACGCGGATCTGCTGTCGGACCTCCCGGATCCCGAGGTGATGGGTCCGTGGCTGTCCGACGCAGACCTCGAGTTCTATGTCGGCGAGTTCACCGGCAGCGGCTTTCGCGGTCCCCTGAACTACTACCGCAACCACAACCAGACCTGGGAACGCACGGCCGGTGCACCCACGGAGATCCATCAGCCGGCGCTGTTTGTGGCCGGCGAGCAGGACGGAGTGATCATGATGGCCGCCGAAGCGCTGAAAAACATGCCGAACCACGTGAAGAATCTGCGCGTGCAGGAGCTTCTACCCGCGGTGGGTCACTGGACGCAGCAGGAGGCGCCCGAGGCAACCAATCGGTTGCTGTTGGAGTTTCTGAGCGGCCTGTGATCGTGACCGGGAAACCACGTGTCTCTTTCCGGAGGCTGGCGGCGCTGATGCTTGCCACGCTCCTGCCGGCGACGGCGCCGGCAGGAGCAGCGGGTACCCCGGGTCCCGTCTACGAGGTTGGCGTGCCCAATCGCGACGGCATCGGCAAAATCTACATGGGGCGTGAGATTTCCCATGTCATGGGGCACCTCGGCGCGGGCTGGCTGGAACGGTCCGGCCGGGAGCGCGAAGAACGCACCGACCTGCTCATCGAAAATCTGCCGCTCACAGACAGCTCGGTCGTCGCCGATATCGGTGCCGGCACCGGCTATTTCGTGTTTCCCATGGCAGCGCGCGTGCCGCGCGGCAAGGTGCTGGCGGTGGACATACAACCGGAAATGCTCGAGCTCATCGAAGCGCGCAAGGCTGCGGACGGCATCCACAACGTGGAAGCGGTGCTGGGCTCCGTGACCGACCCTGGCCTCCCCGCGAACAGCGTTGACGTGGTGCTGATCGTCGACGCCTACCACGAGTTTTCTCATCCCCTGGAGATGGGCCAGGGTATTTTCCGTGCTTTGAAACCCGGCGGCAGGCTGGTGTTGATCGAGTACCGGGGAGAAGACCCCCGCGTGCCGATCAAACGGCTGCACAAGATGACTCAGGCGCAGGCCCGCCGGGAGATGGCTGCAATCGGTTTAGAATGGGCTGCCACGGAGAACTTCCTTCCGCAACAGCACTTCATGGTATTCGTGAAGCCGGAGTAAGGCGCCGGATCAGGCCATCTGCGACGTGAAGCTCGCCAGATCGAAGTAGTCGCGCCACGCGATGATGCGGCCGTTTTCGATCTCGAAGGTGCCCATCACGGGCAGCGATACCTCCTTACCATCAGCCATCACAAAGTTATCGACACGCTCGGTAAGCACCGCGTTGCCCGCCTCCGCAATATGCAACACTTCCCAATCCACTTCCTTCGGCTGCATGCCGCGGATCATCTGCATGGCTTCGGCTTTGCCGTTCAGCGGCGCCATGGGAATGTTGTGATATACGACATCGTCCGCAAACGCCGCCTCCAGGCCATCCCAGTTGCAGTCGTTCCAGGCCTGGATGAAATCCATGACCAGTTGTGTGTTGCTCACCTTCTTCTCCTGTGTGCAGATCCAGCTACGAGCATAGAGACAGCGCACCGTCAGCGGCAAGTGCGCTTGCTCAGCCGGCGGCGGCGTGACCTAATGGAACGGTCATCGGGGAGGAGTGAATGATGAGTGCATTGGAGGATTTCCGCGCCGAAACCCGCGCCTGGCTCGAAGAGCACTGCCCGCCCGGCGCTCGCGGAGAAGGCCAGGTACCCACCGGCAGCACCAAGATCGCCATCGAGGACGCCGACACGCGTCTGTGGCTCGAACGGGCCGTGGAAAGGGGCTTCACGGTACCCCTGTGGCCTGCCGAATATGGTGGCGCGGGCTTGTCCACCGACGAGTACGTGGTGCTGACCCAGGAAATGCGCCGCATCGATGCGCGCCCGCCGCTCGCCGGCATGGGCAACGGGCTCATCGGCCCTACCCTGCTCAAGCACGGTACCGACGATCAGAAAGCAC
>CAZYYJ010000073.1:19088-26022 GCA_964651595.1 uncultured Pseudomonadales bacterium | reverse complement strand
CAGGTAGAAGACGTCACCGGGATAGGCTTCGCGGCCCGGCGGGCGCTTCAGCAGCAGGGAAATCTGCCGGTAAGCCCAGGCCTGTTTGGTGAGGTCGTCATAGATGATGAGCGCGTCTTCGCCGGTGTCGCGGAAGTACTCACCCATGCTGCAGCCCGAGTAAGCAGAGATGAACTGCATGGGCGCGGGATCGGAAGCGCTGGCCGCCACGATCGTGGTGTACTCCATGGCGCCGTATTCTTCCAGCGTGCGCACGATGTTCGCGATGGTGGACATCTTCTGACCGATGGCCACGTAGATGCACTTAATGCCGCTGCGCTTCTGGTTGATGATGGCGTCGATGGCAATGGCGGTTTTACCGATCTGGCGGTCGGCGATGATCAGCTCGCGCTGACCGCGACCGATGGGCACCATCGCATCCACACACTTCAGGCCGATCTGCACCGGCTGGTCCACCGACTGACGCGCGATGACGCCGGGCGCCACCTTTTCGATGGGCGCGGTGGCTGTGGCGTTGATGGGGCCTTTGCCATCGATGGGATTGCCCAGCGAGTCAACAACCCGGCCAAGCAGCTCAGGACCTACCGGCACTTCCAGGATGCGGCCCGTGCAGCGGGCTGTCATGCCCTCGGTAAGACCTTCGTAGTCGCCGAGAATCACCACGCCGACCGAGTCGCGCTCCAGGTTCAGGGCCATGCCGTAGAGGCCGCCGTCGAACTCGATCATCTCGCCGTACTGGGCTTCGGCGAGGCCGTGGATGCGCACGATACCGTCGGAGACGCCGACGATGGTGCCTTCGTTCTGCGCTTCGGCTTTGACGTCCAGGCCTTGTATGCGGCTCTGGATGATGTCGCTGATTTCCGAGGGGTTCAGTTGCTGCATGATGATGCTTTCCCTTTGAGAGGCGCCGGTTTTCAGATGCCGCCCGCGCCGGTTTCGGTGTTACCTGTGTGGTCCTGCTTAAGCGCCCGAGAGCGTTTCTGCCAGCTTGTTCAGCCGCCCGCGCAGCGATCCGTCGATCACCACATCGCCGGCGCGAATCACCGCTCCGCCGATAAGGCTTTCGTCCACGCGCGCTTCAATGGCAATTTCTTTCTCGAACCGCGCGTTCAGCGAGCTGCGCAGCTGCTCGCTCTGCGCATCGGTGAGGGCAAACGCGGAAATCACTTCCACGTCGAGGCTCTTCTCTTCCTCGGCCCGCAGCGTCTCGAACTGCTCGTAGATTTCGCCGATGAGGCCAAGGCGGTCGTTGTCAGCCAGCGACTGCAGGAATTTCTTGCCACGATCGTCGAGCTCGTCGCCGCACACCTCCGCCAGGCGGAAAGCCTTGGCGCTGGACGGCATTTCCGGGCTCTCCAGCAGAACCTGCACCGTTGGATGACCGCTGGTGCCGGTGAGAACGCGCAGCATGCGTGACCACTGGTCGAGCGCGTTGCCGTCTTTTGCCAGCTTGAACACAGCATTGGCATAGGGGCGGGCGATGGTTGCCAGCTCTGCCATGACTTAGAGCTCAGCCGCCAGCTTGGAGAGCATGTCGGCGTGCTTGTTTGCGTCGACACTGCTTTCCAGCACCTGCTCGGCGCCGCTGATCACCAGCGTGGAGACCTGCGCGCGCAAGGCTTCTTTCGCGCGATTCGACTCCTGCTCGATCTCGGCCCGGGCTGCTTCCACGATGCGCTCGCCCTCGACACGGGCTTCGCCTTTCGCTTCTTCAATCATCTGATTGGCCCGCACGCGCGCCTGATCGATGATGGCCGCGGCTTCTTCTTTCGCCTTGGCCAGCTCGGCTTCGGCACCGGTAGCCGCTTCCGCGAGCTTACGATCCGCTTCTTCCGAGGCAGCCAGGCCCGCAGCGATGGCTTCCTGGCGTTCCCGCATGGCGGTACGCAGCGGCGGCCAGATGTACTTCATGCAGAACCACACGAAGATCGCAAACGTGAGCATCTGCCCGATAAGTGTTGCGCCTAAATTCATCGTCTTATCTCTCGTCTTTTGACGTGTTCGTTTACGTCCTGATCAAACGTCTCTACGCGCGCCCCTCCAGCCGTGGACGGGCGCAAGACGTCATGCGACCGCGAAGATGACGTAGAGACCGATACCCACGGCAATCATGGGCACAGCGTCGACGAGGCCGAGAACGATGAAGAGCTGCGTACGAAGCATGGGCAGAAGCTCAGGCTGGCGCGCCACACCTTCGAGGAACTTGCCCCCGAGCACGCCCACGCCAACGGCCGCACCCACTGCGCCGAGACCCATCAGGAGTCCGCCAGCGATGAATAAGAGACCTTGTAGTTCCATGTTTACTCCCAGTTACGAGTTGTAGTTCGCGGATCATCCCGCGCGGTCAAAATTGATCAGTGCTCTTCGTTGTCGTGCGCCTGAGCCAGGTACACGATGGTCAACACGGCGAAGATGAACGCCTGCAGCGTGATGATCAGGACGTGGAAAACGGCCCACACCCACTGCAGAAAGCCGCCGAAGATGAAGAGCAGGGCTCCACCACCAAACATGAGGGCGATGAGGATGAAAATCATCTCCCCGGCGTAGAGGTTGCCGAACAGCCGCAGGCCCAGTGAAAGCGGCTTGGCGATGAGCGTGACGCCTTCGAGAATGAAGTTGACCGGGGCGAGGATCGGCGGAAACGGGTGGAAGGTGAGCTCTTTGAGAAACCCGATGCCGCCCTTGCACTTGATGCTGTAATAAAGAATCAGCACGAACACAGTGAGCGCCATGCCCATGGTGATGTTCGGGTCGGTCGTGGGCACGATCTTGAAATACTCCACACCCAGGGCGTGGGCAAGCTGCGGGATCACGTCGACCGGGATCAGGTCCATGAGGTTCATCAGGAACACCCACACGAAAATGGTGAGTGCCAGCGGGGCGATGAGGTCGTTCTTGTGATGAAAGATGCTCTGCGTGGTGTCGTCGATGAAGTCGACAATCATCTCCACGCCGTTCTGCAACGCGCCCGGGATGCCGGCCGTTGCGGTCTTGGCCGCCTTGCGGAAGAGGTAAGCAAACACGACACCGAGCCCGATGGACCACAGCATGGAGTCGACGTTCAGCGACCAGAAGCCCATGGAAGCCGCTTCCTCTGCAGAGCCCGCAAAGCCCCAGGAGCCGTCGGGCAACTGCCCGTACGTGAGGTTGGTCAGGTGATGCTGAATGTACTCTGAAGTGCTTTCTGCCATGTATGTCTTCTACCTAACGCTACCCAACGGTTCCATTACCTGTGGTACTACCTGGTCCTTTCCTGCCCCCGCCCGGTGTCCCGCTGACCTGCAGCCCGCCCAGATAGCCAGCCTGCATGGCAGCGAAGGTCACAAAGAAGCCGAGGGGCTCAATCTCGTAAACCACGATGCTGACGGCGACCAGGACCATGGTCAGCACCATTTTCGAGACGCCCTGCAACAGCAACCGCGTTGCGTTGGACGTGCGCCGCTGGGCCCAGGCGTAGTACGCAGCGGGGGCGATGACGCAGCAGAACGCTAATCCTGCGGACATGCCTGACGTGGTACTGCGGAGGAAGAACCCGGCCGAAAGAGCAATTCCGATCGACGCCTGCAGCGCCAGAATTCGACCGGTTGGGCTCATTTTGTCCACGACACCCGATTTAAGGCGGCGCGTATTATATTGGTCAGCTTCCTACCATTCAATGACAACCCGAAACAATTTCGGGAAATCGACAGGCTCAGTCGGCGCTGATACCCAGGTGACGCAGCACGCCGTCCAGTTCCTCCAGCGAGGTATAGCGGATGACTACCTGGCCGCCCTTGGCACCCTGGCGTTGCTTGATCGCAACCGGCGCGCCGAGCTGGTCTGTTAACCGCTGCTCCAGGCGCCGGGTGTCGGGGTCTACCGGTTGCGGCGACGGGGGCCCGCTGACGGCGCGGTTTTCCAGTACCCGGCGTACCAGCTCTTCCGTCTGCCGCACTGTCAGCGCCTGCTCCGCCACCTGGTGGGCCAGGTCGTCCTGGCGGTTGCCTTCCAGGCCCAGCAGCGCGCGCGCATGGCCCATGTCGATATCACCGTTTTCCAGCAGGCGCCTGGCCACCGGCCGCAGATTCAGAAGGCGCAGCAGGTTGGCAATGGCCACCCGCGACTTTCCCACCGCGTCGGCAATCTGCTGCTGCGTCAGCTCGAACTCGTCGCGTAACCGCGCGAGCCCCTGTGCCTCCTCCATGACCGTGAGGTCCTCGCGCTGAATGTTCTCTATCAGGGCGAAAGCCGAGGCCTCGGCATCGTTGACCACCCGCACCACCACAGGCACTTCGGTCAGACCCGCAAGTTGCGCTGCCCGCCAGCGCCGTTCGCCGGCTATGAGCTCGTAGCCGCCCGTGGGTCGTTCGCGCACTACCAGCGGTTGCAGCAGACCCTGGCGACGAATGGAGTCGGCGAGCTCGCCAAGGGCCGTTTCGTCAAAGTGGCGCCGCGGCTGGTAGGGGCTGGGCACAATCTGCGCCACGGCAGCTTCGGCAAACGGCGAGGCGGTTACTGCCACCGCCACCTCGTCCCCTGGCAGCGCTACGTCAACTGCGCTGGGCGCATCGGGCGCTTCGTCGACGATCGCGCGCTTTTCCGACAGCAGAGCGTCGAGCCCCCTGCCCAGCCGTTTCTTGCTCATGATTCCTCGTGTGTCTTCCCGCCTCGCCCTTTCTGTCTGAGGCGCTGAACTTATCTTATGGCTTCTGCAGGTGATGGGGTTTCTGCAGTTTCTGTCTCAGCTCCCCCGCGAGCGCCATGTAGGCCACCGCCCCCCTGGAAGATCGATCATACAACAGCGCCGGCAAACCGTGACTGGGCGCCTCGGCGAGACGGACGTTGCGGGGAATCACGGTGCGGAACACCTGGTCGCCGAAGTACTGTATGAGCTGGCGGGAGACGTCCCGCGTAAGACTGTTCCGCGGGTCGTACATGGTGCGCAGCAGACCTTCGATCGTAAGGTTCGGATTGCCGTGCTCCTTCACACCCTCGATGGTGTCCAGCAGCGCGGTGAGGCCTTCCAGCGCGTAGTACTCGCACTGCATGGGAATGAGCACGCCATTAGCCGCAATGAGCGCGTTGACCGTGAGAATGCTGAGGCTGGGCGGACAGTCGATGATGACAAAGTCGTAGGCGCCCGCGTGGGCCTCGAGGCGGTCGCGCATGCGGAACTCGCGACCTTCGTCCGCCTGCAGCAGTGCCACCTCCGCTGCCGTGAGGTCGAGATTGGCGGGGAGCAGCTCGAACCCCCCATTGCATTTGCGGGTGAGCGAAGCCAGGTCCTGCCCATCGATCAGCCACTCGTAGATGGTGCCGTCAACCTCGTTCTTGTCCACGCCACAACCCATGGTGGCGTTGCCCTGGGGATCGAGATCCACCAGCAGAACCCGGCTGCCGGACATGGCCAGGGAGGCTGCCAGGTTTACGCTGGTGGTGGTCTTGCCAACCCCGCCTTTCTGGTTGGCCACCGCAATGACGTGTGCCGTACCGTTCACCAGCGTCCCGCCTCCAGCACCGTGTGCCGGGCCGTGGTGGACACGGCTAGTTCGCGCGTGCGTGTGCGCACGCCGTCGGGCAGGGGTCGATCCGCATCGTCCGGGGCCGCAGCTTCGGGTTGCGTGCTGCGGAATACGATGAGGCGGCCAGCGTCTGTCAGCATGTCCTCTACCATAGCCCAAAGCATATCCACCGTCGCCACGGCCCGTGCCAGCACCACACCGTATTGCCCGTTCCCGGGAAGCGCGGCCGCGTCACTGGCAAGCACTTCCACGTTGGCAAGCTGCAGAGCTGTTATCGCCTGCTGCAGAAAACGTGTGCGTCGCGCCATGCGGTCGCACAAATGGAAACTGCGCTGCGGGTAGAGGATGGCAAGCGGCACACCGGGGAAGCCGGCACCGGAGCCCAGATCCAGGATCGTGCCCTCAACCTCTTCCAGCAGCGGCGCTACGGACAGGCTGTCCACGACATGGCGGGAAACAAGACGGTCGATGTCCTGCCGGGATACGAGATTGAAGGCTTTGTTCCACTTCCGCACCAGCGCAGAGAAATCCACAAGCTGCTGAAGCTGCCGCGCATCTGCCGCAAGACCCAGAAACTCGATCCCGTCGCGCAGGCGCTCAGCCTCGTCGGCGGCACCGGGCCCGTTCGCTACTGGCATGCTCAGCCCGTAACGGCCTGACCGGCCCGCTTGGCGCGCACCAGCAACAGCGACAGCGCAGCCGGGGTCATGCCGGGGATGCGCGCTGCCCGGGCGAGCGTTGCCGGTTGCGCCTGAGCAAGCTTCTGCTTCAACTCGTTGGACAACCCTTCCACGGCGGCATAGTCGAAATCCGCAGGCAACCGCAGGCTTTCATGGCGACGGATCTTCTCGATCTCCTCGTCCTGGCGCCTGATGTAACCCTCGTACTTGATTTCAATCTCGAGCTGCTTCAGCACGGTCTGCTCACCCGCGACGCTGTCGGCGAGCTGAGGCCAGGTATGCACCAGATCGTCGATCGTCACGGCCGGGCGCCGCAGCAGCTCCATGGCCGTGGTACCGGGTTTGATGCCTCCCTCTACTTTCACCTCATTCCCGGCGGAGACTTTCAGCGAACGGAGCTGCTCGCGGCCCGCGTCCAGCGCCGCAAGCTTGCGTTGATAGGCGCCATGGCGCTGAGCGCCAACCACGCCCAGCGAGTGGCCCAGGTCCGTGAGCCGTTGATCGGCGTTGTCCTGGCGCAGGCGCAGGCGGTACTCGGCGCGGCTGGTGAACATCCGGTACGGCTCCGTGGTGCCCAGCGTGATCAGATCATCCACCATCACACCCAGATACGCCTCGTCGCGACGCGGTTCCCACGGTGCCTCGCCAGCCACCTGGCGCGCCGCGTTGAGACCCGCCAGCAACCCCTGCGCGCCCGCTTCTTCGTAACCGGTGGTGCCGTTGATCTGGCCGGCGAAGTACAGGCCCTCGATG
>CAZYYJ010000073.1:0-19078 GCA_964651595.1 uncultured Pseudomonadales bacterium | reverse complement strand
CGCGGGTTTCCAGGGAATGCTGCAGGTCGCGCGGGTCGAAGAAGTCGTATTCGATGGCGTAGCCGGGTCGCGTGATATGCGCCTGCTCGAAACCTTCGATGGTGCGGACGAACTGGAGCTGCACGTCGAACGGCAGGCTCGTGGAAATACCGTTGGGGTAAATCTCGTGCGTGCCCAGACCTTCGGGTTCAATGAATATCTGGTGGGTCGCCTTGTCGGCAAAGCGTACGACCTTGTCTTCCACGCTGGGGCAGTAGCGCGGTCCCACACCCTCGATGGCGCCGCTGTACATGGCCGAGAGCCCGATGTTCTCGGTAATGATTGCGTGCGTGTCCGGGTTCGTGCGCGTGACGAAGCAGGACACCTGCCGGGGGTGTTCGTCGCGACTGCCAAGCAGCGACATGACCGGTCGGGGGTCTTCTCCGGGCTCTTCCGCGAGATTGGCGTAGTTGATGGTGCGTCCGTCGATGCGCGGTGGCGTACCGGTCTTGAGGCGTCCCACCCGGAAGGGCAACGCGCGCAGCTTGTCGGCCAGGGCGTTGGACGGCGCATCGCCCGCACGTCCGCCGGCATGACGACGATTGCCCACGTGTATGAGGCCGCCGAGAAACGTACCCGTCGTGAGCACCATCGCGCGGCAGCGAAACGTGAGGCCCATTTCTGTCACGACACCGGTGATGCGTCCGCCTTCGAGCAGCACGTCCACCACCGACTGCTGAAAAATACGCAGCCCCGATTGATTCTCCAAAAGCTCGCGAACAGCGCTGCGATACAGCGCCCGGTCTGCCTGCGCCCGGGTAGCACGAACCGCCGGGCCCTTGGAGCCATTGAGCGTCTTGAAGTGGATGCCGGCCCGGTCCGTCGCCTTTGCCATGAGCCCGTCGAGGGCGTCGATCTCGGCAACGAGATGGCTTTTGCCGATACCGCCGATGGCCGGGTTGCAGGACATTTGGCCGATCGTCTCGATGTTCTGCGTCAGCAACAGCGTACGCGCCCCGCACCGCGCCGCTGCTGCAGCCGCTTCCGTGCCCGCATGGCCGCCGCCCACGACGATGACGTCGTAACTGTCGGGATGGTGGTCAGCGGCGCTGGTCATGATGGCAGGTGCGTGGCACGGCTCGATTTCGGGGCGCCAAGTATAGGGAGACAACGCGCCAATGGAAGCCTGGCATCGCGCCGGTAGACACGGTTATTTACCGATGCAGAACTCACCGAAAATGCGCCCCAGCAGGTCGTCGGGGGTAACCCTGCCAACAATCTCTCCCAGCGCGTTGTGCGCCAGGCGCAGATCTTCCGCCACCAGCTCCACGGTCTGTCCTGCTGCCAGCGCGTCAGCCGCCGCACCGAGATGATCAGCGCTGAGACGCAGCGCATCCACATGGCGTTGCCGGGCCGTGAACGGCGGCTCGTCCAGCGCAAGACCGGCCATGCGGCAAACACGCGCCCGCAACGTCTCCAGGCCCTCACCCGTGTGGGCAGACACCCAACAGGGCGGCGCCGGCACGGTTGCAAAGGCCCTCGCCAGGTGGTCGCGCTGCGCCTGGTCCAGCAAGTCGAGCTTGTTGCCGACCAGCACCAGCCGCGCATCGTCTGCCGCCAGCCCGGCGAGCTCCAGCACCCGATCCACCGCGGCGAGGGGCGCTGCCGATTCCGCCAGATCCAACACCAGCAGCACAAGATCCACGCGCTGCGCCTGCGCCTGGGCCCGCTGGATCCCGATGGCTTCCACCACATCGTCCGAGGCTCGCAACCCGGCCGTGTCTACCAGCCGCACGGGCAGGGCGCCGATGCTCAAGTCTGCCTGCACGGTGTCGCGGGTGGTGCCCGGCACGGCGGTGACGATGGCGACGTCTTCGCCTGTCAGCGCGTTCAGCAGGCTGGACTTACCGGCATTGGGCTCACCGATGAGCGCGACCGTGCAGCCTTCCTTCAACACCTGGCCCTGCCGGGCAAGGCTCAGCAGCTCATGCAGAGACGCCTGCTGGCGCGCGAGCTGCTCGCCAACGCTGTAGTCCCGGAGAAAATCTTCATCCTCCTCCGGAAAGTCGATGGTGGCCTCTACCAGCATGCGCAGCTGCTCCAACGCTTCTGCGAGATCTGTGACATGCCGGGAAAACTCTCCCTGCAGCGAGCGCACCGCGGCGCGCGCCGCTCTATCGCTGCCGGCTGCGATCAGGTCGGCGATGGCTTCGGCCTGCGCAAGATCGAGCTTGCCGTTCAGAAACGCGCGCTCGCTGAACTCTCCCGGTCGGGCCACACGGGCGCCCAGCGCGCACACCTCGGCCAGCAACTGCCGCAGCACCACCGGGGCACCGTGCACCTGCAGCTCCACCACATCTTCCCCGGTAAACGACGCAGGCCCCGGAAAACACAGCACAATGCCTTCGTCGAGCATCGCGCCGTCGCGGTCCTTGAGACGCGAGAAGGTTGCTTCGCGCGGCGCGAAGTTGCGCCCGCACATGGTCTCGGCGACCTCGATGGCCCCGCGGCCCGACAGCCTCAACACGCCGATGCCGCCGCGGCCGGCCGGTGTGGCCACCGCCGCGATCAGCTCCTGCGCCAGCGTCATGGGGAAGGGTCGCTACGCCTTGGCGGCGAGCGCGCGTTCCTCGCGGCGGTACACCCACTGCTGCTGGGCAATGGACAGCACGTTGTTCACCAGCCAGTAGAGCACCAGCCCGGCGGGGAAAAACAGGAAGAGCACCGTGAACATGATGGGCATCATTTTCATCATGCGCACCTGCATGGGATCTCCCACCTGCGGATTGAGCGACTGCATCCAGTAGGTGGTGGCACCCATGGCCAGCGGAAGGATGAAATAGGGGTCCATCTGCGCCAGATCCTCAATCCAGAAGAAGAATGGCGCCTGGCGCAGCTCGACGGATTCGAACAGCACCCAGTAGAGCGCCAGGAAAATGGGCATGGGCAACAGCATGGGGAAACAGCCCCCCAGCGGATTGGCGCCTTCTTTCTTGTACAGGGCCATCATCTCCCGGGACAGTTTTTCCCGGTCGTTGGCGTAACGCTCCTGCAGCTTTTTCATGGCCGGCGCAACACGTCGCATGTTGGCCATGGACTTGTAGCCGGCCGCCGAGATGGGCCACAGCACCAGCTTGACGACAACCGTGAGCAGAATGATGGCCACTCCCCAGTTGCCCACCATGGAATGCAGAAAATCCAGCAGCAGGAACAGCGGGCTCGCCAGCCACCACAGGAAGCCGTAGTCGATGGTCAGCTCGAGATTGTCCGAGATCTCATCCAGGCGCTTCTGGTCTTTGGGTCCGGCGTAGAACTGCGCCTGCCAGTTGCCCGTTGCGCCAGGACCCACCTCGAGCAGAGGACTGGTGAAGCCGAACAGGTACTTCCCGTCGCCGCCTCGCCGTGCCGTGTAGCGATTGGTCAGAAGCGGATCGGCTATCCAGGCGGAGATAAAATAGTGCTGCAGGAACGCAACCCAGCCACCCTGCACCGTCTCGTCGAAGCCCTCCTCGTCGACATCGTCGAAATCGACCTTGTAGTAGCGCTCCTCAGGGGTTGTGTACGCCGCGCCCAGAAAGGGCTGGGGGGCCAGGGAAAACGCTTCTTCCGTTGCCGGTGGCAGATGATCGCGCTTTATCTGCGCAAACAACGCCGCGCTCATGGTAGACGACGTCCGGTTCTCCAGACGGTGGTCTACAGTGACGAGATAGTCGTCCGCGTCGAAACTGAACACCTTGGAAGCAACGCCACCTTCGATGTTTGTGGTGAGCACAAGCTGGCCAGTTTCCCCGGGGCCAATCGACAACTCACGCGCGGAGGCCGTGAAGGTGGCGCGACCATTGGAATCGCTGCCGTTGGGTCCGATGAGACCGCTCTGGGCAACATAGGTACGACTCAAATTGCGTTCCAGCAGGCGGTAAGGCACGTCCGAATTCAGCTCGCGCGGAAACTCCGGCAGTTGCACGCGAACAATGTCGCCCCCTACCAGATCGATCCACAACCACATCGTCGGGGTAGTAACCCGAACCAGGGAATCATTGGCAGCCTGGGGCTGCGCGCCCGGTGCCGGCTGCGCTTGAGCGGCCCCGGGTGCCGGCGCCAGCAGACTCGCGTCCGGCACATCTGATCCTCCGGTGGGAGAGGGAGAAGGAGCAGGGGCCAGCGGCGTGTCCACAGTCGGCACCTCTGTGGCCACCGAGGCGATAGGCGCTTCGTTGTAGTCGATCGTCTGCTTCTGTTGTTCCTGGTCGTCGAACCAGGCAAGAATCAGCAAGTACCCCGTTGCCGCGAGGGCGATCAGTAAAACGACGCGCTGTATTTCCTGCGGAATCATGTCCTGCCTTTTTGTGTGTCCAGCTAACGGGTGACCGGTGGCACTTCGTCCACGCCACCCGGGTGGAGAGGTTGGCACCGGCCGATGCGTTTCACCGCAAGCCACGCACCGCGCAACGGTCCGTGTCTGTCTATGGCGGTCATCGCGTACGCCGAGCAACTCGGATAGAAGCGACACTGCCCCCCGATGAACGGGCTCAAGGTGAGCTGATAGAGTCTGACGGCCTTCACCAGCAACCAAGCCACCGGTCGCTGTATCGGGGTGAGCTGCGCTGACGTCGAACCTTCACTCATCGGACGCGTGCTTTCCTTTCGAATCTTCCATAGCAGCAGCATTCTCCCGCACCACGCGTGCGAGCAGCCTGCGAAACTGTTGCCGCAGCTGATCATCGGTCATCTGCCCGTGCACCTGCACCACCAGATCCAGCGGCGGCAGCTGCGCGCGCTCGTGCCGGAAGGTCTCCCGGAGGATGCGCTTGATACGATTGCGACGAACCGCGAGCGCATTGCCGCGCTTGGAGACAACCAGTCCCAGCCGGGCGCAGCGCATTCTATTCGCAATGGCGCGCACACGTAACGGCCCTGACGCAACATTTATCCGCGCCCTGCGCAACACGCGCACAAAATCGTTCGCGTTGAGAAGGCGTGTGGATTTGGGAAAGGAGGCACTGTCCGGACGCTCAGAGCCCATGGAAAGCAACGTCTGGTCGATAACGCACCGCCGCCCTGACTGCGGGTCGAGCGCGTGCGGTGGTCTAAACGGCGAGTCGCTTACGTCCTTTCGCGCGACGCGCGTTCAGAACTTTGCGCCCGCCTTTGGTGGCCATCCGGGCGCGAAAACCATGCGTTCTCTTACGCTTCAGGTTGCTCGGCTGAAAGGTTCTTTTCATGACGTTTTACGGTGCCGATGCGCGGCGGTGTCTGAAAGGGCCCGCGATTCTATGGAGCCGCCTCATGGCTGTCAAATAATAAGAAGTTAAGATTTAAAGAGTTTGTCGTTGTTCTTTGTTAAGAGGCCTTCACGCTGTGGGTAAGTGAGCTAAGCGCTTGTTGGCACGGCAGCTTTTTGCCCACGGTAGTCTGTGGAAAGCCGTTGGAAACGGGCCGGGAAATCCCGGGATGAATTCTGGAAAACCAACACTCCCCTGCAGAGGCAGGACTTATCCACAGGTTCTCCAAAACCTTGCTAACACGGGGCTACCGGCGCAGAGTTAAAATCTGATGACCCCTTCTAAACGTAAGCGTTTGATATTGCTTGGTGCGGAAAAAAAATCCTCAATATTTTACGACATAGCGTAGCATTTGCTTGGCCATAAGCTTACATTAGCTCCCGTTCGCTTCGGCGCCAACTCGTTCGATCCAACACGTTGGCTCACTTGTTTTCCAGTGTTTTATCGGTTGAAACGCAAACCTGATCTAGAAGCTAGGCAGCGTTTCATCGAGGTGGCCAGCGACCGCAGCCCCGCGGATGGGATGACTCTCCTGGAGGATTTATGTCATGCCGCGCGCTCCTTGAAAGGCAGCGTGCAAAGCCTGCGACCCCGTAGGGGTAGCGTAAGGCATCCGGACGCAGCGTCGCGATGAGGCGAAGCTAGAAGAAGCTAGAAGAAGCTAGAAGAAGCTAGAAAGAGAGCTGAAATAATTCAGTCAAAGAACGAAGGCGCGCGGACCAGCGTCTTTCTGAACGAGTCAGGGAAAACGCCGGGCGGGGTAGGACACGTCGGCCAGCGTAGAAGTAACAACCAGAAAATCGCTTGAGGGGCGGTTTTTGCGGGGGCAAGAATTAGTGGGACACAGGATCTGGCAGCACTGTCTGAGCACACTGGCGGAAGAGCTAACCAGCGATCAGTTTGAAACGTACATCAAACCGCTCCAGGTGGACATGCACAGGGTCGACGAAGGCGCCGTCGCGCTGCATGCGCCAAACATATACATCGAGGAACAGGTCCGCGGGCATTACCTGACGCGCATTCACGAGCTCGTCGCAGAAGTTTCCGGGCGGTCCGATGATCTCGACATCCTGCTCACCACCGGCGGCGATGCGGGCCCTGAGCGGGGTCCGCTGCGTGCAGATGGCAGCGGCAACGGCGTGCGTCTCGCGCATAACCTCAACAGCGAATTCACCTTCGACACGTTCGTTGAAGGCAAGTCGAACGAGTTGGCCAAAGCCGCAGCGCTGCAGGTGGCAAGCAACTCGGGCAACTCCTACAACCCATTGCTGCTGTACGGCGGTGTGGGCCTGGGCAAGACGCACCTGATGCAGGCGGTGGGCAACGAGATCGTCAAGAGCAACCCGTCCGCGCGGGTCGTCTATCTCCACTCGCAGAGGTTTGTGCAGGACATGGTGAAAGCCCTGCAGCAGGGCACCATGCAGGAGTTCATGCAGTACTACCGATCGGTGGACGCGCTGCTGATCGACGACATCCAGTTTTTTGCCAAGAAGCTGCGCTCGCAGGAAGAGTTTTTTCATGTCTTCAATGCGTTGCTGGAGCGTGGCCACCAGATGGTGCTGACGTGCGACCGCTATCCGCGCGAGATCGAAGGGCTGGAAGAGCGCCTGAAGTCGCGCTTTGTCTGGGGTTTGACCGTAGAGGTGGAGCCGCCGGAGCTCGAGACGCGGGTAGCCATTCTCATGAAGAAGGCGGAGGCCGAAGCGGTGCCGCTAGATCCGTCTGTGGCATTTTTCATCGCGGAACGCATCCGTTCGAATGTGCGGGAACTGGAAGGGGCGTTGCGCCGCGTCATTGCCAATGCACGTTTCACCGGCCGCCATATCAGTATCGAGCAGGTAAAACGGGCGTTGCGGGATCTCTTTGCCATCCAGGATCGGCAGGTGTCCATCGAGAACATTCAGCGCACCGTCGCCGAGTACTACAACATCAAGATGGCGGATCTGTTGTCCAAGCGCCGCAACCGCACCATCGCCCGGCCGAGACAGGTGGCCATGGCGCTGGCCAAGGAGCTGACAAATCACTCCCTGCCCGAGATTGGCGACGCGTTTGGCGGTCGGGATCACACCACCGTGCTGCACGCGTGTCGAAAGATTGCCGAGCTGCGCGAGTCCAGTGCAGACATGGCTGAAGACCACAAGAACTTGACGCGCTCGTTGTCGGCCTGAAATCATCCGCGGATGCGGTGGACCTGGCTGGTGCCGGTTGCCGCGTCCGATGCCCTGCGCCCGCAGAGGCTTTCAGGCTTTTTGCTCTAGAGTTCGTTTTCAAGAGGTTGACCCATGAAATTTACCGTGCAACGCGAGCAGCTGTTGAGGCCGCTACAGCTGGTTACCGGTGTGGTGGAGCGCAGGCAGACGTTGCCCGTGCTAGCCAACCTGCTGGTCAAGGCGACCGAGAACGGTCTCGAGTTCACCGGCACGGATCTGGAAGTGGAGCTTGTCGCTCAGTGCGAAGCGGCGGTGGCGCAACCCGGCGAAGCCACCATCCCGGCACGAAAGCTTGCGGACATCTGGCGTTCGCTGGCTGAAGGCGCGGAAGTCACCGTCGCCGTGGAAGGCGAACGTGCCGTAGTCCGCTCGGGGCGCAGCCGCTTTGCGCTGGCAACGCTGCCCGCGGCAGACTTTCCGAAGGTGCCTGGCGGTGACGCGGACGTTTCTCTCGAAGTTGGCACCGGCGATTTAAGCAAACTGATTGACAGTGTCTCGTTTGCCATGGCCCAGCAGGATGTTCGTTACTTTCTGAACGGCATGCTTCTGGAGATGGCTCCGGAACACGTGCGCACCGTTGCCACTGACGGACACCGTCTTGCGATGAGCACGCTGGAAGGCACCGGCAGCGACAGTGACACCCGCCGCCAGGCCATCGTGCCGCGTAAAGGCGTTATGGAACTGGCCCGGCTTCTGGACGGTGAAAGTGAAACGGTACAGTTGCAGCTGGGCGCGAACCATCTCACCGTGAGTACCGGTGCGTACACCATGACCACCAAGCTGGTGGACGGACAGTTTCCCGATTACGAAAAAGTGATCCCTGCCGATGCATCGCGCAGCCTGGAAGGTGATCGGCATACGCTGAGGCAGGCGTTTCAGCGCGCGGCCATTCTGTCGAACGAAAAATATCGCGGCGTGCGGCTCACGATCGATCCCGATCAACTCACCATTCAGGCGAACAATCCGGAGCAGGAAGAAGCAGAAGAGGTTGTGCCTGTCGAGTTTCAGGGTAATCAGCTCGAAATCGGCTTCAACGTCAGCTACCTGCTCGACGTTCTTTCGGTGCTGGAGACGGACGGTGTGCGCTTGAGCGTATCCGACGCAAACAGCTCGGCGCTGATCGAGGGCGCCGGTGAGGACCGCTCGCTCTACGTCGTTATGCCGATGAGGCTCTAACGCGTCCGCAGGCACGGCTTGCACACAGCCGATGCTTCACACACTGCACATCGAGAACTTCCGCAACGTCGAAACGCTGGACTGTCGTTTCGGCCCGGGCTTCAACTACATTTACGGCGACAACGGCGCGGGCAAAACCGCGATCCTGGAGGCTGTGGCGTTGCTGCTGCGGGGTAAATCTTTCCGCACGAACAAGCTCCAATCGGTGATTCGCCATGGCGGTGCCGGAACCATGATCCGTGCGACGGTTGAGCAGGGCAGTGTCACACACCGGGTGGGGACGGAACGTCTTCGCAGCGGTCCCGTGCGATTCAGTGTCGACGGGCTGCAGGACGCGAAAGGGTCCGACATTGCCCGGCTGTTGCCGATCGAAGTGTTGCTCCCCGACGTGGCAGAGCTTGTCTATGGCGCACCCGCGGGCAGGCGGGAACTGCTCGATTGGGGGTTGTTCCACGTGGAACAGCGCTATCTCTCGGTTGCGCGTCAGTATCGACGTACGTTGCGGCAACGCAACGCCTGGTTGAAAGCCGCTGGGGAACAGGCTTCGCTCCCTCGCCCTGAAGATGACCCGTGGTTTCCCCAATATCGCCAGGGTTGTCTCGACATGACGCAGATGCGGAGCGCCTATCTGGAGGATTATCAACCGGTGTTCAGAGAGACACTGGCGATGTTGTCCCCGGGGCTGCAGGTACAGATCACGTACGACTCGGGCGGGTTGGGCACGATGCAGGACGTGGACAAAAAGATAGGCGAAACCTTCGAGCGCGATGTAAAATTCGGGGTTACCCATCGAGGGCCTCACCGGGGAGATCTGGTGTTCGAACTTGGCGGTCAGATTGCCGCTGAGTCGGCGTCGCGAGGACAGGCGAAAGTGATTGCCAGCGCAGCGTTGCTGGCGCAGGCGGTGCTTCAGGAGCGCCAGTCAGGGGCTAAGAGTCTGTTTCTCATAGACGATTTCGGCGCGGAGCTCGACCAGGAACACTGGTCCCGCTTTCAACAGGCCCTCGATACGCTTGGTGCGCAGGTGATCTTTACGACTACGGAACATCCGCGTTCACGTTCGTCGTGGCTCAGCGCGAATTGTGAACTGTTTCACGTGGAACAAGGCAGGTTGCTGGAAACGCCATCAGACTGAACGACCCGCGTAACGAAGCACAACGAAGACACACCCCAGAAAGAACCTATGTCAGACGAACAGAACTACGACTCCGGCAGCATCAAGGTGCTGCGGGGTCTGGATGCGGTCCGCAAGCGCCCTGGTATGTATATCGGTGATACCGAAGACGGTACCGGTCTGCATCACATGGTGCAGGAGCTGGTCGACAACAGTATCGACGAAGCGCTGGCTGGCCACTGCGACGAAGTCCATGTGTACATCCACGCAGAAGAAGCCATTACGGTTCGTGACAACGGCCGCGGCATTCCAGTGGACATACACCCGGAAGAGAACGTCAGCGCGGCTGAGGTCATCATGACCACGCTGCACGCGGGTGGAAAATTCGACGACAACAGCTACAAAGTCTCCGGAGGGCTGCACGGTGTGGGCGTTTCGGTGGTGAACGCGCTCTCAGAGGTACTGAAACTCACCGTGCGACGGGACGGTAAGGTCTATCAGCAGGACTACCATGACGGGGTGCCGCAGGCGCCGCTGGCTGAGGTGGGAGAAACCAACGAAAACGGCACCGAGTGCTACTTCAAACCGTCGCCCGAGACGTTTTCCAACGCGCACTTTTCCCACGAAATCCTTGCCAAGCGCCTGCGGGAGCTCGCGTTTCTCAACTCCGGGGTGAAGATCAACCTCATCGACGAGCGGTCGGGCAAGCACGACGAGTTCCTTTACGAAGGCGGCCTCATGGCCTTCGTCGAGTTTCTCAATCACAACAAGAACGAACTCAATCAGGTGTTTCACTTCGATGTGGAGCGAGACGACGGTATCGGTGTAGAAGTCGCCATGCAGTGGAACGACGGTTTCCAGGAGCAGGTACTGTGTTACACCAACAACATCCCGCAGGGCGATGGCGGCACGCACCTGGCGGGTTTCCGCGGGGCCCTGACGCGTACGCTCAACGCCTATATCGAACGCGAAGGCCTGCTGAAGAAAGCGCAGGTAGCGACAACCGGCGATGATGCGCGGGAGGGACTGACCGCGGTGGTTTCCGTGAAAGTACCGGACCCGAAGTTCTCGTCGCAGACGAAGGACAAGCTGGTGTCCAGCGAAGTGAAATCGGCCGTTGAGCAGGAGCTGTACAAGTTTTTTGCCGAATTTCTCGATGAGCACCCACAAGACGCCAAATCGCTTGTCAATAAAATGATCGACGCCGCCCGGGCCCGGGAAGCCGCCCGCAAAGCGCGGGAAATGACCCGGCGCAAGGGCGCGCTGGATATTGCCGGCTTGCCGGGCAAGCTGGCGGACTGCCAGGAGAAAGACCCGGCGCTGTCCGAGCTGTACCTGGTGGAGGGTGATTCTGCGGGTGGGTCAGCCAAGCAGGGCCGCGACCGTCGTACGCAGGCGGTGTTGCCGCTGCGCGGTAAAATTCTCAATGTGGAGAAGGCGCGTTTCGACAAGATGCTGTCCTCGCAGGAGGTAGGCACGCTCGTTACGGCGCTGGGCTGCGGGATCGGACGTGATGAGTTCGACCCGGACAAGTTGCGTTATCACAGTGTGGTGATCATGACGGATGCCGATGTGGACGGTTCGCACATCCGCACCCTGCTGTTGACCTTCTTTTTCCGGCAGATGCCCGAGCTTCTCGAGCGCGGCCATGTGTTCATTGCCCAGCCGCCGTTGTACAAGCTGAAGAAAGGCAAGCAGGAGCGTTACGTCAAAGACGATACGGAGCTCAGTCACTACTTCGTGGAGCTGGCGCTGCAGGATGCGCAGCTGTTTGCCAACGCCGACGCGCCGCCCATACAGGGCGAGCAGCTCGAACAGCTGGTGCTGCAGTTGCAACAAGTCTACGAACGGCTGGATCGCATCAAGCGCAAGCTGCCCGTGGAAGTTTCCCGGGAGCTTGTCCGCCTGTCGGCTGTCACCGAAGAGATGCTGCACGACGAGGCTGCCATGCAGGCCTGGGCGGCTTCGCTCGAAGACGTGCTGGCGCAGGGCAGCGGCGACAACGTCGAGGTTACCGTGGCCTTCGACGCGGAGCATCAGGTGAACGAGGTCATCATCAACCTGCTCATCAAGGGCGTGTCGGAACGGATCCGACTCGGCTACAACTTCTTTACCGGTCCAGACTACGCGGATATCGCGGCGCTGGTAGATGCGTGCAAAGATTTGTTAGAGCCGTCCGCCTATGTGAAGCGTGGGGACAAAACCCATGCGGTCGAACATTTTGCGGATGCTCAGGCGTGGCTGCTCAGCGAGGCCCGGCGTGGTGTGGACATACAGCGTTACAAAGGTCTCGGTGAGATGAATCCCGACCAACTCTGGGAAACCACGATGGATCCGGACGTGCGCCGAATGCTGCGGGTGACCGTGGAAGACGCCATCGGTGCCGATCAGATGTTCACCACCCTCATGGGCGATCAGGTGGAACCGCGCCGCGAGTTCATCGAAACCAACGCGCTGTCCGTGGTTAACCTCGACGTTTAGCGAGTGCCCGGCCGAGAGCAGCGAGATCGTCGAACACCACCGCCTCGCGCGCTGCATCCGTTTCTGCGGTGCGCGTGCCATTCCCCGTGCGCACCAGCACCGCCCGGCACCCAGCCGCCTTCGCAGCGAGCAGGTCCTTTTCCGAATCTCCCACGTAGATGGTGCGCGCCGGACCTACACCGCGGGCCTGCATGGCCGTGGTGAGCAGGCCGGCTTGGGGCTTGCGGCATGCGCATTCATCTTCCGGCAGGTGCGGGCAGAAAAACACGTCGAGATCCCGGCCCCCGGCATGCCGTGCGGCGTCGTTCAACTTGCTGTGAATGGCCTGGAGCGTCGCGGTGGAAAAGAAGCCCCTGCCAATGCCGGACTGGTTGGTGCACACCGCTACCTGAAAGCGTGCCTGCAGGGCCGCGATAGCCTGCATGGCTCCGTCGATGGCATGCCACTCGTCAGGCGTGCGGATGTACGCTTCGCTGTCTCGGTTGATGACACCATCGCGGTCGAGCAACACGAGATCGATGCTCGACGGCTTCAGCGACAGCGGTGGACCGGGCGTTGCCATGGGCAGACTATAGCGTAGGGACGCGGACGCATGGGCAACGACAAGATGACGGGAGCTCTGAAGCGATGTGCCTGGTGCGGCGACGATGAGCTTTACCGCACCTACCACGACGAGGAATGGGGTGTGCCCGTTATGGACGCGCCGCGCCTTTACGAGATGCTGGTGCTGGAGGGTATGCAGGCCGGGCTGTCCTGGTTGACCGTGCTGCGCAAGCGGGCGCGCATGCGCGAGCAGTTTTTTGCCTTCGACATGGAGGCGCTTGCAACGCAAGGCGATGCGGCCATTGCTGGCTGGCTGGAAGATCCGGGCATCATCCGGCACCGGGGCAAGCTGGAAGCGATGGTGGGCAACGCACGCTGTGCGCTTGCGCAGGATGACTTTGCGGGTTTGCTGTGGGATTTTGCCCCGGCACGTTCGCCGGTGCGTCGCGCGCGCGGGGATGTACCTGCCCAGACGCCGGAGTCGCAGGCCATGTCTAGGACGCTCAAAAAGGCCGGATTCCGCTTTGTCGGCCCCACCATCTGCTATGCCTTCATGCAGAGCGTGGGCATGGTCAACGACCACGTTGGCGCCTGCTTCCGCCGCGCGCCATGCGCAGAGGCACAGCGCCAACTCGCGCGCTGACTCCCTTGTCGGTTGCCTTCCTCAATGGTGTGTTCTGGCTCGCGGCGCGCTGTTCGCGGGCCACGTCCTGGCGCATGGCGCGGTGGCTGGCGCAGCTGATGTTGATTGTTGGTGAAGACACGGCCCGTGCCACCCGAACAAATCTGGCAACGTGCTATCCGGCGTTGAGCGATGCAGCGCTCGGGCAGCTGACAAAAGAAAGCCTCAGTCACATGGTGCTGCTGTTCTTCGAGCTTGCGCAATTGCGTTACTGGCCCCTGGAGCGGCTGCTTGAGGACGTGACCGTTGAGGGGGGCGAGTTGCTGGACGACGCCTTCCACGCCGACGAAGGGGTGCTGTTGCTGGTGCCGCACTATGGCAACTGGGAGCTCATGTGCGCCTATCTGGGTCACTTCTATACCGTAGCTGCCTTGTACGATCGTCCCAAGCGCGCGGCTGTGGAGCAGCTCATTCTTGCCGCCCGGCAGCGCTACGACGGCGAGATGTTTCCCATCGACACGGGTGGTATGCGTAGCGTTTACCGCACGCTGCGGCGCGGCGGTCTGGTTGCGCTTCTGCCGGACCAGGTGCCGGACCGCAACGCGGGTGTGTACGCCCCGTTCTTCGGTAAGCCTGCTTTGACCATGACGTTGCCGCATCGGCTGCTCACGAAAACCGACGCAACACCCCTGCTGGGAATCGTTGAGCGGGATCTGTCCCGGTCCAATTACAGCTACCGGTTACGCTTCGAGCGTCTCGACCGGGCCGCGTTTGCGGACGAGGACCAGGCCGCAACTGCCGTCAACGCGGCGATCGAGCGGGCGATCGCGGATGCCCCGGCCCAGTACCAGTGGGAGTACAAGCGTTTCAAACGGCCGCCCGAGGGCGGTCAGAACAATATCTACCGGCGCCAGTAGGCCGGGGTCAGAAGCACCAGCAGGGTGAAGATCTCCAGACGCCCCAGCATCATGGTGAACATCAACAGCCACTTCACCTGCGCCGGCACGTCGGCGTAGTTTGCTGCCACGTCACCGAGGCCGGGGCCCAGATTGTTGAGACTGGCGCCGACGGCGGAAAACGCGGTCACGAAGTCGAGGTCGCCGGCCAGCATCACCAGCGTCACCATCAGCAGAAATACGATCACGTAAACGCTGAAAAAGCTCCATACGGCCTCGATGAGCCGGTCGGGCACGGGGCTGGTGCCCAGCTTGATGGGGAAGATGCCGTTCGGGTGGATGAGTTTCTTCACCTCGCGCATGCCCTGCAGGTAGATCATCAGCACGCGGATCATCTTGATGCCCCCGGCCGTGGACCCGGCGCAGCCGCCGGCAAAGGCGGCCAGCAGCAGCAGCACGGGGGCTACCGATGGCCATGCGCTGAAATCGCTGGTGGTGAACCCGGTGGTGGTGGCGATGGATATGGTCTGGAACAGCCCGTCGCGGATCGGGGCGACGCCATCGGGTTGGTCCAGCAGCAGGATCGTGCAGACGACGACGGCGACCAGCGCCAGCACAAAAAAGTACGTACGTACCTCCATGTCCAGCAGGTAGTGAATGGGGTTCTTGCGCCGCCATACGAGAAAGTGCAGGCCGAAGTTGATACCGGACAACAGCATGAAGACGATGGCCACCGCTTCGATGGTGCCACTCTGAAAAAACCCCATGCTGGCGTCATGGGTGGAAAAGCCGCCGATGGCCACCGTGGCGAAACTGTGTGAAATGGCGTCAAAAGGGCTCATGCCGGCGAGCCAGTACGCCACGGCACAGCTTACGGTGAGGCCCAGGTAGATGTACCACAGGGCCTTCGCCGTCTCGGTGATACGGGGCGTGAGCTTGTTGTCTTTCACGGGGCCGGGCGATTCGGTGCGATAGAGCTGCATGCCGCCGATGCCCAACATGGGAAAGATGGCCACCGCGAGCACGATGATGCCCATGCCCCCCAGCCATTGCAGCAGCTGCCGGTAGAACAGCAACGATTTGGGCAGCTGATCGAGGCCTGTGATCACGGTGGCGCCGGTCGTTGTGAGGCCGGACATGGACTCGAAGGCGGCGTCGGTGAAGCTGAGGTCGAGCGAGCTCGCCATGTACAGGGGTATGGCGCCAACCAGGCCGAGGCCCAGATAGAACAGGGCTGTAATCAGAAAACCGTCGCCACCCCGCAGCTCGCGGTTGCCACGCAGCGGCAACCATAGCGCGAGCCCGGCGCCCAGCGTGATGCTGAAAGCCAGACCGAAGGTGGCGATGGTGTCCTCGCCGTACAGCAGCGCCACCAGCGCGGGGACGAGAAACGTGAAGCTGAAGAACGTCAGCAGCGTGCCGGTAACGCGGAAAATTACAGCCAGATGCATGGCAGGCGCTGCGCGGCTAGAAAAACGACAGGCCTACCTGGAACAAGCGTTCCACGGCGCCTACTTTGCTTTTGTCCACGAGAAACAGAATCACGTGGTCGTCCTGCTCGACGATGACGTCGTCGTGCGCGATCAGCACCTCGGTGCCACGTACGATGGCGCCGATGTTGGCCCCAGCAGGCAGGTCGATGTCACTGATGCGCCGGCCCACCACCTTGGAGCTTTTCGAATCGCCGTGGGCGACAGCTTCCATGGCTTCTGCCGCGCCGCGCCGGAGGCTGTGCACCCTTGCCACGTCGGCGCGGCGCACGTAACCCAGCAGCGTGCTGGTGGTGGCCTGCTGGGGGGACACCGCGATGTCGATGTCGCCACCCTGCATGAGATCGACGTAGGCGGGTTTGGAGATCAGCGCCATCACCTGTCGCACGCCCAGGCGTTTGGCCATCAGCGCCGACATGATGTTCACTTCGTCGTCGTTGGTGACCGCGCAGAAGGCATCGCACTGCTCGATGTTCTCTTCGAGCAATAGCTCCCGGTCAGTGGCGTCCCCCTGCAGCACCACGCTTTTCGACAGCTCGTCGGCGAGCTGTTTCGCGCGACCGGTGGCGTACTCCAGGACTTTCACGGCGTACTCACTTTCCACCGCGCCTGCCAGCGCGGCACCGATGTTGCCGCCGCCGGCGATCATGATGCGCTTGAAAGGCCGCTCGACCTTGCGCAGCTCACCCATCACCGCATCGATGTGCTCACGCGCGGCAATGAAAAACACCTCGTCGTCCACCTCGATGACGGTGCTGCCCTGGGGAATGATTGCTTTGCCGCGGCGGAAGATGGCGGCCACGCGGGTATCCACCTTGGGCATGTGCTCGCGCAGAAAGCTCAGGGCCTGGCCGACCAGCGGTCCGCCGTAGTAGGCGCGCATGCCCACCAGTTGCACGCGACCGTCCGCAAAATCCAGCACCTGCAACGCCCCGGGGTGCTTCAGCAGCTCGTGAATGTGCTTGGTGACCACCTGCTCCGGGTTGATCAGCACGTCGATCGGCATGTGTTCCTTGCTGAAGAAGCCTTCACGGCTCATGTAGGAAGCCGAACGGATACGCGCAATCTTCGTCGGGGTGCGGAACAGCGAATAGCACACCTGACAGGCAATCATGTTCACCTCGTCGCTGGAGGTGACAGCCACCACGATATCGGCGTCGTCAGCGCCGGCTCTGCGCAGCACGTCCGGATGGGACGCCCAGCCGTTGGTGGTCTGTATGTCCAGCCGTTCAGCGAGATCCTGCAGCCTCGCCTGATCGTGGTCTACGAGGGTCACATCGAAGGCTTCTTTGGCGAGGTTCTCCGCAAGGGTGCCGCCCACCTGGCCTGCGCCCAGAATCAGAATCTTCACGGCGCGTCTGCCTCGGTGGTGCGGGGTTTCTCCAGGAGGGAGACATAGAAGCCGTCGGTGGTGGGGTCCGTGGGCAGCAACTGCCAGCCGCGGCGCGTGGGCCGACCCGTGGGCAGGGCAACCGGGGAGATGACCGCGGACGGTGCTTCGTCGACGAATGCCTCCACGATCAGATCGTTTTCCTGTTCCAGTACCGAGCAAGTGCAGTAAAGCAGAGTACCTCCGGGTGTCAGCAATGACCACAGGTTGCGCAGCAGGCGCGCCTGCAGGCGGCAGTGCTCTTCGAGCTTCTGAGGTGTGAGCAGCACTTTGATGTCAGGATGGCGCCGCAGCGTGCCGGTACCGGAACAGGGGGCATCCAGCAGAATCACGTCGAAGGGTTTGCCGTCCCACCAGTCACGGGAGGTCGCATCGCCCGTCAGGAGTCCGCTGCGATGGCCGAGGCGCTCGCCTATGGTGCGGGTTGCAGCCTGGCGCTGGGCGCTGTGGTCCAGGCCGGTTGCCTCCAGCGCCACATCGTGCGCGGCGCACAGCTCGGTGAGGTGAAAGAGTTTGCCTCCGGGGGCAGCACACGCATCCAGCAATCGATGGATTGCTTTATGGCTCTCTTTCAGGCGCGGCCACAGGACAGATGCGGCAAGCTGAGCGCCACGATCCTGTACCGCCACTTCACCCTCGGTCCAGCCGGGAAGCGTCTCTGCGCGTTGCGCTTGCTTCAACACCAGACAGGCTTCGTCGCCGTTCTCTGATGCACCGGGTTCGTACTCGATACCCGCATTGTCCAGCGCGCGCTGGTAGTCGCCGCGCGAAGTACGGGCCAGATTCACCCGCAGACTCATGGGAGCACGCGTGTTGTTGGCCTGCAGAAGCTTGTCGTGGTCTTCGTACTGGCTGGCCAGCAGCTCGATCAGCCAGTCTGGGTGATCGAAGTGATCGAACGATCGTTTGTGATTGGTCGGTGTATTTCGCTGCAGGTTGCGCAACACCGCGTTGACCAGGCGGGTCGCCCAGGGGCGCCCGACCGTCCGGCATGCTGCCACGGTTTCGTGTATCGCCGCATGGTCTTTGACATTGGTGTATGCGAGTTGGTAAGCACCTACTAACATCAGCGCATGGAGGATACGATCCTTCGGCTTCAGAGGCCGTTGCAGGTGGCCGTCTACAGCTGCGGTGAGCGTAAACACGTGGCGCAGGGTACCCATGGTCAACTCCCGTGCCAGGGGCGTGGACAGCCATTTCGGGTGTCTGGCTTCCACCCAATCAATCGTTCGATTGTGTTCCAGCACCTGGTGGATGGCCATGGCTGCGCAGGTGCGGGGATGCTTATCTGGTGATGGCATGGCGGGTGGCGTGCCCCGGGCGGAGATCCTGCCGGCAGCTCACTGCACGAGGGTACCGGCGGCGAACGTGTCCGCGTAGCCGTTCAATACGGCGGCGGCGTTCAGGGCGGTGCCCTTACCGGTTTCCATCCTGAGCTGCTCTATAAGCAACTCATCCGTTGCACAAGCGATGCGGATGGCGCGCTTGTCCGCGCCCAGGATAGTGCCGGGGTTTTCTGATGCAGTGCCCTCCCGGGCGTGGGCGATGAGCGGTTGAAACCGCACGTTGCCGGCCTGGCAACGGACCGGCAGTCGATCGCGCAGCGCGTTGATGTGGCGCGCCAGCACGGCCGCGGGCTGGCTCCAGTCCAGCGTGCGATCGCGCGCGGTGAGCTTGTGCGCATAGGTGACGCCTGTGTCCGGCTGTGGCTCCGCTGCCGGGGCGGGCGACGCAGGTGCGAGCGCGGCAAAGCGGTCGAGGACGTTTATCAGCAGATCGGCGCCGAGCGTGGCGAGGCGCTGCTCGACACTGTCGCTGCCTTCGGTCGGTTCGATAGGAGTCACAGTGCGCGCATACACCGGACCCGTATCCAGACCTGCTTGCTTGGCCATGAT
>CAZYYJ010000072.1:0-26821 GCA_964651595.1 uncultured Pseudomonadales bacterium | reverse complement strand
TCGATGGGTGGCCGCAGTGCTGAACCACGTGGTGATGTCACAGCCCGAGCATGTGGCGGCCCGCGCTCTGTTGGCCGATACCTTAGAACAGTTGGGGTATCAGTCCGAATCAGCCCCCTGGCGAAACTTTTATCTGTGTGGGGCGCTGGCACTGCGCGAAGATGCGGAATGTGTAATACACATAGCCGTCGTGACAGCGACCGCCGGCGGCGGCGGGTGGGGCTGGCGCCGTGTCTTCGAGGGGTACGGGCGGACAGGCGTCGGGGCACCGGGTGCGGGCTATTTCCCAGGCATGAGCTTCCGCCAGTGCAGGCTCCGTTGCGTTCAGCTCGCCCCGGTCGGCATCACACGCCAGACGATGCACCGGGGAGTAGCCCGTCTGAAACCACTTGTAGCCGCATCCCAGCGGACCCAGCTCGGGTTGCGGCAGAAACGGCGGCCGCGGCGCGGCGGTGCAACCGGCAAGCACCACCAGCGCCGCAGGCATGACATAGCGAGCTACCACTTCTCCGGCAGCTTCTTCGCTACCAGCTGATTCTTGAGCGTCACGTACTGCGGCAGCCCGTCTTTGTACGCGGGGTAGTCCTCACCGTGGATCAACGGCTTCAGATAGCGCCGCGCCGCAGCGGTGATGCCGAAGCCGTCGCTGGAGATGAAATTCTTCGGCATTTTGCGTTCCACGTTTGCCACGCGCGACAACTTTGCCTCGCCGATCTTCCAGCGGTACGGGGCATCGCTGGTACGCACGACGGTGGGCATCACGGCGTTTTTGCCGCTCACGGCCAGTTTCACCGCCGCCTGACCCAGGGCGTAAGCCTGCGCCACGTCGGTAGCGGAGGCGATATGGCGCGCCGCACGCTGCAGATAATCGGCCACTGCCCAGTGGTATTTGTAGCCGTGCTTGGCCTTGATCATCTCGGCCAGCACCGGCGCCACCCCACCGAGTTGCTTGTGCCCGAAGGCATCGGTGCTGCCGGCGTCAGCGAGAAAGGTACCGTCCTTGTACTGCGCACCTTCGGAAGCGACGATCACGCAGTAACCCTTCTCCTGCACCGTTTTCTTTACCTTCGCCAGAAACTGCGTCTTCTTGAACGGTACCTCGGGCAGCAGAATGATGTGTGGTGCATCCCCCGGCGCGTCCTGCGCAAGGCCGCCGGCCGCCGCGATCCAGCCGGCGTGACGCCCCATCACCTCCAGCACGAACACCTTCGTGGACGTTTCGCACATGCTGGCGACATCCAGCGCCGCTTCGCGGGTGGACACCGCAACGTACTTGGCCACGGAACCGAAGCCCGGGCAGCAGTCGGTGAACGGCAGGTCGTTGTCCACCGTTTTCGGCACGCCTATACAGGTGAGCTCGTAACCGAGCGCCGCGCCGAGCTGCGAGACCTTGTTCGCCGTGTCCTGCGAGTCGCCGCCGCCGTTGTAGAAGAAGTAACGGATGTTGTGCGCTTTGAACACGTCCAGCAGACGCCGGTACTCGCGCTCGTTCTCCTCCAGCGATTTGAGCTTGTAGCGGCAGGAGCCGAATGCGCCGCTTGGCGTCTGACGCAGCCCCGCCACCGCTTTCGCCGACTCTTTGCTCGTGTCGATGAGCTCTTCGTTCAGCGCCCCCAGAATGCCGTTGCGTCCGGCATAGACCTTGCCGATCACATCCTTGTGCTGGCGGGCGGTTTCCAGAATGCCACACGCGGTAGCGTTGATGACGGCGGTGACACCCCCGGACTGGGCGTAGAACGCGTTGGCCTTTGGCATGAGTCGAGCTTTCCTTCTTGGCTGGTGAGCAGAGCTGTTGTGAGGCGCGCGTATTGTCCGTGACCCAGGCGATTTGTGCGACAATTTCCAGGGACCGATTCGAGTAATTCATGACAGCCATAGTCTCGTTGTTCTGGCGTATCTGCACGTTCCGCTGCGGCCCCGACCTGGTTCCTGCCAACAGCTACCTGCTCGCTCTGGTAGTGCTGGCGAACGCCCTCGTCGGCATGTTGTCGCTGTGGGGAGAGCTGCAGGCGTTCAGCGCGCACGAGGCCCTTGCCCCGCTGGTTCCGCAGGTCACGGCCATGCAACTCGTCACGCTGACGATCGTGGAACAGGCAGGCTGCGCCGCCCTGACCTGGACGGTGCTGTACCTGCTGGGTTTTGCCTCCCGCTTTCCGCAGACCCTCATGGCGCTGTTCGGCGTAGACACGATCATTACCGCCGCTGCCGCTGTGGGCGTCTCCGTGGGCCTGGGTATCAACCCGCTGATCGGCGGTATGACCGAGCTGTTCAGCCTGATCTGGCGCATCGCAGCCTTCGGCTACATTTTTCACCGCGCGCTGAACATTGCCCTCGGGTTCGGCATCGCCACAGCCATCTTCGTGATGCTGTTCTCCATTGCCATTGCACAGGTAGTGATCAACCCGTGACAGACTCCAGTTCTCCCAGCGTCTATTTTCTCGGCATCGGCGGTACCCTGATGGGCAGCCTCGCGCAGCTTGCCAAGCAGATGGGCTACACCGTCAGCGGCAGTGACAAGGCGCTGTACCCACCCATGAGCGACCTGCTCGCGGCGGCCGAGATTGAGGTGCACGAAGGTTTCGACCCGGCCCAGCTGGAACCGGCCCCGGACACGATCGTCATCGGTAACGCCAGCCTGCCCCGCGGGCACGAGGCGGTGGAGTACATTCTCGACCGGGGACTCAACTACACCTCCGGCGCGCAATGGCTGGGCGAGGTGGTGCTGCGCAATCGCTGGGTGCTGGCGGTGGCGGGGACCCACGGCAAGACCACCACAGCCAGCATGCTCACGTGGATTCTGCGCGAAGCCGGCCTGGAGCCGGGCTATCTCATCGGCGGCGCGCCCGTGAATTTCGATCAATCGGCAAGCCTCGGCCGCGATCCGTTTTTTGTGGTGGAGGCCGACGAGTACGACACCAGCTATTTCGACCGCCGGTCGAAATTTGTGCACTACCGGCCACGCACGCTCGTGCTGAACAACCTCGAATACGATCATGCCGACATCTTTCCCGACCTCGACGCCATCCAGACCCAGTTTCACCATCTGCTGCGAACGGTGCCTGCGTCCGGCCTCGTGCTGACGCCAGCCCAGGACGAGGCATTGGACGAGGTGCTGACCATGGGTTGCTGGAGCCCGGTGTCGCGCATTGGCGAGGCGCCGGTAAAACGTCCACAGCCGGGCGATACCGGCGAACAATGGCAGGTGCGCGACCCGGCCCGCGACGGCAGCGCTTTCGATGTGTACCTGAACGACGAGAACCTCGGACGCATCACCTGGTCGCTGTTCGGCAAGCACAACCAGGCCAACGCCCTGAACGCCATTGCCGCGGCACGCCATGCCGGCGTGCCCCCCGCAACCAGCATCACCGCGCTGTCGGCGTTCAGCGGCGTGAAGCGACGGCTCGAGGTGCTGTACGACGGGGAGGATCTCGCCGTTTACGACGACTTTGCTCACCACCCCACGGCAATCCGCACCACGCTCGAGGGTTTGCGCAAGGCGGTGGGCAGCGCCGAGATTGTCGCCGTGATCGAGCCGCGTACGCATACCATGTCGCTGGGCACGTTGCGCCACGACCTGTCCACCTGCATCGCGGCCGCGGATCGCGTGCTGTGGTTTCGCGGCGAGAACATCAAGTGGGATCTGGCTGAGGTGGCGCAGCATTGCGTGGTGCCTGCCGAGGTCTTCGACAAGCACGATGCGCTGGTCCAGGAAATTCTGCGTCTGAACGGCGCCGGGCGCGGCAAGAAACACCATGTCGTGATCATGAGCAATGGCGCCTTCGGAGGCATCTACGACAAGTTGCGCGCCGCGCTGACCTGATCCGCCGAGGCCCTTGCCCGACCTGCCGGCACACCGGTACGCTGGCGGCCTTTCCAGGGGAGACCAAACACGATGCGAATTGCCAAACCACTGTGGCCGGTGCTGCTGTGCCTGCCGATGCTTGCCACCGCCGACGACTGGTACCCGTCACGCTACGGCGCGGACGATACCCTCGGCGCCATCAACAATCTGAGCCCGGAGAAAGTCGCCGCAGCCGCCCGCCTGGTAACGCACGGCAAAACCTATCCGTTAGGCGTGGAAACGGGACCAACGTCCCCGGCCTACCCGCCGCGACAGTACTCCATGACGATCCTGCAGCTCGACGACGGCACCGGCACACCGCTGGGCAAGAACAAAGCCACGGGCAACGACGATCTCATGAACCTGTGGATGGGCATCGGCAGCCAGATCGACGGTCTGGGCCACATGGGCATCAACCACGTCTACTACAACGGCAACCGCGCGCAGGACTTCGTCGTGCCCACCGGGCTCACCAAGCTGTCCATCGACCGGCTGCCGCCCATCGTGAGCCGCGGCGTGCTGCTGGACTTCACCAAACTCCTGGGGCAGGACATCCTCCCCGCCGGCACCGCCATCAATCGCGCCGAGATCGAGCGCGCGGCAGACGCGGCCGGCGTCGAGATCGAGAGCGGCGATGTGGTGCTGCTGCACACCGGGTGGCTCAATCACATGGACAGCAATCCGCAAAAGTTCATGGCCGGCCAGCCGGGCCTGGGCCTGGATGGTGCAAAGTATCTTGCAGCGCTGGGGGTTGTTGCCGTGGGGGCTGACAACTGGGCCCTGGAAGTCATTCCCGCGGAGGATCCGGAGCAGGCCTTTCCTGTACATCCGGAGCTGCTGGCGAAGAACGGCGTGTACATTCTCGAAAACATGGACACCCGGGGCCTGGCTGCGGACGGCGTGGCCGAGTTTCTGTTCGTGCTGGGTCAACCACGTTTCGTCGGCGCGGTGCAGGCAGTGATCAATCCGGTGGCCATCCGCTGACCCGCGCTGGCGCGGGAAATGCGCGCCCGTTCACGAAACCGTTCAACGGGCGTGCTCTCCTGCACGCCTTACGGCATGCTTGCCGGTCATTGAAGACCACCGCAAAGCGATGTTGCGCACACTCCCACTGATGCTCTTCTGCCTGCTGCTCCTGCCCGGCGCCAGCGCTGCCAAGGCAGACACCGAACGCCTGCTGGCCGAGGTGCCCGAAGGCTGGGTGACCGGTCTCGAAAGACACACCGGCAACCTGCACCTCGTGGAGTATTTCCCGGCAGACACCACCAGCACCTGGACCGAGAAGCTCTCTGTGGAATCGCTGTCGGGGGAAGGTCTGCCCGATCCGCTGGATTTCGTGCAGGGCTGGGCCCTTGATCAGGCGGAACTGTGCGAGGCGTTTCGCGACAACCCGATTTTCGCCGGCTTCGAGAACGGCTATCCAACGGTGGTGCGCATGCTCGAATGCGGCAGAAACAAGCGCACGGGCAAACCGCTGCTGACCATGCTGAAGGTGATCAAAGGCAACCGGTCGCTCTACACGATCACGCGAATCTGGCGCTTGCCTGCGCAGGTGGAAGCGGCCGGTGACAGCGCGGATACACCACCCCCACCGCTGCCGATCGAGCAGGACGTGGTTGCGGGCTGGAGCCAGGCCCTCAGCCGTGTGCAGGTGTGCGACCCGGCGCTGCCCGCACATCCCTGTCCCGACTAAAGCCTCCGAGAAATCCCTCCGAGGAAAAGCTAGAAAGACTCGTCCGCAAAGGCCATGAGCGGATCGCTCTCCGCCATGATACCGGCCTCCAGGGCCAGCGTTTTCGGCAGCAGGCGGGAGAAGAAAAAAGCCGCCGTGTGGCGTTTGGCGTCGCCGAAGGCGTCCGCGGGCGCAAGCTGCGCCATCTTCGCCCACAACCACGCGTAGACCGTCAGCCCGGTCAGCTCCAGGTAGTCGGTGGACACCGCCCCGGGAAGATTCGCATCCTCCTGGCTGCGCGCGACAACCGACGCGGTTACGCGCTCCAGCCGATCGCAGGCGTCGTGCAACGCTTCACGATGCGCCGGTGCCACGTCGTCCGCGCGCATGTGCTCCACGAGACCACGCAGCGTTGCGCCCCCGTCGCGCAGCACCTTGCGGCCGATGAGATCCAGGGCCTGCACGCCGTTGGTACCTTCGTAGATCTGTGCAATGCGAGCGTCGCGCACGATCTGCTCCGCGCCCCACTCGGCGATGTAGCCGTGACCGCCGAACACCTGCTGTCCCAGCACCGCGCCATCGAAACCTTTGTCACTGAGAAACGCCTTGGCAATGGGTGTCAGCAACTCTCCAAGGGCCGCTGCCGCTGCATTGTCCGTGTACTTGCCCAGGTCGAGCTGCATGCCCACAAACAACCCGAAAGCTCTTCCCGCTTCGTTGAACGCCCGCTGCGTCAGCAGCATGCGCCGCACATCCGGGTGCACGAGGAGGCTGTCGGCAGCGCCGTCGGCGTTCCGGGCACCGGTGGGGGCGCGGCCCTGAAGACGGTCCCGGGCGTAGGCAGCAGCCTGCTGATACGCAAGCTCGCCGCTGCCCAGCCCCTGCAGACCCACCGAGAGCCGCTCGTAGTTCATCATCGTGAACATGGCCGCCAGGCCCTGATTTTCCGCACCCAGCAGGTAACCGGTAGCGCCGTCGTAGTTGATCACGTTGGTGGCGCTGCCACGGATGCCCATCTTGTGTTCGATCGAGCCACTGGCCCAGCTGTTGCGCTCACCGGGAGTGCCGTCTTCCCCAACGAGATACTTCGGCACGATGAACAGGGAAATGCCCCGGGTACCGCCCGGTGCGTCGGGCAGCTTCGCCAGCACGAGGTGCACGATGTTTTCGGTGAGATCGTGCTCGCCGCCGGTAATGAAAATCTTGGTGCCGGTCACCTGGTAGCTGCCGTCAGCCTGGGGCACCGCCTGCGTACGCATGATGCCGAGGTCCGTACCGGCATGGGCTTCCGTAAGCGCCATGGCGCCGGTCCACTCGCCGCTGTACAGCTTGGGCAGGTACGTCGATTTCTGCGCCTCGGTGCCATGGGCATCGATACAGAGGGAGGTACCCACGGTCAGCGTGCCGTAGAGATAGAGGCTCGAGTTGGCCGCCCAGAGCATCTCTTCCACCAGGCAGGCCAGCATCTTCGGCATCCCCTGCCCACCGAACTCGGGATTCCCGGCAAGCCCCAGCCAGCCGCCGGCCGTCAGCTCCTGAAAGGCTGGTTTGAAGGCCGCGGGCGTGGTTACGGCGCCGTCCTCCCACACACACCCCTCTTCGTCGCCGACGCGGTTCGTCGGCGCGATCAGCTCGCTCGACAGCCGCGCCCCTTCGGCAACCACAGCCTGCACCAGATCTTCGGTGAAGTCGGCAAAGGCGGGTATATCCGCCCAGAGCTTCTGCACCTCGAAGAGGTCGAACAGCAGAAAACGGGCATCTCTTTCGGGTGCTGTGTAGTCCAACTTTTTCATCCACGGCAGGTCGGCGGGCTAGTTTACCAGCGTGCCACGCACCGTGAAGGCTCGTAAACGGGTAAGCTGGACAGGTGTCAGACGACCCGCTCAACGCTGCGCCCCGCCGCATCCGCATCGACACGCTGCGCACGGTCGACGGGCTGCCTTTCGGCGCAAGCATTGCCGACCTGGAAGCGTTGCGTGGTGAGCCGGACAAGGCCCGGGAGAACTACACCGGCGAGTGGGAGCTTCTGTACCGCGACTCGATCTATCGTTTCTTCCACGACCGTCTGGTTGAAGCGACCTTCCCTGCGCGCCATCGCTTCGTCATCGACAGCGCCACAGTGCTGTCACCGTACCAGTGGCTTGCCGGTCGCGACGACGTCCGCGACGTGGCCCGCTTCCGCATCGCTCCCGGTGTCGGCATCGCCTTCGACAATCGCGATCCGGCCAATGGCTCGATTACCGTGTTCGAAGCGGGACGCTGGGATGGTCTGCTGACAGAGCGCCGCTGACTAGAGAATGACGTCCAGGAGGCTGCCGCTGGTGGAGCCGATCTGTACCGGGCGGCGCGCCTGGTCGGGCGCCGTCGCGGCCAGACCGGACGTGTCTGCGGTTCGTTCGGCAGCAATCTCCGCGCGCGCCTGGGCTGCCTGCATGTTGGCCTTGGCGGCCACCGCGCGATCCTGCGCCGAAGGCTCCGCCGGGGCGAGGGCGGCACGTGACACCACCTGCATCTTGCGCAGCGTCGCTTCCGGATCGCCGGGCACTTTGCTGATATCGATGTTGACGTGACCCGACTGGGCATAGCGCACGCCGTTGGGGCCGCGGGTGTAATCGTAATGCGGATGACCGGCATAAGCGCCACCGACAGCGGCATGAGCCTGTTCGTGCGCGCGCACTTCCCGGTCCCGCGCCGCGAGCGTGCGTATCTCAGCCTGGGTCTGGGCCAGCACCCGGGCATCGTTGCGCCGCGTGGCAGCCTGCTGTGCCTGGGCCTGTGTCAGCGCGGACGCGCTATTGCCCTCCATGGCGGTGCTTTCCATGGCTTCAGCCGGAGGCGCTGGTACCCAGCAGGAAACCGATCACCTCATCGGCCGTCTGCACGACTTTCGCCGACGCCTGCACCTGGCGCGCGTAGACTTTCAGATCCACCAGCGCTTCAGCCACGTCGGCGGGATTGTCCAGCCTGGCCCGGGGCTCTCCGCTGGCGCCCACCTCGGTGCCGTTGAACTCGGCGATTTCCTGGGCAACACCTTCGAAGCCTTTGAGACCGTTTGCTATGCCATTGGCGCCGGACGCCAGCATGGGATTGACTGCCATTTGCACCACCTTCTACAGCGCTGGTGCCTACACGCTAGACCAGCAAGCCCGCGCCTGCAGAGGTTTCGCGCCACTACCCACGCGATCTGTGACCCATGTCTCACGTTCGCGGCGCGTACAGCCTGGTAAAACGGTCATCGCGATGACTGCTCTGTCCGAACAGCGATGAAATGGCGCGCTCTGCCCGGCGCGCTCTGCGACGTGCTGCTGCCCGATCAGTGTGTGCTGTGCCATACCGTGGTTCGGCCGCGGCCCGCGGATCTGCTGTGCGCTGCCTGCAGGGACGCGCTGCCGCTCACTGGCAGCGCCTGCCGCCACTGCGCCCTTCCCCTGGCCGCGCCCGGCGTGTGCGGTGCTTGCAGCCGGCGCCCCCTCACCACGGGCGTGGCTGTCAGTGCGCTGCTGCACGACGGCGAGGCCCGGTACCTGGTGCACAGGCTCAAATTTGCCCACGGCATGCGCGAAGCCCGCACGCTCGCCTACTGTCTCGTCCGCGCGGTGCGCGAACGGTACACCGCCGATGCTCTCCCCGAGCTTGTAGTGCCCACGCCCATGTCCTGGCGGGCCACGGTGCGCCGCGGCCACAACCAGGCCGTGGCCCTGGCCGAATACACCGGTCGCGTGTTAGCCGTGCCCCGCGCACAGCCCTTGCGCCGCCGCCACGCACCACCGCAACGCAGCCTCGGCCGCCGTGACCGGCTGCAATTGCGGCCAGACGCGTTTCGCGTGGCACGCCCTGTCACGGCCGGGCACGTTGCGCTGGTGGACGATGTGCTCACCACCGGCGCCACGGCGCGCGCCATGGTGGCCGTGCTGCGTGCCGCCGGCGTGGCGCGGGTGGACGTGTGGTGCGCAACCCGTGCCGTGCTGCCGTGACATGCCCGCAGGTGGCATAGAGGCTGTACACTGCGCCCATGCAGCCCCAGCCTTACGCCCGCCTCGATCCCGACGCCATTCTGAGCGCGCTGGAAGCTGTCGACCTGCTGCCTACCGGCGGTCTGCTTGCGCTGAACAGCTACGAAAACCGCGTGTACCAAGTCGCCATGGAAGACCGCACGCTGGGTGAATTTCTGATCGCCAAGTTCTACCGTCCCGAGCGGTGGACCGACGCCGCCATCCTCGAGGAGCACGCCTTTACCCGCGAGCTGGCGGACGAGGAGCTGTCGGTGGTGGTGCCCATCGAGCTGGACGGCAGAACGCTCTTCGAGCACGGCGGTTACCGCTTCGCCCTTTTCCGGCGCCAGGGGGGCCACCCGCCCAACATCGAAAACCAGGACGATCTCGAAGTGCTGGCGCGCACGCTCGGTCGCATGCACGCGGTGGGCGCCCGACAGCCCTTCGCGCACCGGCGGGCGCTTACCGTGGCCGGGTTCGGCGAAGCCAGCCGCGCCTTTGTCCTGGCGTCGAGTTTTCTACCGCCGGAAGTGCGGGACGCGTACGAGACCACCACCGCGCATCTTCTGGAACGCATCGGTCCGCTCTTCGACGGTGTGCCCGCTCAGCGCATCCACGGCGACAGCCATCTCGGCAACATTCTCTGGCGCGACGACACGCCACACTTCGTCGACTTCGACGACTGCATGATGGGTCCGCCCATACAGGATCTGTGGATGCTGCTAAGCGGTGACCGTGCCGACCAGACCGGACAGCTCGCGACCATTCTGGACGCGTATCAGGATTTCTACGACTTCGACGTGAGCACCCTGCGCCTGGTGGAACCCCTGCGCAGTCTGCGCATCATGCACCATGCGGCCTGGATCGGGCAGCGCTGGGAGGATCCGGCGTTTCCTCCGGCGTTTCCGGGGTTTGACCAGCCCCGCTACTGGTCGGAGCATCTCCTGGCCCTGCGGGAGCAGCTGGCGCTGCTCGACGAGCCGCCCCTGGTGTATCTGTGACCGTAAGACCCAGCGCGGCCCGGCTGCGCAGCACATTGGCGTACTGCAGAAGATAATACGGCCGCTCCGCCCCGGCGGTGGCTTCCAGCGCTTCGTCGTAGCGGCGCATCACTTCCGGCAGCACCGGACTGGCAACAAGTTGCTCGACACCGGCGGGGTCGGCATCGCCCAGCGCGCGGGCCGCGGCAACGTGCGTGGGAAAAACCTGCAGCCCCCCGACGATGGCCTGATCGATGGCGCTGGCCAGCTCCGCCGGCTCGCCGAAGGTGCCGCTCACCACCTCGCCGAAATGCAGGTGCATGCGCCCTTTTGCCCCCGTCAGCCCCTGAATGATGCTCTGCACGTCTTCTTCGGCTGCCTTGGCGTAGCTGCCCTCTGTCGCCACGGCGTGCAGCTCGCGGGCTTTGGCCCTGGCGCAGGGATCCAGCTCGTAAGATACCGACACAGGCACGATGTGGCTGGCGTCCACCAGCGCCTGCAGGGGATTGGCCGCCTCCCGATAGGCCAGCGTCAGCATTTTCAGCAACGCGGGATCCGTGCGGTCCCAACCGTCCTTCGCACGGCCTTCGCGCTGCGCGATCCACACGGACACACCCTCTTCCAGCGAATGCCTGATGTAGCGGCTGGTACGGCTGAGCACCCGATGCACGTTGCGCACACCGGTGACGTCCCGCTCCACCACGAAGCTCTTGTTCAGGCGCATGAGGTCCGCTGCGAGATCGTTCGCCAGCAGATTGTCGCCTACCGCCATGCGGCAGGTACTGTGGCCATGCTGATGCAGCAGATAGTTGAGCAGAATCGAATCCATGGCGATGTCGCGATGGTTGGACACGAACAGATACCTGCCGTCCTGCGACAATCGCTCCACCCCCGACACCGACACGCCGTCGGTCGTGTGGTCGAGCAGCTGGCGGAAGTAGGTTTCAATGATGAGCTGACACTGCCACACCGTGTGCACACCCCGCGTCTTGCGCGCAAACGTGCTGCGGGTCCACCAGCGCCCGGCCGCCGTGTCCGCCAGCCAGCGGGGCAAGGCCATGCGCGCAGCCGCGCGGGCGAACTCGGGATTGGCGAGGATTCTGGCGATCACGCCGGGCACTTCGTGATCGTGGTAGGGACGGATCGCGTCAAACTCCGACATGGCGCAACGGTAGGCGTTCGCCGCCCCCAAAACAAGCTACAGTAGCGCCCATGACGCGCATCGATTTTCTCTCCCCGGCCGACCATGCAGACGTGCTGGAGATCTACAACCACTACGTCACCGCGACCCCCGCCACGTTCGACACCGAACCGTTCACGCTGGCCACCCGTCAACCATGGTTCGACCAGTTCGGCCGCAACCAGCACGTGTGCCTGGTCGCGCGGGCGCCCGACGACGCGGTGCTCGGCTACGCGTGCGCAGCGCCGTTCAAGCCCAAACCCGCCTACCACACGTCGGTGGAATGCAGCGTCTACCTGCGTCCCACCGCCCGGGGCCAGGGGCTCGGGCGACGGTTGTACGAAAGGCTCTTCGAGCACCTCGCCACGCAGAACCTGCACCGTCTCTACGCCGGCATTGCCATGCCCAACGATGCCTCCGTCGCCCTGCACAAAACCCTCGGGTTCATGGAGGCTGGCCGGTTCAGAGAGGTCGGTTACAAATTCGATCGCTTCTGGGACGTGGCCTGGTTCGAGCGGCCTAACTCAGCAACAGAACCCTGACGAGAATCCACACGCCCATGGTCAACAGCACCCCGTAGGCAAAGCGGCGCAAGGCCGGTTCACTGACCGGCGGCGCATACACCCGCCCCAGCCAGGTGCCCAGCGCCACCACCGGCAGTCCCACCGCGGCGTAGGTGAGCACCGTCGACGTGAGGCCGCCCTCAATCCCCACGAACACCGTGCGTGTCACCGTGGTGAGGGCAAAGGCCGCAAGCAGCGTCGCGCGTATCACCGCCACCGGCAGCGGCTGGTTGTAACCGAACCAGCCAAGCACCGGTCCGCTGGCTGAAAACATGCCGCCAACGAGGCCACCGCAGACACCGACACCGAAGGTTTGCCACGGCGCGCTGACCTGCGCCCAGGGATGCGGCCTGAGGTACATGGACAGACCGCCCGCGGTGATGAAGAGGCCCAGGCACAACTCCAGCACCCACTGGGTATTGCCGTCGAGCCATTGCATGAGCTGAAAGCCCAGGAAGATGGCAGGTACCTGCCCCAGCGCCAGCCACTTGAGCAGGTGCACCCGCACGTGCTGGAGCGAGCCGGCCAGCGCTATGGAGACGTTCAGCACGGTCAGCAGGCTGACCACGGCTGCAAGCGTGGGCACGCTCATGAGCTCGAGGCCGCCGGCGACGGCCACGATGATCATGGCCATGGCGAAGCCGGCCACCGCCTGCACGTAGCTGCCTATGAAAACGATGAGCAGAAAGACAGCGAAGGGCCAGAACTCCATGGCTGTGAGTATATCGTGGCGTTCTGCTAAGGTGCCGCGACTCGAACGCGGCGCAACCGGCCATGGATCTACAACTGGAGGGCCGCAGGGCTCTGGTCACCGGCAGTCATCGCGGCACCGGCTTCGTCATCGCTGAGCGCCTGCTGGCGGAGGGTGCAGACGTGCTGGTGCACGGATTCACCGACGCTGAAGCCACCGCCGCCGTGGCGGCGCTGGGTAGCGGCACCCCGGTCGCAGGCGACCTCACCACCGACGCGGGCGCCGCCGCCGTGGCGCATGCCATCGGGGCCGTGGATGTGCTTGTCAACAATTACGGCACGGCAGAACCCGGCTCGTGGTCCAAGAGCTCCAGCGACGACTGGATCACGGCGTACCAGAAGAACGTGCTGACCGCCCAGCGCATGGTGCAGCACTGCCTGCCGGCCATGCAGGCGCAGGGCTGGGGCCGCATCATCAATCTGGGTACGGTCGGCTCGACACGACCCAACGCACGCATGCCGGCCTACTACGCCGCCAAGGGCGCGCTGGCTACCATGACCGTCAGCCTCGCCAAAGAAGTGGGTGCATCGGGCGTGCGCGTGAACCTGGTCTCGCCGGGGCTCATTCTCACCCCCGAGGTAGAGGCCGCTTATCTTGCCAAGGGCCGTCGCGAAGGCTGGGGTGAAGACTGGGCGGCGGTGGAACCGCATGTTGCGAAAGACATTCCCATCGGACGTATCGCCCGGCGCGAGGAAGTAGCAAACCTCGTGGCGTTCCTTGCCAGTCCCCTCGCCGACGCTGTGCACGGACAGAACATCCGCATCGATGGCGGCGCGGTGGACGTGGTCTCGTGAACGCCATTCCGTTGTGGCAGCGGGGCCTGGGCCTTGGCTGCCTGCTGCTGGCGCTGCTGCTGTACGACCCGGTCGGGCACCTCGCGGGCACGGTGGCAACCAGCGCCCTGGCGCTGGCCGGCGCCTATCTCGTCACCCGGGCAGTGCTTGCCATTGCGCTGGGTGCGGCTCTGATCGCGTTGTTCTTTGCAGACCTGACATGGCCGCTGGCGTTTGCCGACTACGTGCTGCTGGCTGCGGGCAGCACGGCGCTGGTACTGCTGGCCAGCCGCTTCCGCACCCGCATGCAGGACACCCACGAAGCACGCTGGGCAACGCGGCGCGAAGACGCCGACGATCACCAGAAATAAACCCATCGCAGAAACACGCGCCGCCCTCCGCCGGTCGTCAGCGCATCGCCGAGCAGCGGCACGCCGCCGAACTCGTCGCCCGCACGGCCAAGCGGCGCAATGATACCCGCCTGCACACTCTGACTGTCGTCGGGCACCCAGCTGACACTGCTCTGCAGCAGACTGCTGCCATCGTGCAGATTACTCAGCAGCGACACCGACTGGCTCACCAGCGGGTGCCACTCGTACGTGCCGCCCGCAGCCAGGTAGTTGCGCATCACGTTGAAGAGTTCACCCCGCTCCAGCCGTTCCAGCAGAGGCTGCGGCAGCAGCGTGGCGGACGGGGGCAGATCCTTCACGCCCCATCCGTTTCTGAAATACTCGGCAAACACGTAGCCGTTGCGCCCGGCCACCAGAAAACTCACGTCGGCGTTCACCACCCCCGAATAGCGGTAGTCTCCATCGCGACCGCGACTGGCAACCGCGTCCACACGCAGCAGGGCCTGACCCGCGGGCATGCGCACGCTGGCGGCCAGCACCGGCTCGTCGTAGTGCTCGGCACCAACCAGCTCGAATTCGGTGCCGCCGGCAAAACCATGCCATTTGAACGCGGTGCTGGTGACCGCGCGGGTCGCGTCACCGTCCGCGTCGCGACGCATCACATGCAGCAACTGCAGGTCGTGACCGTTCGGCAGCAACCGGTCCACCAGCACCACGTCGTCCCCGGCTTTGTAGTCGCGGTCGATGGTGGTCGGTGCAAAGGGCGAAAACAGATCCATGGGCTGAAAGACGATACCGCTGCCCCAGCTCACTGCCTGCCGGCCCAGGGTGACGCTCCAGTCGCCGGGTTGCCACTGCACGGCAGCCCGGTCGAGACGATGCAGGCTGCGATGCCGGCTGCCGTCTTCGATCTCCCAGGTGAGATCCCAGCGCCGCCGTGCATCCTCCGTCACAACCTGATCCAGCACCGGATCCGGTCCAGCCGCCAGCGCCACGGCATCCCCCTGCAGCGCCACTGTCGTGTGCTCGAGCAGCAGGCGCACCGGCCCGGCCTGATGATTGAACATGAGGCGCAGGTCCAGGGAGTGATCTTTCGCGGGTGTGCCCCGGGCGGCCCGCTGAGCATCGTGCGCCGGCAGCGCGCTGAAGGTGCTGAACCACTTCAGGCGTACGTCCGCCTCCAGCGCGGCGGCCGGCACCACCGGCAACAGCGCAACGAGGCCGGCTGCCGCGGCCCTAAGCAGGAAGGGCTGCGCTGTCCTGCTCAATGGCGCCGTCTCTGAGCTTCACCTGGCGCGTGGTGAACTGCATCACCATGGGGTCGTGTGTGGCTGTCACGATGGTCATGCCCTGCTCACGATTCAGCCGGGCCAGCTCCGCCAGCAGCTCCTCGGTGGTGGCGGAATCGAGATTGGCACTGGGTTCGTCTGCCAGCAGCAGCACGGGCTCGGTGACGATGGCCCGGCAGATGGCAACCCGTTGCTGCTGACCGCCGGACAGCTCCCCCGGGCGCCGGTCACCCAGGTCTGCGAGACCCAGCGCCGCCAGCACCCCGCCCGCCCGCTCGCGGCGTTCGGCCCCGGGCACACCCTGAAGCTGCAGAATGAACTCCACGTTCTCCAGGGCCGTAAGCACGGGGATGAGGTTGTAGGCCTGAAACACGAAGCCGATTTTGTGCAGCCGCAGCTGCGCCAGCGCGCTCTCGCTCAGGCCGCCCAGCGCCACACCGTCAACGAGCACCTCACCGTCATCCGGCCGGTCGAGGCCGCCGATGACATTGAGCAGCGTGGATTTTCCGGACCCGGAAGGACCGGAGAGGCTCACGAAGTCACCCCGCTGCACGGTGAAATCGACACCCTGCAGCGCGTGCACGGGCACGGCGTCCTTCTGATAGGTTTTGCTGACGTTGCGGCATTCAACGGCTGGTTCAGCCACGGTGGATCTTCCTGTCGGTTGTTTCTCTGGGGTTAACGATGCATGGCGTCCAGCGGCGAGGGCTTTACCACGCGCCACGCGGGGTACAGGCTGGCCAACACCCCCAGCGCCATGCTCAGGGCCGCCACCAGCACAAAATCTGTCCCCAGCAGCACCGGCTTGAGCTGCGTGGACATACCGGCCATCTCCACACCTTCGGCAAACGCTGAAAGGTCCAGGCCGTCCGCCATGGCGAGATAGATGACATACCCCAGCGCCAGCCCGCAGACGACGCCGATGGCCATGATGATCGACGACTCCAGCACCACCTGGGTCAGCACGAGGCGTTTGCGCATACCCAGCGCCCGCAGCATGCCGAGCTCGCGCATCCGCTCCATGACGCTGGCAACAAGCGTGTTCACGAGGCCGAAGGTGAGCGCACTCATCATCAGCAGAAACCAGATGTAAATGGCGCCGTCGGCAAACAGATACATCGCCGCAGCCTGCGGTTCGAGCTCCTGCCAGTCTTTGACGTCGAGGTCGATGAACGCCTCCACGATGAGTTGTTTCACGCTCACGCGCTGCGGTTCTTCCTGCAGGCGGATGGACACTTCGGTCACCGCGCTGGAATCCAGCAGTCCCTGCAGGTTCGCAAGCCCCGTGAACACAAAAACCTTTTCGAGCCCCGTGCCGTCCGCATCGTAGGTCCCCGCCACGCGGTAACCTTTCTCGCGGTTAAGACCATCAGCACCCTGGGTGATGATCACCAGTCGCCGGCCGATCTCCGTTTCGAGCTGCCGCGCCAGCTCCGCACCGATGAGCACGCGGGGGTCGTCTCCATCGGCGAGCCGCTCCCCATCCACGGGCACGTTACCGAGGAACGAGATGTCTTCCCGGCCCGGATCCACCCCCACCAGCTGCACCCCCCGTGTCTCGCGCTCGCTCATGATCACTGCCGGGATGCGCACCCGGGGTGCCCAGCCGCGCAGCTCCTCCGGCGGCACGGCCGGGACGTAATCCTGGGCGAGCTCGAAGCCCCGCTGGATGCTGGGATCGTCGCGGTAACCGGGGGCGTGCACCTTGATGTGTCCGGTGAGGTTGGCCACCGCCGATTCCAGCATGTCGTCCTGAAAGCCACGAATCAGCGTATTCATACTGGCAACGCCCGCCACCGCGATGGCGATGGCCGCAAACAGCATGCCGTTGCGTCGCCGGTGGCGGATAATGTTGCGCAGGCTCAGGGCAAGCAGCAGCTTCATCTAGCTGGCCTGCCGGATAGCGTCCACCGGACGCATGCGATACAGACGCAGGCCCGGCAGCAGCGCCGCAAACTGGGTACCGAGACCCAGCACCCACGCACCGGTCCAGAACGCCTCCCAGTCGAACTTGGGATACAGGCGCGTCCCGAAGTTGAAGCGCTCGTAGTATTCCAGGGCTTCCGGCGGCACCGGCACCGGGATACCGATATCGGCCAGAGGCACCAGGATGGCGCCGGTAACAAGCAGAGCTGCGAGGATCCCGGCGGCACCGAGACACAGCGCCTCGAGCTGCAGTTGCACGTGTAGAAGACCCGGCGCCATGCCGGACGCCATCAGCACACCAAACTCGTTGGTGCGCTCGTAAATGATCATCATGAACGTGGTCACCACCGAGAATCCCACCACAATGGCAATGACGTAGAAGAAGATCTCCGCGCTGACGGCTTTCATGCTGCTCATCTGCTCGGCTTCGGGCATCAGCGCCTGCCAGTCGAGCACGGCCAGCTTCTGCTGCCCCGTCAGCGCCGTCGCTGCATCGCGGGCGAGGCCCTCGCTGGCCACCACGCTCGGAGCAATCACCACCAGCGCATGGGCTTCGTCGCGGGTCAGCGACCACGCTTCACGGAAATCGTTGATGGGCACCAGCGCCAGGGCGCGGTTGAAGTCCGGGTTGGTGGCGTCGAACACGCCGCTGACCGTTGCTGCCAGCGCCGCTATGCCCCCTTCCCGGGCAGTACCGAGAGCGACGATCTCGTCGCCGACGTTGAGGCCCAGATTTCGTGCCAGAGTTTCCCCGAGCAGCATCTCGCCGGACGCCCGGGGGAACGCCCCGTCAGTGACCATGGGCGCAAGCCCGGACCACTGCAGCTCCACCGCCGGCTCGACGCCCATCACCTGCGCGCCGAAGCTGCGCTCGCCGGACGACAGCAACGCAAAACCCTGTGCCCGCGCGCTGACATGCACAACCCGCGGGTCTTCCGCGAGGTAGGCGCGCGCCGCAGTGGCGTTGAACGTCTTGTCGACGCGCGGGTCGTCCTGATAGCCCGGCGCCTGCACCTGCACGTGCCCCGGCAGAATCCTGGCGCTGTTGTCGATCATGACGTCGAAGGTGCCGGTCTGCGACGAGCGGGAGAACACCAGCAGGAAGATCGCAAAGGCGATGCCACCCACCGTCAGCCACGTGCGCCGGGGGCTGCGCCAGAGGTTGCGCCAGGCAATGAACGCGAGCCGTCCGGTGAGGCGCCAGGGCGCCACGCGGCGGCGCCCTTTCTCTTCACCCGGGGTCGCTACGGCAGACGCGCTCATCGTCATGGCTATTCCACCCTCAGGGCCGTCACCGGCTGTATGCGACGGACACGGCGCGTGGCAAAGAGACCCGCAAGCTGCGTGCCCACCAGCAGCACCAGCGGTGCCGTGGCGAGCGCTCCGACGGTGAACTCCGGATAGATGCGATCATCGAGGAAGAAGGAGTTCGCCAGCTCCTCCATGCCATCGATGGGAATTCCCGTGGCGGCAAGGTACCCCACGAATACCCCCACCAGCAGAAGACCGACGCCGGTGCCCACCAGCCACAAGCACGACGCTTCGTAGAGCACCTGGCGCACGATCAGACCGGGGCGCATGCCAATCGCCAGCAGCATGCCGAATTCCCGGGTACGTTCGAACACGATCATGAGAAAGGTGCTGACGACGCTGAAGGCGACGAGCACCAGAACAGCCCCGTACATCAGGCGCCCGCCGATACGATCAAACTCGATGGCCTCCACCACGTCGCGCATGACCAGCTGCCAGGGCCGCACGGAGGCGTCGAGGCCGGCCGGCAACACTGCCTGTATGCGGGCGACATCCTCAGCCACCCGGTTCAGGGCCATCGTGCGAATGGCAATCACGTGCAGCCCGTCGCCCAGCGCGAAAGCGTTCTGCACAGCGGGCAGATGCGTGAACATCATCAAGCGATCGATCTCGCGCTGCCCCGAATCGAAAATGCCGCTGATGTTGAGCGCCATCGCACCCACACCACCCTCGTTGGCACTGCCCAGAACCACGATCTCATCGTCGAGGCCTACACCGAGATTGCGCGCCAGCGCCTGCCCGATGACCACCTCGTCGTCGGCCACCGGCAGGCGCCCCTGCGAGACGCCCGAGAAAAAGTTGACCACACGCTGCTCGGCCTCGAAGTCCACGCCCATGACAAGCCCGCCGAACGACCGTTCTCCCGCCGATACCAGCGCAAAGGCTGCCACCCGCGGCGCCGCCTCGATGCCGGGCACCGCGGCAAGCCCGCGCATCAGCGCCGTGCCATCCGGCAGCAGCTGTTCCAGTTTTTCTTCCTCCGCATAGCGCGGATGGGAGATCTGTATGTGACCGTCCAGAAACTCCGTTGCCGACGCAATCATGGCACTGTAGGAACCCGCCTGAACCGTCATGCCCAGGCTGACCAGCAGCGTGGCGAAGGCAATGCCGCCGGCCGTGAGCCAGGTGCGGCGGGGATTGCGCCAGAGGTTGCGCCAGGCAATACGCCAGATCAGCCCCGCACTGTCCGCAGCGCGCTGATCGACGGCGAGCGTCAGCTCAGCCATGTCAACGCGTGCGACCGCTTTGCAGCGCGAACACGGTGAAGAGCCGGTCTTCCAGGGTGACGTCGAAATCCATCGTGTCGTAGCTGATCTCTGTGTACTGCTGCGGTTTCTCCAGCTCCACCATGCGCATGCGCGTGGCCATCATGCGGCCGTCGCGCTCGGCAATTTCCAGCGTTTTCATCTGCTTGACGGGGACCAGCTCCTGGTCGAAGTAAGTCAGCTCCACCAGCACAAAGTCATCCCGCACGACGAGCTGCTCCTTGCCCCAGACCACAGGCGCGTCATCGTAAGGCACCGCATCGATGGTGTAGTGCGCATGTCCATCCACCTGCGCGCTTTCTGCCAGGGCAAGCTCGTAGTGGCGCAGCCATTTGTCGCTGCGTGACAGGTCGTTGTAGGAAAAGTCCGAGCCGGCCCAGCTCTGCGACATCATGGAGTTCGGCAGGCGGATGCTGCGGTTCAGCTTGGGATTGAACGTCCACATCTTCTCGGCCTGCTTCAGCAACGCGTTGCCCGCATCCCGGGCCGGTGCCGTGAAGCGGATCAGGGCGTCCTCGCGACCGCGGGTCCAGGCCAGCAGCCGCGACTCGCGTTGCCAGTCGGGACGTTTGATGAGCATGGTCATCTCACCGTACGAGGACAGCCCGCGGGTCTGATCGATGGCGTTCGTGACAAGGGCCACCACGTCTACGTCCGCTTCTGATACCACTTCCGATACCGCTTCTTCGCCGCTCGCGGCCTGGGACCAGGTCACGAGGCACAGCCACAGAAGCATGGGCAATCTTTTCATCCGCGTGTCTCCGTTCTCGACCCCCCGGTTCCTTGACGCAGCCGGGCGCGAAATCTATAGTCGCTCTAATATTTGATCGTGTCAATATTTTGTATGTCCCTGCGCCAGCGCAACAAAGCCCGCGTACGCGCCGCCATCCTCACGGCGGCTTCCGAGCTCATCGCCGATCAGGGGGTGGAACAAGTCACTACACGCGCCATCGCGAGCGCCGCCGGCATCAGCTACCAGACGCTGTACAACTATTTTCCGACCAAGGCGCTGATCCTCCGCGGACTGCTCGAAGACGACATGCAACGCTGGTCTGACGGTGTCGACCTGGCCATCAAGCACTTCGACGGCGACGTGATCGGCACCCTGACCGAGGTCTACCGGGTGGGGATTGCACTGGTCACCGAGAGCGAGGAGACGCGGCGGCTGTGGCAGACGCTGGCCTCCAGCATGCTCAACCAGGACGTGCTGCCCGACTACATCGTGACCGTGAAAACGGTGGCCCACGACCAGTTCTATGCGCTGCTGAAACTTGCCCAGGGCACCGGGCACGTGGCACCCACACTCGATCTGCATCTCATGGCGCACACCCTGTTCTGCTTGAGTGACTATGCGCTGCTGCAGTTTTTCCTGCTCAGCGTGGAGCCGGAGGCCTTTCTGCGCACACAGCGCGAACAGCTGCAACTGGTGGTAGGGCCTTACCTGACAACGCCCTCACGGTGAGCAGCGAGATGGACACCGCCGCAGCAATCTACGCGGCTTTCCGCCGCTACCGCGACACCTTCGCCGCCCTGACGGACGGTGCCCGGGCCCGCTTCGAAGCCGGTGACTGGGCCGGCGTGCAGGCCGCGGGCAGCGAGCGTCTCGACACGTACAATGCGCACGTGACCGAGCTGCTCGCTGACGGCGCCCTGGCGGAGACACCACCCTTCGACACATGGCCGCAGATCAAAGCCGCTTACGTCCGCCTTATGGACGACACGGTCGATGCAGATCTTGCCGAGACCTTCTTCAACTCCGTCTACCGCAAGCGCGCGCCTCAAGGGAAAACCCTGCCGGCAAACATGTTTCTGCACCCCAGCACCGCACGCCGCGCCACGGGCGCGGCATCGATCGTGCGCGTCTACGACGGCGACGGCGATGCCACGACCACGCTGCGCAAGGTGCTGCAGGATTTCGCGTTCACCCTGCCGTGGCGCAACCTCGACGGTGACATCGCCAGCATCCTGCACTGGCTGGCCCGCGAGATCCCTGCCATCGATCAGCGCACGGCCATCACCTTCGAGCTGTGCCGGGCGCCGTTTTTCCGCAACAAGGGCGCCTACCTGATTGGCCGGCTCCGCCAGGGCACCATCAGCCGCCCGCTGGCGCTGCCCGTGCTGCGCACCGGTGACGGCCAGCTCTACGTGGATGCGTTGATCTGCGACGAGGATGAGCTGTCGGTCATGTTCAGCTTCACGCGCGCCTACTTCATGGTGGACACACGCGACCCTGACGCGCTGGTGACGCTGCTGCGCGAGCTGCTGCCGCAGAAGAAGCTGTCCGAGCTGTATGCCTCCGTGGGTCTCCACAAACATGGCAAAACCATGTTCTACCGCGGCTTCCTCGCGCACCTCGATGCCTCACAGGACGAGCTGATCATTGCGCCCGGCATCCGCGGCATGGTGATGGCTGTGTTTGCGCTGCCTTCGTACCAGACCGTGTTCAAGGTGATCAAAGACCGCTTTGCTCCTCAGAAACGGGTGACGCCGGATGAGGTCAGGGCGAGCTATCACATCGTGAAGACCCACGACCGCGTCGGCCGTATGGCCGACACGCAGGAGTTCGAAGACTTCCGGTTCCCGAAAAGCCGTTTCAGCCAGGCTCTGCTCGTAGAGCTGAAAGCCGTGTGCCGGTCCGCCATCGTCGAAGACGGTGAGGACATCGTCATTCGTCACCTGTACACGGAACGGCTGATGACGCCGCTGAACCTGTATGTGGAGAGCTGCTCCGAAACGGAGCTTGCCAGCGCCCTGGAAGAGTACGGTAACGCCATCAGCGAACTCGGCGCAGCCAACATCTTTGCCGGGGATATGCTGCCGAAGAACTTCGGTGTCACCCGGCACGGCCGTGTGGTGTTCTACGACTACGACGAAATCTCCTACCTCACGGACGTGCAATTCTGCGACGGACCGCCGCCGGAAGCAGACGCTCCCCGCGACCCAAGCAACGTCTATCCGACGGAATTTCGTGGCTACCTTGCCGACAGCCGCGACATACCCGCCCTGTTCGAGGCGCGCCATGGCAGGCTGTTCGACGCCAGCTACTGGCGCGGCGTGCAACGTCACATCGCCGATGGGGCCTTTGCCGACGTGTACCCGTACCGCCGCCGCAAGCGTTTCGGCTCGGGAGACGAAGCGTGAGGCGTCGCCAACTCACCGCCGTGTTGTTCGACTTCGACGGCACGCTCGCACCCAACCTCGACCTGCCCGATATGCGCCGGCAGGTGATCGCGTTGACCCGCGACGCGGGCGTGCCCGATGGTGTTTTCCGCGACCAGTACATCGTGGAGATCATCACAGCCGCGCACGGCTGGCTCAAAACCAGCGACGAGCGTCAGGCAGATGCCTACGCACGCACCGCCCATGAGCTGATCACCCGCATCGAGCTGGAAGCAGCGCAGGCGACACGTCCGCTGCCGGGCGTGCCGCGCTACCTGCGCGCCCTCAAGGCCCGCGACCTGAAGCTCGGCATCGTCACCCGCAACTGCCGGGCCGCCGTGCTCACCATCTATCCCGAGGTGCTGGACGACGTTCACACGCTCAGGGCCCGCGACGATGTGACACATCTGAAGCCCGACCCACGGCATCTTTTCGCCGCGCTCGACGACCTCGACTGCACGCCGGAGGAAAGCGCCATGGTGGGGGACGGCGTGCTCGACATCCGTTGTGGTCTGGAAGGTGGGCTGTACACCGTGGGGGTGGAGACCGGCAGCAGCGACGGCCAGGCGCTCCGGCGCGCAGGCGCTCACGAGATACAGGCTCACTGTCTTCTCTTCGAGCCCTAGAACCGCAGATTTTTCCCACAGCCGCAGAATTCGATGGCAAAATCCGCAACGTCGAGTCAGCGAGCGAGGACAGACCGTTCATGCACAAGGTTACGCTAGCGCGCACCCAGATCGGCCCTCTGCTCGACCAGCTGATTCACGAGCTCGACGCCGAGGGTTGCGCCACCCAGCGTGCCTACTTTGCCCGTATCCGCGGTCGTCTCAACGGCGCCCACGACGAGTGGGAGCTGGCTACCCCCATCATCGAGCTGACATCCAGCCCCGCCATCGGCTTTCAGCTCTCACAGACCGCAGACGCGATTCTGCGTCGCATTCTGCAGAAAGCAGCGCCCATGATTCAGGATCTGGAAGGCGTCATCCCGGACATTCACTGAGACAGCCGTGCCGCAACTGACCCACATCTACCGCTACCCGGTGAAAAGCATGGGTGGCGACACCCTGAACAGCGCCGATCTTGGCCCCCGCGGCATTCCCGGCGACCGCTGCTGGACGTTGAAAGACGAAGAACGCGGCGGTATCAAAGGCGGCAAACGATTTCCGGCTCTCATGGGGATGCATGCTGCGCTGGACCGGGCCCCGACCGACGGCGAGCGTTCCCCGCCGGCGACCATCACCCTGTCCGATGGTAGACAGATCCGCAGCGGTGACAGCGATGCCAACACACGCCTCACTGAAGCTGTTGGGGCACCAGTTTCGCTATGGCCGCTGCTGCCTGAGGATCAGCTCGATCACTACCGCCGCATGCCGCCGCCGGCCGGCACCGATCCCGTGGCCGCCCTGCGGGAAGTGTTTGCGCGCACCGAGGACGAACCCCTGCCCGACCTTTCCGCGTTCCCCGCGGAGCTCATGACCTACGAGGCGCCCCCGGGCACCTACTTCGACGCCTACCCGCTGTTGCTGATGTCCCACGCCTCGCTGGCGAGCATGCAGGCAGCGGCCGGGGAGTCGAACTTCGACGTGCGCCGCTTCCGGCCCAATCTGCTGGTGGACACGGGAGACAGCGGTTTCCCGGAGGAGGCCTGGGCGGGTCGACACGTACGCATCGGCAGCGCCGAGCTGAAAATCGAGATGGTGTGTCCGCGTTGTGTCATGACCACCCACGGTTTCGGCGACCTGCCGAAAGATCCGAAGATCATGCGCACGCTGGTGCAGCGCAACGACGGCAACCTCGGCGTGTACGCGACGGTGTCACAACCCGGCACCGTGCAGGTCGGCGATACGCTGGAGATCGCCTAGGCGGCAGGCATGAGTCCGCGCTACCACCTGCTTTTTCTCTGCACCGGCAATTCCGCCCGCTCGATTCTGGCCGAAGCCATTGCCAACGATCTATCCGGGGCGCTGCTCGACGGGGCTCTCACCGCACACAGTGCGGGAAGCACGCCCGCGGGCGCGGTGAATCCAGGCGCCATTCAGCAGCTCGCTGCCACGGGCCACGACGTGGACAACCTGCGCAGCAAGTCCTGGGACGAGTTCGCCGGCGCCGACGCTCCGGCCTTCGACTGGGTGGTCACGCTTTGCGACAGCGCCGCGGCGGAACCCTGCCCCGTATTTGCCGGCACCGGCGAACGGCTGCATTGGGGCCTGCCGGATCCGGCGCGGGGTGAGATCTCCTTCGCCGAGGCCTATGCGCAGCTCAGCGCCCGCCTGCAACCGTTCATCCAGGCGCTGGCTGATGACCCTGTCTGAGCTGGGCATGGTACGTGTTGCCGCCGCCGCACCGACGGTGACGCTGGCAGCACCCGCCCGCAACGCGGAAGCCACTCTGGCCGAGGCGCACAGACTGCATGGCGCAGGCGTCGCCTGTGCGGTCTTTCCAGAGCTCGGCATCACGGGCTACACCGTCGAGGATCTCTTTCACAGCGAACCCCTGTTGCGCGACACCACCGAGGCTCTGGTCAGGCTCTGCCGCGAGAATCCGCTGCCGCTGCTCGTGGTAGGGGCTCCGTGGCGCCTGCGCGACGGCCGCCTGATGAATTGCGGCTTTGTCATCGGTGGCGGCAGGCTGCTGGGCGCCGTGCCGAAAGCGGTGCATCCGAACCAGGCCGAATTCTACGACCTGCGCTGGTTCAAGCCCGGCTACGACGTCAACGAGACCGAGGTGCACCCCGACCTCGGTACCTTCCACGTGCGCACGGACCAGCTTTTTCAGCTGGGCGACTGCCACGTGGGGGTAGAGCTCTGCGAAGACCTCTGGAGCCCTGCACCGCCAGGCAGCACCGCATGTCTTGCGGGCGCCCAGGTGATCGTGAATCTGTCGGCCAGCAACGAACTGATCGCCAAAGCCGACTACCGGCGCGACCTGGTGCGCATGACGTCCGCCCGGAACGTCTGCGCCTACGTCTACGCCAGCGCGGGACCCACCGAATCCACGAAAGACGTCGTTTTCGGCGGCCACTGCCTCATCGCCGAGAACGGCCAACTGCTGGCGGAGAGTGACCGCTACGCCCTCGCCGGCACTGCGGTCACCGCCGATGTGGACGTTGCGCACCTCGAGCATGACCGGCAACAGAATGCGAGCTTCGGCATGAGCCTCGGCCGGCGGCCGTTCCGGCGCGTGGCCAACCCGGCGCCGCTGCCCGCGGTCGACGATCTTGCGCGCCCCATAGCCAGGCAGCCGTTTGTGCCGGACGACGCGCACGAGTTCGAGGCCCGGGCCAACGACATTCTCGCCATCCAGGCCACCGGCCTTGCCCGCCGCGCCACCAGCATCGGTGAGCCGTCGCTGGTCATCGGCCTGTCCGGCGGTCTGGATTCGACCCTCGCGTTTCTCGTGTGCCTGGAAGCCCTGGACAAGCTGGACGCATCCAGCTCGCGCCTGCAGGCTGTCACCATGCCCGGACCCGGCACCAGCGAACGCACGCTGGGAAATGCGCGCCGCCTTGCCGAAGCCGCCGGCGCGCCGCTGACGGAAATTGCCATCGATGCGGCCGTTACTCAGCACCTCGAAGACCTCAACCACGAGGGTGAGCACGACATCACCTTCGAAAACGCCCAGGCGCGGGAGCGCACGCAGCTGCTTTTCAATTTTGCCAACCAGGCGGGCGGCATCGTGGTAGGCACCGGCGATCTCAGCGAGCTGGCCCTGGGGTGGTGTACCTACAACGCCGACCACATGGCCAGCTACAACGTGAACGCCAGCGTGC
>CAZYYJ010000071.1:0-26988 GCA_964651595.1 uncultured Pseudomonadales bacterium | reverse complement strand
GTGATCTTTGGCCAGCCGGCTCTTGGGGTCGACCAGTCCTGCGACGTGACCGCCCGGCGCCAGCATTTCGGGTTTCACGAAACCTTCGTAAGTGGGGCCGGCGGAAGAAAACGATGCAACCCGATCGTCCGCGGGATCGGGCGTGAAGTTGTCGGTGCTGGCGCCTACGGTGATGACGTAGGGGACGTTGCCGGGTACGCCCACCGTGAGTGGTGCGGGCCCTGCGTTACCGGCAGACACCACAACCACGATCCCGGCCTGCCACGCAGCCATGACCGCGCGATTGAGCGGATCTTCCCAGTACCGCGATTGGGCGGGTGCGCTCATGGAGAGGTTCAGAATGCGTATGTCGTGACGTTCGCGATTGGCGACCACCCAGTCGATTGCAGCAATCACGTCGGCGTAGGTGGCACGCCCGTATTTGTCGAAGGCCTTCACAACCACCAGTTCAGCGCCTGGTGCAACCCCCTTGTAGTTGCCGTCTCTCGACTGGCTGCTGGCGATGATCGACGCCACGTGCGTGCCGTGCCCGTGATCGTCGTAGGTTTTCCAGGTGGGCATGTCAGTGGCCCGGCGCTTTTTCACCTGCGGTGACCACTCGGCCGTGAGTGCCATCGGGTCCTCCCACAGACCACTGTCGATGACCGCAATGGTGACGCCGCGCCCGGTGATGCCGGACGCGTGCAACGCCAGGGCGTCCACGTCCCCGGCAGCGTGACAGAACTGGAGTCGTTCTGGCGTACGGTCTGGCTGGGTAACCGGTGCTGCTTCGTCTTCTTGCTGCCCGGCTTTCTTGTTCTTCTTCTGCTTTTTCTGCTTCGCTTTCTTAGCCCAGGACTTCCAGGAGTTTCCGGCAAGGGTCACAGACCGTGGATTCGGGTGTAGAGCCACGGCGGAGTTTGCGCGCAGCAGGTCCACGCTGCGGCTGCTGAGTTGCACTTCAGCCCCTTGAATGACCGGCAGTGTGCGCACGATCCTGCCGCCAGCCGAGTGTGCGGCTGCCACGGCGGCATCTGTGCTGGTGCTGGTCAGCAGATAGGCAGGGTGAGCTGGTGAAACGGCTGAACCGGCGAGCGTGAACATGAGCGCGAACGCACAGCCCCGCACGAGCCCTGTGAGTGTGTCTGGCACTCTGTTTGTCCTGTCCCCCTCTGGGATCATTGTGCCAGCACCAGAGGCCCGGGGAAACGGGCCTCTGCGCTGGGAGCAGAAGGTCGGGCGCTTAAGCGCGCCGGTCGAGCATGTTGCCGGTGCGCAGCAGCGATTTCACGTGCTGGCGGCGGCGCTCGGTGGGCTTGGCGTTCCAGAAAGCGGCGTCGAAGGCGGGCGCAGGGCGGCGGTGGATGACACCCATGGCCACGGGGCCGGTGAGATCCACCAGCATCTGGGCCAGCACCGCATTGGTCTCATCGTGCACGGCAATGTCGTCGAGCGTCACGCCGTCCTCGCCGAGCGTGACGGGTTCCAGCGCGAGGGTCTGCGTGTTCAGTCGCAGGCCCCGGTTCTTTTCCTTACCGAACAGCATGGGCTCGCCATGCTGCACGTGTACCTGTGTCTCGGCCGCAACCTTCTTGGCCACCACGTCGTCGAACACGTCTTTGTTGTAGACGATGCAGTTCTGCAGGATCTCGACGAACGAGGTGCCTTGGTGCTGTTTGGCTTCGTTGAACAGCCCCGGCATGCCTTTCTGGTCGATGTCCACGCAGCGTGCGAAGAACGTTGCCCCGGCGCCCATGGCGAAGCGGCCGGGTGTGATGGGGGCGTCCACCGAACCTCCCGGGGACGTAGGGCTCTGGGTGCCGGGCCGCGACGTGGGCGAATACTGGCCTTTGGTGAGCCCGTAGATTTCGTTGTTGAACAGCAGAACGTTCAGGTCCACGTTGCGCCGCAGTGCATGCAGCAGGTGATTGCCGCCGATGGACAGGCCGTCGCCGTCGCCGGTAACCACCCATACCTCGAGCTCGGGGTTGGCGAGCTTCACGCCGGTGGCCACCGCCGGGGCACGGCCGTGAATGGTGTGGAAGCCGTACGTGTTCACATAGTAGGGCAGGCGCGAGGAACAGCCGATACCCGATACGAACACCGTCTTCTCCGGCACGCTGCCACCGTCGGCGAGCGCGCGCTGCACGCCTTTCAGAATGGCGTAGTCACCACAGCCCGGGCACCAGCGCACTTCCTGGTCGGTGGCGAAGTCTTTGAAAGTTAATGCGTTCATGGACGGCTCCTAAGCGCGCACGCTGGAGAGACGCTGTCTCGCCAGCTGCTGAATCTGTTCTTTCACCTCTTTGACGGTGAACGGCTGCCCCGTGACCTTGTTGAACTGCGCCAGGGGCGCCTCGAGGCGGTCACCCAGCGAGGCCCGCAGCCAGCCTGCGAGCTGTCCGTTGTTGAGCTCCGGTACCAGGATGCGCTCGAAACCGGCCAGCAGCTCGGCGAGATTCGGCGCAAGGGGGGAGATGTGGCGCAGGTGAATGTGGGCCACGTCGAGACCATCGTCCAGGGCCTCTTTCACGGCCCGGTAGACGGTGCCGTAGGTAGAACCCCAGGCCACGACAGCTAGGCCGCCGGCCATGCCCTGGTCGATGGTCTGGGCCGGGACGAAGTTGGCCACGCTGGCAACCTTGCCGGCCCGCAGGTCGGTCATGGCCTGGTGATTGGCAGCGTCGTAAGAAATATTGCCGCTGTCGTAGTCTTTCTCGATACCGCCCACCCGATACATGAAGCGCGGGTCGCCAGGTGTTGCCCAGCGCCTGGCCAGGGTGTCGGGGTCGCGATCGAAGACGCTGCCGGTGGTATCCGCGTCGGGCTTGCGCGTGCTGATCGCCTCGTACGTGTCGAAGTCGGGGATGGGCCACAGCTCGGAGGCGTTGGCGATGTACCCGTCGGTCAGCAGGATGACCGGTGTCATGTGCCGCAGCGCAATGCGGGTGGCTTCGATGGCGGCATCGAAACAATCTGCCGGAGAGCGCGCAGCAACCACCGGAATTGGTGTGTCGCCGTTGCGGCCGGCAACCGCCTGGTAGAGATCGCTCTGTTCGGTCTTGGTGGGCATGCCGGTCGAGGGGCCGGCCCGTTGTACGTTCACCAGAACGAGCGGCAGCTCTGCGGCGACGGCGAGGCCGAGGGCTTCCGTCTTCAGCGCAACACCCGGTCCGCTGGATGAGGTGACGCCGAGTTTGCCGGCGTACGACGCGCCAATGGCGGCACAGACGGCGGCAATCTCGTCTTCCGCCTGGAAGGTGGCCACGCCGGCGTCTTCCAGCCCGACGAGGTTGTGCAGCAGCGATGACGCCGGTGTGATGGGGTAGGAGCAGAACATCAGCTCCGTGTCGGCCAGCTCCCCGGCTGCGACGAGGCCCAGCGCGAGGCTCTCGGCGCCGGTGATGGTGCGGTATTCCACCGAATCGAGGGGTGCCTGCGGTATGTGTTCCTGCGTGAGAACCTGCGACAGCTCAGCGGTTTCGCCATAGGCGTGGCCCGCGTCAAGCGCTGCGAGGTTGGCGTCTCGGATCTGTTCGTTCCGGGCGAATTTGCTGTTGATCCACTCGCGGGTGGGTTCGCGCGGCTGGTCGAACATCCACAGCACGAGCCCCAGCGCCCAGAAGTTCTTGCACCGATGCGAATCTTTGGTGCCCAGGCCATGGGGTTTGACCGCCTCGGTCGTCAATCGCGTGATGTCGATGGGCACGACGGTGTGATGCTCGAGGCTGCCGTTGTCGAGAGGGTTGCTGTCCAGATCGGCCCGCTTGAGGCGCTGGTCGGTGAACGCGTCTGCATCCACGAGAATCAGCGACTGCGGATCCAACAGCGGTAGATTCACCACCAGCGCAGCGGGGTTGAAGGCAACGAGCACATCCGGGGCGTCGCCGGGGGTGGTAATGCGTTCGCCGCCGAACTGTATCTGAAACGCGGAAACGCCGTAGCGCGTGCCGGTTGGGGCGCGGATCTCAGCGGGAAAATCGGGCAGGGTGGCCAGGTCGTGACCGGCCAGCGCGGAGGCGACAGTGAACTGCTGGCCCTGCAACTGTATACCGTCACCGGAGTCTCCGGCGAAGCGCACCACGTGACTGATTTTGGAGGCGGATTGGTCCTGCACGGCGGTTCCCTGGCTTGACATGGCCCGAAAAATGAGGCGCGCATTGTAGCCGACTCCAGTTTTATTGCGAGGGGGCGTATGGACTGTGTTTGTCTAAAGATATGCGGCGCGTTGACTCCACGATGGAAGCAGGTAGAGTGCCGCGACCTTTTCTGGAGAACGTCATGAAAGTCGTAGCGAGTACCGACGCTTACACCATTTATGTGCGCCGCGATGGCCGCCACGCCGTCAGAGGGGCTGACAAGCAACCCATCAACGGCGACGACAAAGTAAAAATTCTGCTGGAGCATGGGCTGATCAAGGCGCCCCAGCCGAAAGCGCCGGAGCCTGAGCCCGAAGCCGAGGCCACTGACGCAGAGGCTGCTGAGGGCGATGAAGCCGAAGCCGCGGAAGGCGGCGACGGCGACGAAGAAGCGTCCTAGCGCACCTTTCTCTCCTCCCGACATGCTCCTGCCACACAGTTGGCAGGAGCGATAGTGACGCGGTCTTGCGCCCCAGCCGCACAGGCATAGACTGACCGCCACATTCCCTGGCCAGAAAGCGCATGCAAACCGTCTCCGAACTGCGCGTTGTCTCCGACTACCAGCCCGCGGGCGATCAGCCTGCTGCCATAGAAGGCATGGTCGACGGTCTCGAAGCAGGCCTCAGTCACCAGACGCTGCTGGGCGTTACGGGATCCGGCAAAACCTATGCCGTGGCCAAAGTGATCGAAGCGGTGCAGCGGCCGACAATCGTCATGGCACCCAACAAGACGCTGGCTGCCCAGCTCTACGGAGAGTTTCGTGAGTTCTTTCCACATAATGCGGTGGAGTACTTTGTCTCCTACTACGACTACTACCAGCCGGAAGCGTATGTCCCCGCGTCGGACACCTATATAGAGAAAGACGCATCCATCAACTCGCACATCGAACAGATGCGCCTGTCAGCCACCAAGGCGCTGCTGGAACGCCGCGACACGATCATCGTGGCGTCGGTGTCCGCTATCTACGGCCTGGGCGACCCGGCGTCATACCTGCAGATGGTGTTGCACCTCGATCGCGGCGACCGGGTGGATCAGCGGGCCATTCTGCGCCGGCTGGCGGATCTCCAGTACACGCGGAACGATCAGGTGTTTCAGCGCGGCACTTACCGCGTGCGCGGCGATGTGGTGGACATCTTCCCGGCTGAGTCGGAGAAAGAAGGTGTGCGCGTGGAGCTGTTTGACGACGAGATCGAATCGCTGTCTATCTTCGATCCGCTGACAGGGGAGATCATCAACCGGGTACCCCGCTACACGGTGTTTCCCAAGACGCACTACGTGACGCCGCGCGAGCGCATCCTCAATGTGATCGACATCATCAAAGACGAGCTGCAGGACCGGCTGGCCTACCTCACCAAGCATCACAAGCTGGTGGAGGCCCAGCGGCTGGAACAGCGGACGCGTTTTGATCTCGAGATGATTCAGGAACTGGGTTATTGCCAGGGTATCGAGAACTATTCCCGGTACCTCTCCGGGCGGGAAGCCGGTGAGCCGCCGCCGACGCTGTTCGACTATCTGCCGAAAGACGCGCTCATGATCATCGACGAATCGCACGTGACCGTGCCGCAGATCGGCGGCATGTTCAAAGGTGACCGCTCGCGCAAAGAAACCCTGGTGGAGTTCGGCTTCCGGCTGCCGTCTGCTCTGGACAACCGGCCCCTGCGCTTCGACGAGTGGGAAGGGCTGGCCCCGCAGATGGTGTTCGTCTCTGCCACGCCCGGACCCTACGAGCACGAGAAAGCGGGCCAGGTGGTGGAGCAGGTGGTGCGGCCGACGGGTCTGGTGGATCCCGAGGTGATCATCCGCCCGGCGTCCACGCAGGTGGACGATCTGCTGGGCGAGATCAGAACGGTGGTGGCCGAAGGCGACCGGGTGCTGGTAACCACCCTTACCAAACGCATGGCGGAAGACCTGACCGACTATCTCGACGAGCACGGCGTACGCGTACGGTACCTGCATTCCGACATCGATACGGTGGAGCGCATGGAGATCATCCGTGATCTTCGGCTGGGCGAGTTCGATGTGCTGGTCGGCATCAACCTGCTGCGCGAAGGTCTGGACATGCCGGAAGTGGCCCTGGTCGGCATTCTGGACGCCGACAAAGAGGGCTTTCTACGCTCGGAAGGATCGCTGATACAGACCATCGGCCGCGCTGCGCGCAACGTCCGTGGCCGCGCCATCCTCTATGCGGACGCCATGACGGGTTCCATGCAACGGGCGCTCGATGAGACGACCCGTCGCCGCGACAAGCAGCTGGAGCACAATGCCGAGCACGGCATCGTGCCGCAATCGGTATCCAAGCAGATCGCCGACATCATGGAAGGGGCGCGGGTTGCCCCCGGGGGCCCCAAGCGAGGCAAACGGGCAACCAACGGCGCGGAAAAGCTGGAGATACCCGAAGATCCCAAGGCCCTCGGCAAGCTCATGGCGAAGCTCGAGAAGCAGATGCTGGACCACGCCCAGAACCTGGAATTCGAGGAAGCGGCCAAGCTGCGAGATCAGCTGGAGGAGATTCGCAACTCGCAGTTCAAGCGCTGAACGTGATCGGCATGCGCCGGATGCCGGAGATGAAATTCGACGCCAGCCACTCCGGGGGTTCTGCCAGGGCAATGTTGTTCATGCGCGCGAGGATCTCGTGGAACATGCAGTCGATCTCCACCCGCGCGATGTGCTGGCCGAGGCACACGTGGGTGCCGCTGCCAAAGGCAATGTGCTCGTTGGGGTAGCGACTCAGATCGAGCTGGCGGGGGTTTTCGAACACGCTCGCGTCGTAGTTGGCAGCACCGTAGAAGCGCAGCACCTTGTCACCCTGCTTGATCTCCTGCTCGCCGATCATGGTGTCCTGCGTTGCGGTGCGTCGGAAGTAGATGACGGGGCTCACAGCCCGCAGCAGCTCGTCGCGGGCTGACTCGTCCATCTCGTCGGAAGGATGGGCGCGCCAGTCGGCCAGCGTTTCCGGATGGCGCAGCAGTTCGTACAGGCCGCCGGCCACCAGGTTGCGGGTGGTGTCGCCGCCGGCATCGATCAGCAGCATGAAAAAGAGCTGAAAGTCGATTTCGTCCAGACGGCGGCCATCTACCTCCGCATGCACGATCTGGCTGGCAAGGTCTTCACATGGGTTGGCAAGCTTGTCTTTGTACACGGACAGGGCGTACGCGAACATGTCAGCAACGGCCTGAGCCTGGGCCCCTTCGGGCAGCGCTTCGGGCGCCGTGTGAATGATCTCGGTCAGGCGGTACAGCTCGCGGCCGTCGTCGAGGGGAATGCCTGTCAGCTCGGCGATGACGTAGCTCGGCAACTCGCCGGCCACCTCGGAGACGAACTCGCACTCCCCGCGAGGCAGAACCTTGTCCACAATCTGCGCCGCCAGTTCAGCAACGCGGGGGCGCAGCACGGCCGCGGGGCCGCGGGTGAACTCGCGGCTGATGATCTTGCGAAACTGGGTGTGCTGCGGCGGATCCATCATCAGCAGCATCTTGTGGTCGCCCACGGCCAGCGCCCGACCCTGCTCGGGGTCTTCGCGCATTACCGTGGGTTCTGAGGAGAACAGATGCGGCTGACGGCCTACTTCCGCCACGTCCTCATGGCGGGTGAGCGCCCAGAAGCCTGGCCCGTCCGGCTCGTCGTGCCAGTAAACCGGCGCGTTTTCCTGCAGCCATTGATACTGATCCAGGGGATGACCCTGCGCATACGATGCAGGGTCGATGAGGTCGATACGCATCGACTTACCTGTCGGGCCAGTAGGGTGCGCGTACCACCCGGCGCTGGATTTTGCCGGCTTCCGAGCGCGGCAGCTCATCCGCATAGTCGATGCTGCGCGGACATTTGAAGTTGGCCAGGCGCTCGCGGGCCCACGTAATCAGCTCGTCGGTCAACGCGTCGGACGGCTCCTGGCCGGGCTGCAGAGAGACCACCGACTTCACTTCCTCGCCCCACTCATCGTTCGGTACACCGATGGTGCACACGTCCAGTACTGCGGGGTGTTTGATGATCTCGCTGTCCACTTCCTGCGGATAAATGTTCACGCCGCCGGAGATGATGAGCTCGGCCGTGCGGCCGGTGAGAAAGAGATAGCCATCTTCGTCGAAGTAACCCATGTCGCCCAGCGTGAAATACTCGCCGCGATAGGACTTGCTGGTTTTGTCGGCATCCTTGTAGTACTCGAAACGGCCGGTTTCAGGGGCGCGCATGTAAATGGTGCCTACCTCCCCGGTAGCGACAGCGTTGCCGTCGTCGTCGAGAATCTTGTTGTCGAACTCAGGGCCGGGTTTGCCCACGGTGCCTGGCTTGGTCAGCCACTCGTCGCTGCCCACGAGAAAACCCCCGCCGCCTTCGGTGGCCGCGTAGTACTCCCAGACGATGGGGCCGAACCATTCGATCATGGCCTGCTTCACGTGCACCGGGCAGGGTGCAGCCCCGTGAATGAGAAACTTCATGGTGCCGATGTCGTACTTTGCACGTGTTTCCTCGGGCAGATTCAGCAGCCGGTGGAACATGGTGGCCACCATGTGCGTGTGGGTGATGCGGTGCTCTTCGATGAGGCGCAGCGTTTCCTCGGCATCCCACTTGTCCATCATGACGATGCCGGCACCGGACGAGAGCGGCTGAATGATGTCGATCAGCAATGGTGCCGCGTGGTAGGCGGGACCGGTAACCAGATCCATGTCGCCGGGCTCGTATGCTGAGGGCGTGTCGCCCCACACGGGCGCGTCCGGCACACGATCCTTGCGGAACACACCCTTCGGACGCCCGGTGGTGCCCGAGGTGTACAGCATGCGCGTTCCCAGCGTGGGATCGGGAAGGTTGCTGCCGTCGTGGCCGGCGATGGCTTCGCCGTAGTCGCTGAAGCCGTCTATCGGTCCCCCAACGGCCAGTTTCAGTGTGGCGCCCGGCGCGTGGCTGGGCGCTTCCGTTACAGGCTGACCGAGGGATGCATCCGCGATGAACGCCTTCGCTTCGCAGTTGTCGACGATGTAACCGATTTCTTCGCCCTTCAGGTGAAAGTTGATGGGCGTGAAGCGGATGCCGGAGCGGATGGCTGCCGCCAGCGTTTCGATGAACTCGGGACGGTTTTTGCTGACGATCGCAACGGCATCGCCGGGTCCGATGCCGTGCTGCGCCAGCGTGCGCACGAGGCGGTTCGCATTGGCGTTCAGCTCGCCAAAGGTGCGGTTGCCGTAATCAGTGATCACCGCAGGTGCGTCGCCGTTCCGCGCGGCGTGATAGGCGATGAGCGTGCCTGTGCGTACGGCGTGCTCCAGCTCTGGTGTGAGTACTGCTTCGGTCATTCTCTCCCCTCAAGATGACGCGTGGTTTGAGGAATTTGTACGCATTGCCTCAGCCGGTTGCAAGGCCCGGGAGACTTCCTGGCGCATAAAAAAGCCCCGCCGGGGCGGGGCTTTCTGCAGGGCCGTGGCGGCTACATGCGGTAGGTGAGGCTGGCGAAGAGACGCCGGCCGCGCTGATCGAAGACGGTCAGGTCCACACCACGGCTGTCGCGGACGTTGGGCAGATCCGCGTCGAACAGATCGATGGCCCCCACCGATACCACCAGCGAGTTGTCGCCGGCGAGCGTGAAGTTGTACGAGTACGTGAGGTCGAACGCGTAGTAGGGGTCGGACGCCCGTTCGAGGCGCAGCAACGCGTTGTCCTCGTAGGAGCCGACGTAGCGCATTGCCAGGCGGGCCATGTGCTGGTCGTACATCCAACCAAGGCTGGCGCTGCCTTTCAGGTCAGGCATGGAGCGGGCGAGGCGTCGCGTGGGGCTGCGGTTGGTGAATCCGGCAGCATCGAAATCAGGCTGACCAACGGGAAAATCGGACACTTCGAATTCCTGTACCCAGTTCAACCGGGAATCGAAGATGAACTGACCGATATCCGTATCGCGGATGTAGGTCAGATTGAAATCGATACCCGACGTTTCCACCCTGCCGGTGTTGATGGCGTTCGAGGCGATGATCTGCAGGTCCCGTGAGTTGTCAGCGCGCCGGGTGACATTGCCGTTGAAGCTGGAATTGCCCGGTGTGATGGCGTATGCGCCCGGGTTCACCTGACACGATTCAGACTGCGCTGCGCCTGGATCGAAGATGGCATCGTTGGGATCGCAGGCCGTGCCGAAGTTACCGAGCGTCGGATTGACGATGACAAAATCGCCGGCAGCCAGAGCGGTTTCGAACAACGCAACTTCTTCCGTGAGGAAGGCCTGTGTGGGCACGTCGATGATCTTGTCTTCGAAGTCGATGTTGTAGTAGTCGAGGCCGACACTCAGACCTTCCAGCGGACCGGATACCGGTGCCCATATGACGCCGACGTTCCAGGACACGGCGGTCTCCGGCTCGAGGTCGGGCGACGGACGCCCCTGCTTCACGATGGTGATCGTGGGGGCCACTTCGTCTGCAGGCAGGGCACAGCGGCCGGTGCGGACGCAATTGTCCCCTTCGGGCCGGGTCTGCTCGCCGAGCAGGTCGCGGACGCCGAACTCGAGGCTGAAGCCGGTGCCTTCCTCGATCTGCGCCAGCGCCGGACCGCGGAAAGAGCTGGACACGGCAGCCCGCAGAGCCAGCGACTCCGTCGCCTGCCAGCGCACCGCCAGCTTCGGGTCGAAGGTGGAGCCGATGTCGCCGCCGTAGTCTTCGAAGCGGGCCGCAAGCTGCATGTCGATATCGTCAGTGATGGGCAGGGCCAGCTCTGCAAACACGGCGTATACGTCCCGGTCCGCATCGAAGTTAAGGTTTTCGCTGAGGCCGCCAACGGACTCACCGCCCGACATCTGTCCGAACGTGTTCATGCCGCCCGTGATCTGTGAGGCAACCTTGGTCTCGCGGCCCTCTTCGCGGTACTGAGCGCCAATGGCCAGGTCCACGACGCGGCCGTCCCACTCGAAGATTTCCCCGGCAAACACGACGTCCACTGAGGTGAGGTACGTGTCCGTTTCCTGGTTCTTCAGCGGCACTTCCAGCCAGCGCAGCAGTTCGTCGGAGTTGGCCAGCGCGGGGTTGTTCACCCGGCTCAGGAACGGGTTGTAGAAGGAACAGCCCTGTGCGGCGTCGCCGTTGTTGTTGCTGGTCATGCCCAGCACCAGATTGTCCGGATTGATGAACGGAAAGTTCGGCACCGTGCCCATGAGCGCCAGCAGGGTGGGCTCCAGGGGGCCAACCGCGCCGGGGGTTGTGGCCAGGTCGTCGAAGACGCCATCGGCGCCGGCGAGGAAGAAGCGCGCGCCCGCCGCGCGGGGGTCGGTGGGGTCGAGGGTGCCGTTGGGCGTGCAGTCGGGGCCGCCGAGCCCATACATGGCAAGCTCCAGCCGGTCCTTGTCGATACCCAGGCTGTGGGTGCTGAACTGGTTGGTGCCGTGGGTCACCGAAACGTCGTAGTTCCAGGCCTTGTCACCGAACTCGAAATCGCCGCGCAGACCCAGCTGGTAGCGCCAGTTCACACTTTCGTTGTGCGAGTCGAACTTACGTTCCGGATCGATGCCCGGGACGCGCAGGGTGTAGTCTGCGAGCTCCAGGGGCAGAGGCACGACATTGGGGATGGGCGCTGCCGGCAGGGGTCCACCATTTGGAATGGTGGATGGATCGTTCGGCGCGCCCCCGGCAAATGGATCCGGCACGAACGGGGCAAACGATGCGCTGCCCAGCAGGGAAGGCACGTAGTATTTCGGTTCAATAGGGCCGGCGATCACGGGGCGCGACGAGCCGCTGCGGCTGTCCATCCAGTTCACCTGCGCGTACGCCTCGAAGCTCTCGGAGAAAGCATGCGTCAGCGTGGCCATGACGCTCTGGCGCTCCTGATCAGGAATCATCACGCCGGTTTCGCTGCCATCGCGCTGGCATACGAACGGGTCGGAGTTTTCCGCGTTGTCGGGAAAGAAGCCGAGACCCACCCCTTCACAGTTGCCGTCGAGACCCGTGAACGAGAAGCGGTTGACGATGGTGCCGCTCTGCTTGGGATAGAGGTCCCGCCGCAGGTCGGGGCGATCTGAGGATTCCTGCAGGGTACGGTCGAAGAACTCGCCACCAATCACGAAGTTGGTGGCACCGTCGTCGCTGGCCCAGCCGAAGATGGCGCCGAGCGTGGCGTCGTCCTGATCGCCTTCGTCCACCTGCTGAAACTTGCCGGTGAGCTCAAAGCCTTCGAAGTCGCTGCGCGTGATGAAGTTCACCACCCCCGCGATGGCGTCGGAGCCGTAGAGGGCCGAGGCGCCGGTTTTCAGCACCTCTACCCGTTGAATCATGGTGATGGGAATCGAATTGATGTCTACGAAGCGGTCGCCGTCGGCAATCTTCTGCCCGGCGAAGGGCAGGCGTTTGCCGTCGAGCAGCACCAGGGTAGAGGTAGGTCCCAGGCCGCGCAGGTTGATGTTTGCGAGACCGGCTCCGGCGGAGCCGTTGAAACGGGCGCCGTCGGTGGGGGCGGTATCCGAACCCGAGGCAATCTCGAGATTCCGGACAATTTCTGCCACGTCGGAGACACCGCTTGCGACGATGTCGTCGCGTTGCAATACCTGTACGGGCGAAGGCAGGTCTTCCGGTGTACCGCGAATGTACGAACCGGTGACGACAATCTCCTCAACGGGTGCGGAGCTTTCGGCGGTTGCCTGGTGGACGAAAAAGAAAGAATTGACGAGCAGCAGCGCTCGCATGCTGGTTGCGGCCATGTTTATCCCCTCCGGCGACAGTCGACTGTCGCTCTCTGATTATGCCGTCAGCGACTGTCCCCACAGTCGCTTGTACGTCCGGGCAAGGCCCTGAACGCACCGGCCACATCAAGCATCTGCCAATTTTGCGGCCGTTGCAAATGCCCCGGCAGAGGGTTTTCCGCGAGCTTCAGCGGTGCTGGTCGATCAATATGACGTTGCCGTCGGGGTCCTGCAGCATGAAGCTTGCGGGGCCTTCGGTGCCCGCTTCGATTTCGGACATGAGCGGCACGCCGGCAGCCTGCAGCTCGCTCTGAATCTCTCGCGCATCAGTGTAGGGCTCGACCGTCTGGCCGGCCTGATCCCACCCGGGATTGAACGTGAGGATGTTGCCGTCGAACATGCCCTGAAACAGACCGATAACGTGTTCGCCGTTTTTCAGAATGAGGAAATTGTGCGATTCCTCGCCGGCAAACGGCTCAAAGCCGAGGCGGGCGTAGAAGGCTTTTGAGGCGGCAAGGTCTTTGACGGCGAGGCTGACAGAAAAGGCACCGAGGTTCATGGTCGCTCCCTGTTGTGGGTGGTTGCCTTCATCATACGGTACGCGTGCGTGCGATCGGCGCTTGAGTGCGACAGGGGGCGCCGATAGAATTCGCGTCCCGGAGCGCTGAGCGCTGCGGGTACACGCGACAGGCGCGTAGCTCAGTTGGTTAGAGCGCTACCTTGACATGGTAGAGGTCCCCGGTTCGAATCCGGGCGTGCCTACCAGACTCTCTCGACCGTCGGATGGCCCGATGCGATGAAACGCACATTGACGTTGCTCGTTGTTAGCCTCCTCGCAGGCGGTCCCATGTTGTCCGTGGTGGCCGAAGCCGCATCAGAGAAACGGGTCAAAGCCACCAAAAAAGACCGGCGCGAATGCCGTCGTGTCAAACCCACGGGATCGCATATCAAACAGCGCGTCTGTCTGCGCTCCAGCGAGTGGCAGGCCATGGAAGACGAAGCCCGTCGCAAGCTGGAGCAGAGACAGAATCAGGTGTCCAACTAGCCGGCGTCGGTGCTGAACAACTGCCCGAAAAACACGTCCGGAAAACTGTTACGGCTGTCCAGGTGTGCAGCAGGCTGAATCAACAGAGCCTGAGGCGGTGCTTCCCATGGCGGCTGGTGTAATAATCAGCGATCTTTGAAGCGGATTGTTTGGGGGAGAGCATGGCTGCGACGGGACGATGCCTGTGCGGGGCAATTACTTACGAACTGCTCGAAGCGCCGGGGATGACAGGAGTGTGTCATTGCAAGAACTGCCAGCGCCAGGCGGGTTCTGCGTTTTCGACGCTTGCTGGCGTGCCCAGCAATGGCATCACCATCAACGGTGATCCCAAACTCTACGAAGACAGCGATACGGCCACAGGCAACACGGTGCAGCGGTTTTTCTGCGGTGATTGCGGCTCTCCGATTTACTCGGCGATCGACGCCATGCCCGACATGATGTTCCTGAAAACCGGCACACTGGATGACACGTCGAACTTTGCCGTGCAGTTCCATGCCTGGTGCGACAGCAAGCAGTCGTGGGTAACGCTGGATGAGGGTGTGCCCCAGATGGCTCAGGGCGGCTGATGAGCGAAGCCCGCGTCGACTTCAACGGCTCGCCCACCGGCCCGCTTGCGGGCGTGCGCATAGTCGATTTCACGGCCGTCTATTCAGGGCCTCTGGCCTCGTCGATCCTTGGTGACCAGGGTGCGGACGTCATCAAGGTGGAACCGCACAATGGCGATCTCATGCGCCGCGCCATGCCGAAACAGGATGGCATTGCCAGCGCGTTCTACACGCTGAACCGCAACAAACGCTCGTTGTGTCTCGACGTGCGCACGGAGCAGGGGCTGGAGGTCGCGCGCAAGCTGATTGCAACTGCTGACGTGGTCATGGAGAACTTCCGGCCCGGGGTCATGGACCGTCTGGGTCTCGGGTACGACACGTTCCGGGAAGCGCAGCCGAAGCTGGTGTATGTGTCGATCAACGGCGTGGGCGCAACCGGGCCCTACGCCAAGCGGCGCATCTACGACGCGGTCATCCAGGCCATCAGCGGCTTCACGACACTGGTGCCGGACAGCGAGCCCGCGCTGGTGAACAACCTGATCTGCGACAAGATCACGTCGCTCACCGCTGCCGAGGCGGTGGTGGCTGCGCTGTTTGCTGCGGAGCGCTCCGGGCAGGGGCAGCGGGTGGAGCTTTCGATGCTCGACGCGAACCTCTTTTTCCTGTGGTCTGACGCCATGTCGAACTTCACGTTTCTGGAGGAAGACACCGAGACCATGCCGTATGCCGACCTGAGTCTGTTCATCCGTAAGACAAAAGACGGCTACGTGGCGTCCATGCCGGTGCAGCAGGCCGAAGTGGAAGGGGCGCTCAGAGCCCTGGATCTTGACGAGCTTATCGGCGACGAGCGTTTTGCCACGTTCGAGCAGCGGGTGCGTCACCGCGGCCTGATGAAAGATCTCACCGATTCTGCCTACCAGCGCTTTACGACGGCGGAGATCTGCGCGCGTCTGGAAGCCAACGATGTGCCGTACTCTGAGGTAAACCTGCGGCACGAGGTGCCGGACGATCCGCAGATTCAGGCCATGAACGCGTTGTGGACCTTTCAGCATCCCGACGGGGGACGCGTGCGTCAGCCTCGACCTCCGGCGCAGTTTCATGCCACGCCATCGAGCATCCGCCACGCAACGGCGCGGCTGGGACAGCACAATGCAGAGGTGCTTGCGGAGGTGGGTTACGACGCCGAAGCCTGTGCAGCGCTGACGGAAGCCGGCGTGCTGCACGCCGACGCTGCACCGCCTAAGGCGTAACCCACACCGCGCTGGAGTAGGCGCGTTCCTGAATTACCTGCGGGCCTTCCGTAGGCGCCTGCATACCCAGAGCAAGGGCGTCCAGCAGCGAGTGGCGGGGTGTGGGTATCTCGAGCACGCGCACGTAATAGAAGCTGCGCTGGGTGGGGTCGTAGGCCGGATCGGTCCACGTGGCCTCCAGACTCGCGGCACCAATGGTGTTGGTGTAGCCACCCGTCGCTCGATCCACCGTGTCGCCCACCGGAGGCAGCGTGCCGTCGACCCCGGGTTGCCGATTTCCGGACCATGCCACGTCGAACACCGCTTCGTGAGTGTTGTTGTCAGCGTCGAGCCAGCCTTTGACGATCTGCACACGGTCCAGGTTGGCAGACATGGGGTCTTTCGCTGCAGAGACCGTCAGCGTCGGTGCGGCGGCCGATGCAACCAGCGTGCCGCCCATGTTCACCGGGTCGGAACCGTTTTCCGCGGTCACCTTCAGCACGATGCGCGGCCCGGAGGTGGCGTACACCTCGCGCCGTTGAAACGCGGCCAGAATGGCTTCGCGACTGTTCTCTTCGGCCCAGACAGCGGCGAGGCCGCCAGCCTGCATCGACCAGCCCGTGGGGCCGATGTTCAGCGCATTGCCCTGTTTACGTTCAGGCACGGAGTCGTACGCCATCTTGCCCCAGAAATTGGGCTCTTCGGCAGATGCCAGGGCGGTGTGTGAGTCGGTGGAACCGATGACCCCGAAGCGGAAGGGGTTGGCGCCGAGCTCTGCGTCCAGGGCAAGGCCTGTCCGCAGGGCGCTGCGCACGTAGTCGCCCGGAAGGGCTTCGTAAGGGGCGCCACGGTCCTGCTGGATGTAGAAAGGATATGTTTCGAAATCGGCAAACGGATCGTCGGGAGACAATGCGGGATGCGTTTCCGAATCGCCCTTGATCTGGGTAATTTCGACAACGGGTTCGAAGCGGGCGCGGTGCGCTGCGTAAGCAGCGTTCATGGGCTCGTTACGCAGCGTCATGCGGTTGAACATGACACCCTTGGAAATGTTGGAGTTGTGCGGGATGGCGACGAAGTTGGCGCCGGTAGCCTGCGCGGTGGCTTCCATCCAGGTCCACAGATCTTCGGGGAAAGGGCTGTCGGTGGAACTGAAGGGCAGGAATCGGCTTGCTATGTCCGGCTTTGCATCGGTAACCACCACACGATGCAGATTGGCGCCCCCGGGAATGGTGCTCCATTCCCAGCCGATCAGTGTCGTGAAACGTCCTGGCTCGTTGTGCGCATCAGCCATGGCCAGCATGCGTTGCCATGCGTTGCGCGCCGATACTTCGGCGCCAGGAATGACCTGGCTCGCGGTATCGCTCACCCAGCGTTCCGCTGCTTCGAAAGGATCGCTCTGCGTTGGCAACTGTTCACGGAAGAAGCCGGGGCCGTCACCACTGTCGATGGCGTTCCGGATCTGGCGGGTCTGGTACCAGTAGATCAGCTTCAGGAAGACGTTGGGGTCGGGGTCCTGCACACCGTCGTTGTAGATATCCCGAAGGCCGCCGTAGAACTCGGCGTGGTCGGTCACCACGAGGAAATCCAGTGGTGTCTGCAACTGTACCCGGGTGCGGTTGTACGGATGGATCACCGGCAAACCCCGGGCGAACCGGTAGGCAACGTCGGGGTCGCCCGTGAGGTTGCCGTTCAGAAAGGCGTCGAACGAATACGATGTGTGCAGATGGGTGTCACCCCACAGCAGAACGCGGGAGGGCGCGGTTTCGGCGCGGACCGCCCAGGGAAGCAACGCGCACAGCGCGAGAGCGGCCACGCGGGACAGGAGCACAGGGCGCAACGATCTTCCTCGAATTGCTGCGGGAAGCGACAGTTTAGCGCAACGGTGGGTTATTCGGCGTGGTGTCGCAGATAGCTGTGCAGCGCTTCGGTCAGCATCTGCTGCGATGATTTGCCCAGCTTTATACCGAGCATGCGCAGCTCCTTGTGCGTGTCCAGCTCGACATAAGCGGTTACGGGTTTTTTTCCTGCGCGGCTCGGCGGCAGCTTTGTCGGCGCGCGCGACTTCATGGTTCGAGGCATTGGGCGGTTCTCGGCGACTGCTGTTTGCTTGGTATTGTTGTTTCCCCGGGCCGCGTGTGATGAGGCGTTACGGCGACGAGTGGTGGGCTGTAATGAACTGGTGAACGTTGTCCTCGGCGTCGTCGCTCACCGTGTCCCCGGCTGAGTCGATACGCTCTGCAGGAACGTCTTCCAGAAAGATCTCTTCGAGCTCTATCTCTTCCGTTTGCGCCAGCGCGTCGTGGCGCCGGCGCCAGTTGCGGTAAGCGTCCTCTTCGGCTGCGTCTTCCAGCAGCGTGTCGCGCTCGTCGTCGGCGTCCAGCGAGATCCCCCTCGGCAAAGCAACAGCCTGGTCGGAAGGAGTGGATGGGGGGAGGCGACCAGGCCGTTGCCCGCCGATCGTGGAAAAACCCGTCTCGGCCCGTTCGTTCGCTGGAGGGCCGGGTGGCAGCACGCTGGCCCGTGGGCGGCCGTTCTGGCGCAGTGCGATGAAGATGGATTGAATCAAGGCAAACAGGCGCTGGGTTTCCTCTGCCGCGGCACCGTCGGGATTGAATTCTGCAGCTGACAGGCCCTTGGCATCGCAATACTCGAAGTCCACCCGGCGCGAGAGGAACTTCGACAGCACGGTAACGTTGTATTCGCGCTGTATTTCCACCTGCTTGTTGCGGATGAGTCTGGGGGAGTTGGGCGGCACCTGATTCATCAGCACGTAGGCGGGCTTGTTCACACGGTTGGCTTCTGTCAGCGTCGCCATAACCGCGTCGAAGTCTTTCATTGACTGGATTTTGCAGGGGATCAGGATGATGTCGGCGTGGGCGGCTGCAGCGGCGGCCGTTGACGTGTCATGCCCCGGCGTGTCGAGAAACACCCAGTGCACGTCGTTCTCTCGGGCTTCTTCCAACATGTCATCCAACGACTGTGGAAGGGTCTGCATGACCCGGGGCTGTTCGTTGATGCGGCGCTTGGACCAGTTCTTGAGACTACCCTGCGGGTCGAGCTCGATGACCAGCGTATTCTGGCCCTGTTGAACAGCGCAGACGGCGAGAGATTGAACGACGGTGGACTTGCCGGCGCCACCTTTCAGACTTAGCAGGCATACAGTGTGCATGTCGCGCCGCGCCTTGGGCTGGTTGGACATGGACCGTCAGTCTACATGTATACATGCCGGATTCTTGTAGGAATTGTCTGATTTGGCGGCGCACGTCTGGCCGCGCAAAACCAAGCCGGCTAAGGGGTGATGCTGCGCCGGAGCTCAGCATCAGATGCCCTTGCTGTGCTGCTTTCGACGGTCAGACTTCCCTGCAGAACCGTGCGATGCTGGCTGCGGTGTCGCGGCTGATCTCTGGACACGCGATGGAAAAGATCTCGATACCGTGCGAGGTGCCCATCACCTGGCGGCACCGGGCAGGCACGCCCGCCCGAAGCAACAGGCGGTAAAACTCCACGCCTTCGTCACGCAACGGGTCGCACTCGTTGACGCTGATGACGGTCGGCACAAGCCCGCTCACGTCTTCTTCGCTGGCAAACAGTGGCCACGCCAGCGGATCTTTCGCGTCGAAGGCTTCGATGCCGTAGGCCATGCGTCCGCGATTGCTGTGCAGCTCAATGGCAATGCCGTTGTTTTCCTGCGAGCTTGGCAGCTGCGGTTGCGGCCACTCACCCGCAATGTAGGGACACAGGGAATACAACCCCCGTATCAGGGCTAGATCGCCGTCCTGCTTGAGCTTCATGCCCGTAGCGAGCGTGAGATTGCCGCCGCCGCTTTCACCGGCAACGATGATGTGGTCAGAATCTATGCCCAACTCTGCAGCGTTCTCGTGCAGCCAGTGCACGCCGGAAACACAATCGTTGAGCCCTGCGGGGAACGGCGCCACCTCTTCGGCGGAAGACGGCGTGAGGCAGTTACGAAAGTCCACCATGGCTACAGCGACGCCCTGGGCCGCGATGATTCGCCCCCACGAAGCGTACATGCCGTCGAAACAGGAAAGCACCTGCATGCCGCCGCCGTGAACGTAGTACACGCAGGGCAGGGGGTTGTCACTTTCCGGGCGGATGAACAGTACCTTGATCTCGTTGCCGTCCGGCCGGGACGTGAACGTCTTTGTCGAGATGGCGAGACCGGTGCTTGGCGCTGTCTCTTCATTGTCGAGCATGGCGAACATAGCCTGCATGCGTTCCCGGGTGGCCGCCATCTCCTCGCTGTTGGCTTCGGCGAGAACTTCTTCGCGGCTGGCGACATTGCTCTGCGTCGCCGTGGGCATCATCGCCAGTATGTTTCGGATGCGGGGATCCAGGCGCGGATCGTCGGCGACATTGGCCATGGCAGGTACCTCCGGTGCGTTGGAAAGGGCGGGATTATGCGGCAACGAAACGCCGCGTGGTAAGCTTGACCGACAACGAAAACACACAACGAGGACACCCATGGACAAACCGCTCGAAGGCAAGATCGCCGTTGTCACCGGTGCCAGCCGGGGCATAGGCAAAGGCATAGCGCTCGCGCTGGCCGAGCAGGGCTGCACTGTCTATGTTACCGGGCGCACCACCGGTGACGGCGAACGCACCATCGACACCACCGCCCGCGAGGTCAACGAGCGCGGCGGCGAAGGCCGGCCTATACAGTGTGATCATGGCAACGACGACGACATTGCAGCGCTTTTCCAGCGCGTGGGTGATGAGGCCGGTCGCATCGATATCCTGGTGAACAACGTCTACAAGATCCCCAACCCACCGGCCTGGGGCGGCGGCTTCTGGGATCACCCGATCCAGGTGTGGGACGATCAGGTCGGTATCGGCCTGCGTGCGCACTACGTGGCCAGCTGGCACGCCGCGCGGTTGCTTTTCGAAGCGGACAGCGCCGTGATGGTCAACGTGTCGTCTCCGGGCGGACAGAGCTATCACTTCAGCTCCAGCTACGGTGCGGGAAAGGCAGGTCTCGACCGCCTCACGGCTGACATGGCCGTCGAGCTAGAGCCCAGAGGTATTCCCGCTGTGGTTCTCTATCCGGGGTCGGTGGCCACCGAGTTCATTCAGGACCACGCGGAAGCGCAGGGCATGGACCTGTCACAATCGCAGACCCCGCTGCTGGTGGGTCGCTCTGTGGCCGCGCTGGTCACCAGCGACAACCTCATGAGCCGGACGGGTTCCATCCAGTGGGTGGAGGATCTCGTCGAAGAATTCGACCTGTACGACGAGAACGGGTCCCGGCCTACGCAGAAATATGCGGAAAGGCAGCGGTAGTTAACCTTTGAACGGCGGCTTTCGGGGCGGGTGAACCCTTCTCGGGCCGCTTGTCACGTCCGTGTGTCGCTGCGGCGCCGGCCATCCATGGCCGGCGACGCGCCGTGGCTCGAAGGACTAAGCGGCTTCGTTGTCCCCGGCCTGCTCCAGGTGGTAGTCGTCGAAATCGACGTCGTGGGTCACCTCCCAGTACTGCTGCAGGCTGAACGGTGAATTGTTGATCACCCTTCCTGCGCTGTTCTTGTACCAGCTCTCCACGTTCGGATGTCCCCAGGCAAGGCGCCGGCTGATTTCCTGTACCTTGTCGTTGTAGGCCGAATTCACGTCCGCGCGAACGTCGATGGCATCCACACCTTTTGCCAGCATCTGCGTGATGCACTGCATCACATAGTGAATCTGACACTCCACCTGATAGATGATGCTGCCGCCGTGCACGATGTTCGTGTTGGGGCCGTACAGGCAGAAGAGATTGGGGAAGTCCGGCACGGAGACGCCTTTGTAGGCATTGGCGTTGTCGCCCCAGACATCTTCCAGCGTCTGGCCCGATTTGCCCACAATTCTGATAGGCCACAGAAACTGGTTGGTGTGGAAGCCTGTGGCAAGGATCAGCGCGTCGAGCTCGTGGACGGTGCCGTCTGCGGTCTGCACACCTTCCGGCACAATACGTTCGATGGTGTCGGTCACGAGGTCCACGTTCTCGCGGGCGAGCGTGGGATACCAGCCGTTGTCGACGATGAGGCGTTTGCCCCAGACCGGAAAATCGGGAACGCAGTGTTCCACGTAGTGCTGCTTGTCACCCAGGCCTTCCTTGATGAAACCGATCAGCGCTTCACGCATCTCGTGATTGGCTTCGTTCATGGATTCGCCGGGCTTGTCCCAATTGGGATCGGCTACCACGGCTTCCCAGATGCGGTCGCCGAAGCCGAGAATCATGCGTGCCCGATGAAACTCCGCATAGAAGGGAATGTGATTCAGGGCCCAGAGCTGGCCCGGCTCTACCGGCGTGTAGTAATCGCGTGCGGGGGATACCCAGTGGGGCGTACGCTGAAACACCAGCGCCCGCTCCGCAATCTCGGCAGTTTTGGGTAACAGCTGCACGCACGAGCAGCCGGTGCCGATCACCCCCACACGTTTACCGGCAAGGTCCACGTCGTGTCGCCAGCGGGCTGAATGCCACAGCGCACCCTTGAAGCTGTCGAGGCCGTCGATGTCGGGCAGGCTGGGGCGGTTCAGTTGTCCCACCGCGCTGATCACCACGTTGGCGGTGAGCGTCTCAGTGCTGCCGTCTGCGTGCATTACGTCCACTTCCCAGCTTCTGCCCGCGGCGAGATAACGGGCCTCGGAGACTTCCGTATTGAATTGCACGTTCTTGCGAACGGCAAATTCGTCAGCGCATGAGTCGAAGTACTCGAAGAGCTCGTCGCGTTTGGAGAAATAACCCGACCAGTTCGGATTGCGATTGAAGGAGTACGAGTAGTAGTGGTTCGGCGTGTCCACCCCGCAATCGGGGTAGGTGTTTTCGTACCAGGTGCCGCCGACCTGGTCGTTCTTCTCCAGAACCGTGTAAGCCACGCCCGCAGCTTCGAGCTTGGCCGCAATGCCGAGGCCCGACATGCCGGCCCCGATGATAATGGCGTTGAAGTCGGTGGTTGTCCCCGCGCTGACCGCCGCGGACAGGTCAGCCTGCCAGGCTTCATCGCGGTTTCGGAACAGTGTTTCCTCCATGAGCATGGCGGCGTAACCCTCGTTCACCTCCTCGGCCACGGAAAATGTCAGCAGCTGCTGCAGGCGAACCTGGTCCGGCGGTGCCGGTACAGTGCGCTTACCGTCCCGCACTTCGCCGATGATGCGCAGGGCCGCGTCACGGATTTCGGCCTGGATCTCTTCGCTGTAGCGGCCTGAGTCGTCTGGGAACATGGAACCTTCGGGCGCCTCGATGGGCGCTGGGGCGAAACGTTCGGCCAGCCACTCGTCACTCCCGGTAATGCAGGCCAGCACCAGCAGCAGATTGGGCAGATTCACGTCCTCCAGGGCCGCGCGCAGCTCTGCGTCACCGCCAGGAATCTTGCTTGTGGTCATGGGCTCCCCCTTAAGCTCACTACTTTGCAGCGGCGAAGCATACACCAAGCGCGGATGAGCGCGATTGGGGTCTTCCGGCCGGTGCCGGATCGCGCTCTAACGTGCTGAAATTGCGAGTGTTTTTGCCCCGATTTTCGTTGCATGGAGGGGTTGCCGGCAGTAGAATGCGCCGCTCGGTGAAGGGTGGATACCATCTCGCCCGTCGTCGAGTCATCGGCCGGCGGTTCAAGTGCCTGGGAGCGCAATTCGGTAACGACCGAGTTGTACCGCGCGAGGCGCACGCAAAGCGTGCGATTGTGCGGAGGCGCGTAAGGACCGGCGGGAGTAAGACTAACAGGAGAAGCCCATCAAAAAGGGATCTAAGCGCGTTGAAAAATCGCTGCTGAATGAAGACATTCGCTCACACAACGTGCGTCTGGTTGGTGCCGATGGCGGCCAGCGCGGCATCGTGTCACGCGATGAAGCGTTAGCCGAAGCGCGAGCCTCGGGTCTGGATCTGGTGCTGGTTGCACCCGATGCCGAACCGCCGGTTTGCAAAGTGATGGACTATGGTAAGCATCTGTTCGAGCTGAAGAAGACCCGTGCTGCTCAGCGCAAGAAACAGAAGCAGATCCAGGTAAAGGAAGTAAAGTTCCGACCCGGAACGGAAGAAGGCGACTATCAGGTAAAACTACGCAACCTGAGGCGTTTTCTCGAAGAGGGTGACAAAGCCAAGATTTCTTTGCGCTTTCGTGGCCGCGAGGTGGTGCATCCCGAGATTGGGATGAATCTCATGGCCCGTATCGCAGAAGACCTGGACGAACTGGGGCAGATCGAAGCAGAGCCCAAGTTCGAAGGCAGGCAGGTGATCATGGTGCTGGCACCCCGCAAGCGCAAAGGCTGAAGCCGGCGCTGTAAGAACAACAAGAAGGGTTTACACCCCACACCGTTCGGGACGGTTATGTTCAATGTAGATTTGCGAGCTGTGAGAAGCTCGAGCAATAGCGTGGAGTAGTAATGCCCAAACTCAAAACGAACCGCGGCGCGGCGAAGCGTTTTCGTCGTACAGCCAAAGGGTTCAAGCACAAGCAGACCAACAAGAACCACATCCTCACCAAGATGTCGTCGAAGCGTAAGCGCCAGCTGCGTGGCATGGAAAACGTGTCTCCAGCCGATGCGCCGCTCATTCGACGCATGTTGCCAACGAAAGCCCGCTAGGAGAGACGCATGCCCAGAATCAAGCGCAGCGTGGCCTCCCGGGCACGCAGGAAAAAGATACTCAAGCAGGCGCGTGGCTACTACGGCGCGCGCAGCCGCACCTTCAAGGTTGCCAAGCAGGCGGTGATACGGGCCGGGCAGTACGCCTACCGCGACCGCCGCCAGCGCAAGCGCCAGTTCCGTCAGTTGTGGATCGTGCGCATCAATGCGGCGGCACGCGAGCACGGCCTGTCCTACAGCCGCTTTATCTCCGGTCTCAAAGAGGCGGGAGTAGAGGTGGATCGCAAGGTGCTGGCCGACATCGCCATGCACGAAAAGGAAGCTTTCGCAGCGCTGGTTGAGCGCGCCAAGGCAGCCTGACAAACACACCGGCGTACGCCCGCCTCTGGGAGACCTTAAACAGGCCTTCCCGGCAGGCGCGTGCGTGGCCTCCCGCCACTGACGCGGGCCATGAAGGGAAGGACAACGGGACTTCCCTTTTTTTGTGGGTGACGACGACAACGAGGACGACGCCATGGGTCTGGAAAACGACGATCTGGAAAACGACATACAAGCGCTGCTGGCCGAGGCTGAGCAGGCCGTAGCGGCCGCGGAAGATCTGAAGCAGCTGGACGATGTGCGTGTGGCCAACCTGGGTAAGAAAGGCGCTGTCACGGCCCTGCTGAAAGGGCTGGGCAAGCTCGATGCGGCGCAACGCCCTGCGGCGGGCGCCCGCATCAACGAAGCGAAAAGCCAGGTACAGGGCTGGCTGGAGACCCGCAAAAACGATCTCGAGGCGGCCCTGCTTGCGCACAATCTCGCTGAGGATGTGGTGGACATCACGCTTCCCGGCCGCAAACAGACGCCGGGTGGATTGCATCCGGTCACGCAGGCCATGTACCGCATCGAAGAGATCTTCGTGGGTGCCGGTTACGACGTGGTGGCAGGCCCCGAAGTGGAAAACGACTACTACAACTTCGAAGCCCTGAACATTCCCGCCCACCACCCGGCGCGGGCCATGCACGACACGTTCTATTTTGGTGACGGCACGCTGTTGCGCACGCACACCTCGCCCAGCCAGGTGCACACCATGGAAGAACGCGAGCCGCCGATCCGCGTGATCTGCCCGGGCCGCGTGTACCGGCGCGACAACGATCTCACGCACAGCCCCATGTTCCATCAGGTGGAAGGCCTGGTGATTGATCGCGGCATCAGCTTTGCGGATCTGAAAGGCACCATCATTCAGTTCCTGCAGCGCTTCTTCGAAAAAGACCTGGCCGTGCGGTTTCGTCCGTCTTATTTCCCGTTCACGGAACCCTCGGCGGAAGTGGATGTGCAATGTGTGCAGTGCCTCGGCAAAGGTTGTCGCGTGTGCAGCCACACGGGCTGGCTGGAGGTGATGGGTTCGGGGCTGGTGCATCCCAACGTGCTGCGCATGTCAGGCATCGACCCGGAGGAGTACTCGGGTTTTGCCTTTGGCTTCGGCGGCGACCGGCTGGCCATGCTGCTCTACGAGGTGGACGACCTGCGGTTGTTCTTCGAGAACGACATGCGCTTCCTTCGGCAGTTCAACTAGGAGACTTGCGGTGAAATTCAGCGAAGCGTGGATGCGCGAGTGGGTAGACCCGGGGTTGCCCCGGGACGAGTTGCTGGAGCAGCTGACCATGGCCGGCCTTGAGGTGGACGGCACGGAACCGGTTGCCGGAGCTTTCTCCGGGGTTGTGGTAGGCGCGGTACTCGGCTGCAACAAGCATCCGGACGCCGACAAGCTGTCCCTGTGCGAGGTGAGCGATGGGACGGATACGTTCCAGGTGGTGTGCGGTGCGCCCAACGTGCGCGCGGGGTTGAAGGTGGCGTTTGCGCGCGTTGGCGCGGTGCTGCCCGACGACTTCAAAATCAAGAAAGCCAAGCTGCGCGGCGAGGCGTCGCACGGCATGCTGTGCAGCGAAGCGGAGCTGGCCATCGGTGACAATCACGACGGCATCATGGAGCTGCCGGTGGAGCTGGTACCCGGCACCGATCTGCGCGAAGCGCTGGCGCTGGATGATGTGATCGTCGACCTGGACCTCACGCCCAACCGCGGCGATTGCCTGAGTCTTAAGGGTGTGGCGCGCGAAGTGGGCGTGCTCAACAACGCGCCTGTCGGGTTTCCCGTGATCGAACCGGTGCCGGCTGTGAGCGATGCAACCTTTCCGGTGAGCCTCACGCACGCGGAGGGGTGCCCGCGTTATCTCGGTCGTGTGATCGAAGGGGTGGATCTCTCCCGGCCTACGCCGCAGTGGATGCGCGAACGGCTGCGGCGCTGCGGGCTGCGCAGCATCGACCCGGTGGTGGACATCACCAACTATGTGCTCATCGAGCTGGGACAGCCCATGCACGCCTTTGACCTGCGACAGCTTCACGAGGCCATAGACGTGCGGTTGGCTACCCCGGGGGAAAAACTGACGCTCCTCGATGGTCAGGAGGTTGCCCTCGACGATCAGACCATGCTCATCACCGACGGTAACGGCCCCGTCGCCATTGCCGGTGTCATGGGCGGCGCGCGCAGCGGCGTACAGGACGACACCACGGATGTGTTTCTCGAGTGCGCGTTTTTTGCGCCCCTGGCGGTTGCCGGAACCGCGCGCCGCTACGGCCTGCAGACGGACGCCGCGCATCGTTACGAGCGCGGCGTCGATCACGGGCTGCAGTTCGACGCGATGGAACGAGCCACCCGATTGCTGCTCGACATCGTGGGCGGCGTCCCGGGCCCGGTGGTGGAGAGCAGGGCGGACGAGCACCTGCCGGCTGCTGCCGAGGTTACCCTGCGGCAACAACGCCTGGGCGAGCTGCTGGGTGTGGAGATTGGCGTAGAACGGGT